>NZ_NRGZ01000002.1:0-743290 GCF_002332205.1 Pseudoalteromonas sp. JB197
TATGATGTGGCTACCAATGTGGGCTGATTGATATATGTACTACAAAGATCAACAGCCCCTAATAATATCGGCTTGTTTACCCACACTCAAATCGCCTAATTGGGTATCTTGGCCAAGCAGTTTAGCTGCACTCACGGTTGCCGATTTAATTGCCTGTGCTTCACTCATACCATTACTTACCAGTAAGCTAAACTCGTTAGCATTAAGGCCATGGCGCGATACGCCTGAGTCAGTGCCAAAGGCAATATTTACCTCATTTTTTAGCGCTAATTTAAACGATGCCTGCATTTTAGGTGTTACTTCGCGCACTTTATCTGCAATAGCTATTGGCATGTTTGGATTACTAATTGCTTCTTCGCTCACTGTGGCACCAGCCAGCAAAGTAGGTACTAAGTAAGCTCCGGTTTTTTTAAACAGTGCTATAGCCTCTTTATCTAAATACGAGCCATGCTCTATTGAGTTTACACCCGCTTTAAGCGCGGCTTTTATGCCTTGCGTGCCATGTGCATGAGCGGCTACTTTACGCCCTAAATGATGCGCGGTATCTACAATTGCACTAAGCTCTGCGTCGCTTAATTGTTGATTAACGCCTGCGGCGGTATTACTTAATACGCCACCGGTGGCGGTAATTTTTATAACATCGGCACCACTTTTAATCACTTCGCGCGTGGCTCTGCGGCAATCGTCTGCGCCGTTACAAATACCTAATGATGCACCAACACCGTCACTTATATCTTTACGATAGCCATGTAAATCGGCGTGCCCACCAGTGGGCGATACTGTATTGCCTGCGGCAAAAATGCGCGGACCATTAATATCATTACGCTCAATGGCGCGCTTTAGCGGAAAAATAACCTGATAGTTACTGCCTAAGTCTCGCACTGAGGTAAAGCCTGCATTTAAAGTACGCTGTAAATATTTAATTGAACGCAGCGCGTTATCTGCTTCGTATTCGGTAGTCCAGCGATGCCTGCTAACATTGGCATCGCGCTCAAAAGTAACATGCACGTGCATGTCTATTAGCCCAGGCATTACAAAGTGATTTTTAAGGTCTATTACTTGCGCGCCGGGCAAACTCAGTGCATCTTTACTTACATAGCCGCTTTTAATTGCTGAAATTTTATCATCGGCTATTACCAGTGTTTGCTCAGTTTTAACCGTTTGCTCTGTACCTAGCATCACACTGCCCGCATAAATAATTTTATATTGTTGTGCTAATGCCATATTTGTTGTTAACGCTAAAGTGATTGCAGTAAATGTAGTTATTAGTGTAGTTTTCATACTTGCTCCTTTTAAGCTCTACCTTTAACCCAATTAACTATAAATTGCTACATTTACGCTACAAAAACCCTTTTAATAAGCTATCATTTTTTATCTCCTTGGGTATTTACTAGTGTTAAAAGCCATTTTTTGGTATAACTTATTCATTAGTAATACATGTCAGACCACTTTTTAAGAGAACACACTATGCCTTACGCACACATCACTGGTTGGGGTAAATGCATTCCACCAGCAAGCATTAGTAACGACGAAATTAGCAAAATAGTGGATACCACAGACGAGTGGATAACATCACGAACAGGTATTAAATCTCGCAGAGTTAGCCATGTAAGTACTGCAGAGCTTGCTACTGTTGCGGCTAAGCATGCGATTGCTTGTGCCGGTATTGACGCTAAAGATATTGATTTAGTTATTTTAGCCACCTGTACGCCATCAACTATGGTGGCAAATACTGCGTCGTTAGTGCAAAAGAATATTGGCGCTGTGGGCGCTGCCGCTATGGACACTAACGCAGCTTGTTCAGGGTTTTTATATGCTCTACAAGCAGCAACAGCGCAAATACAAGCCGGTATGATTAAAAAGGCTGTGGTTATTGCTGCAGAGCGCATGACTTGGTATGTAAACTGGTCGCGCCGTGACAGTGCGGTATTATTTGGCGATGGCGCGGGTGCCGTAGTACTCGAAGCTGCCGATACACCTGCAGGTTTACTTGCGACTAAAACCGGTTGTGACAGTACAGATCGTGATATTTTACATATCGAAAACTTTGGTAGTGACTTAAATAAATATGAGCCGATTGGCCCATCTAATTTACTATTCGAAGGCCGTGAAATATTTAAGCGCGCTGTAAAAGGCATGAGTGAAGCATGCGACGACGTACTAGCCCAAGCAAATTTAAGCCTAGACGATATAAACGTATTAGTGCCGCATCAAGCTAACTTACGTATTATTCAGGCCATTCAGCACCGTTTAAAAGTGCCCGATGAAAAAGTAATGGTTAATATTGGCCAGTACGGTAATACATCGGCAGCGACAATTGCCATTGCACTTTGCGAGGCGGTGGAGCAAGGTTTAATTAAACCACACTCAAATATTATGTCGGCAGCCTTTGGCGCTGGCCTTACGTGGGCTGCTAGTTATATTAAATGGGGCGAGCGTGTAACACCTATTAGTGTAAGTGATGCACAACTTCCTCCTTGCGATAAAACCGGCTTAGAGTTAGTTGCTCCAGCGGTAAAAGCATGTAAAGAAGCAGAGCCAACCTAAATAGGCAGCTACTTATTGAAACGCACTTAATTGTGCGTTTTTTGTTTTTAGTGTTTGTATTTAATTACACAATTTAGAGAGCGCGTTATGAAACTACTTGGCATTCATCATGCCGCTATTATTTGCAGCGACTACCCTCGCGCTAAGCATTTTTATAACAAAATATTAAAGCTTAAAATTATTAATGAGCACTTTAGGGAAGCACGAAATTCTTATAAGTTAGATTTAGCTTTACCTGATGGCAGTCAAATTGAGTTATTTTCGTTTGCTGGCGCACCAGAGCGCCCAAGTTACCCTGAAGCACAAGGGTTAAGGCATTTGGCATTTAAAGTAAGTGATGTGCACGTGGCTAAAGTGTATTTAGAGTCGCAAGGGGTTAGTGTAGAGGACATAAGAGAAGATGAAATAACCGGCAAAAAGTTTACTTTTTTTGCCGATCCAGATAATTTACCGCTTGAGTTGTATGAGGTTTAACACCTCATACTAAATACTCGATTATTAGTTAAAACGGTTTTGCAGGTAATTAAATACAGCACGAATACCTAACGCTTCTCCGCCTACTGGGCGACCTGGTAGAGCACGTAAGTTCCATGCCATTACATCAAAATGTACCCAAGGCGTAGTTGGCTCAATAAATTCTTTTAAATACAGTGCAGCGGTAATTGCACCGCCAAATGGGGTGCTTGCACAGTTTGCCATATCGGCAACATCACTGTTTAAAAATGACTTATATTGATCAAATAACGGCAGTTGCCATACCGGATCGCTTACACTCAACCCTGCGTCCATAATACTATTAGCAATAGTACGCTCAGTACAGAAAAACCCTGGTAGTTCAGTGCCCAAAGCAACTCGACACGCACCTGTTAAGGTAGCAAAGTCAATGATAAGCTCAGGCTCGTCGTTTTGGGCTTCGCTAAGCGCGTCACATAATACTAAACGTCCTTCGGCATCGGTATTGTCAATTTCAACCATAATGCCTTTACGGGTTTTTACTACATCGCCAGGGCGAAATGCGTTACGCGAAACCGCGTTTTCAACCGCAGGTACTAACACGCGTAATCTAATTGGTAAATTAGCAGCCATTATAAGCTGAGCAAGCGCAATAACATGCGCTGCGCCGCCCATGTCTTTTTTCATGTTACGCATACCGGCACTCGGTTTTAAGTCAAGCCCGCCTGAGTCAAAACATACACCTTTACCAACCAAAGTAATTAATGGTGCGTCTTTTGCGCCCCATTTTAAGTCGAGTAAACGCGGCTTATTTTCACTCGCACGACCAACCATATGAATTGTTGGGTAGTTTTGCTCTAACAGCTCATCTCCAATCCACTGAGTAAAGCCTCCATCAAAGGTGTCGGCTAAATCACTCATGACTTGTGCTAAATGTTGCGGCATCATATCGGCAGCCGGGGTATTAACTAAATCGCGGGCTAAACCAATTGCGTCGGCTTGTTGTTTTATTTGCTCGTAAAGTGTTTTGTCAGCAATACCTAACTGCGCTTTTGCGGTAACTTTTTCTTTGTACTCACTAAATTCATAACCACCCAATACAAAACCTAAAGCAAGCTGCTCTATTAGGTGTTTTTCACCTTGAATTTGATAACAACCTACCGGTAACTTGGTGGCTAAGTCGCCTGCAGCCCAAAAGTCATCACTGCTGCGTATTATGCAATAAACATGGTTAAGCTCACCCGTTTCAGGGTTTGGTACTAATGCTAGCCCATGCTTTTCAAAACCACTATTTGCTAACCAGTTTTGTACAAATGTAGGTTGCTGCGTAAGCCAATCGGTTAATTCGTTTTTAAGGATAAAAGATAAAGGAATTCCAGAAGAAGTATGACGAAGTAATGCACTCATTAAATGACTCACAAAATATAAATGGTCACTAAGCATAACAATAAGGAGACGCAAAAGGTATCGCTAATTTTGCCAATTATAGATTACTTTTTTAATGAGTTTTGTGGGTCTTGTTTTTGATTTTCTTGAGCTATTTCACGATCAAGCTCTTTAACTGAACGATTCATATTGAAGGAGCTAGGCAAAACATCAACGCCAACTAAGCGGCCCAGTTTAACCACTAAGGGAATAGTTAAAGGCGCAAACGGTAATATGGCAAATACCCCTAAACCCAAACCCTTTAAAATATCTACAAATTGCTCGTTTGCACGCTTTAATTCGGCTTTATTTGTTTGCCCTTGTGTGTAGCGTTTATAAATTGAAAGCATTTCTTTTGTTTCTTGTCTTTCTTGCGCAAGCGCAATTTTAAGCGCAACCATAGCACGACGAAAACGCAATTGCTGGCGCTTGGAACTAATTTTAACAACCCGCCATGGTGCGCGGTGTATGACTTTATATAATCGCATTGGCGTATTCTCACACAGGGATTCAAGTTCACAAAGAATAATTTACATGCCAAGGTCAATACTTTATTATTTACAGCCTTTTTAGTATTTAAAAAATCTTAATATGCAATTAAATATACTACCTGCAGTCGCAAAACCAGAAAAACCTAAGCCGGACGAGTGCTGTGGTGGTGGAAGTTGTTGCCCATGCGTATGGGATGAATATAAAAAGCAGCTCGCTATTTGGAAGCGTGAAAATGAGCAACACGCAATAACAATAAAGTAACAAAAACACTTAAACCCTCATTCAAACTCCCCTTAATTTAACCGTTTCCTTAATCAAACTGCGCATTACAAGCAGCACACACTGTATTATTGCAATTTCATACAAAACACCCTCATTGTTAAATAATAGTTAATTATTAATTTCTCTACTTGTTTTTTCTCTATAGTCTATAAGCTGGACTCACAGGAAGTGGGCTTAATTTATCGAATCCTTCCGAGAAAACCCATTGATCGACGCGAAGCGGCGTCGATGGGATGAATCGGAATAACTAGCCCTGATTTTGAATGTATTTTCGAATTGTATCAGCAGAAGCATTTCCAACTGAGCAAACAAAATACCCGTCAGACCAAAAGATTTTCTCAATCCAGAATTGCTTTTTCAACCACTTAAATCTCGACCATAGGCTTTGTGTCGTTGATTGTTTAATTCTACGAACATAACTCGCAACACAAATGGTCGGGGAAATCGTAAGCAATATGTGTATATGATCTTTGTCTACCTCGATCTCTTCAATATTAAATTCTGAGCGCTCTGCAATTTCAGAAATTTTTGTTTTACAAATTCACCTAAGTTACCTTGTAGCAATTGCCTTCTATATTTCACAACTAAGATTAAATGTAACGCTATTAGATATTTGCAGTGTGATTTAGTTTCATATTCTATCTTGACAACCCTTTCATACACAGTAGTCTATACAGTGTATGAAAAAGACGCTTAGATACAATTACAGACTGAATCCTACACCAGAACAAGAAGCTAAACTCATAGAGTTTGGCGCGACTGCGCGTGGTATTTGGAACTTATTACTGTCTGAAAATATGCGTCGATATGAGTTCGATAAAACATTCTTGTTCTACAATGATATGGCCTCGCTTCTTAAGGAAATAAAGCCTTTTGAAGAGTTTACGTGGATTAAGTCTTTTGACTCGGCAGCAGCTCAGCAAGTTGCTCGCGACTTAGAAACAGCGTTAAAGAACGCAATCTCGAAAGGCCGTTTGCAGCGCTTTCCAAAGCATAAAATCTCATACAAAAAGAAAAAACTTCACAACGATTCATTTCGAGCGGTAAACAATTCTAATTGCATCCGTATTGAAGATGGCACTATCAGTATTCCAAAAGTTGGTAAAGTGCCTATCATTTTACATCGCGAACTGGCTAGCAAAATCAAAACGGTAACTGTTCAGTTTCGCCACGGTAAATGGGAATGCAGTATTACTCAAGAAGTGGAGTGCAAAACAGCTAAACAAGTTTTAAAAACAATCACAGGTTTTGACATTAACTCAAAGCAAACGGTAGTTGGCTCGAACGGCTACGTGGCCGACAATCCAAAGTTTTTAAAGCAATCAAAAGCCAAATTAAATCAATTGCAACGTCAGCTTGCCCGCCGAAATAAAGGCTCAAATCGCTGGCACAAAACAAGACAACGCATCAATAAATTACACGGTAAGATCTCAAGGCAAAGGCTCGACTTTGCACACCAAATCTCACGACAGATAACCAATGAAAATGACATTTTAGTGTTTGAAGATTTAAACGTAAAAGCGATGCAAAAATTCAATGGCAGTATGGTAGCTGACAATGTGATGGCTCTGATAACTCAGCTTTCAAAATACAAGGCTGAGCTTGAAGGCAAGCTCTATCATGAAATTGGTCGATTTGAAAAATCGACTGGGATTTGCGCAGAATGCGGCCAGCACCATGTTTTAACATTGAACGATAGACATTTCATTTGTGTGGCTTGCGGAGTGCATCAAAATCGGGACCTTTCAGCGGCTAAAAGCATAGCGAACACAGGTGAGTTAGACTTAATAGCGGCTGGAATCGTCGCAAGGGTTAATCCCACTTCTCAGCGGAAAGCAGCTAATAAAATGAAAGTCTTCGAGCTATCGAAGTTTGCTGTTGGATCTGAGAAAAAAAGAAGCAGCCTAGCATTCATAAGCTAGACTGTAGAAGCCCATTGATCGACACGGAGTGGCGTCGGTGGGTAGTTCACTAAGCTTTAAGGAGTCAGCAAGTATTACCTTACTCCCCATGAAATGTGACTAGTCCGCTACAAAAATAACTCGTGTTACACAAACATGATTAACAAAACTATTCTAACTGGGGATATTTAGAATGAAATTAAAAAGCAATGTGCTAAACTAGGCAGTTAAATTTGCCTTAGCCACCACTACAGCCGGATTATTTATATCTGGCTCTGCTATTGCAGCCGACGCGCAAACAACAACCAAAGTTAATAAACTTTGTATTAAAAGATGCCTCTGAAGGTGGCTCTCTTGAAGTGCGTAAGGGCGAGTATTACGAAGGTGATGGCGACACCACTCAAGTTTCGGGCAATATTGGTCTTCCATTTACCGACAATGGCTTTGCAAATTTAAGCTTTCAATATAAAACCGCAGATGCAACCAGCCGCTCAGTACAACGCTTTGATGCTAAAGCACTTAATGATGCCGGCGTGCCCGACATAGCACCTATTACTCAAGTATGGGGCGCACCTGAGGTTAACGACGACATTTCAATTTTTGGTAATGTAGGTTTAGAGCTAACCAATAACTCAGAGTTTTACATGTTTGGTAACTACTCTGAGCGCGATGTAAGAGGTGGTTTTTATTACCGTAACCCTCACACTCGCCCGGGTGCTTATTCAAACGATGGCGGCGATACTTTACTCGTTGGCGATTTAACCGGTGATATGAGTGGCAACTGCCCAACTATTGCCATTGATGATAACGTGCTTGATAATCCAGATTATATTAATGGGGTGGCAAATAACCCAGATTGTTTTGCATTTAATGAAATGCTGCCGGGTGGTTTTACACCAAACTTTGGCGGTAATATTACCGATGCGTCACTCACTATTGGTACTAAAGGTCAGTTTACTGATGGCTTTTTAAAGGATGTATATTACGACTTAAGCGGCACGGTTGGTTATAATGAATCTCGCTACTTTATTTACGACACGATCAATGCGTCTTTAGGCCCAGAAAGCCCACGTGACTTTAGCCCAGGTAAATACGAACAATTAGAGAAAAACTTTAACTTTGATCTATCCAAAGGTTTTGATTTTGGCCTAGCATACGATGTAAACATAGCATCAGGCCTAGAATGGCATGAAGAAACCTTTACTGTGATCTCTGGCGATGAAGCCTCGTTTATTGCAGGGCCACTTACCGATCAAGGCTTTGGTATTGGTTCAAATGGCTTCCCGGGGTTTAAACCCTCTGATGCCGGTGAATATAGCCGTCGTAACTACGCCGCTTATGTTGATATAGAAGCGCCCTTTACTGAAGAGTTTTTAATGGGTCTAGCCGTTCGTTTTGAAGATTACGATACCTTTGGCACGACAACTAACTACAAATTAATGGCTCAGTATCACTTAACTGAAGATTTAAATATTCGTGGTTCAATCAGCACAGGTTTTAGAGCGCCAACGGTTGGCCAAGCTAATGTGAGTAACGTACAAACAAACCTTAGCAGCGGTGTATTAGTAGATTCAGCATTATTACCACCTACTAACCCAATTGCGATACAACTTGGCGGGCAAGAATTAGAGCCTGAAGAATCACAAAGCTATACTTTTGGCGCTGTGTACACGCTAGGCGATTTATTTTTAACGGTAGATTATTACAATATTAAAGTTGATGAGCGCATTAGTCAATCTGATAAAATTGAACTTAGCCAAGCAGACAAAGACAAACTTACTGCCTCGGGCATTCCTAACGTACAAAACCTAGCACAGGTAAGCTTTTTTACTAATGACTTTGACACCACTACACAAGGTGTTGATTTAGTGGCTAACTACTCAACTGAGTTACTTAATGGCAGCTCAACATTTAGCTTAGCGTACAACTGGAATGAAACCGAAGTTACCCGCTCAACCATTATTACAGGGCCGTTTAAAGTAAGCCGTCTTGAGAATGACTTACCTAATCATCGTGCAACTCTAAGCTGGGCACAACAATGGGAAAGCTTCTCTGCGTTTACCCGCGTAAACTACTTTGGTGAATACCAAGGTGTGCATGTAGATTATGACGAAACAGCTAAAATGGCAGATGCTGCGGTTACCTTAGATGCTGAAATTACTTCTTTTTTAAACGAATCAATGAGCTTTTCTGTAGGTGCACAAAACTTACTTGACCAAGAAGCTGAAAAACTTGATTTTAGTGGCGCTAGCGACTTTATCCCTAATAATAATTGGGGTGGTCAATACTACGAAACATCACCATTTGGTATTAACGGTGGTTATTATTACTCGAATTCAAGTATTAAGTGCAATCATTATGCAGCCACCAGTATTTCTGATTGCCCCGTAAATAATTCATGAGGGGTTTTATACCCTCTTGTTTTTCTTGGCCGATGGTTGAGCTTATCAACTGCCGCCTGTATCTCTGCTTCACTTAGCGCCATAAAGTCAGTTCCCTTGGGGAAGAAGCGTCTAAGTAAGCCGTTGGTATTCTCATTTATGCCCCGCTCCCATGATGAATAGGGATGAGCGAAATACACATCAGCTTCTAATGCTTGTGCAACATGCTCATGGTGAGCAAACTCTTTTCCATTATCTAACGTCACGGTAATAACCCTATCTTTATATGGTGTCATACACTTGATCAGCGCATCGGCTGTTATTTTCGCATGCTTGCTTTCAATTCTGTGAACGACTGTATATAACGTTTTACGTTCAACCATTGTGACAAGCGCATTTTTACGCCCTTTACCTATCACTGTATCGCCCTCCCAATCACCAATCCTAGACTTTGAATCCACAATACTTGGGCGTTCATCAATGCTGACTCGATTAACTATCTGTCCACGTTTATCATAGCTTCCATAGCGTTTTTTATACTTTTTACATGCACGAGTGAGTGTCTTATGTAGCTTGCCACCACGAGCCTTGTCTCTGTAAATATATTGATAAATTGTTTCATGATGTAAAACGACCTGTTTCTCTAAAGCTAAGCGGCCTGCCACTTGCTCAGGGGAAAGTCCGTCATGCAACAATTTATTAATCCAGTGAGTGACGTCCTCTGTTAACTTACTTGCTTTGAAAGATGACTTACGTCTTTGTTCAGCAAAGTTATTGGCTTGGTTAGGCCGATAGCCTTTAAGTCCTTTATTGCGTTTTAGCTCTCTAGAAATAGATGACGGTGAACGAGTTAGTTCTTCAGCTATCTGCTTTTGGTTATTTCCTGCTTTTATTAACGCGTAAATCTGGTATCTTTCTTCTTGTGTCAGCTGTTTATATTTCATTAAAGCAATTTCCTTTGGCGAGAAAATGGCCGAATTATAACAGCTGGCCATCTAATCTGAGAAATTGCACTTATTATCCGAATTTAGGTTACGTTAAAGCAACTTATACTTTTTAATCCTTATTGGTCATAAGGTAAAGGCGAAATGTGAAAGACATTTCGCCTTTTTCGCTGTATAGATAGTCAAGACAGAATCAACAGGAATGTTAAAGTTACAATGCTACTTAAAAAAGCGAATCAGTTACTGGCAGAAAACAAACTTAAAGATGCTGAGTTTTACTACAAAACAATACTTAAAGCCGATGCTGATAACGGCGAAGCCCTGTTTGGTTTAGGCCGAATTGCACTGCGCTTAGAGCGTAATGATGATGCTGTATATTTATTACAAAAAGCCTGTGAACGCCTGCCTTATATGCTTGAACCTCTACACGCACTGGCTGATGCATTTAATAATGTAAATTCACCAAATGATGCGCTAAAAGTGCTTGAGTACGCAAAAAACTTAGCCAGTAATAACCCCGACCCACATTACTATTTAGCCCAGCACTATTTAACGTCTGGTGAGCTAGATAAAGCCCATACTACTTTTTCGCATGCACTGAGCTTAGGCGTTTACCCCGTTACAGCGTATATTTTATTAGAATTGGTACAATTGGGGCGTTTTGACAAAGAACATAACTACCTCAGTAACTTGCATCACTTGCTAACGCAAACTAATAATTTACGCCTTAAAATGGTGTGCTATTACGCTTTGGCAAAAAGTTACGACAAACTAGAGGATACAGAGCAGGCATTTAACTACTTTGTGTTAGCTAACAAATTACAACGAAAACTAAGCGAATTTGATACCCAAGATCTTACTACTTTTTACGACGACATAATAAAGTACAATACAGCTGCTCTTTTAAGTTCAGCAAATAAAAGTGTGAAAGGTGGCATTACTCCTCTATTCATCATTGGCATGCCACGCAGCGGCTCAACTCTACTTGAACAGATGCTGGTAAACCATAGCCAATGTTCAAGCATGGGTGAAAGTATGAGTATAAGTAGTGATGTGATGGTGTTTTTAGAACAAAAAACCGGTTTTGGTTACCCACTGTGTTTAAATCATTTAACACATGAGTTAATTAATAAAGCCCGCGACCTTTATATAACAAAATTAAAAACAGCAAGCCCCTCTCGCCCCTTTGTTATTAATAAACTGCCGAGTAACTATCAGGCTATTGGGCTTATTTATATGCTATTTCCATATGCAAAATTTATTAATTTAACACGCGATTTTAATGCCACTGCATTTTCGGTATTTAGTAATTATTTTGCCGAAAACGAGCCTTACTTTTGCTCGTTAACCGAGTTTAAGCAATATCATAGCTTGTACGAAAAATTAATGGCGCATTGGCAAACATTTCCGGCACTGCAAATATATAACCTAAGTTATGAGCAATTAGTAACGGACCCCAAAGGCCAACTCACTGCACTACTTAGGTTTATAGGTTGCTCGTTTGAAGAAAATTGCTTGGCATTTTATAAACAAAAAATCGCGGTTACCACACTCAGCAAACACGCTATACGTGAACCGGTTAATCTGCACAATGTTGATAAGTGGCAACGCTACAAAACGCCATTACTTAAGCTTTTGGCGCAGTCGCAAACCAATTAAGTACATCTTTAAACTGCTCATTACGCGCATGCGGATGGGTTAACATATTAATATGGTCGTAATCTATTTTATGGCCATAACGACGTCCATAAATTTGCATTTTTTGTACCCCAGGACCCGACTCTTCCATAAACTTTTGAATATCTATTGGTTGTGCGAGGGCTTTATCTTTTGCGCCTGCAATATGCAGCGTTGGCGGCAAGGTTAATTGTGCAACGGCTTTAGCGTAATCAAAGTTATCGTCACTGTCTATCCAAGGTGTTTTTTTAGCCCACTGCATACTTTGCCAATGCGACTTTTGTGTTTCATCGTCACTGCCCCACTTTAAGCGTTTAGCCGGTAAGTACCCATGCTTTTTAGCCATTAACGGCGCCATAAAATACCAAATGAAATTAGCTTGAAGTAACTTTTTAGGGTGATTATTAAATAACGAGCGCTTAGTGCCAAAGTAAGCACAGGCTTTTACGTCGTTAATATAATTTGGGAATCGTGCAAATGCGCTATTCATTAACACTCCACCCCAAGAGTGAGCCAGCCAATAATCTGGTTTTTTCCCCTCTAACTGCTCTATTTTATCTATAAATGCAGGAATATCTTCTAAAATAGCTTCGGTTTGACCATAACGAGCATGCTTGTCTATAACCGGTTTACTTTCACCACGACCACGTAAATCAGCCACATAACACACAAACCCTTGCTCGGCTAAAAAAGGCGCTAAGCCTTTGTTGCTATGGGTATAAAATATTTTACCGTTTTCTACCGCGCCATGCATAAAAAACGCCACTGCGCCATTTGGCTTATCGCTACTAATACGACGTAAATGCAGTGTTTGCTGATCGGCTAATGTTATAAATACTGATTGCTGAGTGATTGCCACAGTGAGTCCTTTTTAATTGCTAACAGCTCATCCTACCAGTAACAACCTCGTAGCCATAGGGAAAATTATCACGTTTTTATCTCGGTATTTGTTACAATTAACTTTTATTCCTGTTGTAAAAATAATCATCATGAAAGCAAGCACCTCACGCGCAAAACTACACCCTCGTAATCAACATTTAAATGGCTACGATCTTGACCTATTAACTGAGCAGCATCCTGCACTTTCTGCTTTTATTATTACAACACCTGCAGGTACAAAAAGTATTGATTTTAGCGATAACAAAGCGGTAAAAACCCTTAATCAAGCCCTTTTAAAAGCCCATTACAATGTAGATTTTTGGGATATTCCACAGCATAACTTATGCCCACCTATTCCGGGACGAGTAGACTATATTCATTATTTGGCCGACTTATTAGCTGACGATAACCAAACGCAAATTCCCACTGGCCGTCAAGTTAAAGTATTAGATATTGGCACCGGCGCTAATTTAGTTTACCCGCTCACAGGTGGGCATGAATATAACTGGCATTTTACTGGCACCGATATTGACCCTGCAGCCATTAAAGTAGCAAAACAAATTGCGCAATTTAATAATTTAAAAATAACCTTAAAACAGCAAAAAAATGCCGCAAATATATTCAAAGGAGTTATAAACAGTAAAGATCTGTACCACTTAACGCTGTGTAACCCGCCGTTTCATGCCAGCAGCGAAGACGCTGTTAAAGGTAGTGAACGTAAATGGAAAAACCTTGGCAAAGCACCTAGCAGCACACTTAACTTTGGTGGTCAAAATAACGAGCTATGGTGCGAAGGCGGTGAAGTGCAATTTATCTCTAATATGATTAAAGAAAGTGCAGCCGTTGCAGAGCAAGTAATGTGGTTTACCTCTTTGGTGTCGAAAAAAGATAATATTGCGGCTTTAGAGCAAGAATTAAAACAACACCCTATAGCCCAATATAAAATAGTTGATATGGCACAAGGGCAAAAAGTTAGTCGTTTTATTGCTTGGAGTTATTTTGATAAAGCCACGCGTGAGCAAATTTGCGAAGAACTCGAATAATAATATAGTAAGGATTAACCCTATGATAGATTTTCGCTCAGATACGGTAACTAAACCCTCTAAAGCTATGCGCGATATAATGTATAACGCCCCTGTAGGCGATGACGTATATGGCGATGATGAAAGTGTTAACCAACTAGAAGCATATGCATGTGAGCGCTTTGAATTTGCGGAGGCACTTTTTTGTAGCTCAGGTACTCAAGCTAACTTATTGGCGTTAATGGCACATTGTGAGCGCGGAGACGAATACATTTGCGGTCAAAGCGCCCATAACTATAAATTTGAAGGCGGCGGCGCAGCCGTTTTAGGCTCAATACAACCCCAGCCAATTGAAAACGAAGCAGACGGTACACTTTGCTTTAATAAAATAGCGGCGGCAATAAAGCCTGATGATAATCATTTTGCCAACACTCGCTTATTAAGCCTTGAAAACACCATAGGCGGTAAAGTACTTGCACTTGACTATCTTGCTGCAGCGCGCAAGTTTGTAAACCAACACAGCTTATCGCTACACCTAGATGGTGCTCGCGCGTTTAATGCAGCAGCCGATCTTAATGTGGATATAACTGCTATTACTCAGCACTTTGATTCTGTTTCGATTTGTTTATCTAAAGGGTTAGGTGCGCCGGTTGGCTCGTTATTGCTCGGTTCAAAAGCGCTGATTAGCAAAGCAAGACGCTGGCGAAAAGTACTTGGCGGCGGTATGCGCCAAGCAGGAATGTTAGCAGCAGCAGGGCAATACGCACTTGAGCATAATGTAAAACGCTTAAGCGATGATCATGCTAATGCGCGCTACCTAGCGCAGCAATTAAGTACACTTAATGGCTTTAACGTTAACATGAAAAACACCACCAACATGGTTTATGCCAGCTGCGAGCCTAATATAAATATACAGCAGCTAGCAGCTAATTTAAAAGCGCAAGGAATACTGTTTAGTCCAAGTAAGCAACTTAGGTTAGTAACTCACTTAGACATAACTAAAGCAGATATAGACACCTTTATAAAGGCATTAGCGGCCCATATTTAACGCGGCTTTATAATGTTTGCGGCACACCGATTCATACCGGTTGTTGCCGCCTATTTCTACTTGGTTACCATCGGCTATTGCATCGCCATTTTCATCGGTACGCAATACGTGGTTGGCTTTGCGGCCACAATGACACACAGTTTTAAGCTCTACTAGCTTATCAGCCCAAGCAAGTAAATACTGCGACCCGGTAAATAGCTCACCTCTAAAGTCGTTACGTAGGCCATAACATAGTACCGGAATACCCAGTTCATCAACCACATCAGTTAACTGCATCACTTGCTCTTTAGATAAAAACTGGCATTCGTCAACTAGTACACAATGGCGTTTTTTATCTTGATTTAATGACTGTATAAGCGCAAACACATCTTTGTTTTCATCAAAAATATGCGCATCGGCTTGCAGCCCAATTCGCGAAGATACCTTGCCTACTCCCGCTCTATCATCAATTGCAGCTGTGAGGATCACCGGCTCCATACCACGCTCTTGGTAATTAAATGCAGATTGTAATAAAGTGGTTGATTTACCCGCATTCATTGCAGAATAATAAAAGTATAATTGCGCCATTGCTGTGCCTTCAGATAAAAAGTGCGCTTATGCTACCTCAAACGAGCGTTAATACCAATTTGGTTTATGCATTTTATGCATTAAGAACTGATCATCCGGTTTCGTGCTGCAATAACCATTGTTTTCTTGCAAGTCCACCCGCATAACCTGTTAATTTTGCGTTTGCGCCAATAATACGGTGGCACGGTACAATAATACTTATTGGGTTTTTGCCATTAGCAGCGCCAACAGCGCGCACCGCTTTGGGGTTGTTTAATACCTTAGCAATATCGCCATACGTTTTAAGCTCCCCATAGGGAACGTTAAGTAATGCCTGCCATACACTTTGTTGAAACACGGTTCCTTGGGTATCTAAAGGTACTGTAAAGGTAGTGCGCTGCTTAGCAAAATACTCATTAAGCTGCGCTGCGGCGCATAAAATAGCGGCATTAGTCACTTCGCTAAGCGCTGTAATGGGGTAATTTTTAGGAGGATAAAAACCCACATAGCTCACGCCGTTTTCGCTGCCTTGAATAATAATATCGTCGATAGGACTCGGTAGTAAGGTTTGAATTATCATTATAATTGCTGCCATAGTTGAAAAGTTAAATATGATCGAAATGGCGCGCAGTTATCGCTGTTAAACACGGCCACAGCGGCTTGCGCTTTTTTAACACCTAAATCACCATCGAGTAAAATATCGGGCTGACTTTGGCCACGTAACTTTGCATAGTTTACCGTCCACGGGCCTATGCCCTTTAAATTTAGCCATAAATCTAAATCGTCACATTGTGGGTTTAACGTGCAAAACTGCGCCAAATTATACAATGCATTTTTACGCGCTTGAGGCATTTTAAAAAACGCAAAATCACTGTTTACCAATTGCTGTGGGGTTGGAAAATAAACAGCCCCGTTGCACTGCTCCCCCAACTCACTAACGAGTTTAGTTACTAAATTATGCGCAGCAGTAACACTTACTTGCTGCCCAAGTACCGCGCGAATGCCCGCTTCAAAACTCGACCAAATTCCTGGTAGGCGCAACCCTTCGCTTACCGTAAATGCATTATTAATATTATCTTGTATATGCATTGTGATTAAATTTATATCGGCGTCTAAATCAAGTACTCGGCGAATATTGGTAATAACTTGCTGTAAGCAATGCGTATTATTAATCGTTATTGCCACTTTAAAGTGATTTTTTTGAGCTATAAACTCGGCATTAAAACTGCCTTTGCAGTGCTCGTCTGAAAATGTACGCCCATAACTTGTCGCTGTTATCCACTCCATAGGCGCAATTAAGCGTTTTGCTAAAAACTGCTGCATAGCAGGCCAATTATATGGCGGCCTAAAGGGAAGAGTTAAATTGAGAGTTGAGTTTACAATAGAGCTAGGTGCTTTATCGCTGCTGCGTAATTTTGAAGGGGTAATATTTAGTTGCTGTAAAAATGCGTCGTTAAAACGTCTAATGCTATTAAATCCCGCTGCAAAAGCAATGTGCGTTAGCGGTAGAGTGGTTTCTTGGATCAGTTTTTTAGCAAAATGACACTGATTGAAAAGACGGTATTGCGTGATCGAAATACCAAAGTGCTGAGTAAATAAACGCCTTAAATAACGGCTACTTATCCCTAACCTTGCCGCGAGTTTTTCGCAATCATAATAAGCACCTTGATCAATTAACTGTTTTGCTCGCAGTGCCGTGGTTTTAACTCCTTGCCAAGCAAAGCTCCCCGGTGCACTATCGGGCCTACACCGCATGCAGGGTCTAAACTCCGCTTTAGCCGCATTATGTGCGTACTGATAATAGGTAACGTTTATTTCATTAGCCGTGGGGGCTGGGCATATTGGCCGACAATATATACCGGTACTTTTAACCGCCACATAAAAAAGCCCATCAAAACGAGGATCGCGACTCTGCCGTGCTTTTTGCCAGTGTTTATCATTCATAAACGCACACACTAATTACTAATAAGAAGCTTAAAGTATACGCCACACTTTACTAGCCAATTTCGGACCTTAACCATATAAGTTAACCAAAGGCAGGAGTTATATGGTTAAGTTACTGTTTATTATGTAACGTGTTAAAAGGCACTCTGCCTTATTTGGCAAAGTCGATTAACTCTTGCCCTGTTAAGCGATAAATAATCCATTCATTTTGCGGCTTAGCGCCCATACTATCGTAAAAGTCTATTGCGGGTTTATTCCAATCTAATACCACCCATTCAAAACGCCCACAATTTTTATTCAGCGCTTGATTTGCTAAGTGCTTCATTATTGCTTTACCTGCCCCTTTACCGCGGCTATCAGGGCTTACATATAAATCCTCTAGGTAGAGGCCGTTTTTACCAAGCCAGGTAGAGTAATTATAAAAATAAACAGCAAAGCCAATCGGCTCGTCGCCATCAAAGCATATAATGCTATGCGCTGTTGCGCCTTCACTAAAAAGGGTATCTAAAATGGCTTGTTCATTAGTTTTAACTGCTTGTGGCTCTTTTTCATAAATAGCGAGCTCATTAATAAAGTGCAAAATGGTTTTTGCATCACTTGCTTGCGCATCACGAATGTCGATTGTGTTTGTCATACTGCTTTAACCTTAAAAATATTGCTCTAATTTATCTTTTAAAATATCAAGTTCAATTGGCTTGCTTAAATAATCATTCATGCCAGCTGCAATACACCGCTCTTTGTCTGAATCCATGGCATTGGCTGTTAATGCTATAATTTTAATTGCTTTATGCTGCTCGCCAGCCTCACCTTTACGTATTGCAATAGTGGCATCATAACCATCCATAACCGGCATTTGGCAATCCATTAGTACAACTTGAAAGTAACCTGCTTCATGTTTTGCAAGTTCCTCTAAAGCACGTTGACCATTTTCGGCTAAGACTGTTTCGCAATTGAGCTTTTTAAGCATTAAAGTAGATACTTGCTGGTTTATTGGATTATCTTCAACTAATAATATCTTAGCAGGCTCAATGGTTTTGGCTTTGCGCAACGATGAAATATACCCAGATGTTACCAATGGCAGTGCTTCGTGCTGCTCGCTATTAGTAATAACCGAAAGCGCAGAAATTAAATCGGCGGTTGTTACCGGCTTTGGAAAATAAGCCTGAAAGCCTGCATCAAAATAGCGCTGAGCCCCCTCTAAGCCTGCAATACTGGTCATCATTACTAATGGCATATGTTTGTAGTCTGCATGCGCTTTTAATACTTTACATAACTCTATGCCATCCATGCCGGGCATTTGCATATCTAATACAGCTATGTCATACATGCCCTGATTGTTTTTAACTCTATTTTCACAAATTAGCAGCGCATGTTCGGCATTATTTGCCAGCTCAACATTAGCCCCCCAGTGCTTGAGCTGCTCTGAAATAACCAAACGATTTGTTTCGTTATCATCAACCACCAATATACTTAACCCATTAATATTAGCCTTTGGCATATAGCGCTCTTGTTGATCGCCCTTTAGCACCTCCATGGTGACGATAAACTCACTCCCTTGGCCAGCATTACTTTTAATTGCAATAGCGCCTCCCATTAGTTCACATAACTGCTTACTAATAGCAAGACCAAGGCCAGTGCCTCCATATTCTCGAGTAGTAGACGCATCTACTTGCATAAAGGGCGCAAATAACTGTTGTTGTTTTTCTTTGCTAATACCAATACCAGAATCTTTTACGCTAACTTGCAGTATTAGCTGGGCTTCAATACGCTCAATAGATGCGCTAACCACCACTTCGCCTTCGTTTGTAAACTTAACGGCATTACTTAATAAATTAGTTAATACTTGGCGTATTCGCCCTGGATCGCCACTTAACTGCGATGGCTCTAAGGCAACCAAATCTAAAATTATTTCTATGCCTTTATTTTGAGCTGTTAATGCTTGCGCTGCGGTTACTTCACCAATTAAATCGCGGGCATTAAAGTTAATACTCTCTAGCTCAATTTTACCTGCTTCTGCTTTTGAAAAATCTAAAATATCGTTTATTACACCCAGTAATGAATGCGCACTGGTTTTAGCAATTGCTACTTTAGTTTCAATTGGCTTGGGCAGTTGCTCTAACTGAATAAGCTCAAGCATGCCTAAAACACCATTCATTGGCGTACGTATTTCATGGCTCATAGTTGCTAAAAACTGACTTTTTGCTACACCGGCTTCTTTTGCCAAAACCAAAGCTATTTTTAATTCCTCAGCGGTTTGTTTACGGCGTTGTGACACTAAGGTACTGCCTACTAAAGTTGCTAAAGAGCGTAAGTAGGTTTCTTCGCTTTGCGTCCATTGGCGAAACTCCCCAACGGTTTCTGCGCATAAAATACCTAAATTTCCGTCACCGGTTGTAATAACTGCATCTAGCATAGATTTTATATTATTAGGTTTTGCATAGTGCTCAATAAAATCAACGGTAGCGGGATGACTATAAACATCGTCAATGGCTATTAAGTTTTGTTTATAAATAGCTTCGTAGTAGGCAGGGTAATCCTCTGCACTGAGCTGTGCATTACAGCAATCAACACCTTGCCCTTGTATATTTAAACTATGGCAAATCATTAAATCGCGTTGTTCGTTAAAAATCCAAATAGAAGCGCGCTGTACATCAAGCACTTCACACATAGACTTAACGGCTAATTTTTTCACCTCTGCCACATCACTGCTTTGCACTTCAGGTGCAACAGTAAGCATGGCTAAGCTTTTGTTGTAACGATTGGCTTTTTCGCTTTCAAGTTCAAGTCGCTTATGTGCATCAATACTTTGAAAAGAGCCAAAAACACGAATACACTGGCCGTTTTCAAACTCACTTTGCCCGATTGACTTAACCCAACGTTCTTGGCCAGTGTAAGTAACAATAATAAGCTCAATATTCCAGCTTTTCCCACTACTTATTGCACTTTCAAAAAGGGCATTAATTTTATCTCTGTGATAGCCTTCTTTATAATGATTTATTGCGGTGGCTATATCTGGAGAGTAACTCTGTGGCACTTCGTGAATTGCGCGTACTTCGTCTGACCAATAAAGCGTTTGCGTTTTTAAGTCTATTTCCCACGCACCTATTTGCCCCTGTTTACTCATAGATTCAAGCAGGCTTTGCTGACGTGTTATTTTTAATTGCGCCTGATAACGCTCTGTTATATCGAGTATAAAACCATCTAAATATAATACGTTTCCGTCAGTGTCATAAATGGCTTGGCCTTTTTCATTTACCCAACGTACTTCATTACCTTGCGTTATGATCCGGTATTCAACAGACCAAGGCGTGTGCTCGTCAATGCACTTAATAATCGTTTTTTCAATATCGTCACGATCGTCCGAATAAATTATTTCTAAATAACTTAACTGCTTATTCTCTAATATTGCCTCAGCGTCATAACCCGTAAGCTCTTTAGTTTGCTTACTCATATAAAGCATAGTCCACACTTTATCGTACTTACAGCGGTAAATAATGCCTGGAATATTGCCTACTAACGAGGCAAATTGGTCACGACTATTTTGTAATTCTAGCTCTGTTGCTTTTTGTTCTGTAATATCCAAATGGGTACCTATCATCCGCTTTGGTGAGCCATCATCATTCCATTCAACCACTTTTGCAGTGTCTAGTATCCATACCCAATGACCTTGTTTATGTTTCATACGTGCTTCATTGACGTAATAGTTTGTTTCACCAGAAAAATGAGCGTTTAATTTTTGCTCCGAAACGATTAAATCGTCTGGGTGGGCATACTTATACCAAGTGCCTATTACTGCTGGGCCTAACTCATCTAAGGTATAGCCAATTATTTCAGCCCAACGGTGATTAAAAGTGACTTTACCTGTGTCAATGTACCAATCCCAAATTCCCACAGCGGTAGTGTCTATTACCAACTGTAGTTGTGCTTTATGCTCTTCTAGCTCTATTTCTTGTAACTTTAATGCGGTTAAATCTGTTCGAATGGCTATATAGCTCTGTGGCTTAGCATTTTCATCTAAAAATGGCGCTATGGTGGTATCTACCCAATATAAATTACCTTGCTTGGCTTTATTACATATTTTCCCATGCCATACTTTTCCCTGTTTTAGGGTTTGGTACATTTCTTTAAAAAACTGTTTTGGGTGAGTGCCCGAATTAAGAATACGGTGATTTTTACCTATTAACTCGTGTTCGTCATAACCACTTATTTCACAAAACTTTTTATTAACAAAAGTGATAGTGCCTTTTAAATCTGTTGCAGCCACAATCGCGTGCTCATCAAGTGCACTTTTTTGCTCTGCTAAGTGCCTTAGCACAACCTGTAGTTCAGCCCCTTGTTTATAAAACTCTGTTAGTTGTTGCTGTTTATTTTCGGCCAATTTACACAGCTTACTCGATAACAAATTAAACTCTTGGCTGTCGGGTAAAATAGGTACTTGGGTGCTTTTCCCCTTGGTAATTTTATCAACAAGGGCTGTTAAGCGCCTTAATGGATGAAATAATACTCGACCAAACCACCAAGAGCACGCTAAAACAGCCAACAACATAAGCAGTGTTGCCAAAGCAAAATACTTAATAGAATAAGTATTTGTTAGCTCCTGAACATTCGGCTTAGACACTAATAGCTGCCAGCTTTGATCACCCAAAAAATTCAGCTGACTAACAAAGCCATACATTACATCATTATTTTCGTTGTTATAGGTAAATGTTTTTTGCATTAATTGTGTTTTATTTAATAATGTTTGCTCTGTTGATGGCTGTTGGTTTAATAAAGGCAAACTATTACTTGGCAATAAACTAAAACTAAGCTCGCTGTTTTTAGCATACATTACATTTAATTTATTCATTAGCCACTGGGGGTTTATATCGGCTAAAAGAATACGGCTTAATTGTTGCTCCGTATTATATATACCAAGCGCAATAATAAAATGTGGTTGTTTTTCAATTAAAAATGATTGAAATGAAGGCGTTGCATGCTCACTCAAGCTAGTATGGATATTAATTAACGATTGAGGAGCTATTTTGCTAATAAAAGAAGATGTAGGTGCAGCAAGCAAAGCTGCGCTATCTATTAGCTCTACATTATTTACAAATTCGTATACGTTAACAAACTCAGTTATTGCACTTTGTTGTTGCACAGAGTTAGTCGTTAACTGGTTTTTAAGTAACTTAAAATCTTTAATATAATCAGCCAGCCAAAAGCGACTAAACTGCTGAGCAATATTTGTTACCTGTTGTAATTCAGTTTGGGCGTGTTGTTCTAATGTATTATTTATTCGCAAAGCTCAGCCAAGAAAACAAACACAAAGGTATTAATGCAATAACTACAAAGGCTATAGTTAGCTTACTTTGTACAGACTGTCCTTTACCTGCTAGCTTTGTGAAGCTCAAACCTTTATTCATACCTGAATTACCTAGTAATTTTACCCATTTTAATACTATGTATTAATGCATTAAAAAGCCTAAGACGCAAGTTTTGCGCTAATAAGCCCATGAATTTTTTATGTGTTTTACAAACAGTACTGCTACCTGGCTTTTAACTAGATATACGCCTAAGTAGACACAATGAGTTAGCTAAGTTTCATCAAGCCCCGTGTAGCTGTTTTAAGCTGCTCGTGATATAACAATCTTAATATAAGTAGTTACTTGGGGATATTATGGGTCATGACCATGCACACAGCCATGTAGACGAAAGCCAAAGTAACAAGCAACTCGCGCTAGCTGTTGCCATTAATGTTCTGCTTACTGTTGCACAAGTTATTGGCGGAATATTTTCTGGCAGTTTGTCACTCATGGCAGATGCACTGCATAACCTTAGTGATGCAGCCGCTATATTTATTGCCCTTGTTGCGCGTAAAATTGGTAACAAACCTGCCGATAACACACATCACTTTGGCTACAAGCGCGCCGAAATTTTAGCTACTTTGTTCAATAGCAGTACATTAATACTGATAGGTGTGTATTTAATTTTTGAAGCTATGAGCAGTTATTTAAACCCGCAGCCAATTGATGGTTGGATCATAGTGTGGGTGGCTGCATTTGCCCTGCTAATAGATTTAATCACTGCACTTTTAACTTACCGAGCTGGCGCAAATAGCAGTATGAATATAAGAGCAGCTTTTATTCATAATGTATCTGATGCGATGGCGTCTGTTGTGGTTATTGTTGCAGGTACTTTAATTATTTTATACCAGTGGTATATAGTTGATTTAATTGCGACAATTTTAATTTCTATTTATGTTATTTACCATGGCGTGTTACTGCTTAAACAAAGCTGTCGCATTTTAATGCAAGCTGCGCCTAATAACTTTGATACCCAAGCTGTTACATGCGCTCTCACCAAAAACTTTAATATAGAGCAGGTAATAGCTATAAAAGTATGGCAATTAGATGATAAAACCAGCCATTGCGAACTGCTGATTAACGCTCATAACTCACTTGATTTAGCAGCCGTTAAACACTTTTTACAGCATAATTTTAATATTGAAAACTGCATAATAGAAAAGCACAATAATTTATAATAAAAATAGCTTTATAAACAAACTTTCAATTGAAAACTGCTCTCATTATCATTTACAATTAGGGTTCTTAGCTCACAATTGAGATGCCGTTTTTGAAACTTTGGTTACGTAAAATTCATTTAACACTTGCCCTACTCAGCGGGTTGTTTTTATTAATAGTGAGCCTCAGCGGAGCGGTGTTAATTTACGCAAAAGATCTACAACACCTTACCCAGCCCGAAAAATGGCTAGTAACGCCTGCAGAAAAACCGCTAAATTTCGACACTTTAATAAATAGTGTGCAAACTCAAACCCAACAAAAAACTGTTTTTTTAATGCCTGAACAAAACCCTACTATGGCATGGCAGTTTAGATTAGCTAATAATCACTACGCGAGCGTAAACCCCTACACCAGCAATGTTATTTATACTTACCAAAGTACAGATACAATTTATGGTTTTACGCTTGCTTTGCATCGCTGGTTATTATTTGAGAGCAGTGACGGTAATAAACCATTTAAAAATTGGATGTCGGTATGTGCATTACTGCTGTTAATAAACGTATTAATAGGCTTTTATTTATGGGTAAAACCTAAAAACCGGATAAAACGTTTAGCTATAAAACCTAAAGCAAAACTAAGAGTGCTGATGTATCAGCTGCATACTGTGTTGGGAGTTTACTTTTTTGTGCCATTAATACTGATTGCCTTTACGGGTATGGCGTTTAATTGGAAAACGCAAACGCAGTCTGTTTTAGAATTGGTAACACAAAATAAAGTAACAAACAGACCTGCGCCTCCCAAAATACCTGTACTTAAAAAAACCGAATTACAATACAATTTAGCAATTAATAATGCTCAAGCCATATTTCCTAAAGGTGAGCCATATAGGGTATACCTACCTAAAAAAGCGGATGACGCGATTGCTTTAAGAATACAAAACCCAGGAGAAAGCCATGCCTATAGCTGGGTATGGGTCAATCCTTATACTGCAAAAGTAGTCAACTCGTTCGATGCAAATAGCACCAATTTCACCACGCAAGCATGGAACTTTAAATATGCCTTTCATATTGGTAATTTTGCTGGGCCAGTTGTACAGTTTTTATGGCTACTAATAACCCTATCACTGAGCTTTTTTATTGTAACGGGTGTTTACTTTTGGTTAAAAAGACGCAATCGAAAATAATTATCATTATCATTATCATTAACACCTGTGTCCGCTATTGTTAATAGTTATCATTACCAAAATTAATTATTTATCTGAGTTACCATGTTAAAAACCTCACTTTGCTTACTTAGCGTCGCTGTTAGTGCTTGCGCAATTGCCGATGAAAATAGTAAAAACAAATATTCTGCTGATCAGTTAGAACACGTTATTGTGTCGGGTAGTCGTATATTTGAAAGTATTGATGAAGTTCCTGCTTCAATTACTGTTATAAATCAGCAGCAAATTCAACAACACTTAAAAGTAAACCCAGAACTAAGCAGCTTACTCGCACAAATGGTACCAGGATTGGCTCCTAGCACCGGCAGCTCCAGTAACTCAGGCCAAACACTGCGTGGTCGCGCACCTTTAGTTATGATTGACGGCGTACCACAATCAACTCCACTGCGTAACGGTTCATTAGGCATAAAAACGCTAGATGCCAGTGCCATTGCACGCATAGAGGTTATTAAAGGAGCAACCTCGATTTATGGTAATGGCGCTGCTGGCGGCATAATTAACTACATAACAAAAAAAGCGAAAAGTGACGGCCAGCCTGAGGGCGAAATTAGTATTTCTAGCCGCTTTAGTGCTGTTAAGCTTGATGAAAGTGCCGGTGCAAGAATATCGGCAGCTATAAATGGTGGCTTAGATAAGTTTAGCTATTTAATAAGCGCCAGTTACGAGCAAAACGGTGTACAACGTGATTCAGAGGGTGATATTTTAGGCTTGCAATATGGTTTGTCAGACTCAGAAACACAAAACTACTTTACTAAACTAAGCTACGATTTTGATGATGATAAGCAACTAGAGTTTAGTTATAACTTTTATAGCTCACAGCAAAAAACTGATTTAGGGGATGTTACTGGCGACGGTAACATAGGTGAAAAAACCTATGCGATTCACGTACCCAAAGAGCTGCAAAAACCAGGTAAACCGCAAGGCCCCGAAGGCAATGTAAATATTACTCTTAAATACCTAGATTACGCCTTATTCGATAACACCCAAATGACCTTAGATCTGTACAAGCAAAATATAGAAAATGTATTTTTCTTTTCAACTAATTTAGCCAATCTTGATGATGGTTATAGCGGTGGTCAATCTGTTATAAAGTCAGATAAACTAGGCGCAAGAGCCACATTTAATAGCCAATTTGACTTTGATAATCTAACAACCACCTTAATATATGGTATTGATGCCCTAAACGATAAAACTTCACAACCTTTAGTTGATGGCCGTATATGGGTTCCTGAAATGGACATGGATAGTGTTGCTGGTTTTTTACAAACAAAGTGGGTAATTAACGACGATATTATTTTAAAAGCCGGTGTAAGAAAAGAAAGCATAGATTTAACGGTAGCCGACTATCAAACATTAAAGCTATGCAGAACCGCTACGCAATGTTCAGTACCACTAAGTGTTCGCGGCGATACCATAAATTACGATGCAACAACTTACAATGCTGGCATTAAATATAATTTAAGCCCTGCCTTTAGCCCATTTTTTAGTTACTCGCAGGGCTCTGATATATCAGACATAGGCATACTATTGCGCGCAGCTACTGTAAACGATATAGCGCTTATTCAAACACAAGCATCAATTATAGATAACTACGAAGTAGGTTTCACCTCACAATTTGATGACCTGCGCTTTGAACTAGCAGCATATAAAAGCACGTCTGAGCTAGGAACCAGCAATAAATTTAACGATGTAACAGGCGTTTATGAGCCAATACGCGCGCCGCAAAAAATATGGGGCTTTGAAGGCTTAGTAAATTATGCCATTACCCCACAACTTAAATTAGTTGCCACATATAGCTACGTTGAAGGTAAAGATACCCAAGCCGATGAATACTTAGGTGCTAAACAAATTAGCCCACCAAAAGCGACAGCCAATTTAGCGTGGCAGGCCAGCGACGACATAGCTCTTACATTTAGCTATTTATACGTTGGCGATAGAAAGCGCTTTGATAAAAACGAACAAGGCCAATACGTTGGCGATCAAGGTCCTGTAAGTAGTTACGATATAGTTAATTTGAGTGGTCAATATCAAATTACTCCACAATGGAGCAGCTATTTTGGGGTCGAAAATTTATTTAACAGCGACTACTACCCTGCTCGTGCGCAATCATATACTTATGGTGGCTACAATATTAAAGGGCTAGGCACTACGGCAACTCTCGGTGCTAAATATCAATTCTAACTGATTTAAGTAACTTTAAAGGCATGTTAAGCATGCCTTTTTAAATTATATTAAAATATGTGTATTAACCCTCATCTCGCTCAATTAATAATACCTACTATAAAAATTAAAAACTGCTTACAAACCAAGTAATAACGCAAACTTAAATAAGAATCAAAACCAATAGTAACATAATGATTTTTATAGAGAAAACTTGCAATAGCTGCAGTTTGCACTACACTGGTCGCAATTGAACTTGTTAAGGTGATCTATCATGAAAGGTAATCAAAAAGTAATCGACGCATTTAATACATTGTTAGCCAACGAATTAGCAGCAATTGACCAGTATTTTATTCATTCGCGCATGTACGATGACTGGGGATTAGCTAAACTTTATGAGCGCCTTAACCACGAAATGGAAGAAGAGAAAGATCATTGTGACTGGTTAATAAAACGCATTCTATTTTTAGAAGGTGTGCCTAACATGACTAAACGTCGTGATTTATTAATTGGCACCGATGTTAAAAGCATGATGCAAAACGACTTAACACTTGAGCTTGAAGTAGTAGCTAGCGTAAAAGACGTAATCGCAATATGCGAAGAACAACAAGACTATCAATCTCGTGCCATTTTAGAAAAACTATTATTTGATACCGAAGAAGATCATGTTTACTGGTTAGAACAGCAACTTGGTTTAATTGATAAGATTGGAACGCAAAATTATCATCAAGCACAAATGGCTTAGTAGGAGTATATAGTATGAAAGGCGATAAAGACGTTATTGCAGCACTAAATAAAGTACTCGCTAACGAGCTTGTTGGTATTAACCAATACTTTTTACACGCACGTATGTTTAAAGATTTTGGCTTTAGTAAATTAGATAAAGCAGACTACAAAGTATCAATTCAAAAAATGAAAAACGCCGATCGTTTAATTGAGCGTATTTTGTTTTTAGAAGGCTTACCAAATTTACAAGATTTAGGCCGTTTACGTATTGGTGAAAACAGCGAAGAAATGATTGCTGCCAATATGAGCTTTGAACTTGATACAATTGATGAGTTACGTAGCGCAGTTAAACTGGCTGAAAGTAAAAAAGATTATATTACTCGTGAAGCCCTTGATCACATTTTAAATGAACAAGAAGAGCAAATTGATTGGTTAGAAACTCAGCAATTACTGATTGAAAATACCGGCTTAGAAAACTACCTACAGTCGCAGCTGTAATAGTAATTAACACGCATAAAAAAAGCAGCTTAAAGCTGCTTTTTTTATATCTAAATTTTGTAATGTAATTTTTAACTAAATTAAGCCACTTGATCCGTTATATCGGCAATTTGAATAAGCTTACGATTAAGGATCTTTTTAGTACAACCACAACACTTACCGCATTGGCTACCCACTTTAAGCTCTTTAGTTAACTCACGCATGGTTGTTGCACCATCGTCAATTGTTTGTTCAATTTTTTTATCGGTCACACCGTGACATAGACAAATATACATGAATACAAACCACTCTCAATTACATTTAGTAGGTGCATACTAATCTAAATGGTAATGGTTATCAAACACTTTTTGCAGTTAATTATGTTATTTTTTGATCTTATTTTAAGCAGTGCTACACAGGTTAAAATAATCAGCGACTGTTTAAAAAAGTATATGTTCCAAAATTGTATGTCCGTTGAGGCCCTGTATTCAATTTTTAAAACAACCACTGAGCACCTGTACGCTTAAGCTATTCGTTTTAATTACTTATAGCGCTTAATCTATGGTTCAAGATTTACTATCTAAAAGGTTTGTGGGATAATGCGCGTCTCTTAGGGGAGTAGCCCGCTTAGTAATATCAATCGTGTTGGAAAAGTGAGTAATTATAGCCTTGTATATCGCTACAATAACCACGCTTTAATATTATTGGTGTCACAAGTAAACTTATCAACATAATTGCACCTCACGTGCGTGGTAAGTTTGTAATGTTGTAGCAAGCATTATCGGCGAGACCTAGGTAGATAACTATCCTCAAGGCGGGAGATAGCTATTTGCCTTGGTTTAGTGCTCCCGCCTGTAAGTAGTTGTAATGGAAATATTTTTAACCTCAACCGTCACTGTTGCCCTTGCGGAAATAGGCGATAAAACTCAGCTTTTATCGTTACTGCTCGCTGCTCGTTTTCATAATAAAATTGCACTCATTTTAGGTGTATTAGTCGCAACTATTATTAATCATGGCTTATCTGCTTGGTTTGGAGATTGGCTTAGTGGTAATTTTGCTATTGAGTACCTACCTTGGGTTGTGAATATTAGTTTTATTGTGGTTGGCCTTTGGCTGCTGATCCCTGATAAAGATGAAGCCGTGAGCCATAAATACGATCGCTATGGCGCATTTTTAGTCGCTTTTGTATTGTTTTTTATTGCTGAAATTGGCGATAAAACACAAATAGCCACTGTGCTACTTGGCGCACAATATCAATCAGTATTGTGGGTTACTATTGGTACAACTGTGGGCATGTTAATTGCCAACGTACCGGTTATTTATGCAGGTAATGCGCTACTAAAACGCATTCCTTTAAATAAAGTACGAATTATTGCAGCCAGTGTTTTTGTGCTGTTAGGGCTATATGGCATAGCAACTATTTAGGCTCAATACTTTTATTATTAAAAGCCCTCTGCTCATTATCCATAAACGAGGGCTTTTAATTTCACATCAGCTTAAGTATTAAAACTGATATTTAGCCGATAAGTAAACACGTCTTGGCTCACCCGGAAAATGCCCAGTGCGATTTATAAAGCCGCTTGATGCGTACTCTTTATCAAACACATTTTTAATTGATACTTGCCACGTCCAGTTTTCTAACTGAGTTTTCCAGGCCATATTGTAAATAGTATAGGGCTTTACATGGGTGCCATCTAAACTTACTTGCTGATCAACATAATCAAGGCCAGCAGCAATAGATGAGTTAATGCTGGGTAGGTCATAGCGAGTCCATACTCCGGCAGTATTTTGGGGGGCATTGGCAAACTTATCAGAACCAGCAGCTTGCGCTGAAAAGCCTTCGCTTTGCTCGTTTATACGGGTATCGTTATACGCGTAACTGGCCGTTACTACCCAGCTATCGGTTATGTCGCCAACCACCTCTAGCTCAAAGCCATCGCTTTGCACTTCACCTAGCGATTCTAGCTGGTCAATACCCGAATCATTTTGTAGTAAGCTTGTTTGCAAAATATTTTTACGCACAATTTGATAGGTCGCGATATTAATCGCCAAGGAGTCATCAAATAATTTAGTGCGCAAGCCTAACTCTGTAATATAGCTATTTTCTGGGGAGAATGGCCCACCTACTAACTCAGATTGGCTTGCCGCATCTTGCGGCAAAAAGCCTGTACCATAAAGCGCATATGGAAAAAACGTATCGTTAATATTATAACTGGTGCCAATACGCACCGTAACATCACTATCTGAAAACTCAGTATTGCTGATCTGATCAGTATCTTCAAAGTGATCGTAGCGTAGCCCCGCTGTTATATTCCACTTTTCGGTAATATCTAGTTGATCTTGCACATAAACCCCGAGCCTTTTAGATTCAGTACTAACAAATCGTGGGGTTATACTTTGTAAGTCGTAATCGGCGCCCGATGTTAAACCATATTGCGGATTTATTAACGATAGTCCAGGTACTGGTCCGCCTTTACTTGCTTGTTTGGCGGTGCGGTATATAGCATCAAATTTAGCAGCATAATAATCTGCGCCTACTAAAAACACATGCTCCATATTCGCAATCGTTGTTTGTGCTATTAAATTAGCAGTTAAACTCAAACCTTGGTTTTCGCGCGCTTGATCTCTAAATTCACGTTCACTCCAATCAACTACACCGTCATTATCGGTATCTAACAAGCCCCGCGGTTCGTGATAGTTTTGCTGTTCGGTATTAGTAAAGTAACGCGCTGTTACATCTGTACTAAATATATCATTTAACTCATTTTTATAGGTTGCCTGATACACATCAGCTGACACTTTTTGATAATCGCTTGCTTCGTTATGGTTCCACTCACGATTAGCAATAAAGTCGCCGTTATCATCTACAGGTACGCCACGTAAACGGGCTCCTGCTAAGTCTTGATCTATATTAGTGTATTGCAGCACTAAATTTGACGCATTATCAAAGTCAAAGCGATAACCTAAATCGATAATGGTGTTGTCTTCGCCGGTGTTATACCTAAACGGATTTTGGCTTTCTTTATACACGCCCACTCTGTAGGCTTGTGTTTGCTCGTTGTTTACACTGCCTGTAGATTCAAAAGCACCACTAAAAAAGTCATCATTGCCAAGCTCTAGTTCTACTGTAGTTTTAGCAATATATTGTGGTTTTTTAGTCATGTAGTTAATAATGCCACCTGGATTACCACTACCATAAACCGCGCCACTTGGGCCTTTAAGCACTGCTACTTGCTCAATATTAAATAACTGCGGTACGGCAAAACCATTAAAAGGGTCACCTTTTACACCATCGTATAAAATTTCGTCTTGACGAAAGCCTCTAAATGTTACGCCCGAATAGCTAAAGCCATTAACGCCTGCAATGTTACTATATAAATCAGTAATTTGACGTGCTGCTTGGTCACTAATTAACGCTTGCGGTAATATTTGAATCGATTGAGGTATTTTTTCTAAGGGGGTATCTGTACGGGTACCAAATGCTGACTCGGTTGGCCTATATAACGAAAAAGCACGGCCTACTACTTCTATTTTTTCAATATTATTCTGAGCCGTTGCGCTATTGAGCGGTATTGTTGAGGGCGGTGCTGTTGTTGATTGTTCAGCTTCTTCGGCGGCAAATACACTGGCAGAATTAAATATAATTGATGAGATTGCGATAGATAAAAGAGTAAATTTCATGAGAGATAACTAACAATAATACAGTGAACGCATGTTAATGCTAACCACTCTCATTTGCAATTGATTATTCTATATAAATAAAAGCTTTGCCTATGTACTCGTAACGCAATAGCAGCCTTTAGTGTCAGCAATTAATAACTGTGAATTAAACCCAGCTGTTAAGTTACTAATAACAGTTTCTACAAAACCGCTTCCTTGCGAGCACGCTAGTCCTTCGGATAGCGGCCCGGCATAAACAAAGTCCCCATTTTTATCAATAATTACAGCAGCAGGGGTTGCTGGAATGGCTTGCTTAAGTTGTTGTGTAAGTTGCAACTCTTGCACGGCAAGTCCTTTACTTTTTGCAAATGCTTGCAACGTCGTAATGTGCGCTTGTGCTTGCTTAGTACAACCGCAATTTTGCTCTGTAATAATAACAAGCGATGCCACGGTATTACTAACCACTAACTGTTGTTTAAATTGCTCAAACCAATTTTGTTGCTTTAGCATTTGCGATTCATCAAACGGCTTTAGTTGCCCAAGCTGAAAGTACACCAGCCCAGTCACAACCAGTATAAACCACGCGGCAACAACCCCTACAATAAAGTAATTCGACTTACTTAAATTTTGCAATACTTTGCTCTAATACATCAATACTTACGTCAATTAACTGTACTTTAGCTGTTAACTGCTTAACTATTTTTGTGTCTTGATATTGGTTTTGGCGCATTTTGTCTGTGCTTAGTGCTATTTGCGCCGTATTACCCGCTTGCTCGGCAACTACTTGAGCCACTGAGCTAGTACTGCTTGATACCGCTTTAATTTGTTCACTCATAGATGAAATGTTTTCTTTCATCGTGGTGCTTATTTTTGTTAAGTCGACTACAAAATCAACACATTGGCTCATAGACTGAGTAGATGTGCGGCTATTGCTAACCAAGTCTTTTAAGGTAGCGGCTATTTTAGCCGTAGTTGCTTGGCTATTAGTAGCAAGTGAGCGCACTTCTGATGCGACAACAGCAAAGCCACGACCATGCTCTCCGGCTCTAGCGGCTTCAATTGCGGCATTTAAAGCCAGTAAGTTAGTTTGATCTGCGATTCCCGATATTTCATTAAGTAAACCCGATATTACATCGCCTGCACCAACAAGATGATTTATTTGCTCTTCAGTATGATTAAGTAGTGTTAATAGCTCTCTACTTTTACTGTCTGTTTGTGACACTTCTTGCAAGGCATTGGTTGCTGCTTGAGTAATATTATCTACTTGGTGCTTTAATACTTCACTTTCTTGCTCAACAAGTTTAAAACCATGAGCAACTTGCGCACCAGAGCTTGCAATATCGTCGGTTTGTTGGATGCGCTGATCTGCACCTTCGGTTAACTCATCGTGCACTTGGATCAGCTCTTGTGAGCTTACCTTTAATGACTCTGATTGAGTTTTTACTTGTTTAATTACATCTGACAAATACTCTAATAAGGTATTAAAGCCGGCTACCGCTTGGCTTTTTTGATCATCAGCACGTAAAGAAAGTTTAATATGATTAGGGTCTTGCATTATTTGCTCTGTCGCTGAGCTTAACGATAGCCCAGCACTACGTTCGCGCTGCAATGTTTTAGCAATATAGCCTGCAACAAACACTTCAACAATGGCATAACCTGCGTGTATTAGCACTGTTGTAAAGGCAAGCCTATCTGGATCAAACACGTAAAAACCTGTGTTTTGAGTTTGTAGGTAATAAAACGATAAGTGATGTACAGCAACAAACACAATAGCAGTTATAAAAACACGCCATTGTACAAACATAATTAACATCGCCATTAAAATAAATATTTCAAAATGCACTTCAATCAAACCATAGGTTTGTTGAATATGTAAAAAAGAAAACATCATAATGGCTGCAGCGACAACGTGGGGCGTTAAAGCACTATTAGGTTGGGTTTTTAATAACCAAATAGGTAATAAACAAAGTGGTAAGCCAACAATAAAGGCCTCGCTCAATGTGCCAAAATATAAACCAACACCTATTGATTCTATAAATAAAAGGCTAAAAATAACCGTAAATAAACGCGCAACACTAGACATAGTAGCCTTAAATTAAGTTTTTTAATAAAATTAAGCGAGGTAATACGTATTAAAGTTTAAAAAAGTTCATCAGTTACCCCTAACAAGCAAAAAAATGCTGAAATATTATACTTAACAAAGCAAACAAGTTAATTACTTTGTTTAAATATATTTACCTAGTTAATTGTTATTTACTCAAGCTAATAAGTTTAAGCTCAAACAAAGCCGGCTATTTAATAATAGGTAATATTTTTTTAAAGTTAGGTGTTGCTGCTTGCTTGGTCCATTGAAAAATAATGCTCTCGGTACTGGAAATGATCGCACCTGCTTGGCGTAGTTGCTCAGTAGCAATTATTTTGTGATTGTCGTTACGTGAACCTATCGCATCAACTGCAATGATCACCTCATAGCCGTACTGCAATAAATCTAAGCATGTTTGCAACACACAAACATGCGCTTCGGTACCAATAACCACGACTTGCGGGCGAGTATACTTAGCGAGTTGCGCTAAAAACCCGGGCTCTGCACAGGCACTAAAGTGGGTTTTATGAAAATAATCTGCTTGTGGCAAAGCATCCTGTAAGGTTTGATTGGTTGCGCCCAAACCTTTTTTATATTGCTCTGTAATAAGGGTCGGTATTTTGTGCACTAAGCTGGCTTGCGATAACTGTAATGAGCACTTCAAAATAGCGCTAAAGTCAGCTATGGCTGGCTCAAGTTTCGTTTGTATATCAATAATTAATAACACACTGCGTAAAGCATCCACATTACTCATTTTGCTCATACTTCCTCCACTGTCCTGTTTAGTGTTAACTGCTTGTAACTAGCTCACTCTAATACGAACACCAAAACAAAGCTACTCTGCTCGCTGTTAGTATTGTTCAACTAGGCTTAAATAAGTTATTAATACACTGATACAACTCATTTTTATTGATGGGTTTGGCTATAAAGTCATTCATACCGGCGTTTAAGCATTTTTCTTTATCTTCGGCAAACGCATTGGCAGTAATAGCTAAAATTAATACGTTTTTACAATCATTTGGCATTTTGCGTATTTTTTGTGTGCATTGATAGCCATCCATATTGGGCATTTGGCAATCCATTAAAATCAAATCTGCGGGGTAGCTTTCTAAGCAATGTAACGCTTCAAGGCCATCGTTTGCCGTTTTTATCTCGCATCCCGTTGCAATCATCATTTTGGTGATTACTATTTGATTAATTGGATTATCCTCTACGATTAAAATACGTTTTGCTGCTAAATCAGGAACAGAACTGTCGGCTATCTCCTTAACTGGAGCCTGGCTTAGAATGAGTGGGATTTTTATTTTAAAACAGCTTCCTACCCCTTCTTCACTGCGCAGGGTAAGCGAGCCGCCCATCAGCTCAATTAATCGTTTACTAATTGTTAGCCCAAGTCCAGTGCCGCCATATTTTCGGGTAGTGGAAACATCAGCTTGTGTAAATTCTATAAATAAATTTTGTTGTTGCAGCGCAGAAATACCAATACCAGTATCGGTAATTTTAATGAACAAACAATTATCCTCTACAAAGCAATCCATAGTAATTAAACCAGTGTCAGTAAATTTACCCGCATTACTGAGTATATTGTTGATAACTTGAGAAAAGCGTAGTGAGTCTAACGCTATAAATGGCGGTAATTCTGGAGCAATAGTTAGCTTAAATGTAACGTTAGCGCTTAATCCCGAGTTATCAAAAACAGTGGCTAATTGGCGTATTAGTTTTTTAATTTCAGTTGGTTGCACATCTAACTTTAACGCATTAGCTTCTATTTTAGAAAAGTCGAGTATCTCATTTAAAATAAGCAGTAAGTTATGGGCACTTTGTTGGATCATTTGCAGCTCATTTTGTTCATCGGCAGCAATTTTAGAATTTTTTATTAGCAACTGAGTCATGCCCAAAATACCATTAAGCGGAGTGCGAATTTCGTGACTCATATTGGCCAAAAATAATGACTTAGTTTTATTTGCTTTATTAGCAACCCCTACAGCTTTAATTAGCTCTTCTGTTTTATCTTTAACTTGTTGCTCAAGCTTTAAATTAAAGTTTTTAAGCTGATTATTCAACGCTTCATTTTTACTGTTTGCGGTGCGTAACTTATTAAAGTTATTAGTCATCTTAAGGGCTAAACTTGCAAACTGTTGTTGTAACTTTTCAACCTCGTACCAGGTATTAGTATGCGAAACTAACCCTACTGTTTGTTCATCGGTTTCGAAGTTATCTATTTGCTCGGTTAACTTTATTATCGGCGTTACTAACCACTTACTTAGCTGCGTAATAAAAACACTGGTTAGTACAATTATAAATAAGATCAACACCAGAGATTGCCCCCACGCTTGGGCTGCAACATTATTGGCATACTTTTTATTCATTAATGTGAAAATACGCCAATGATTTAATGCCGATGTAGTGTCTTTTGAATAATATTGCTGCGCGTTTGTTGCTGTAAATGCGCTTGTTTGTTTAAGGCTTTGCAGCGCAACTACATCTTGTTTGCTAAGGGTTTGCATCTGCTTAAAGTCATTTAAGGTTGAAAATACTACCTGATTGCTTTTATCTAATATAATTAAGTCGGCTTGGCGCTTAAATAAGGTAGGTTGTAAATCACTAAAGTTTTCAAATAACAATGAGCCCTCTACTACCCCCTTAAATTGCTGGTTATTATAAACAGGGGCCGATATTGCCACTATTGATTGCTGTCCAAACCCTCTTCCTTTAAAAACACCAGAAATAAATCCATTTTGAGAATCAATTGCTTGGTAAAAATAATCGCGATCAGCAACATTAGCAACAGCCTTACCTTTTAACTGCTGTGTTTTTGACGTTGTGGGATAAAAGTAATTTACGTTAGCAAGTTCATCGGTACTTATAGCAGTTATAAACCCAGGATATAACTTCCCTAAAAGCTCAATAGCACTTTGTGGGCTATGCCCTACGCTAATATTTTGTGCGGTCAGTATTACTGCTTTGCGATGGTTTTCTAAATATAAATCTAGGCTTTGCGCTATTTGTTGGGACTTTTCGTTTAGTTGTGCGTTTATTTCGTATTCAACCCTAGAGTAATGGTTATTAATAAGCACAATTGAGGTAAGCACTACCACTAAAATAACGAGCAAAGTTACAATATAATTAAGGATTTTATACAAAGAACCATAATGGCGAGACCAAGAATGGCGATTAAAAAAGAAACTAAATAAATCAATTACGCATAAATAAATGGCGGCATTTAAACAATATTTAGCAAACGCAGTAACCAAAGGTAAAAAGCTAATATTAAGAAAGTAATGCCCAAACCCCCACAGTAATGGCATTGCTACTACAAGCCAAAACAGCATTCCTCTAAAAAATAAAGGCCTAGAATAGCGCAGACAAAAAAAGTACACCCATAGTATTTCTAAACCAAAAACGATTGAAGGCCAAGCATGCCCCCAACGATAAAATATGCCTAGGGTGCTTAAAGTAAACACAACTAACGAATAGCGCCAGCCAAATAATAATAAGCTTAAAAGAACAAAAAATTGCCCTAATAAAAACTCAGAACTATTAATAAATAAGATTGGTAGGGTATTTACAAAAGCAGCGGTAATACCAAATAAACACGACACAATAAAGTTAAAGTAGCGATGCTTACTTGCTAGTAAAGGCATAATTAGATTCCAATAAATTGCTGTTGATTCAATTTGTTCCTACAACAGCTATTATTTACATATAGCTTAAACTAAGCCATATGCTGCAATTTGCCAAGTTTAATTAACACTACTGCAACTACTTTCAATTTGTAACACACTATTTGTTACATTAAATTTTGAACGCAACAGGTTTTCGACCTTTAAGCGACATGCTTTATCGTGTTTTTCAATGGTGCAGTGTTTTTTTAGCACTATATGCGCACCCACTATTACCGTTTTATCTTTTCGTACTACAGTTACATTATGCACATTTTTTACATGCTGAATTGTGGTAATTGCTTGCTCAACTTTAGCTACTTTAGGGAGTTTATCTTTATTTATGTACAGCCCTTTAACGCAACTTATAATAACCTTAATACCGGTGAATAAAACGAATGAAGCAATTAACATGCTCGATAAAATATCGATAATATCCCAACCAGTCAGGTAAATTAACACTCCGGCTATAAAAGTAGAAATAGTAGATATAATGTCAAAAAACGAGTGTAAAAACACCGCATATACATTAATACTCGCTTTACGGCCTTTATATAACACCCAAGCAGCGGCACCATGAAACAAAAAACCAAGCGCGGCAATGGCCGACATTAAAAAGCTATTTATTTCAAGTTCGTTGCCTTCATGATGGTGCATAAAACGCTCGCCACCTTCATACAATATAACCAAGCTAATTGCTAAATATAAAAAGCCATTTATAAGGCCTCCTACTAACTCAGCACGCTGATAGCCATCGTTATAGGTTTTAGCAAAGTGAATCGCCAAGCTCGAGGCAATTAAAGCAATAAATAAAGAGCTGTTATGAACAAACAAGTGCCCTGCATCGGCTAATACTGCTAGTGAGTTGGCGTAATATGCGCCTATTAATTGAATAACCATAAAAGAGCAGGTGATCGCCAAAGCAATTAATAAACGGCGACGGGAAGCTTTATGTGTCGTTATTTCGGTCATGAAATACTTAAGTACCTATACTTAAAACAAAGTAAGCTTCGAAAAAGCTCAACGGGGAATACGTAATGATATACAGTATCAATTATAATACGTAAACCTAATAAACGCACTAAAAAATTGGGAAAATAGAAACTTCTGTACTAAAAGTATTTAAAAAGGTATAAAAATAACAATATATTATAAAAATAATAACGTTTAATGTTTAGCTTGGAGAAACAAGTGAGTGATGACTCAATACTAAAATTGTGGCAGGTTTTAAATAAACTCAGTTTAGCTATTTTATTATACGACAATAAAAATAATACTTATTGTGTTAATACTGCGGCGCAAACTTTATTTGATTTAAAGCATTGCGACAATTTAGATAGCACTGCATTTAATGCTGTCACCCTCCTGAGCGTGCATAATAATAAACATATTGCTATTGAGTCATTATTCGATTCAAAAACTAGCGCTAATATACAGCTAAAAAAACAACAACAAAGCATGCCGTTAAATATCGCCCTTACCCAATTATCTGATTCTGTTTCTATGTTGTGTTTAGAGCCTTTAAAAAGAGATGTAATTGAGCTCTATAATTTTGATCGGGTTATTTCTGAAATATCAACAGACTTAATCGACATACAAAATGATGATATAGATTTGCATATTAATTTTGCGTTAAAAGCCATTGGCACTGCATTTGCTGCCGATCGCAGTTATTTATTTGAATTTAATACCGACAACGAAACCATTACTAACACCCACGAATGGGTGAATGAAGGCATTGAACCTTTCAAACAAAGATTACAAAATGTGCCAAAAACCGAGCTACCCTACTTTTTTGAAGTAATGAACGCTACGCATTTGTTTCAGGTAAACGATGTTTTAAAATTACCTCAAGCAGCAAACGCTGAAAAAGTTGAGTTTCAGATACAAAAAATACAATCTGTTTTATGCATAGGGCTCCTTTTTGATAAAGAGCTTATTGGTTTTATAGGCTGTGACTGTGTTAATTTTAAGCGCGCATGGACACACATTGATCTGATCAGAATAAAATTAGTGGGCGAAATAATTGCCAACGCATTAAAAAATATAGATTACAAAAAAAGCTGCAACTAGCCCAGCAACAACTTATTACTGCTAATCAAAAATTAAGTTTATTAGTTAATACTGATGGTTTAACTAATATAGCCAATCGCCGCTGTTTTGATGAAACACTTAAAAGTGAAATACGACGTTGTGCTCGTAATAAGCAATCACTTAGCTTGATTATTTGCGATATAGACTTTTTTAAACGCTATAACGACAATTATGGCCACCAAAAAGGCGATGACGCACTTAAGCTAGTTGCTAAAACACTAAATCAACTTTGCAGGCGCGAGGGCGATTTAGCTGCGCGTTATGGCGGGGAAGAATTTGCAATTATTTTGCCTTTGCTTAAGTCTGCAGAGTGTCATCGATTTGCATTATTATTACAACAAAAAATAGCGCTGCTAAACATAGTACATAGCGACTCTAGTGTTGCAAAAACAATCACACTTAGCGTGGGCTTTTATAGCGCATATCCAACTAAAAACACCCGCCCCGAAACAATTATTAATAATGCTGATGCAGCCTTATATGAAGCTAAAGAAACGGGCCGTAATAAAATTTGTCAGTTTTTTGAAAGTAATTGAATATCACCTTACAAGGATCTGTTGACCCTTGCGGATTAAAATTTGTTCAAACTAGGGGCGATTTAATCACGGCGCGAGGTTTGTAACCTAGTGGGCTAAGTAAAAACCGAGCAACAAAGAGTCAATCGCCCCTAGGCAGAACCCTTCGGGCAGCGCATGTTTGGCATTGATGCTACGTTATCGCCTATTTATGGGGAATAACCACACCACATAGGCTCTGCCTTGCCTAAATACCAAACACACTGCTGCAAATTTAACCTTGAAAGATCAACAGACCCTGACTATTTTATAGTGAAATCATACCAGCAATGTTACTCTAGCAAGGTTGAAATTATAAACAACACTAACAATTCAACTTGTTAACTCTTTATTATTAGAAGGAATATTTACATGGACCCGATTGCACAAGTGCTCAATACAATATTTACCGTTGAAGCATTTTTACTCATTTTTGTTTTAGTACTGCTAAAAAGTAGTGTCAAATTTGTACCACAAAACCGCGCTTGGTTAATAGAACGCTTTGGTAAGTATCAATCAACTAAAGAAGCAGGTTTAAACTTTATCATCCCATTTATTGATCGTATTGCTGCAGATCGCAGTTTAAAAGAACAAGCACAAGACGTGCCTTCACAGTCGGCAATCACTAAAGATAATATTTCGCTTACTGTAGATGGTGTTTTGTATTTCCGTGTGCTTGACCCATATAAAGCAACCTACGGCGTTGATGATTACATATTTGCTGTAACTCAGCTTTCGCAAACAACCATGCGTTCTGAGCTTGGTAAAATGGAATTAGATAAAACTTTTGAAGAGCGTGACGTACTGAACACTAATATTGTAACTTCTATCAACCAAGCGGCAGAGCCTTGGGGCATTCAAGTATTACGTTACGAAATAAAAGATATTGTGCCACCACAATCTGTAATGGAAGCGATGGAAGCACAAATGAAAGCAGAGCGAGTTAAACGCGCACAAATACTTGAATCTGAAGGTGACCGTCAAGCCAATATCAATGTGGCCGAAGGGCGTAAACAAGCACAGGTATTAGGTGCTGAAGGTGAAAAGGCAGAACAAATTTTACGCGCAGAAGGTGAAGCTAAAGCAATTATTGCAGTTGCCGAAGCACAAGCCGAAGCACTGCGTAAAGTGGGTGAAGCTGCCGATACAGAGCAAGGTCAAAAAGCAATCCAACTTGATTTAGCAACTAAAGCAATAGCTGCAAAAGAAGCCATTGCCAGAGAGTCATCAATTGTATTGCTTCCTGATAATGCCACCGATGCAAGCTCAATGGTTGCACAAGGTATGGCCATTATTAATAGCTTAAATAAAAAGCATCAAGGCTAATAACTAAATAAAGGAGTCGGTATGGAATTTATTACCCAAAATTTACCACAAACCTTAATGGTACTTGGGGTTCTTGCGCTGATCATAGAAGTAGCCGTATTGGGGCTCTCTACCTTTATATTGTTATTTTTTGGCTTATCGTTATTTATAACCGGGCTGCTCATGAGTATGGGAATATTAGCCGACTCTATGACTACTGCGCTTTGGAGTAATACTCTAATAACAGCTGCAATTTCTATATTGCTTTGGAAGCCCCTAAAGCGGATGCAAAATAATGTTGAGCGTAAACCAGTTAATAGCGACTTTGCAGAGCTGACTTTTGTACTTAACCAAGATGTGACTATTGAAGGGTTAAGTACTCATCAGTATTCTGGCATTAGCTGGCAACTTAAAAGCAAACAGCCCATTAGCGCCGGTACGCAAGTTAAAGTAACTAAAAAAGAAGTTGGTGTAATGTGGGTTCAAAGCATTTAAAAACCTACAGCAATTATATTTTTCTAAACAGTTAAAATAACAATAAACGGGCAATTAAACACTGCCCGTTTATTTTGTTGAGTATTTATAATAAATAATCGCCTACCTCCTCCCTCGCACTTTGCTAACTAAGTTGATAGCATTAAAAAATGATGTAAGGAATATATCGTTATGACAAATCAACATAAACACACTTTGGTTGTTGAAGGGGGTGCAATGCGCGGTATTTTTGCAGCCGGTGTACTCGATGAGTTTTTAAAACAAAACTATCAACCATTTGCACGTTATTTTGGCGTATCTGCAGGGGCTACAAATGTAGCCGCCTATTTATGCAAGCAACCAATGCGCAATTACAAAGTGATCACCGACTATTCATGTCGTCCTGAGTTTATTAATCTTGCGCGCTTTATAAAGGGTGGCCATTTATTTGATTTAGACTGGCTATGGCAAGAAACCATTCGTGAAATACGGCTAAACACCGAAGTGTTTGCGCAAAACCCGGCAGACTTTTATATTGTTACTACGGCTATCGAATCGGGTAAAGCCCATTACTTAAAAGCCACCAGCAGCGATATGGTCGAGCAATTAAAAGCGTCTTGTGCTATTCCTATTGCGTATCGCGACTATCCAATAATTAATAATATAGCCATGACCGATGGCGGCGTAGCCGACTCTATTCCCGTTATAAAAGCGTATGAAATGGGTGCACGTGAAATAACCGTTATTTTATCTCAGCCTTTGGGTTATCGTAAAAGGCCAAGTAAAGCACCATGGTTAACTAAAAAAATATATAAAAACTACCCGGCACTTATTAACACAACCCTCACCAGAGCCGATGTTTATAACCAAAGTATTGATTTTATTAATAACCCACCCGCTGATTGCCGGGTAAATATTATAGCGCCACCAGTTAATTTTAAAGTGGGCCGTACCACTAAAAAGCTTGCAACCCTTAACACTGGCTACCAAATGGGTGTAGACGCCGCAAAAGCATTTTTAGCTTAATTCAAAACTAACTTTGTATTATTTAAAATTACTGCCCTTTATTTTAAATAAACATTAAAACACTTTAGATATTGTTAATAAGCTCTTATCCTATGGCGGAATTTTGATAAGTGAGCTATGTATTGTTTCTCATGAAATATTATGAGCATTAGCAACTCCCATTGTATTTTTTATTAAGTATTTAGGAACACATTGAACGTGGACATTTTTAACGCAATTATTTTAGGTATTATTGAAGGTATTACTGAGTTTTTACCTATTTCGTCAACCGGGCATATTATTGTAGCAGCGCAATGGTTGGGTATAGAAGCAACGGCTACTAATCAAGCATTCGGCGTAATTATTCAATTAGCCGCCATTTTAGCGGTACTAGCCAACTATAAAGATAAGTTCACTCCAAAACATCTTAACTTATGGATAAAAGTAGCCATCGCATTTATTCCGTTAGGCATTATTGCTTTCATTTTTAGTGACGTAATAAAAGCACTATTTAACGTACCTGTTGTGGGAGTAATGTTTATTGTTGGTGGGGTGATTTTTTTACTGCTAGAGCGCAATTATAAAGAACAAAACTGCACCACTACCGATGTTACTCAAGTGACTTATAAGCAAGCAATATGGATTGGTATAGCCCAAGTATTTGCACTTATTCCTGGTACTAGCCGTGCGGGTAGCTCTATTGTAGGTGCTATGTTGTGTGGCTTAAACCGCAAAGCCAGTGCAGAGTTTTCATTTTTACTTGGCTTACCTGTACTTGCTGCAGCGTCTGGGTATGATTTGCTAAAGCATTATGACTTATTTACTTTTGACGATTTAACCGCCCTTGCTGTAGGCTTTGTTACCTCTTTTATAGTGGCCTATTTTACAATTAAATTATTTATCCGCTTTTTAGAAAACTTTACTTTTGTAAGTTTTGGTATTTACCGCATTGTATTTGGTGTTATTTTATTAACCATAGCTTACGTTTAAAACATTTTTAAGAGAGAAAATAATGAACGAAAAAATAAATCAAGAAGCCCTCCACGCACTTAAAATAGCATTTACCTACATGCCTAAAGCAATCGAGGTGACTAAATACGAGTACGGCGAGCGTTATCAAACCGTACTTGATCATATTGAAGCCGTGCGCGAAACACTCCTCATAAACGATGTAGATCCTGAGGAAGTAGGCGGCGATATAAATCCAGAGTACACACCAAATTCAACCTATTAAATAATCATAAATTGCGTTAGCTTATTTACTATTATTTAACTAGTATATTTACTAAGTATTTTTAACTAACACTCTAAAAAGTAAGGATCTATTATGAATAACAAAGTGATTGGTATTGTGCTTATTATTATTGGCGTTGCGTTGGCTATTTGGGGGTATGATGTTTATGAAGCAGCTGGCTCACAAGTTAGCCGCGCGCTAAGTGGCGACACGCCAATGGAAGCATGGGCCGGTATGATCGGTGGAGCTGTGTGTATAATAGTCGGCATTACCAGGGTTAAGTAACATACAGCTTATAAACGCTGCATGTTAAAAAACAAAAATAATCAGTGTTTATTTAACCCCTAAATTAAATATAAAAAAAGCCGCCTTTGGAGAAGGGCGGCTTGGGTGAACAAACAGCTATGGGTGTATTTTTGCTGTTATATCAAGAGACGTTTTTTAACTAACCTGATGCAGATTAACTAAATTAAGCTTGCTCTGTTTCATCGCTGTGGCGAATTAAGTAATCAAACGCACCTAAACTGGCTGTTGCACCACTGCCCATAGCAATTATTATTTGCTTAAATGGCGTATTGGTTGCATCCCCCGCACCATAAACGCCTGGGAGTGATGTTGCGCCTTTGGCATCAATTAAAATCTCACCAAATTTGCTCAGTTCAAGCTCGCTGTCTTTTAGCCATTCTGTATTTGGTATTAAACCAATTTGTACAAATATGCCCGCAAGAGTGAGCTGCTTACTGTCGCCACTTACGCGGTCGGTGTAAGTTAAACCGGTTACTTTTTTGCCATCGCCGAGTACTTCGGTTGTTTGTGCACTTTTAATAATAGTAATATTAGCCATACTGCTAGCTTTGCGAATAAGTACTTCGTCGGCACGTAATGTATCGGCAAATTCAAGTACCGTTACATGCTCTACAATATTGGCTAAATCAATCGCGGCTTCTATACCTGAATTACCGCCACCAATTACCGCAACCGGTTTGCCTTTAAATAAGGGCCCATCGCAATGTGGGCAATATGCCACACCGTGGCCACGATATTGTTGCTCGCCAGTCACGTTCATTTCGCGCCAGCGTGCGCCTGTTGCCAGTACCAGCGACTTAGCACTCAGTACCGCGCCGTTTTCTAGAGTAATTTCGTAACCACTATTATTGCGACTAAGCTTAGCTGCGCGTTGATTATGCATTACATCTACATCGTATTCTTTAACGTGCTCTTCTAGTTGTGCTACCAGTTTTGGCCCTTCGGTGGCTTTAATCGAAATAAAGTTTTCGATTGCTAAAGTATCGGCTACTTGTCCGCCAAATCTATCTGCAACAATACCGGTGTTTAACCCTTTTCGTGCTGAGTAAATAGCAGCCGATGCACCCGCAGGCCCACCACCAATAACTAACACGTCAAACTTTTCTTTTTTACTTAACGACTCAGCTTGGCGCTGTGCACCTTTGCTATCTACTTTATTGAGTATGTCGGTTAGGCTTAGTGCACCTTGGCTAAATGGTTCCCCATTTAAATAAACAGCCGGTACAGCTAAAATGTTGCGCTCTTCTACTTCGCCTTGAAATAACGCGCCATCTATCATGGTGGCTTTAATTTTATTATTAGTTGCTGCCATTGTATTTAAAGCCTGCACTACTTGTGGGCAGGTTTGACAACTTAAGCTTATATACACTTCAAAATTAAGCGCTTGGTCGAGCGACTTTATTTGTTCAATGTCCTCGGCTTTTGCTTTACTGGCATGCCCGCCAGTGTGCAATAGCGCTAACACTAAACTAGTGAATTCGTGGCCCATAGGTACACCCGCAAACGTAATGTGGGTGTTTTTAATAGGTGAATGTACAACCATTGACGGACGACGCGCGCTTGTGTCTGGGTTGTTTATTACCGTAAATTTATCGCTTAGTGAGGCTAAATCGTTTGCTAAGCTTGCTACTTCTGTTGATTTTTTGCTGTCGTCCAAGGCGATAAGCAGCTCAACAGGTTGAGTAAGCGATTCAAAATGGCTTTTTAATTGATTTTTTATGTTGTTATCTAACATGGCTTAACCCTTTTAGAAAATTTAAACAGCAAGCCTCCCATGCCAAATAATGCATGTGCTTAAACAAGTATATTGAAATAGGAGGCACCAACAAACGGATGTTTATTGATTTAAGGGCAGTTACCTGCCCTTACTAGGTAAATCGAGTACTTAGATTTTACCAACTAGGTCTAGTGAAGGTGCAAGTGTGTCTTCACCTGGCTGCCAAGATGCAGGGCAAACTTCACCGTCGTGCGTTGCAATGTATTGTGCAGCTTGTACTTTACGAACAAGTTCTTTAGCGCTACGGCCAATCCCTAAATCGTGAGTTTCGATAATTTTAATTTCGCCTTCTGGGTTCATTACAAATGTTCCGCGAAGTGCTAAGCCTTCTTCTTCGATCATTACGCCAAAGCTACGTGTAATACGCCCTGTTGGGTCGCCAATCATAGGGTAAGTAATTTTACCTATTGTGTCTGACGTGTCGTGCCATGCTTTGTGAGTAAAATGAGTATCGGTAGATACTGAATAAACTTCTACGCCCATTTCTTGTAATTGTGCGTAATAATCTGCCATGTCGCCAAGTTCAGTTGGACATACAAAAGTGAAATCAGCTGGGTAAAAGAAGAAAATAGACCATTTACCAAGTACGTCTTTTTCAGATAATTCTACAAAGTCGCCGTTGTGGTAAGCGGTTGCATTGAATGGTTGTAATTTTGTGTTGATTAATGAAATGCTCATGGTATTTCCTCATTTATGTTTAATGTATTTAAAAAGTAATCAACGCTATCGTTTTAAACGACCTTCTGCGTTGGCTTGATTAATACTATAAGACTAATGAAGATTTAAATAAAATTGATTGTTTAGATTGATTCAATCAGTTTTTAAGATGGTGGTTTGGCAAATTACTTTTATACGCAATTTTTTAAGGTAGCTATTAGTAATACTGTTACAATAGCCGCGCTAAATACTCACCATATAAACGAGGCGCGCTGTTATGGAAAAATTTATTAACCACATACAACTAGGCTACTTGGGCTTGCTCCCATTTTTAGGCTGTGTTGGTTGGCCACTAATGTTTGGCAGTAACAGTGTAAACTTAGAGTTTTTTACTTTTTACAGCATTGCTATTTTAGCCTTTATGGCGGGTAACTTATGGCGCGCTGGTGAGCAAAGTTACAGTAATGCTATAAAAGCAGTTATTGTAGTTATACCTGTACCGTTTTTATCATTTTTACCAGTTGAATGGGCGCTTGCGTGGTTAGCGGTAAGCTTTTGGTTGGTGCTTATTTTTGAAAAAGCCTCACCGCAATGGCAAAGTTACCATAAAGATTATCAAAAAATGCGTTTTGTACTTACCTCTGTCGTGTTTGTATGCCATATATTTACTATTGGTATGAGCATTTACCCTAACTAATTTAAACTATTGCGCTTAAGGGCACACCATGATTGACCAATTGCGCCAGCAACTTAATACGCTTGGCGAAAACTACGTAGAAAAAAAAGCGGTATTTAAAATTAAAGTTATTCCATTTTTTTGTGCCATTAGTATAAAAAAAGATCATAAAAGTGAAGGCCGTCTGAGCTTTTATTCTAATCAACTCATTGAAATACTTATGGTGGTATTATTTGTTTTGTTTGGCTTATCTATTTACGACATAGACGCTGGCTTTACCCATGGCCCTATTCATATTATGTTCGCAATTTTAATTACCTTTAACCTTATACTTAAGCAAGTGGCTATTGAAGGGTTAAAAACACGTTTAGCCATGCTGCGTTTATATGAGCAACAAGCGCTAAATAATAACGCCGACGTTATCATTGCAAATAGCGATAAAAATACTAAATAACCTGATCTCAAGCAGCTATTTTCAGCGCTAACTGCGTTGAATTTACTTGCAATAGGCCAGCTATTGACGCGTAAATTCGCCTTGTTTTCACTGAAAACCTCTGGCTAGAGAAAATAAAATTAAATATAAATATGATTCAATACGTTAGTAAATCTCTTAACCAGAGTCCAGGTTAAATAACTTATGTACCTAAATCCCAAATGGAAAATACTCACTGTGGGCGATGGCGATTTATCGTTTTCTAACGCGCTGCATCAGCACCTAAAGCCGAGCTTATTGGTTGCCTCTACGTTTGATGACACAGCCACTATTGAGTATAAATACCAAGACAATGCACTAAGCACATTAAAAGCCAATAAGGTAACCGTACTTAATAGCTTTGATGTTACAAAACCCCAGTGCTGGCAAAACCTAAACGTTAACTTACATAGCTTTGATGTGGTTATTTTTCAATTTCCGCTTGTTCCTGCCTTTGTGGGCCGCGAAGCGTTTGAAAACAATACTCAACAAACCAGTATGAACGTATTTAATCGTGCTTTACTGCACCAATTTATAAAATACGCTAACGAGTATGCACTTAACCCCAATGGCCCAATGCTGTGCTATATCACTTCAAAAGACGTAAAGCCTTATCGGGAGTGGAATATAGAAGGCAGTTTAAATGCACATTTAAACGCTGAGTATTTAGGGCAAATGCCGTTTGATATTAGCCGCTTTGCTGGTTATAAAATTCGCAATGTTGACCGTGATAAACACGTAAAAGACACCAGCGGTATTACCTATGTATTTAGCCCAAAACAGCATAGCGAGTTAAGCTGCCATCTTACTTTGCCGCATTATTTAACCCCAAATCACTGCCCACTTTGTCGTGTTGGCCCTTATATGGCAACCGAGGACGAAAACAAACACTTAAATGCCAAAAAGCATCAGCAAATGCTGCGCCTAGAACACGACTGGCAACAATGGCTTAATGCCTTTTATGCTTAACGCTTAATTTAAGGATTAGCCTGCTTAATTAAATCGGCCGCTTTTTCAGCAATAGCAATAACCGCAGCATTGGTGTTACCGGTTATTATGCTGGGCATAATTGAGGCGTCTACTACACGTAGCCCTTGTATAGCGTAAACTCGCAGCTCATTGTCAACCACTGCAAGTGGATCATTACCCATTTTACAGGTGCCTACCGGATGGTATTCGGTATCAGCCGTTTGACGAATAAATTCAATCAATTGCTCATCGTTATTTATATCAAGCGGGTAAACCATGTCACCACGAATGGCATCAAATGCACTGCTTTGCATTATTTGTAGTGTTTTTTTAAGGCCCTGTAACATCACTTTTATATCGTCGGGATGGCTTAAATAATTAGGATCGATTAACGGCGCGCTGCGCGGATCACTATCGGCTAACTTAACAGCACCGCGGCTTTTAGGGCGCATAATACTACTATGAATACTGTAACCATGGCCGGTGTGTAATTTTCGGCTGTGATCATCCACTAAACCCAGCACAAACTCTAGCTGTACGTCTGGCGCGGGGGAGTCATCAAATAACTTAATAAATGCATGCGATTCTGCAAAGTTAGTAGTTAAGCACCCTTGGCGCTTACTAAACCAATCTATACAACCTTTTAACACCCTAGCAGCCCCTGGGATACTCAAGCCAAACGTGCCTTTACTGGTTTTTGCTCTATACAAAGGCACCACTGTAAGGTGGTCGTGTAAGTTAGCCCCCACCCCTTCTAATGGTACTATCACCTTAATATTATGTGCGAGTAAATGGTTGCTGGGGCCAACTCCTGAAAGCATTAATAGTTGCGGCGAATTAATTGCCCCGGCACTGAGGATCACTTCGTTATTGGCGTATAAATTAACCACCTGTTTATTACGTTCAATTTGTACACCTTGCGCCATATTATTGTTTATTATTACTTTATTTACATGGCTATTGGTTAATACGGTTAAGTTTGCACGTTTTAAATGAGGAGTTAAGTACGCTTTAGCTGCGCTGCAACGCTCTCCATTATGTTGCGTAACCTGTGAAAGCCTAGCACCTTGCTGCTCGGTTGCATTTATATCGTTATTTAAACTCACCCCTTGCTCAACGCAGGCATTTAAAAAACATTGATTTACTGGGCTTGGCTCATTCAATTCTTGTACGTGAAGTGGCCCTTGTGTGCCATGTAACTCACTATTGGTAAATGTTTTATTGTTTTCGGCTTTTATAAAGTAGGGTAATAAACTGTCATAATCCCAGCCACTATTGCCATTGGCCGCCCACTGATCGTAATCGTATTTATTGCCTCTAATATACACCATGGCATTAATAGAGCTTGAGCCACCCAATACCTTACCTCGTGGCATAAAACCACAGCGATTATTCAGCTCTTTTTGCGCTACTGTATTGTAATGCCAGCTATTAATACCATAAGGCACACTTGCAGCAACCCCTGCAGGCATTTGTACAAAAGCAGTATTATCGCTAGAGCCTGCTTCAATTAAGCACACACTTACATTGGCATTTTCTGATAGCCGCGAGGCAATAACACACCCTGCACTGCCCGCGCCTACTACAATGTAGTCAAATGTTGTATTCATAGCACGCCTTTTATAATTTTCACAAATTGCCCATAACCATAATATTGCATAGATAAAAACATAAAAACTTGATATTTTTAGACACTCAACAGCAAAGGTTAACTATGAGCAGCTTAATAAGAGCCACGTCTTTACAAGGTATTGATACGCTAATTTTAGAATTTGGCGCAAATGTAACTGCTATTATGCAAGCGTGTAATATTAACGTTGATTTTACTCAGCTCGAAAACCAATATGTAAGCTATCGTTGCTATGCAGCATTATTAGAATACTGCGCACAACAATTTAATTGCCCCAGCTTTGGCTTAAAGCTCGCCAGCCGACAAAGTTTTGATATTTTGGGTTATATTTCTATTGCCGCTAAAAGCGGTACCTATTTAAGTGATGCACTCGATTGGGTGGTTAAATACTTACATTTGCACAGCCCTGCTCTTCGGCTTACGGCTCATCCATTAGAGGACGATAAAAGCTTATTTTTATCGTTCGAAATTAACCTCAACCCGCTACCTAACATTAACCAAGTTACCGAACTAACGATTGGCTTAGCAATGGGAGCGATTAAAAAGCTTAGTAATAACCAATGCAAACCTATCACGGTTTTTTTACCACAAAAGCTCACCACCAGTAAGTATGCTTATAACAGCTATTTTGACTGTAAAGTAATAGAGCACCGTAACAGCGCGGGTATTGTGATTGCGAAACAAGACTTAAGCATAGCACTTGAACAAGGGGAGCTGACAAACGTAGAGGCTGCACGAAACTTTTTAGCTAAAAATAGTCAATACAACAGTCCATTACCCATTCAAGTAAGCGCGTTAATGCGCCCCATGCTGCCTATTTATCAGTGCTCTAATCACACGATTGCTGCGGCGCTTAATATGCATCCACGTACTTTGCATCGCAAACTAGCTAAGCATAATACCAGCTTTGTAAAACTCAAAGATGCCACGCGCCGTGCACTTGCACAGCACTACCTAACACAAGGGCAACTTACTATATCAACCATATCAGAATTATTGGGTTATCAAGAACAAGCCACATTAAGCACCAGTGTTAAACGCTGGTTTGGCTGTTCTCCTCGCGCATTTAGAACAAATAATTGTTAAACTGCGTATCACTTTTTATGAATTTATAGAGTTGAGTATGAACTTTGTTATTGTCGGTACTAATTTTATTAGCGATACCTTATTAAAAGCAGCCAACACCTTAATCGATTTTAATTTATATGGTGTGTGCTCGCGCGCAACAACGAGCGGCGAAGCCTTTTTAGCTAAACACCCAAAAAATACTCAAGCAAAAATATTTACCTCAATAGAGCAAGTTTGCCAAGACGAGCACGTAGATGCCGTTTATATTGCCGCACCAAATAGCTTACATCAGTTATATGCAGTGCAATGCTTAGCAGCAGGTAAACATGTACTGGGAGAAAAACCAGCAGCGGCCAATAGTGCCGAACTAGCCGCTATTATAGCAACCGCTAAAAAGCATCAATGCTTATACATGGAAGCCATGATGACCACGCATTTACCCAACTTTGCACTGTTGCAACAGGCCATGCTAAAAATTGGTACGCCGCGTAAGTTTATTGGACAATATAGTCAATATTCGTCGCGCTACGATAAATATAAAAATGGCGAGCGCCCAAATACCTTTTTACCTCAATTTGCTAATGGTGCTTTGGTTGATTTAGGCATTTATCCACTGTATTTATTAATAGCACTGTGGGGCGCACCAAATAGTGTACACGCAAGTGGTGTACTCCTTGATACAGGTGTAGATGGCGCAGGCGATGTACTCTTAAATTATCACGATAAACAAGCGGTGATCAGCTACTCAAAAATATCGCAAGGCGATAATATTACCGAAATACAAGGCGAACTTGGCCGCATTCGGATTGAAGCAGTGTCGCAACTCAAAAAAGTAGAGTTTATTGCTAACAACGGTGAACGTGAACTACTTTCGCAGCCTTTTGACGAGCATTTTATGAAATATGAAGTTGATCATTTTATGCAAATGGTGACACAAAAAGCGCCGCAATCGGATATTAATACACACCAGCTTAGTGCTGAAGTAATGCATGTACTTGATACCGCTCGCGCGCAATTAGGTGTTGTATACCCAAACGATAAAGCGTTTGAGACAAATTAAACCTTTGCTATAGTGCCTATTAGCCGCTTTATAATATGAGTGTTAGTTTAATAGCTAACGCTCATACGTTTTTAACTACTTTTTAGCTTGTGAAGCAACGAGCTTAACAGTCGCAACAACATATGTTTTCTTTAACAATAACAAAGCGTAAGTTGCTTAATATGTTGTTTATCGAATAAGTTTACCTCGAGTATCAAAAACAGGTAGAATGCGCCAAATTTAATAGTGATATACAAGGAAAATAATGCATTCATCTACGAAAGAACTCTTACTCGCTGTTTTTTGTATATTGCTCGCTATGGTAACTATCCAATCTGGTGCGTCGCTTGCCAAGCAACTCTTCCCTATTGTAGGCCCTGAAGGGACTACTGCACTGCGTTTAGGTTTTTCTGCCACTATTTTATGCCTGATTTTTAAACCGTGGAAACACTTACCTGCCGCAGGCCAACGATTTCCTATTTTAATTTACGGCCTGAGCCTCGGCGGTATGAACATTTTGTTTTATTACGCCATAGAGCGTATTCCACTGGGTATTGGCGTTGCACTTGAATTTACCGGCCCATTAGCAGTTGCATTATTTTCATCGCGCCGTAAGCGTGATCTATTTTGGGTAGGCTGTGCTATTGCGGGCATTTTATTATTACTGCCTGATATGAAAGGCCAAGAAAGCCTAGATCCGGTTGGCGTTATATTGGCGCTTGCCGCTGGTGCATGTTGGGCAGGTTATATTCTTTTTGGTAAAAAAACCGGTAATCAAGGCTCTGGTGGTGCAACTGTGGCTATGGGTATGACTATTTCGGCCATTGTACTTGTGCCCTATGGCGGAATTTTGCAAGCCTCTTCATTCAGTTGGGATATTATTCCATTAGGTATTGCTATTGCAGTACTCTCAAGCGCCCTGCCGTATACCCTAGAAATGATCACTTTGCGTAATATGTCGTCGCAAGGCTTTAGCATTATGATGAGCCTTGAACCCGCTATTGCAGCACTCGCTGGCTTAGTTATTTTAGGTGAACTACTTAGCATTTGGCAGTGGCTTGCTATTTTATTAGTTATTATTGCCTCGGTTGGTAGCTCAACGTCAAACAGTAAAAAGCAGCCAGTTCCTGCTTAATATTTAATTAAATATTAAGCTACTGAGACACACAAAACCCACGCTATTTGCTTGGGTTTTGCAGTTAAGTTATTCACTATTTTATAGAGGATGGCTGGCCATGTGGGCTTGAGCGCAAATATTGCTTTGGTGCTTGTACTTGCGCGCCCAACTCGGCCGCAGCATGCCAAGGCCAATGTGGGTTATATAAAATCCCCCGCGCTAAAGCGACACCATCAGCACGTTCATCACTAATAATACTTTCAGCTTGCTGCGCCTCGGTAATTAAACCCACCGCTATCACTGGCATATTAACAACCTGTTTAATGGCGGTTGCAAACGGCACCTGAAAATTCTTAGCAACAGGTATATCTTGCTCAGGGCTTAAACCCGCAGTGCTTACATGAATAAAGTCACACCCTAACGCGTCAAGTGCTTTTGCCAGTTCAATTGATTGCGGTAAATCCCAACCACCATCAACCCAATCGGTTGCTGAAATACGTACACCCACCGCTTTATTGCTTGGAAATGCCGTTCTTACAGCTTTAAATACGTCGAGTAATAATCGCATTCTATTTTCTAGGCTACCACCGTATTGATCATCACGTTTGTTTGCCAGCGGCGATAAGAACTGGTGTAGCAAATAACCGTGTGCGCCATGTATTTCTATTAAATCAAGGCCCAACTCGTCAGCGCGCTTTGCCGCATTAACAAAGTCACTTATGAGCGAATCTATATCATCTTGGTTCATCGCTTTGGGAGTGGGGCTGTTTTCATCATAGGCAATGGCTGATGGCGCAACCGTTTGCCAACCATTGAGGTGATCGGGCATAAGTACCCCACCGCCATCCCATGGTTTATCGGTTGACGCTTTTCGACCTGCATGGGCTAATTGAATACCAATAGGCATTGGGCTGTATTGTCTTACGGCCGTTAAACTTTTTGCTAATGCAGCTTGGGTAGTATCATCCCATAATCCTAAATCGGCGTAACTAATTCGCCCTTCGGGATTAACGGCCGTCGCTTCTAAAATAAGTAAACCCGCTCCACTTAAACTCAATTGCCCTAAATGAATGGTATGCCAGTCACTTGCAGCGCCATTGTTGGCCGAGTACTGGCACATGGGTGCAATAATAATTCTATTATCTAGGCTTAACTTACCAAGTGACAATGGTGAAAACAGCTTTGACATTATAAATCCTCATATAACTGACTCACAGCCACAACTAAATTGTGCTGTTCGTGTTATCAATAATTAAACGTGTATTTACAAAGGTTATGGGGGGGAATATTCATTTTTATAGTGTTTATAAAAATATAAGTAATAACGTTTTAAACTATTCATTATCCAGTTTTTATCTATATTAGGCACAATTATTATTTTGGTTGATTTTAAAGCAACGCCTTTGTTTATTTAATATACAGCGTGAAACACTCAAACTCACTTTTATATTTTTATTCTAAAAAAGTGAATTAAAATTCATATTTTTATTTCCATCACTAAAACCCCCTGATACTATTAGCGCTCATTTATAAACACATTTTATTGCACTAGGATCACTTTTATGTTTAAACCAAGCCTGTTAACCTTGGCTATTTCAAGCACACTTTCAAGTGTGGTTTTATTCTCTAATACCGCTTCAGCTCAAGAACAAGTGGTTACAAAAAACAAATCACTTGAAGTTATAGAGGTTACGGCAACACGACGCAGCGGCTCTGTACAAGCAGCACCACTTAATATAACCGCGCTTGACGCTGATGTAATGAAAGATCAAAACATTAGTGAACTTGCCGATGTAGCACGCTGGGTTCCTGGTTTAACAATTACTGATCAAGGTGGCCGCGAAGGTTCACCTATTATTGTACGTGGTTTAAATACTAACTCATCGGGTCCAGCGTCAGATGGCGGCACTGTAGCAACTTATATCAACGAAATTCCGGTAAGTGTTGATATGCGCCTCGTTGATATTGAGCGCGTAGAAGTACTTATTGGGCCACAAGGTACATTATATGGCGCAGGTACATTAGGCGGCGCCATTCGTTACATGCTAAAAGCGCCAGAGCTTGATTTTACCTCAGGCGAAGTTTACGGTGATGTTTTCCAAACCCAAGAAAGTGACTCAGTAGGCGGTGAAGGCGGCTTTATTTTCAACTTACCAATTATTGAAGATACGCTTGCCATACGTACTAGCTTAAACCTATATAAAGATCCGGGTTTTGTAGATTACAATTATGTTGTTCGTGAGCCGGGAGTATCGCTTAGCGATCCTGATTGGAGCAATACTGATGCCGTTAACAACAACCTTAAACAAGTAAAAGATGCCAATGGCGAAACAACCACTACAGGGCGTATATCAGTTCGTTATAAAGCGAGTGAGTCTTTTGAAGGTACGCTTAACTATTTTTATCAAAAACAAGACAGCGAAGGTCGTTCAATTGTTCATAGCAACAGCTTAAATGCAAACAATGGCTTAAGCGATATAATTGGTAAGTACGAATCAGCGTATCGTTACGAAGAGCCACGCGTGAAAGAAGATCAATTACTTAGCCTAGAACTCAAAGCAGACTTAGGCTTTGCAGAGTTAGTATCGGCTACCGGTATATCAAGCTTTGAAGCTGAAGGTCAACGCGACCAAACAGATTTACTGATCCGTCTTGATTATGGCTACGAAGAATTTCCAGCATTTTCAACATTTACCCGCGAAATTGATGAAGTAGATACTTTTACCCAAGAGCTGCGTTTAGTATCACAAAGTGATAGCGATTTTAGTTGGATAGTAGGTGGTTTTTATAATAAAAAAAACACAGATGCATCAAGTAGAGAATTTACACCAGGTTTTGATCAGTTTGCGGTTGATAACTTTGGCGCAACTCAACTTAGACCTGATGCACTAGAGTACCTAGAAATAACGAGCAGCAAAGTAACAGAGTCGGCTCTTTTTGGTGAAGTGGGTTATCAAGTAACCGACAAACTAGATATAACGCTTGGTATGCGCTTTTACGAATACGATGTAAAGTCTAAAGCCGCTTTTGACTTTCCGTTAGCAAATACATTATATGATGGTGCTGGCCCTAACGATATCGCTATTAACTTTGAAGAGAATGCAGCAAGTGATAACGGTAATCTGTTAAAGTTTAACGCAAAGTATCAATTTAATGACACCGTAATGGGCTATGTAACGGTAAGTGAAGGCTTTAGAATTGGTGGTTCAAATGGCTTGGTTCCGTGCCCAGATCCACTTCCTGAGGATCAACAAACAGGCTGTGGTAAACCAGATGAAATGCTATTTGATGCCGATATAACGACCAATTACGAGCTTGGCTTTAAAAGTACATGGTTTAGAAGTCAGTTACACTTTAACGCTGCACTCTTTAACGTAGATTGGGACAATGCGCAAATTACTGGGGCAACCGCAGTGGGGCAACTGCCTTACCTTTCAAACGCTGGCAGTGCTAACGCAAAAGGCATTGAAATTGCTACTCGCGCTATTTTATCAGACTCATTTAGCGCCTATGCAACATACGCTTACACTAAAGCGGAGCTAACATCAGATGCACCATTTTTATTTAACGCCGACGGTACTGATGGCGCTGCAGATGGCGATCGTTTACCTGGTTCACCAGAGCATCAGTTTTCATTAGGTATTAATTACCAAACTGACGTGTTTAACGACAAAACATTAGATATAAACTACGGCTTAACTGCGCAAAGCGACGTTATTTCCAAAGTTGGTTTACGTGATAGTGGTGAAGTACTACCAGGTTACAGCTTAAGTAATATTTCAGCTAAGTTAACAGCAGATGCGTGGTCAACTACATTATATGTTGATAATATGTTTAATAAATATGCTGTTACATCGGTACGTCGCTCAGATGCCGATATTACAAGTGCTAATGGCGCAGAAATACAACGTAACTATGGCCATTACATTAACCGCCCTCTTACGGTAGGCATTAAATTTAACTACAAGTTTGAAATATAATTTAAATTACATTTAAACTGTACTTAATCTATGTCATAAAGGCTCAAATTTATTTGAGCCTTTTTATTTATACGAGCTAACTATAACTATGCCCCCTAGCCTAAAACAGTTACATCAAAGTGCCATAAATTACTTAAACCAAGGTGATGTGCAACAAGCGCATAAAGCTTTAGTTGAACTTGTTACCCAAAAACCAGACTTTGCAGACGGCTATTTTTTATTAGCTATGGTAAACCTGCAAGTGGGGCAAATTTACAAAGCCATTCAGCTGATTGAAAAAGCGCAAGGTTTCAAAGAAAGTGTTGAATACACAGCGCAACTGGCAAAATGTTACGCGCTAACAGGGCAACTACAAAAAGCCAAAGCAACCGCATTAAGTGTTGCACTTAGCAAAATAACTAAAGCGCTGGATGCAGACACTTTAGGCGTTGCACTTACACAAGCGGGTTTACACGAACAAGCAATAAATTACTTTGAATGCGCGTTAACGCTTTCAAATAACAAACAAACTCCGCAAGCACAGTTTTTTTATAATTTTGGTGTTTGCGCTAAGTTTTTAGGCCTTTTTGAGCAAGCTCAAAATGCGTTTGAAAATGCTATTACTCTAAAACCATTACATCACCAAAGCCACTTTGCATTGAGCGATTTAACTAAAGCAAGCACGCAAACTAACCATATTAAGCGCTTAAAAGCAGTTGCTGAACAGGTTACTCACCCCGATGCAAAACTACATATTGGCCATGCATTAGCAAAAGAATATCAAGATATTGGCGCATTTTCGGATGCTTTTATAGCACTGCAACAAGGTAAAGCCGATAAACTTAAAAACAGCCCATTTGATAACGAGGGATCAGCGGCTTTATTTGTACATATTAAAAAGTTAAGCCTTGAGCATAATAAGCTAAACGCCTCAGGTAACCCAAGCAAGGAGCCTATTTTTGTTTTAGGTATGCCGCGCTCTGGCACTACCTTAGTAGAGCGTATTTTATCAAGCCACAGCGACGTGCAATCTGCAGGCGAACTGCAAGACTTTGGCCTGTGTGTTAAAAAAATAAGCCAAACTACCTCGCAGCACGTGCTGGATAACCAAACCCTGAGTAGCGCTTATCAAATGAACTTTGAGCAACTTGGTACTCATTACTTAAATGCTACCCGCGTAGTTACAGGCAATAGTAAACACTTTATTGATAAACTCCCTTTTAACTTTTTTTATATTGATTTAATAACTAAAGCATTACCTAATGCAAAAATAATTTGCCTGCTACGCGATCCAATGGACACCTGTATTGGTAACTATCGCCAACTATTTAGTATTAATAACCCTTATTACGCTTATTCGTTAGACTTACTTGATACCGCTAAATTTTATAGCCGTTTTTATAAACTAATGCAGCATTTTCAAAGTTTGCATAAAAATACAATAAAATTAGTTCAGTACGAGGAATTAGTAGCGCAGCCCGAAGCGCAAATTAAAGATTTAGTTAAGTTTTGTGATTTAGCGTGGCAACCGCAGTGTATTGATTTTCATTTAAATACAGCGCCGGTTTCTACCGCCAGTAAAGTGCAGGTTCGCCAACCACTCAACAACAAAGCTATTGGCCGCTGGCGTGCATTTAAACCACATACAAATGAAATACAGCAGTACTTTAAAGCGCAGGGAATAGGAGTGAAATAACAGCTAAATTACTCAAGGTGAAAGGGAAAGCGTTAAAACAAAAAACATTTTGCTTTATACGGGCTCAGGCCGCGATTAAGTTAACCTTTGTTTTATTGAATTTAACTGCAACGGTTTGATGTCTAGCTACTAAACGCTAGACATCAGCTTAATTTAATTAAGTTTAAGCATCTTCGTCAACGTCTCGAATACGATCTAAGCGCTCCAGCTCTTCTTCACGAGCGGCTTCAATTTCTTCAAGTATTGCATCAACATCTGCGGCTTCACTGTTATCTTCAAATTCACCTGTTAAAGTGGAGTTAGCCGTTAAGTTAGCCTCAGAAAACAATGCCCACATTTCTTTGGCGTATTGAGTTTGCAATAAAGCTGGGGCATATTCGCCGTAATAACGGCGCATATTATTAACATCGCGAGCAAACATTGCTTCGGCGCTATTATTCGCTGCGGCATTAACGGCTTGCGGTAAGTCGATAATTACAGGGCCTTTGCTGTCAACCAATACATTAAATTCTGATAAGTCGCCGTGGATGATACCTGCACACAACATTAATTTAATGTAATGCATCATTAAGCTATGCTGCCTAATCGCCTCTTCTTCACTAAGAGCTACATTACCTAACTGCGGGGCAACGTCGCCGCTATCATCGCACACTAGCTCCATTAGCAACACACCATCAATACAACCGTAGGTGTCGGGTACACGTACACCGGCACTCGCTAAACGTGATAGCGCATCAACTTCGGCATTTTGCCAAATTTCTTCTTCTAATTGGCGACCATAACTTGAGCGTTTACCCATAGCACGCGCTTGGCGCCCACCACGAACTTTACGGCCTTCTTGATATTGTGCGGCTTTTTTAAAACTACGTTTACTGGCTTCTTTATAAACTTTAGCGCAGCGAATATGATCGCCACACTGCACTACAAAAACATCGGCTTCTTTACCGCTCATAAGCCTGCTGAGTACGTCATCAATTAAACCATCATCAACTAGCGGTTGTAGGCGTTTAGGTATTTTCACAGGTTTTCTGCTAAATAAAAGGCGCTAATAACATTTATTTTATTAACTTGGTTATGGTTGTCTAGGTGGTTCAAACGAGGTGTTACCTTTGCGGATTAAGTGCGGTTATAGAGTAGTAGCAAGCAGTAATAACATTTAAGTGTAAACTAAGCAGCTACATATATGTGGCTAGAATAAGCGACTCAAGCGTAAAAGCCAACCGCATTTTATAATTTTTCAGCTTTTTTAAACAAACTTTAATACTGGCTGCATTTACTGCAATAAAATTGATGCCTAACTACAATAAATAATGGCTATTTAGTATATAGCCATTATTTATTTTTTAAAAAGAAGTCATTAAATAGCTAATTAAAGCACTTAAAACTGCCATGCTAAAGAAGCCCAATAACGACGTCCGTCTTCTACATAACCATACTCTACTTCGCTAATTTCTTTATCAAATAAGTTATAAACCCCCACGCCTAATTTAATGTTGTTACTTAATTGATAATTTGCACCTAAATCTGCTGTGGTATAGCTTGGAGCAATTAAGCTACTTTGCGATGGCCCAGTTGTAGGTTGGCTTTCTTCCCCGCGATAGTGCATACGTGCCCATGCACTAAATGCATCGCTTAAAACCCAATTAACAGAGGTTTGCAGTAAGTGTGTTGGTAATTGATTTAATGGGCTTCCTGCATAAGTGCCCGTTTTTTGCTCCGATTCGGTGTAAGTATAATTAGCGCTTGCACTTACTTTACTGCTTAGTTTAAACGATGCTGATAGCTCAAATCCTTGTGTTACTGCTTCATCTACATTTACGTAGGTTGTTGGGTCTGAACCAAATTCATTTGGACCGTCGGTGCATTGAGTTAATGGGCAAGCTATACGTGATATTTTATCGTCAAACTGATTATAGAAAACAGTGGCCGAGGTACTGAACTTTTCACCTTTATCGTAATAAACACCTACTTCATAATTTATTGATTTTTCAGGCGCTAAATTCGCATTACCATATATATTACCGCCACGACTAACCTGCCCCCATTCTGGCGTAGTTGCTCGTAAACTAGGTGCTTTAAAACCGGTAGATACACCTCCTTTAACGGTTAAATTATCGCTCACATTAAGCACACCATATAAACGTGGGCTAATATGGCCGCCAAAGTTACTATCATGGTCGTATCGAATACCGCCGGTTAATGCAAATAACTCGCTAGTTCGCCATTCATCTTCGCTAAATATAGACCATTGCTCGTTATCTATTTGCGATACATCACTTAATTTGTTGCTGGTATGATCGGTTAAATCTTCTTTTTTATAGGAAGCGCCCAATGTCGCATTATGCTCACTCGCAAGCGGAATACTCCACATCGTTTGTGCATCAGTATTTTTAATAAGCATTTCGCGTGATTTATTATTGTATTCATCGTACTTTATATAGCTATTAGAACTACCAAAGTCATAATAACCATTATGGCTTACCGAGATGGTTTTTTGCTCGTATTGTGTAGTTGTTGATTCCGGGCAACCACGGCGGCCACACTTTTCCCCTGGAGCAAGTGGCGCAATTGTTTTACCCACAGTCGCATCTAACGTTTGTTCAGCACGACCAAGCTCTAATGTAACCTCGTGATTTTTATTAGGTGTTACTATAAACTTAGCTTTAAGATTATTTTGTTCTTTGCCTCTAAAACCAGCTACTAGGTCATCTTCATCGCGTTTTGTAAATTGCCCGTATAGCTGCACTCCAAGTAGTTCATCAACTAATGAGCCCGCTGTAAAAAAGTTAGCTTGGTTAATGTTCCCAGACTCATTACTTTGTTGAATAGTACTATCTAAACGCACCTCGCCGTACCACTGCTCAGGTGTTTTACGAGTAATGATATTGATTACCCCGCCTATCGCATCAGAGCCATATAAAGATGACATTGGACCGCGAATAACTTCTATACGTTCAATGGCCCCAATAGGCGGTGTCCATGCCCCCTCAACGCCTGGGCCGTCGCTGTTTGGCCGTGTTTCGCGCGATGTTTGTCGTTGGCCATCTATTAATATTAATGTATAGCCATTAGCCATGCCGCGCAAACTAATATCTTTTCTGTCGCCACCGCCAGTCACTATAACGCCGGGCACGTCTGTCATAGCGTCGGTTAAATCACGGTAAAAACGACTCGCTAACTCTTCTCTATCAATCACACTAATAGATGCTGGTGCATTTTTAATTAGCTGCTCATACCCTGATGCAGTGACCACCATCACTTCCATATCATCGTTTATTTTATTTGCTTGCGCATAATTTGTAAAGGTAAATAAAATTGCGGCACTTAAAGGCAATAATTGTCGACTTGCGGTGTTCATATTTGTTTCCCGTGTTAGAATTGCTTAATTGATAATGATTAGCATTTGCGATATTAAGGGTAAGTGCATTGCCGAGCAATATAAGTATGCTAATAATTAAATTAAGGAAAACTTAATTACTATGAATATCAAGTTAACACGCTCTTTAACTATGTTTGTGCGCATAGTAGAAACAAACAGTATGAGCTTAGCTGCTAAACAATTAGGCATGACTACTTCTGCTGTAAGTCAGCAAATTAAAACATTAGAACAAGAGGTTGGGTTAAACTTATTCAATCGTAGTCCACGATCATTAAGCTTAACTGAAGCGGGTGATATTTATTATCAAAGCTGTAAAAAGCTGCTGCAAACAGCAGAGCAGACTAAACAAAAACTACAGTATTTAACCGGTATACCAAGTGGCAAACTTAAATTAGTTGCCCCTGTTGGCTTTGGCGCTGGGTTACTTTCTGAGCCATTAAAACGCTTAATAGAGCTACATCCAAAATTAAACATAGAACTAATTTTAACAGATGAACCTATTGATATGCTTAAAGAAGGAGCCGACTTAGCATTGTGTATTGGCCCACTTAACGACTCAAACTTAATAGCCCGAAAATTAGCCCAATGGCCTTATGCTCTTTGTGTTAATGCGACACACCCTTTAGCAAAAAATGATCAATGTATTGAACAATTAAACCAGTACGTTCATATAGCTCACAGCCATTTAAACTATCAATTATTTAAGCCAAACAGCGCACCATACACACTTAATGCTCCGCGTATAAAAGTAAATAATATGCAATCAGTTATTCAATTAGTATGCGATGGATTAGGTTATGCAATGCTACCAGAGCCAGAAGTGCGCGAACGCATTAAAAACAAAGAGTTAAAGCAACTTCATAAAGACTGGCAACGTTCAAACTACACTGTGTATGCAGTAACGCCAAAACGAGATTTTATTGCTGCAAAGACTTATGCGTTACTTGATATTTTAAAAAAGCACTTCGCTGAAGTCACCTTAGGCACTAAGCACCACTTATAACAATGAGCATTGTTGTTATATATAACAAATGATAACAGCCAGTTAAAAATAAAAACGAAAAGAGTTTAAATTTTATTCGACTCTAGTATTGAGTTAAATTAGATAATGTTTACAATATCAATAAGGTGCTGCTTAATTAATATAAAATAAATTTCTCGTTTTTATTAATGCTATGCGCTCAGACACATTAACTATTATTTAGGAACTTTTCTGAGTGACTCCAGCACAACATTCAGCATTATTTGCAGCCCAACAACAGATTATAGAGCAGATCGCATTAGGTGTAGAATACACCTGTGCCTGCATACTATCTGCGAGAAAATTGAAGCAATAATTGACTCTAAAAATGCTAAAAGCTCGATTTTAACTCTAGAGGGCAACCAACTTCGCCACGGTGCTGCGCCTAAACTCTCTTCTGAATATTGCCAAGCAATAGACGGTGTTACAATTGGAGATAATGTAGGCTCATGTGGCACTGCAGTGTACACAGAGCAACAAGTTATTGTTAGTAACATAGCTACTAGCCCACTTTGGGCTAATTATAAAACTATTGCATTAGCACATGGTTTGCAAGCGTGTTGGCCTACTCCTATTTTTTCCTCAGACAACAAAGTGCTCGGTAGTTTTGCCGTTTATTACACCCATCCAAACGCACCAACCGCATTGGATTTAAAGCTTATTGAACGCTTTACTCATTTATCGGGCCTAGCAATAGAAAAAGCGCGCTCTGTCGCAAGAGAAAAAGCACTTAGTTTAGAGCTACAACGTTCTAACGATAAGTTAAAAGCATTTATTGAAGTGATCCCCGATTTAGGAATCATTTTTGATGAGCAAGCGCGGTATATTGAAAGTTATGGTGCTAGCAACGAGCTACAATGTAATAGCTTAAGTAATGAGCAACGCATAAGCTCACTGCCATTAGGTGATCCTAATAAAGAAATCTCTATCATTACTAAAACACTGAAAACAGAGCAAGTACAGCTGTACGAGTACGAACTTAATTGTATGGGTAACCGACATATTTTTGAAGCTAGAACATCAGTTATTAATAACTACCTACTTGATGAGCCAAATAAAAAACATGTTTTATGGATGATACGCGACATTACCGAGCGTAAACTTGCTGAAGAGCAAGTTAAAAAGTTGGTGTTTTACGACCCATTAACCACATTGCCTAATCGCCGCATGCTAACCGACACGCTTGAATTGATGATCAGCGAATCTAAAAAGCAGCTTTCATTTGGCACTCTATTGTTTTTAGATTTAAATGACTTTAAGCGCATTAATGATTCATTAGGCCATGTTATCGGTGACGAGGTTTTACTAGAAGTTGCTATGCGGTTAAAAACCGTTATTAAAAATGCAGGTATTATTGCGCGAATTGGTGGCGATGAATTTGTAATTTTACCTAAGCACCTAAGTAGTAATAAAAACAATGCACAAAGCCAGGCAATAGTGTGTGCCAAGCAAATACTCGACTGCTTCAAAAACCCATTTAAAATAAACAACTGTAGTTATAAAATTACCGTCAGTATTGGCATTAGTTTTATTGAAGGCCCAGACACAACAAGCAACGATGTACTAAAGCGGGCCGATACAGCTATGTATAGCGCCAAAAAATTTGGCGGCCATCGTTTTGCGTTTTACGCTCCGGCACTGCAACACGAATTAGACTTACGTTTACAGCTAGAAAGCGACATTATAACTGCAATAAAAGAAAAGCAGTTTGCGGCTTACTTTCAGCCGCAACTTGATTGCCAAGGTAATATTATAGCCGCGGAGGCATTAATTCGCTGGATACACCCTATAAAAGGCATTATATCACCCTACTACTTTATTCCTGTTGCGGAACAATCTGGTCTGATTGATCAATTGCAAAGCAGTGTACTGTTTGACGCCTGCATGTTAATTAAAACGCTAGAGCAAACACAGCAACTTCATGATTCATTTTGTGTTGCTATTAATATTAGCGCCTGCCAATTTATAACACATTCCTTATACAACAATATTGTTAGTATTGTAGATGCGTTTGGTATATCTCCTACAAGATTTAAACTGGAGATAACCGAAAGCATTTTACTAGATGACATGGCTGAAAATATTGCACAAATGCAGCAGCTCAAAGCTAAAGGGTTTAGGTTTTCGATTGATGATTTTGGCACTGGTTATTCATCGTTAGCCTATATACACACTTACCCCGTTGATGAGCTAAAAATAGATAAAAGCTTTATTGATAAAATACATGAAGGTAATAGAGGGTCTGCCATTGTAAGTACTATAATCTCACTTGCGCACAACCTTGGCTTTAATGTTATTGCCGAAGGCGTTGAAACCGCAGAGCAAGCTAAAACACTCGCACAACTTAATATTACCGGTATGCAAGGCTATTATATGGCTTATCCTATGCCCGCAGCTGAGTTTATTTCTTGGTTAAAACAACAGCTTAACAGTTAGTAACAGCAAAGAATAAGAAGCGTAGCGCCCCCCTAACCTCTTTATAAATAATTTACTTAAAACTATGTTTGCAAATGTATTTTGGCCTTTTTGAACCTCAAAGTGGTTAAAGTAAACTACCCATCGACGCCACTTCGTGTCGAACAATGGGTTTTCTCGGAGTTTTTTGGATAAAATAACGTGTCTGGTTTTATTTCTAACTGAAACTTACTGTGACACGTTAAAGTTTTATTCTGATTTATTAGCTATTTTTTGTAAATTCTCGTGAATTTTGAATAAAACGATAAGTAGTTCACACCAAATTCTAGCGCCAATTACACCACCAACAATAATACCAAGCCCAGTCCAAAAACCACCACCGTACTGCATAAACATAGTACTTACACCAGAAATTACAGCACCTAGTAACATTAACCAATATACAAAAGTAATGATTTTAGGTGTCAGCATAGATTCAAAGAAAAAAATATCTTTCATTTTTTAGTCCTTTTTAAAATAGTCAGTAAATTTTTATTTCACAAAAAATGAGCGCTTACTAGCCCTCATAGTTATTATCTAGCTAGCCTTAATAAAGCTAACTGGCTGTATATTTAATTAAAGCTAATTACGCTATTAAATTAAAAATTAGGTGTCGCAGTTACTTATTTAAATTATCGAGTTCTTTTTCTAAGTCTTTCATTGCTTTTTGCGCTTTGAACTCTTCGTAAAGCGCTTCGCGTGAACCGGGATCTAAACGTTTACCTGATTTAGCCACTAGGTTATTAAAGGTATCTTGTGTGTTGCTCATTACTACTAAGGTACAAAGTTGTTTTTTACCATCTAAACGTGCAAATGCTACTTCTTGAGGTATAGCGCCAACAAGACTTTGCTCTGCAACTTGTTTACTTACTTGCTCAAATGTACCACCTACATTTAGCTCATCATTACTTTGCGCTTTACGTTGATATAGACGGTCCATAACACTTGCTTTTACTTGTATTTGCTGCGATAAATCTGCACGCGCTGCTGCAATTGCCTGCGCTCTGTCTGTAGACATACTGCCCGACCAAGGTACACATGACGAAGAAGCTAAACCTTTATCTGATACAGGTAGAAGTACCCAATTTGGTACTGAATCATTTTTAGCAAGCGGTGCTGATTGCGTTTTCTCTGTACTTGAACACGCACCTAACGCCAAAGCGGCGATTACTGGTAATAACTTTTTCATATTTAAATTCCTTTCAATTGTGCTTGATAATATGCGGTGCGTTTAACCACCTTTTGTAAATAATTACGGGTTTCTTGTGCAGGTAAGTTATTCACCATATAGGCATAAATCTTATCTGCCGACATTGCATTAGCAGCAATACTTGCCTGATTTAGTGAGTTTGAGCCGCTGAGAGTTTTAGCTACATTGCCTGGGCCAGTATTATATGCGGCTATGCTCATATACAGTCTTGATTGCTCGTTACGTACATTTTTAAAATAGCGATTACTTAAAATATGCAGATAAGTACTCCCTGCTTCTACGTTATTATCTGCCTTAAATAAATACTCAGGGCTAAGCAATAACGGCTTACCTTGCAAGAAGTTACTTACATCTTTACCCGCAGAGGTAGGCACTATTTGCATTAAACCAAATGCAGGGATAGGTGAGCGTGCCAGTGGGTTAAAGCTCGACTCAGTATGTATTATGGCTAACAATAAGGCTGGCTCTAAGTTATAACGCGCAGCTTGTACTTTTACCTCTGGCAAATAACGCTTTGCTTGGTTTGAAAGCGTATTAGCAGGCAATTTGTAGCTAATTGTCACCCTATCTTTTTGCTTAGTTATTACAGGAGCCTTTGCAGCTAATACCTCTTGTACAATTTCTGTAGAGAGCACTGTTTGCTCAGCTACTTTTTTAGATTGAGTAGCGGTTAGTGGTTTACTTTGCTCAACCTTGTTATTTAAGGGCTTGCCTGTTGAGATAATGCTTTTACTGTTAAGTGTGTTATTTGCTGTAATATAAATTGGATCTTTGGCAAGCGTTTTATCTACGGTTACCTGTGAGAGCTCGTTTAACTGCTCTTTTGCATATTCAACTGCTTGCTCATCGCTTTTGCTACTTAATAACTCAACAACCACTTCACCGCTTTCAAAGTTTACACTGGTGCGTTTATTTAAATCGTCACTATATTTGACCCACACTTTTGAGCTAGGTAGGTTTGGGTCTTGCCATTTCGCAGTTATTTGTTTTAAATAAGCACTCTCAGCATCACGCCAGGCACTCACAAACGCTTCAAACTCTTGCTTTTGTTGTTGTTCGTACTGACTAAACTCACTTTGACGCTGCTTTAAAAAAGCCTCAAATTCGGCTTCATCACTTGTTTTGGCTAGGCTATTTAAGCTTAAAGTAAGGCATGCAATAGTACTTAACCTTAGTAAGTATTTACCTTTCAAGTACACTTTTTATATCCTTATAAATTAAAAGTAGCTGCTTAAATCATCTGCGCTTTGCTGCTCATATTCAGCCTCTGCGGCTAAACCTAAACGTTTACAATCAATACTTTCACACTGTTGCATTAATGAAATGACTTGTTGGTAGCGCATGTCTTTAAACCATACTTGCGCCACAGACACTTTCGCGTCATCAAGTTTAAGTTCATCGGCTACTAAGTATTTATCTAGGTAAGCTAGGCGCTCGCTTTGCGGTGATTGGTCGGCAACAAGTGCAACGGCATCAGATATAGTCGATGGGTGAGCCATTGCTATTTTAAGTAATGCACGCAAGTTATTTTTATCTTGCTGTTTGCCTACTTGCCATGCTGCTCTAATTGCTAAACCTGCCTCGTTTATGTCTGCAGCAGCAGGGGTAACAATACCTGTACAGGTTAGCCATTCTTGCTGTTTTTCTTGCTTATACCCCGTAACCTCAGCTTCAATAAAACTCACCGATTCTGGTAAGGTAATATTAAGCTTATTAGCTAAGGTACTTTTTATAATACTGCGCTCAGGCAGGGTCAATGCATTACGACATGCCTGCTCAAGCGCATTTTTTGCACTCGATTTTAACGCCTTAACTCGGGCGTATTGACCATTAGCCTGACTTTTAAAAAAAGCAGTTTGCTGTTCAATTGTTTGCTCTGAGTCGAAGGTGGCCGAAGCCACCAACGAAAGCGCTAAAATAGATGCTAGCATTAAAGCTCCTCTTCACTCGCTACTTTACCCGAAGCACCTTGTGGATTAGCCGCTTTTTCGTTTAACCCCCCCACCGCTTTAATTTTATGACCTGAACGACTCATACCATTTACTGTATTGCCGTTATTGCCTGTCATTTCTTTAGCTGCTTGACGTGCCGTTGCTTCTAAGCTTGGCGCATAAACAGCAACGCTGTACTGCCAAAAGCCGTCATCGCTTGCAAAGCTTTTTACACTCACACCTGGTGGTAATTTACCTTTAGACAATGTTGCATATTCATCAGACATTTTTAATTGGTTTAAAAATGTATTTCTATCCTCTTCTAGCACTTTTACTTGCTGTGGATCATTTAGGTTAGGATCATCGTATTCAAACTGCTGGGTACCTTCCATTTGCTTTTCGTCAAAGCTACCTTCCCAATATACTTTCTCTCCTTGCATAGTGGCTAAAAGCGCTGAGCGTGCACGCGTTTGCGATTGTGATTTAGCAGCGCCTTTTAATTTACGTGCCACTTTATTATTTTTATTACCACGTATTATTGCCGAACCATAACCTAGTACTATTACTTCTCCGCTATCGGCGTTAGTTAACACTTTTGCGCCAACCGGCGGTAAAACACCTGATTTAACATCACTAATTACTTGTTGAAAAATAGCATTTGGCTCTGTAGTCACAGCAACTGCACCACGATTACCTTTTATTTGCGAGCGTGTTTTAGGTGTCGATATTAAACTAACGCGTACTCCTTTTTCTTCATTGTTATCGTACACATCATAAGTAACAAAACCTGCTAAAGAACCCGATACCGACTCCTTACACGCTTCCATCATATTTGTTTGCTCGTTTGCAACACCCTCAACACCGGTATCTATTACATCCATTGTTGCACTTACTACATTGCTACATTGGTGCTCAACACCTTTCATGTTTTCTATTAATTGCTTTTTAGCAATTAAATAAGCCTGATTATAAGCGCCTCGTTTTGAAAGCAATGTCGCATTCATGTTGTCATAAGTGTTATAGCTAGCACTACCAATTGATAAAATACCAGTACCACTGCCTACTTGAATCATTTTTATGCCGTCTTCATCGTCATCAATCAGCGCTTGATGGGCAACAGCTACCGCTACATTAGTATCTTTTGCAACCACTACATCGCCCGACACTTGGGCTTGATCTGCGTTAGCTACTTGTGCACCAGGGCGAGCTGGGATCATGTCTGTTAAACTAAATTCTTCAGCTGCAATTGCAGGCATAGCTAAAACCATTGCTAATGTTAATATTTTCAATTTCATCATCTGTCCTTATTTGTACCTGAGTGTAAAGTCGTTTTCGATTGTAATTTTAGAAAGTGTTTTTGCGGTAATCGTTGCTAATGCTTGATCAAGTGCATGGGCAAGCTCACCGGTATTACCTTTGTATCTAAGGCTTGCAACTGTATAGTCACTGCGCTTATCGATAGCTACGTCGCTTACACCACCTAAAGTGCTTAATACAGCATGCAATTTTTCTGGTTGCGTTAATTTATTACTTGGCAACAGAACTTCTCTTACTAATCCGCCTCTTGCAACAACTTGAGTAAACGCAGTATTAAGCGTACTGTGCAGTGCTTTTGACTGCGATTCATTGGCTAAATGTACTGCCATTAAATCTTTTTCTACGTAAGGGTCATCAGGCAAAGACATAAATGAAGGATCGTTTTTCCAATTCCCATAAATGTTGCCAGCTAAATCTCGCACATTAACACTTAAGCGAAGTTGACGATTATTACCACGTTTAATAACATCAGATTGTGCATAAATCACTAAACTCGCCGCACCACCTACTTCAATACCTTGCTCACTCAACCAAACTTTTAACTCTGTTTTTAATGGCTCAGGAGCGATTACTTGTACTCTAGGTGAGCCAATCATACTCAACAATTGCGATGCCTGCTGAATTAGCGGTGCTTTTTCGACTACCGCCATTATCGTAATTTCTACGCCACCATTTTTTAGCTGCTTACTTTGGAGCGTTTGCCACTCTTTAACCAACCCTTCGCTATGACTAGAAAGCTGCTGGCCAATCAACTCCTGCATATTGGTTGACTCATTACCGTCAACAATATTCATACTCATGCTTGATGATTGCGTGTGTTGCTGCGTAAGCCAAACCCCCACCACCTGAGATACAGCTCTTTGTAATGCATCTTGCTCAGCATTAATTAATGCTGTTTTACCTTCTTTTTTCCAGCCTTGACCTATTACTGTCACACTTATATCTTGGGTCGCTTGTTGCCAGCTTTGCTCTTGTATTTCACCTAATTCTTGTGGGTTAAGGCTTACCGTCATGCAAGTGTCGTTACCACTGAGTGTTGGCGCTGAGTAATTTAAAGGAACTGCACCTGCACTTAAACCTTCGATCATAGTAGTGCGTTGCTGCTCATATAAACTGGCGGCATCATCTGTTAAATTGGTTGTTAAATGCTGCTGTGCGCTTTGCGTTGTCAGGCTTTTATTACCTTTAATAAAACTTATAAGCTCAGCACTGGCCTGCGCTTTTGCACCAGAAATAGCAGTGCCACCTCGTCCATACGCACACGCCTGGGTTTGTAATGTTCCATCCGCTAAAACATCCACTTGTGCTTGTACGCTTAAGGAGCATAACGCTAATAAGCAAAGCTTTTTGATCATGTACGGTTCTCCAAAAATCCAGCTGGTGTGCCTACCGAAACTGCAAATATTTTTGCACCTTTTGCTGGGCGATAAATACCATTTTTAGCTTTACCTTTAACGTCATCTGCAATATCAGAATCTTTCCAGCGGATAATTTCGCCTTGAGCACTGTTACTAGAAGGCATGACACTCGCAACGCCAATTGGCTCCACAAAACCCGCTTCATAACTAAAAACAATCATAGTTTCGTTAGGTAATACCCCGGCATTTTGGCCACGATCAAGGCTAATTTTATTTCCTTTAATACCTAACACTTGTGCTGTTGCAGGCATTTCACTGAGCATACGGGTAAGTAAAATATCAATACCGCGCGAGCCCATATCATTGATTACTGCATTTACATGGGCACTATCATCAAATCGAAAACCAGCAACATAACGATTATTTACTCGGTGAAACTTCAATTCTGAGCGTTCGCGCACGTCTTCTGACTTAACGCGGATTTTTCCAAGATTAGGATGCGATAGTTTTTCCCGTGTTTGAGGGTTAATCACCCCAGTGGTAAGCTCTAGCGTGTAATTGGCCCAATCGCTGTAACCCCCTTCGGTTTTTAGTGTTCTGAGTGAATCTATTTTTACAATAAAATCTGGCATTAATGCCCTTACTTCAGCTCTTTTAGCGGCCGCATTTGTACCCTGTTGCTCTAAAAATATTTGCTGTTCTTTGGAAATTGTATCGTCATCGCGAGTAATAATTCTAAAGCGGCTAATACCGGCAAACTGGTTTTCGAGCATAAAGAGTAAATTTTCATTATCGAACTCACGCATTGCATCTACACCAATGCCACTGCCAGCTACTTGAGCTAAGTCAAAATACATACGTACTATGGGCTTTTTCAGTGGGCAGCTTTCGGCCTCATTATTAACATCAAAGGTGCAACGCTCTAGCCCTTGAGTATCAAAATAGGCAGGAATGGTAATATCGTGATCTTTAAAGTCGTAGGCACTTTTAGCAACAACCGCATTCGATGCACGATTACTTACTTTTTCTACTTGCGTACTGCTGCCAGGCTTTGTTTGACAACCAGCTAATAAGGCAAGTGTTAATGCTGACAGAGTTAATTTTTTTACTAATTTCATTATTATTCCTAAATATCAAACAGCCATTGGCTAGCAGGCGCTTTAAGTTGTTGCACTAAGTTTTGAATCACTTTTTGTTTGGCATTTTCACGCGTAGCGGCACTTTCTTGGGCATTTAAATCGTGTTGCAATAACACTTTAAAAGGGCTAGTGCTGCGTGTTAGTGCTAGTGATAAAATGGCTTTTGCAGAGTGTTTAGTTGTAGTTTGCGCGTATTGCCAACGTAATTGTGGACGAAGCCATAGTTGTGTGTCGCCACTGTGAGGTAATGCGTCGTTTAAAGCAGATTTAATTTCGTGTGCGCTGATTGCACCAATCACATCGCACGCAACTGCATTAAGTGCAATTGACTGTTCGGTTAATAAATTATTCAGTGTTGATTTAATCAACAACTCAGAACCTGATAAATGCTCCAAAACTGCTAACTTTTTTATCGCTTGGTTTAGTAAACCACTATTTTGCAGTGCCCAAATAAAACGTTGCTCAGCATTTTTTTCTGGAGGGGTAATTCGCGATAGTACCGATAAATCAGATTTTAACGTTTTTACTATAACCGACTTTTTAACACCCATTTTTAAAGCAAATAAGTTGTTTTGTGCAACTGCATTTAACTGCTCAATCCCCGTTAATGTAAACGGTAAACTATTGAGTGTTGTTGCTTGCTCAAAATAGCTGGCTAATTTATTGTTTTGCTTGCTCAACAACTGTGTTTGCTGGGTGCTCACATCAACACTGAGTTGGGTTACAATCTCGGCTAAAGCCGCTTGCTTTGCAGCTAAGCGGCTTTCACCAATACCCACCGCAGTAATGTATTCATCACTTTGTTGCGATTGAACTACCCAAACAGGCCAGCTTTGCGCTGAGCTTGTACAAGCAAATGCCAATAAAAAGGCAAAAATGCTTGTTTTCATTAACCTTTCGCTTCTAGCTCTAGCTGTAACTCATTAATTGATGAAATAGTCGCTTGCTCTAATTCAATAATTTCATTCGCTTCTAATGCTAGCGAAAGCTGATCTTTTGCTTTTAACAATGCCACACCAATATCTTTTGGATTTTCTGCTTCATCTTCCTCACCAGCAAACATACCCATCATACTACTGCCAGCACTTAGCGCTAATGCCATCGCTACTTCATTTTTATATTGAGATAAAATATAAGCAGACTTTGCAACTTCAACGGTTAAGTCGGTAGCAAGTGCGACGTTTTGTTGATATATACTTTCGTTTGCTTGGTTATAGGCAGCAATTTTATGACCAATTTTTTCATCTTTATTTTTTGCACCCGCATCAAATTCAGTTATAGCTGTTTGTAACTCTTCAGGTGTTGCATCTTTGTATGCATATAAAAAAGCTTGAACATCACGATGATTATCAGTAGACGTACGGTACTGACCCATTACTTTATATTGGCGCTCAAGCACCATAGCCGATGCATTTAGAAATTCATTGATGCCTGGCACAATGTCTACCGGGTGTTGGTAACCAAGTGTATCCATGCGTGTAGATAACTCAGCAACAACAGCGTTACGATCTAAGTCACCAGAAGTATCAGCTGTAGACACACAGCCAGCAAAAAGAGGAGCAAAAATAAGCGCAGAAAGGATAGTTTTTTTCATGTGGCAATTTCCTGTACATTTAAAAGGCAAGAAAGCATGTAGCTAAGCCGTTGACTTAATTCATTCTTCCTTGAATATTTTGTTAGAATTACCGAATTTGTTACAAATTGCAATACAGAAAGTTAAGAAACTTTTATTGTTTGTAATTAAAATAGCAACAAATGTAACCACAGCAAGGCGTTCAGCTGAGGTTAATACTTTCAGCTCATTTTTACATAATCAATGTTTTTTACCCATTTTAGGAGCTAATAACAAAAGAAAACTACTTTTTTAATATTGTAATGCCGAGTAATTAATCTATTAAAGCACTACCCCAAAGCCAGCCATACACCAACGGCGACCATTAAACTGCCCGCAATGCGATTCATCCACTGGATGTTATTACCGCGCGTTAAAAATAATCGTAAGCTTTTTCCACCTGTTGCATAAGCCAACATACTTAAAAATTCGGTAACCATTATTACACTTAACAACACTAATAGTTGCGGGGCTACGTCATGTTCAATGCTTATAAATGGTGGTAGTAATGAGATCATAAACGCCCAGCCTTTTGGGTTGGCTATTGCAGTTACAAAGCCTTGCGTAAACAGCGACTCGCGACTTACAGCTGTGGCATTGCTGGTATTTACCGACATTTTTCCTTTAGAACGCCACATATTTATACCAATGTAAATTAAGTATGCACCGCCTACCCACTTTAAAATAGCAAACGCCTCAGGATAATTAAGCATAATACTCGCCACGCCTAGCACTGCAGCAACGGCAACACTAGCAACGCCGAGTAGCTCGCCAAGCATCATCCATAAAGTGCGCCGCACGCCAATACTCATGCCTAGCGTCATGGCTAACGTCATACACATACCTGGGGTGATCGAAACAAAAAAGAAGGTGGGAATAAATACCGCGAGTACAGTTATATCAATCATTTAAAACTCGTAATGGGTTAAAGACAAAGTTGTAATAGGTTCTAGGCGAAAGGGTAAAGGAAAAAGAGCTAAGGTGAAAGATAAATGATATCAGTAAGTAACAAAGAACAGTTTTAGGCTTTAGGCTCTAGACCCAATACTCAAAGCCTTTTTCTTCCTCTAAAGCGAAGCGCCCTCTTTGTGGATACATTATTTAAAAGTATTTTTGCATAAAGAGCAGTAAATGAAAGGAAATGAGAAGCAAAAGCCAATACTTATTCTGGGATTAATTTATGTAAAACGTTAATTTTTCCATGTCAGCAAGCTGCGCGTCTACAAGGAAATTAACCATGCCTAGTAAACGTTACGCGGGCTCCCTTTAGCAGCAAAGCAGTTCATTGCTCAGCCCTTAGCCACGGCTCGAGGTCCGTTTTCACACTAGAGCGCAGCCCCCTCTTATCCTCCTTGAGAATATACTTTTTCGCACTGCGTGCGCGCGATGGCAAGCCACTCGCCTACAAGTTAACCCAAGTGCCGTGAGGTTTAGAGTGGATCTTCTTGCTCTCACAGCATAAACACGTACTTTACTACTGCCTCGGTGTTGGCTCTGCCACTTGCTCCGTTGTTACCTTTTCCGGCTCAGCCTCTTCATCCATTAACAGGTATTTGTTTAGCCACTGTTCTTGCTCCCACAATACATGCAGTAAGCTTTTACGAGCACGATAACCATGTGCTTCATGGGGCAGCATGACTAAACGCGCTTCTTTACCTAAGCCTTTTAACGCGGCGTACATACGCTCACTTTGCATTGGAAAAGTTCCAGAATTCGGATCTTCTTGCCCGTGAATCATCAACATTGGCTCGTTAATTTTTTCGGCATGAAAAAAGGGCGACATGTTTGCGTACACATCTTGGGCTTGCCAAAAGTCGCGCTCTTCGCCTTGAAAGCCAAACGGCGTTAAGGTGCGATTATACGCGCCACTGCGGGCAATACCGGTTTTAAATAAGTCACTATGCGCTAATAAGTTAGCCACCATAAATGCACCATATGAATGCCCTGCTATGGCAATATTGTTTTTATCAGCAATGCCTTTTTTAACCAATACATCTACGGCAGCTTGTGCGCTGGCCACTAGTTGCTTTCTAAAGTTATCGTTTGGTTCAGTGCCCTTAATACCTACAATAGGCATTTTAGGATCGTCAAATACCGCAATACCTTTAGCTAAGTAAGGCATCGGGCCCCAGTAACCAATAGAGGTAAACTCATAAGGCGATTCACGCACTTGAGAAGCGACTGCTTTGTCTTTATATTCAAGCGGGTATGCCCACATTAATACAGGTAGTGGGCCTTGAGTTTTATCATAACCTGGTGGTAAATAAAGTGTGCCTGAAAGCTCAACACCGTCATCTCGGGTATAACGTAATTGCTCTTTTGTTACGCCTTTAAATGCAGGGTAAGGGTGCTCAAAATTAGTAATTTGAGTTAAATTTTGTTTATTTAAATCACGAATAAAAAAGTTAGGTTGCTCTGTTTTAGACTCTCTAATAGTAATAAAACGCTTACCTTCGTCATCAAGTAACGCACGAACACGCTCATAATAAGGTGCCGCTGATTGCCACAAACGTTTGCTGCTATTAGTTTTTACATCGTATTGGTCTAAAAACGGCACATTACCTTGCTCTGATGCGCCATTACCGCGTAAAAATAGATAGCGTCCGCCAACCACTTTTATTACCTTGCTGCCTAAATCATTGCGCTCATATAGTGCTCTACCAGGGTCTTTGTAGGCATCGTTGTAACTACGCTCTGAAAATAATATGCGGTTTTTATCAGCATCACGTGGGGCAATAATATAAGTACGCACTTGGCGGTCACTAAAGCGCCAATCGCTGAGCATAGCAATATTATCGTTACCCCATTCTATACCCGAATAACGACGCTCTACTTTAGCAAACAGTTTAGGCTCGCGCTTAAACGGTGCACGTAAGCTGTAAATAAAGTCGTGATATTCAACATCGGTTTTCATATCACCACCATCTTGCGCTTCAGCCCAAATAACCTCTGCACCTTGATCGGCTCGCCACTCAAAGTCACGTCTGCCAGTACGTACACTGTCGTAGCCTTGTGGAATATTATCGGCTAATGGTTGTTTTGCCAGCTCAACTAATGAAAAACCACGCATTCCCCATATTTGCCATGTTGTAGCAAAGCGGTTGTATGGAACTTGATACGAAAATGGCTCGTTTATGCTTGCCACTAATATATTGGTTGAGTCGGGTGATACTGAAAATGACTTAAGCAACGCAGGGCGGCCAATCGGTTGCGCATGTCCATCAAGCGTTATATAGGCGAGTTGCCCTTGGCCATAAAACTTAAACTGCGCCTCATCAAACGGACCGGTTAATAAGTTTTGATAAGTACGTACAGGGGCTTTTTCGCCGCTACTTTGCTGAATAACAGGCACAGTACTTTGACTATCATTTTGTAACCTGGTTTTTCCTAAATTAACGGCTAAATTTGCAACCAAGGCACTGCTATCGGGTAGCCATTCATAGGGGGATGCAGTAAGGACAGAGCTTAGCGCAATTGAGTTTAGCTCATTAGCTTGTTTTGTTTTTACATTGTATAACCATAAACGCGCATCATTTTTTTGCTCAACCACAAAGGCTAAGTACTCACTATTTGATGACCACTTTGGCGCGCGAATAATACCTTGTGGCAAGTTATTAATATTAATAACCGTACCACTTTGTACGTGTTTAATTTGCACCGCACTGTATTTTGCACTTACGCGTGAGCGTGAAAAGTTTGCCGGGTTGAGTTTAATACCCGCCAGTTTAAGCTCCTCTTTTGCCAACTCATCTAGCGACACAACACGTTTGCGCTCAAACAATGCCAGCCATTGGCCATCGTCTGACAAACTACTGGTGGGCGATAACTTAGCATCTACTAATGCAGCAAGTTCAGCCGATGGCGTTTGATATCCTTGCTCTGCATAGCTCATTGGCAGTAATGCAATACAGCCAATAAAGGCAACTAACAGCCTAAAAGCGTTCATGTTTTGTCCTTTAGTAATTATTTAGTTTAATAAAGCTATCTAAACATGTTTTGCCGCATTCATAAAGCATTAAGGTTATACAAAATAGCGTAAATGATTTATCGCCACCCTAACTTAAGCTACACTACAACGCTATTTATAAAGTGCTGTACACCTAAAAAGCAATGCTGATGAATAAAGTAAATGCAGTCATATTTTTTAATATTACCCATTAATAAAAAATGACTTTATAAGCATTGAACTTGTGTAGAACTAGTGCGCTAAATTTACTGTACTACTACCGTTATTATTGTAATAACCATCACAAAAAATAAGCTTACCTGTTTCTATATGGGTAAATTTAAACTTACTAATAAGAGATCCTAGCCAATGAAAAAAGTGCTGGTAATTGGCTACGTATGGCCAGAGCCCAACTCATCTGCTGCAGGCACGCACATGATGTCGTTATTAAATGCCTTTAGAGCCCAAAACTGGCAAGTAGAGTTTGCAACGCCGGCACTGCGCACCGAGCACATGGTCAACCTTGACGACTTTGGTATTAGTAGCCAGAGCATTGCGCTTAACTGCGAAAGTTTTGACGATTACGTTAAAGCATATGCTCCCGATATCGTTATGTTTGATCGCTTTATGATGGAAGAACAGTTTGGTTGGCGCGTTGATAAGCATTGCCCGAATGCGCTGAAAATTTTAGATACTGAAGATCTACAATGTTTGCGTAATGCCCGCCACGAAGCCCACAAAGGCGAGCGAGAATTTACCACTAACGACTTGCATTCAGACATAGCAAAACGCGAAATTGCAGCCATCTTACGTTGCGATTTAAGCCTTATTATTTCTAGCTATGAAATGAGTTTACTTAATGATGTATTTAAAATAGAGCCTAGCTTATTACACCATTTACCTTTTATGGTCGATTTAAACACATTGCCCACCAGCACTAAAACCTTTGAGCAGCGCCAACACTTTATGACCATAGGTAACTTTAGGCACGCGCCAAACTGGGATGCAGTGCTTTATTTACAACAAATTTGGCCTCTTATTCGCAAGCAACTGCCTAAAGCTGAGCTGCATATTTATGGATCGTACCCGCCGCCAAAAGCAACTGCACTTAACAACCCTAAATCGGGGTTTTTAATTAAAGGCTGGGCCGATAATGCGTTTGAGGTAATGCAAAGCGCACGAGTATGTTTAGCACCACTGCGTTTTGGCGCAGGTATTAAAGGTAAATTACTTGAAGCCATGATTATGCAAACCCCAAGTGTTACCACTAATATTGGCAGTGAAGGTATGCATAATGAGTTACCTTGGCCTGGAAAAATAGCAAACACCGCCGAAGATTTTGCAAATGCAGCCGTTGAAATGTACAACAATCAAAGTGAATTTGAACAAGCACAACAAGATGGCAATACACTCCTTAATACGCTGTATGACAAAGCCCAATTAAGCGCTGCGTTAATTCAAAAAGTCGATTCAATAAGTAGCGATTTAAATGCCCATCGCGAAAAAAACTTTACAGGCCAAATGCTCAAACATCATACAATGCGCAGCACACAATACATGTCGCAATGGATAGCTGAAAAAAATAAAAAATTAGATTAAAAATGACTAGACACACACCAATTAGTGTTTAAAATCGCGCCCATTAAACGTGGGCAAATTTTTAATACCAATCTACCTTAAACGGTACAATTCAGCGAGAATTAAAATGAGCCTAGACAAGGCGCTTGAATGATAAAATAGTGGTTCTATTTTGAGTTCGAGGAACGCAGTATAAGCTCATTTAAAACTCGCCCAAGGGAGCTCACCAGTGACATTTCTTCTTCGTTGGCAACTTTTGAAAGGGAACCACCCTTCCTACATGTTGCCCACTTGAATCAAAAGCCACTGGATGAACTCTGAATTAGCACTTTTTATGGCAGATTAGTATTTTTTGTCTATATTTTTAGCTTAGTTATTTAACCGTTGGCTTAAAAGCATTTGAAAAACGCAACCTTTACAGAAAAACGCAAATTTATCGTTAAATTAGGTAAAATGCTGCACAAATATGGTACGCCCGCATACCGCTTAGAAGCGCATTTAATGGAAGTTGCGACCTACTTAGACCTTAAATCGTCGTTTGTTATGTCGCCTACCTCTGTTACCTTTGTTATTTGGACCGACGGCCACGAAGACGAGTATACCCATGTTGCACGGGTAGATCCTGGCGATCACGACCTAGGCTCACTTGCCGACACCGACGACTTAGTTAATCAAATGCTTGATGGCAAGTTAACCTTGCACGAAGTGGACGAACAGCTAGACATTATTTTTGTTGCTCCTAACTCTTACAATAAACTCACTACAGGCATTGCGTTTGCCACATCTGGTGGTGCGTTTGCTATGTTAATGGGCACCAGCTGGTTTGATGTAGCTTGGTCTGCGTTACTCTCATCTCTTGTATACTTGTTTGTGCTTTGGTCGGGGCGCTCAAAACGTGTCGCCCACATGCTTGAGCCTTTGGTAGCAATTGTATCGTCAATCGTTGCCTGTGCTATTAGTGTTTATTTTGCGCCAGAGATCAATATACGTTTAGTGGTACTGTCGTCCATCATTGTATTTATTCCGGGTTTAGCATTAGCCCTAGGATTAGCAGAACTTGCAGCAAGGCACTTAGTGTCGGGTACAGCACGGGTGATGGACTCATTCATGTTGCTGTTTAAACTCTACTTTGGTGGTTTTATTGGCATAGGTATTGGTTTTGCATTATTTGGACAGGCCGACTTTGTGCAACCTGCGCCACTGCCAGCGTGGACGCCTTGGCTTGCTATATTTTTGCTGTGTAGCAGCCTAATAGTCATATTTAGAACCAAGCTTAAACATGCCGTGTGGTCTATTGCATCTGGTTTTATTGCTTATGGCACCAGTATTGGCTCAGCTATGTATCTCGATTACACCTTAGGGACCTTTGTTGGCGCATTAGCCGTTGGCATATTTAGTAACTTATTTAATCGCGTGGCCAACGCCCCCGCTTCTATTGTTGCTATGCAAGGCTTAATTGTATTAGTACCGGGTAGCAAAACCTATATTGGCTTAAACTCGCTTATTGAAGGTCAAGACTTTGTTTATGCAGAACATATAGGCCAGCAAACGTTTTTAATTTTTATGTCGCTAGTAGCTGGGTTAATTTTTGCCAACGTAGCACTACCACCTAAAAAGAGTTTGTAACGCGCTTTTCTCACCTATCCAATAATTAAAATATACGCCAACATTTGTGATAAAAGTTGGCGTCATTACTTTTATCACCGCTTTATCCATTAACCTTTATAAACAGTGTGTTAATCGCATTTTTTAGCCTATTACATCAGCCTTGCTATACTGCCAAGTTAACGTGTATATAAAGGAAAGTTTAATGTTAAAACTTAGCTTAGTGCTTGCAATGGGATTATCTAGCTCATTGGTAAGTGCTTCAACAGTATTAACGGTTGAAGATATCCCTAAAATTCAATCAGTTATTCAAACCAGTATTAGTCCAGATGGCGATAACGTCGCTTTTACTCGTTCGGTGCCGCGTGAGCTGTATGTTGATGAAAATGGCACTAACTACCGTGAGCTGTATGTGGTTAACGACAAAGGTGTAGAGCGCCCTTTTATTACCGGTTCGGTTAGTATTAGCAGCATTCAATGGTCTAACAACAGTAAAACCATCTACTTTTTAGCAAAATTAAAAGATGACAAATTTACCGCGCTTTATCAAATTCCGGTTGATGGAGGCCAAGCACATAAAGTACTGTCATTAAAAGATACCTCTATTTCAAGCTACGCACTAAGCCCTGACAATAAACACCTCGCTATTTTGGCAATGCCAGCAGCTGATAAATCTGATAAAGAGCTTAAAAAATTAGGCTTTATGGCAGAGGTATACGAACAAGGTTTAAAAAACAAACAGCTGTTTATTGCTGATTTAAAACAAACCGATAAGCCACTTTCACCTGCCGCGCTCAATGTAGCTAACTATGTTAGTGATGTTAACTGGGCTGCCGATGGCAAAAAGCTACTGGTTAAAACTCAGCCTACTGCGTTAATTGATGATAAGTACACAAGATCACAATGGCACTTGTTTGATATAGCAAGTAATCAAGTAACTATGTCGTTTGCCACAGAGGGTAAGCTTGGTACAGCAGAGCTTTCTCATGATGGTCGTTATATCGCAATTTTAGGCGCACAAGATAAACACGATCCTGCTACTGGTCGCTTATTTTTAGCCGATACAAAAAGCGGTAAAGTAGATGAGTGGTTACCCAACTTTAGCGGCCACGTAGCCGATATTGAATGGCAGAATAAACGCAATACCTTAAACTTTATTGCCAATGTAGGCACCCAAAGCTTTGTCGGCAGCATTAAAACCGGCAGCAATAAATACAAAAAAATAGTTAAAGAAGGTCAATTTATTGCCTCAAGCCTAAGTATCTCTGCTTCAGATAAAACCTTAGCGCTGCGCGCCAATACCGCAAAACATCCTAACGAAGTGTTTATTGTTCGTAGCAAAAAAGCAGAGCGTTTAACCGATTCAAACACGTGGCTAAACGACAAGCGCTTTGCCAAGCAACAAACAATTAATTTAAAAGCCCGTGACGGCGTAGAAATTGATGGTGTACTTGTGTATCCGCTTGATTATAAAAAAGGGACACGTTACCCATTAATCATGTCGGTACATGGCGGCCCTGAAAGCCATGACAAAGACGGTTGGTTAACTAACTACTCACGTCCTGGTCAAATGGGAGCAGCTCGTGGTTACGCTGTATTTTATCCAAATTATCGTGGCTCAACGGGTAAAGGGGTTGATTACTCTAAACTTGGCCAAAATGACTACGCAGGCAAAGAGTTTGATGACTTAGTAGATTTTAAAAACCACCTTGTTGATATGGGTTTAGTAGACACTAAACGTGTTGGTATTACTGGTGGCTCATACGGCGGTTATGCTTCTGCGTGGGGCGCAACAAAATTAACTGAGCACTTTGCTGCCAGCGTAATGTTTGTTGGCGTATCTAATCAACTATCTAAGTTTGGTACTACCGATATATCTAACGAAATGAACCTAGTACATGCTCGTTCATACCCTTGGGATAAATGGCAATGGTACTTAGAGCGCAGCCCTATTTATTGGGCTGGACAATCTAAAACACCGTTATTAATTATGCACGGTAAAGACGATCCTCGTGTACACCCAGCGCAATCAATGGAGCTATACCGCTACATGAAAGTGCAAGGTAAAGACGTGCGTTTAGTTTACTACCCTGGCGAGGGCCACGGTAACCGTAAAGTAGCAGCTCAGTACGACTACAGCTTACGTTTAATGCGTTGGATGGATAACTACCTGATCGATGGCAATAAAGACATGCCCGCGTTTGAAATTGACCACGCAGCTAAACTTAAAGCAATAAAAGACGCAAATAAATAGCTAGCTAAATACGGTTATGAATAAGTAAGTTATTTTATTACAGGGCTAGTAGCAATATTAGCCCTTTTTGTTGTTAGCTTTATACAGTGCATAGTAATTTTTACACACCTCTCAAATAATCTCTTTGTAATAAAAACAAAACCCCTTGTATTACAGTGTATTAAAAATGGCCTTATATTTGCTTCATATTATTTAAACAATGAGTAAAGTAGGAAATAAAATGAATATTTTTGAAGCACTACGCGCCGATCATGACATACAGCGTAAGTTAGTAGATGCGCTTATTCAAACTCATGGTGATACAGATGAGCGTCAAAAGTTAATGCTTGAACTAAAAACACAGCTAAAACAACATGCAAAGTTTGAAGAGCGTTATTTTTATAACCCACTGATGTTTGAAGATCTAACCCATGAAAAAGCCCGCCATAGTGTGGCAGAACATCATGATATTGATGAATTAATTGAACAACTTGAAGAAACCGATAGGAGTTCACCAGCGTGGTTGGTTGCTGCTAAAAAACTCCATCATTTAGTGCATCATCATTTAGTGCATCATCACTTAGATGAAGAAGAGCACGAAGTATTTCAACTAGCCGGCAAAGCACTAACCGAAGGGCAAAAAGAAAGCTTAGCTGAGCACTACAACGATGCAATGCACTAACTGCATGCAGTAACTACTTTATACGCTATAACTTTAACTTTGATACACTCCCTTGTGTACTATTTGGTTATAAGCCAAGCGGCTTATAACCAATTTTTTATGTATTACTTTATAGTAAATTTTACGTCTTGGTCGCGCAGTAAATACAACGCAAAACACGCTGCCCACATTGGCCATGCAGTAAAGAATAATAAGTTGTTAAAGCCATCTATGTACTGGTTGTACGATGAAAGTGTAGACAAGCCATGCATTACAAAAATGATTCCGTAAGTAAGTCGCTTTTTAATACCCGCCAAAAATGCTAAGACTAAAACTAATTGCAGCGCACCTAACACATACGCCACTATATCTGTTGACCCACTAATGCCATAAAACTTTTCAAAAATACCGGCGCTATGTGCCGGATTCACAAATTTATCCAGCGTCCACATTATCATTACAATAAACTATTAAATTACCAAGACCGTATAACTTGGTTTTTATTTCAAAAAAGCATAATTATTTTTAATTACCCTTACCTACTTAGCTTATTAACAGTTAAAGCACGGCTTATTTTAAGTATTTAAACGCTGTACATAAAAGCTAATAAATATAATAGGTTAACTGCTGGCAAGTAGACTACAATTTAAAAATATGTTTAAAAGCAATTATTTATAATCTGTGTAATATCGTCACTCTATTGCTATTTTTTTACAAATGAAACGGCAATATTTTATTAGCACGCTTTAAACGCAGCTGTTTTGTTATGCCCTAAAAAATAAAAAGAATCGAAACTTTACTGAAAGTTATTTTTACACCTTTCGGTCTTTATCATCATCAACTATTAACAAGAAAGAGAAAGCCTTGAAATACCAATACTTAGCCCTATCGTTAGCAAGCGTATTAAATACCCCACTGCTGGCGCAAGCTGCCCAAAGCTCAACAGTAACAACCAATAACACCATAGAGCACATTGAAGTAGCTGGCCAAGTTATTAAATCTCAAGGCCTTTCAGTTAAAGATGCCAGCATAGATGGCCCATTTGGCGACAACTTAGCACTAAAAGACATAGCACGTTCGGTAACGCCTATTTCGAGCGAGCTAATAGAGCAGCTTAACATTACCACGTTACAAGATGTGCTTGCAGTAAGCCCTAATACCTATTCAGCCAGTGGTTTTGGCGCGCCAAGTTTACCCACAATACGCGGCCAATTAGGTGAGCTTTTTCAAGATGGTACACGTCGTCAAGCGGGCAACAATGGCTTTGGTGTACCGTTATCGTTCAACGCTATAGAACAAATAGATGTAGTAAAAGGTGCGCCACCGGTATTATTTGGCTCAAGCCAACGCAATGGTGGGTTTGTAAACTTACACTCTAAAAAAGCCGCTACAGACGAAAGTAAAGGTAAAGCAAGCTTATCGGCAGGACGATGGGATCAATATCGTGTACTGGTTGACTACAGCGCCCCCATAGTAAAAGACAAAGTAGGTTTTAGAGTTAGTGCAGAGCATATTGATAACGGCAGTTATTACGACTACTCTGGCACAAAAAGCGACAGCTTATTTGCCGCGCTGCGTGTATTTCCTGATGATAAAAGCAGCTGGGATCTTAATTTTGAATTATACCAAGTTGAATTTACCGATAACGCCGGTATTAACCGCCCTACTCAGGCGTTAATAGATGACGGACTGTATATTACCGGCCAAGGTGTGCAAGCAAATGGTAGCACTGTACCTTTAGCGGGTTCGATTATTTCGCCAACCGGGCAAGTTAAAATAGACCGTAGTACAGTACTGACCGATCCTGATAATCAAAACGAAGCCACTACTTACTTACTACACAGTATTTATAAACGTGAGCTTTCTAGTAACGCGTCAATTAAAAACATTTCCTACTTTCAGCATTTACAACGTGATGAAATTGCACAAAACAGCTTTGTTGAAATTATAGATGGTGCCGATACCGCGCAAAACCGTACCGAGCTTACCTACCTTTGGAATAGTAACCAGCAAACTATTTTTGCCTTTGATGTACGTTATAACCGCGTATTAGGTTACAGCCAATTTACCACCGAAGCCGACTTACCCATAGATTTAACTGGCCCACTTTCAAATAGGCGCATTCCTTTAACTGATGCACAACAAGCACGCTTTGTTGAACTTCGCCCAGGTGTATTTGTATCGCCGGGTGGTCAGTACGATATTAATAACGACGGCAGTGGCGACTTTAACTTATCAGACACCACAGACTCACGCTCATGGCAAACAGGGGTGGCTATTCAGCAAGATTCAGATTGGACTAGTAAGTTTCATACCAGTGTTGGCTACCGCGTTGATTTTTATGACGTAGAAGCAAACGACCCAATAGCACCTGTAGGGCAAATTGCCGCCAGCGACAGCATTAACGACACTTTGCATTCAGGGCAAGTAAGTTTTAATTACCGACTAAGCGATGATTACACCACTTATGGCGCAGCAAGTTACAACGAAGCCACATCAAATAGCATGGCTGGCGGCACTACACTTGGCGGCGACAATACCACTAGTGCGCAAAATTTTGCCACCGAAAATACCCTAGTTGAGTTTGGTTTAAAATATGCACCAACCAATAGCGATTGGTACGCCGATGGCGCAATATTTAGCCAACGCCGTAGTTTACGTAACCGCGATGGCAGTAATACCGGTATTCGCACCACAGGTTTTGAAAGCCAAGTATTTTACGATGCCTACCCGTACTGGTTAAGCGCAGGTTATAGCTACATTGACGCCCGCTACGATAATTCTGCAAGTAGTCAAGATTCTGCCCAAGTAGCCGATGCATTTGACAACTCACGCCCTGATATTATTGCAGGCACCAGTGTGGGCGCTCCTAGTTTTACCGCATTTGCGCCTTCAAGTAGCCAAGTTCAAGGCATTCCAGAGCAGTCTTTTAGCTTTAACGGAAATTATTCAATTAATTCGAAATGGCAAACGGGTTTTTCAGGTCTATATACAAAGAGTTACCCATTAGACTTTTTGGCAACCGTACATATTCGCGATCAGTACACATTAAACGTAAATACTAGCTATGCTTTTACGCCTAGCACCAAGTTACGCTTAGATGTAAACAACGTTACCAATCAAAAAAATTGGCGCCCTGTATTTGAAGGCGGTTATTTTGGTGCAACCTTGGCTTTTCCTGAATTACCAATAAACGCCAAGCTGACGCTTACGCATAATTTTTAAAGGCAAGTTTGAAAGAGAGAGAACATGATTAAAAAAATACTTTTGTTATTGATTGCAGCGGTCGCCATCAGCCTGTTCTTTCATTTTGATTTGCACCAACTACTTACGCTTGAGGGCTTAAAAGGGTCGATGGATCAGTTTAGCCAATATAAAGCGCAATCTCCGCTATTAATCATTGGCGGATTCTTTTTATTGTATGTGGTGGTTACTGCGTTGTCTTTACCGGGCGCGGCTATTTTAACACTGGCAGCGGGTGCTTTATTTGGCTTAGTTGAAGGCTTATTGGTTGCATCGTTTGCATCAACCATAGGTGCCACACTGGCCTTTTTAGTATCACGTTACTTATTGCGCGATACCATTAAAAAGCGCTTTCCTGAGCGTTTAGCAGCCATTGATACAGGCGTTGAAAAAGAAGGCGGCTTTTACTTATTTACGTTGCGTTTAGTGCCGGTGTTTCCGTTCTTTTTAATCAACTTGTTAATGGGCGTAACAGCCATCAAGTCATGGACTTTTTACTGGGTAAGCCAAGTGGGTATGCTAGCCGGTACATTTGTATTTGTTAATGCCGGTACGCAGCTTGCTCAAATAGAGAGCTTATCGGGCATTTTATCGTTGGACTTAATTTTATCATTCGCTTTATTGGGCGTATTCCCATTTATTGCTAAAGGGATCTTAAACGTGTTTAAAAAACGTCGTGTATACAAAAACTATACTAAACCTAAAAGTTTCGACCGTAACATGATTGTTATTGGCGCGGGTGCAGGTGGTTTGGTAACAAGCTATATTGCCGCTGCTGTTAAAGCAAAAGTAACCCTTATTGAAGCGGGCGAAATGGGCGGCGACTGTTTAAACTACGGCTGTGTTCCAAGTAAAGCGATAATTAAAAGCGCTAAAATTGCAGAGCAAATTCGCCACGGTGAGCACTACGGCCTAGAAAACATGACACCGCAGTTTTCGTTTAAAAAAGTAATGGCCCGTGTTCATAAAGTAATTGCCGATATAGCACCACACGACAGCGTAGAGCGCTACACTAATTTAGGCGTAGACGTAGTAAAAGGTTACGGTAAATTAATTGACCCGTGGACGGTAGAAATTAAACTCAACGATGGCGGCACACAAACATTAACGGCACGTACTATTGTAATTGCCACTGGCGCACGCCCATTTGTACCGCCACTACCCGGTATAGAAGAAACTGGTTATGTAACAAGCGATACCTTGTGGGATAAATTTGCAGCGCTGGATGAGGCACCTAAAAAACTTGTAGTACTTGGTGGTGGCCCAATTGGTAGCGAATTAGCACAAAGCTTTGCCCGTTTAGGTTCAAGCGTTACGCAAATTGAAATGGCGGAGCGCATCATGATCAAAGAAGATCTTGAAGTGTCTACCTTTGCTCATGAAGCATTGAGCGAAAGCGGCGTTAACATTTTAACCTCACATCAGGCATTACGTTGTGAAGCGCGCGACGGTAAAAAGTACATTATGGTTAAACGCCTTAACGAAGGCAATGATGAAGAAATTGCTATTGAATACGACGAACTGCTATGCGCTGTTGGCCGCAGTGCCCGCCTTAAAGGTTACGGCCTTGAAGAGCTAGGCATAGAAACAAACCGTACAATAGTCACTAACGAATACCTAGAAACGCTATACCCTAATATTTTTGCCGCTGGCGATATTGTTGGCCCGTACCAGTTTACGCACGTCGCGGCTCATCAGGGTTGGTACGCAGCAGTAAACGGCTTATTTGGTAACCTTAAAAAGTTTAAAGTAGATTACCGCGTTATTCCATGGACTACGTTTATTGACCCAGAAGTAGCACGTGTTGGCTTAAACGAGCAAGACGCAAAAGATAAAGGCATAGATTACGAAATTACTCGCTTTGAATTTGAAGAGCTAGACCGCGCAATTACCGACAGCGCCACAAAAGGCTTTATTAAAGTAATTACCCCTAAAGGCAAAGACAAAATACTCGGTGTAACTGTGGTCTCTGAACACGCGGGTGATTTAATTGCTGAATTTGTACTGGCCATGAAACACGGTTTAGGCCTTAATAAAATACTGGGCACTATACACAGCTACCCTACTTGGGCTGAAGGCAACAAATACGCTGCAGGCGAGTGGAAACGCGCCCATGCACCTGAAAAAGTACTTAACCTGCTCGAAAAATATCATACGTGGCGTCGAGGCTAATATGTTTAACACAACATTAAAGCCTTTATTATTAAGTGCGACATTACTTGCGACGGCGCTTATAACGTCGCTTTCAAGCCAAGCGCAAAGTACGACTAATAACCTGCACGATAGCTGGAATGCATTGCTAAATAAACATGTTGTCGCTATTAACCATAATCACAGCACAGAGGTTGATTACGCTGCAATACAAGGTGATCATACTCAGCTAAAAACGTATTTAGATTCGTTAAGTGCTGTAACACAAAACGAGTTTGACGCGTGGGAAAAGCCTAAGCAACTGGCGTTTTTAATTAATGCGTATAATGCATTTACCGTAGAGCTCATCGTTTCAAACCTTGGCAGTAAAGAGCCCCAAAACCTTAAATCAATAAAAGATTTAGGCAGCTTTTTTAGCTCACCGTGGAGTAAAGCGTTTGTGCCACTACTTGGTAAAACTCGCAGCCTTGATGACATAGAGCACGGTTTAATTCGTGGCAGCGGTAAATATAACGACCCACGTATTCATTTTGCTGTAAATTGTGCAAGTATTGGTTGCCCTGCGCTGCGCGGGGAGGCATTCACAGCTACTGAACTAGAGAGCCAATTGCAACAGCAAACGGTGCGTTTTTTATCTGATACAACACGTAATTTTGCGCAGGAAAATACGCTAAATATCTCCTCTATATTTAAATGGTACGGCGATGACTTTGAAAAAGGTTTTAGAGGTGCAGACACGCTACAGCAGTTTTTACTGCAATATAGCGATGCACTTAAACTAGTACCCGCTCAGCAAAAAGCGCTTAGAAATAATGACATGAAAGTAAAATTTTTAGACTACAACTGGGATTTAAATGCACGCCAGTAAGTTTTGGCAAACAGCTACGCGATACAGTGTTTACTGTGTCGCGTTTTGCGTTTGCTTAATAACAAGTTTAAGCACTTTTGCTAATAATAACGCTCAAAATATGAGTAAAGATTTAGTCACTCGCTGGAAAAGTATTGAAACGCTTGGTAATAACCAAAGCGTGTACTTTTATGCCTGGGGCGGCGACGCGCAAATAAATGCCTATATTCAATGGGCTGCCCAGCAAGTTAAAACTAAATATAATATTAACTTAGTGCATGTAAAGCTCAGCGACACCAGCGAAGCAGTAAGCCGTGTGTTGGCCGAAAAATCAGCACAAAATAATGACCAAGGCAGTGTTGATCTGGTATGGATAAACGGCGCTAACTTTGCCACCATGAGCGAGCACGCATTGTTGTTAAAACAGTGGGCGAATAAACTGCCACACTTTGCATACACAGATCCCGCTAATAACCCAGCTGTTAATTTTGACTTTGGTATACCCACAAATGGTATGGAAGCACCGTGGGGGCAAGCATCGCTCACCTTTTATTACGACAGCATTGCAATAAATGAACAAACAAACAACAAACTCCCTACTACATTAAACGAATTATTAAACTGGAGCGCACAAAACCCGGGGCGTTTTAGCTACCCAAAGCCGCCTGATTTTTTAGGGATGAGCTTTTTAAAATACGCCTTAGTAATACTGCATCAGCAAAGTAGTGAAAGCATTAAAGCGCAGTTAAACCAAGCGGCTACCGCTAACAACACAGCACAAGTGTTAACCCCACTGTGGGACTTTTTAAATAAGCTACACCCTACGCTTTGGCGTGGTGGCACTCACTTTATGCAAAGTGGCGCGCAAATGCGCCGTTTAGTAGACGATACCGAGCTAAGTATTGCCTTTACCTTTTCAGCACCCGAAGTGCCCGCAGCAGTTAAACGCTTCGATTTACCAAAAAGCATTCGCAGCTATGCAATGGCTGATGGCAGTTTAAGTAATACTCACTTTGTGGCAATTCCTTATAATGCAAGCCACCCGCAAAGCGCGCAATTAGTCGCTAACTTTTTATTAAGCCCAGAGGCGCAAGCCCAAAAGCAAAAAGCACATATATGGGGCGATAAAAGCGTACTTATTCAATCAAGGCTAACGCCAGAACAACAAGCTTTGTTTAAAACAGCTAAACCGCATCCAAGTGCACTGCCTTTTAACAGTATTAAGCGCACATTGAGCGAACCTCATCCAAGCTGGGTTAACGCCATAATGCAAGGCTGGCAAACTCGCTATGGGGTAAGCCAATGAGTGCTGTTAGTAATAAAGTGGCGACAAGCCGTCGGCCTCACGCCCGTAAAAGCCATGATATGTTTAGTAAAATAGTTAAATTAAGCCCACGCTTTTTACTCATTTTACTTATTTTACCCGTACTTGGCGGCTTAATTAGTGTGTTACTACCCGCCTTTGGTTATGCCCCTGCACTTGATCAAACAACATTTGGCTGGCAAGGTTTTACCATGCTTTGGCAAACACCCGGCCTGGTAAATATGGCCATGCTCAGTATTGGCACTGGTTTAATAAGTACCTTACTTGCTTTTATTATTACTTTGATGATTTTAGCCGCTTTTTTTAACAGCCCTTGGCTTAACCGCATTCAGCGTTTACTGAGCCCTATTTTAGTTATACCTCACGCTGCAGCGGCTATTGCGGTAGGTTTTTTAATTGCCCCTTCAGGCATGATTTCGCGAATTATATCGCCTTGGTTAAGCGGGTGGGAACTTGCACCAAACGGCCTATTTCCGCATGACTCGTTCGGCATTAGTATAATTTTAGGGTTAACGCTTAAAGAACTGCCATTTTTGTTATTAATGGCACTGGGCGTACTGGCGCAGCCTGAGCTTGGCAAAAAATTACGCCAGCAACATAAAGTTGCGCTTAATTTGGGTTACTGCCCCATGACCGCCTTTTTTAAAGTAATACTCCCTAGCCTTTACCCACTGCTGCGTTTACCTATTTTAGCTGTGCTCGCTTATGCCAGCGCCAGTGTAGAAATGCCACTTATTTTAGGCCCAAATACACCGCCAACATTAGCGGTAGCTATTATGCATTGGTTTAACGATGTTGATTTAAACTTACGTATTAAAGCCTCAGCCGGTGCTTTGCTACAACTGGCACTCACGGGTGGGTTACTTGCGCTTTGGCTTAGCGGCGAAAAAGCGATAAAGGTATTGTTTAGCGATTCACTCACTAACGGGGTGCGCGAATACGGCGGGTTTTATTGGCAAAAACTAACGATAATACTCACAGCTTTAGTGATCGGTTTTATTTTACTGTCGCTAATTGCCCTTATTTTGTGGTCGGTTGCCGGCTTTTGGCGCTTTCCCGATGCACTCCCTGAGCAATTTACACTACTGCATTTTAACAGTGCATTAATGCAAATGAGCAACCCGCTTTTTAATACCCTAGCTATTGGTTTAGTCACAACGGTATTTGCCATTACAGTTACTTTATTGTGCTTAGAGTCGGAGCAGTTAAGCGACAAACCCATCTCTCGCTTTACCAGTTTGATTATTTACTTACCGCTATTAGTACCCAGTATTGCCTTTTTGTTTGGCCTAGTATGGATACAACAATGGGTAAATAACCAGGCCGCATTTTTTAATGTGGTATTTACACATTTACTGCTTGTTTTGCCTTACGTATTTTTGTCACTCGCGAGCAGTTATAGGCGTTTAGACCCTCGCTTTGCGCGCGTTGCAGCAAGTTTGGGCGCAGCGCCTTGCAAAGTGTTTTTTAAGGTGAAATTACCGCAGTTATTTGCACCTATTTTAATTGCAGCCGCATTGGGGTTAGCGATCAGTTTTGGCCAATACTTACCAACACTTTTAGCCGGTGGCGGGCGTATAGCCACCATAACAACCGAAGCCGTTACCCTGGCAAATGGCGCAAGTAGGCGCACCAGTGCCGTATACGCTATTATGCAAATGGCACTCCCGCTTATTGGATTTATACTGGCATGGGTTTTACCTAAGTACTTTTTTAAAAGCGCACGAGCGTAAAGCTCCCACAGTTAACAGTATTGAGTTAAAGGTTTTTTAATGCAGTCATCTTTACAGATTAAAAATTGTCAGCTTTATCGCCAAAACGAGCGACTACTTAGCTTAAACGAGCAAGTTAATGGCGGTGAAATTCTAACGATTATGGGCCCATCGGGCAGCGGTAAATCAAGCTTACTAAATTGGCTTACAGGCACTTTACCCAGTGGTTTTAAAGCCACTGGAGAGGTGTGGCTTAACGGTAAAAATATAAATGATTTACCCACGCATTTACGCCATATTGGCGTACTGTATCAAGACGCTTTATTGTTTTCGCACTTAAGTGTGGCGGGTAATATTGCTTTTGCTATGCCCAAAGGGGACAAAAAACAACGCATTGACAAAATAGCACACGCACTTGAGCAAGTTGGTTTAAAAGGAATGGTCAATCGCCATCCCGATAGCTTGTCGGGCGGTCAACAAGCACGTGTTGCGCTATTACGTCTGTTATTAAGTGAGCCAAAAGCTATTTTACTCGATGAGCCTTTTAGTAAGCTCGACACGCAACTGCGCGTTGATACACGTGAACTGGTGTTTAGCCAAATACGCCAACATAAACTGCCTGCCATTATGGTAACGCACGATCATAGCGATTACGACGCTGCAAACGGTAAACTTTTCACCTTAAATACTGTACTTTAAGCGCACAAGGCCCCCTATGTTAGATAAATTTATCACCCCTGTAATAAAACCACTGTTAAAGCCTGTGGTAATGCTAATACATAAATGCGGCATAACACCCGATCAGCTAACAGTATTTGGCTTTTTAATTGGCTTGCTCGCAGTGCCATTACTTGCTTTTGAAATGTGGTACGGCGCATTAGCTGCCATTGTTTTAAATCGCATTTTAGATGGGCTTGATGGCGCACTAGCACGCCATGCTAATTTAAGCTCAAGCGCCGGCGGCTTTTTAGATATTACACTCGACTTTTTATTTTACGCGGCCATTCCGCTTGGCTTTATTTTGGCAAACCCCGAACAAAACGCCATTGCAGGCGCTATATTACTCGCTGCATTTATTGGCACGGGTTCAAGCTTTTTAGCCTTTGCCATAGCCGCTGAAAAGTTTAAGCTCGAAAAACCGCAATTTAAATACAAAAGCTTTTACTACCTAAATGGCTTAACCGAAGGCACAGAAACAATAGCGCTATTTATAGCCTTTTGTATTTGGCCGCAGCACTTTGCCCTCCTCGCTGGTATATTTGCTTTTGCCTGCGCCATTACCATATTTACCCGTATACATGGCGGCTACCACACACTTAAACAGCAAGAAGCCAATGAGGTTATAAATAATAATGACTAACGAAGTTTGGTGGCGACTCGGTTGCTTTTTTAGCATTTTAGTCATAATGATGCTGCTTGAATGGCGACAACCCGCAAGGCAATCGCCCATTAAAAGCAGCACTCGCTGGTTTGCAAATTTTGGCTTAGTGTTTGCCTCATCTATCATTGCGCGCTTAGTTGTACCACTTGGTTTAACCGCAGTAGCACTTTACAATCAAGAGCACAGCATTGGCTTATTTAACCAACTAGCCATACCTAGCATAATAGCCATAGTGCTAAGCCTTGTACTGCTCGATATACTCATTTATTGGCAGCACAGATTGTTTCATAAAGTGCCACTATTATGGCGTTTGCACCGCGTACACCACGCCGATGCGCATGTAGATACCAGTACAGGCCTGCGCTTTCACCCTATTGAAATAGGTCTTAGCATATTGATTAAGCTTGCCGCCATAACTGCTCTTGGCGTGCCCGCCATTGCAGTACTTATATTTGAAATAACACTCAATGGGTTAGCACTGTTTAACCACGCAAATATTCGCTTGCCAAACGCAATAGAAAAACCACTGCGTTTAATCCTGATCACCCAAGCGCTGCACCGCATACATCACAGCCAAAACCCCGAAGAAACAAACAGTAACTTTGGGTTTAGTGTTACTTGGTGGGATAGACTTTTTGGCAGCTATAAATCACAGGCAAACCAGCCTGATAAACGTATTGCACTTGGTTTGAGCCAATACCCAAACCCCGAACAAAATTCATCCTTGTGGCAATTGTTAATAATGCCATTAAAAAAATAGCAATACGGCTAATGAAAACGCCCATGTACACCTTTTAAACCTTTATTTATAACATTACTTGGGCATTTAACCGTTCCTGTTAACAAAAACACCCTGTTAAAAGTAAATCAATTGTAAATTATTTAAACAATTTCTTGACCCAGTTAAAAATCCCCCATATTATTTGTAAGCGCTTACATTTATCACACATAAAAATGTAAGCGCTTACAAAAATGAAAAAATCAACAAATACACTATATTCTGACAATAATCAGTTGAACGGGGTTCAGTTATGAACATTGAAACAACACGCATTACTCGCCTTTTGGCTGCTATTTCATTAGCATCTCTGGCGGGTTGTGGTGGTGACGCAGCAACCACTACTACAGATATTGAAAAAGTAAACCCTACTGAACCAGTCTCTGACTGGCGTATGGTATGGAACGATGAGTTTGACAGCACTAGTATTGATACTAACAAGTGGAACTTTGAATTAAACTGCGCTGGCGGTGGTAACAACGAAAAACAATGTTACACCGACAGTGAAGAAAACGCCTTTATAAAAGACGGTGTACTAAACATAGTCGCCTTACCTGCTGAAGAAGGCGCAGAAAAACCATACACATCAGCCCGTTTAAACACCCGTTACAACGCAGACTTTACTTATGGCCGCTTTGAAATGCGTGCAAAGCTGCCTTCGGGTCAAGGTAGCTGGCCAGCTTTTTGGATGATGCCAACCGATGAAGAATATGGTACTTGGCCGCGCTCTGGCGAAATTGATATTTTAGAAGCGGTAAATTTAAAAACAGTTGCTGAAGATGGCACCGTTGAAGCTAATATTCATGGCACACTTCACTATGGCCGTGAATGGCCAAATAACTCAAGTTCAGGTAAAGCATATACATTCCCTGAAGGGATGAATCCTGCAGACGATTTTCATACTTACGCAATTGAATGGCAAGAAGGCGAAATTCGCTGGTACGTAGATGGCTATTTATACGCCACTCAACGTCGCTCTGAAGTTCGTTACAATTCAAAAGACGAACCCGTTGGCTTAAAGCACAAAGGCTGGTTTGCTGAATACTTTGAACAAGGTAGCGGCGAGCTAACAACGCATTGGGATAATGCCCCATTTGATAAAGACTTTTATCTTATATTAAACAATGCTGTTGGTGGTGATTGGCCTGAAAACGTAAATAACTTAGGCGTTGACGCTGCAGCATTTGCAGAAGGTCAAAGCTTTGAGATTGATTACGTGCGTGTTTACGAATGTGCCTCTAACCCAACCACAAGTAAAGGCTGTGAAGCAGTCCGCCCAGGTTACGACAACTTAGAAGATGCACTTGTTGAAGGTAAAGCCCCTGTACCTACCCCGCCAAGTGATGGTGTTGCAAAGAATCTTGATATTTTTGATGGCAGCTTAAATGCCAACTGGATCGCATGGGATTGTTGCGGTGGAACCACACCAGAAACCATTACCGATGCTGACAAAGGCGAGGTAATTAAGTTTAACATTAACGATAATAACGGGACTGTGCTTGGGTTTTCTACCCGCGGTGGTCACTTCCCAGATGATTTTACTGGCACTTCATCTCCATTTGATGCATCACCTCTACTTGATTTAAATGGTCGACTCACCTTTGATATGAAAGTAGTAACCCCGCCAACATCTTCAACTACTTGGTTATTAAAAGCTGAAGCGGGTGATGGTGGTCCTAATACCGGCGATGTAGCCCTTAGCGATAGTAATGAAGGTGTAACCCCTGTTACTGGCCAATGGCAAACCTATACATTCCCACTTTCTTTACTACAAGAAAGAGGCTTAGATTTAAGTGCCATTGATGTATTAATGGTATTTCCAACATGGCAAACAGGTGAAGGCGCTGAGTACTTAATTACCAATGTTGCTATTGAAGGCGATGTTGGTGAATCACCATCTGTAGACCTATTCACAGACGGACAAAACTTAGATTGGCCAATGTGGGATTGTTGTGGCGGTTCAACACCAATTGAAGCAATGGACGATGAAGAACACGGTTTAACCGCAGAGTTTAGCATTGGCGAAGCCCCCACTGTAATGGGTTTCAACACTCGCACCTCAGCCGGTGGTAGCGGTAAACCATTTGATGCAACAAGTATTTTAGAAAATGGTGTACTACAGTTTGATGTAAAAGTAATGTCAAATCCAAATGATCCAGCAGCTGTTTGGACAATGAAGATTGAATCTAATGAAGGCGATACAGCGGTAGAGCTTCCATTAACCGATGCTGGCGATGCACCCGTTGCTGGTGAGTGGAAAACTTACACTTTTACATTCGCTGACTTAGCGGGCGCCGGTTTAGATGTAAGTGCCATTGATGTAGTGATGATATTCCCAGCATGGGGCACAGGTGAAGGTGCGGTTTACCGTGTTGATAACGCTAAAATGTACGATCCGAGTGCATCAGCAGGCGATGAAATCACTATTTTCCAAGATACAGCCGCAGATATGTGGAGTATTTGGGACTGTTGTGGTGGCTCTACACCGACTGAAGAAACTGACGATGCTGAACACGGCACAGTGGCTGAGTTTGTTATTGGTGCTACACCAACAGTAATGAGCTTTTTAGCTGACGAAGGGGTTTCTTTTGATGCATCAGCAATATTAGCAAATGGTGTTGTGCAATTTGAAATGAAAATGGTGACACCACCAAATGATCCTGACTCAGTGTGGACATTTAAAATTGAGTCAACAGGTGCAGCAACGGCGGTAGAGCTTCCTCTTACACAAAGCGTTGAAGGTGAAGTACCGGTTATTGGGCAATGGCAAACATACACGTTTACAGTGCAATCATTATTTGATGCAGGTTTAGACATTAGCGATATCAATGTACTGATGGTTTTCCCAGCGTGGGGAACAGGTGAAGGTGCAGTTTATCGTATCGACAATGTGGTTATCGCTAACCCATAAACCCTAATTCAGTGGTAGGTACTAAATTACAAGTACCTACTTACCGTAATAAATTAAGTAAAAGCAGAGCAATTATGAACACAAATAAGTTTAAAAAAAGCCCACTAGCGGCTTCTGTGTCACTTATCATCGCTGCAAGCACATTTAACTTCGCTTATGCTGCGCAAGAAAATACTGCCGAACCTGAACTAGAAGTTATTGAAGTAAAAGGTATTCGTGGTTCATTAATCCGTTCGATGGATGTAAAGCGTGACGCATCAGGCGTGGTTGATGCCATTTCTGCTGAAGAAATGGGTAAATTTCCAGATACTAATTTAGCTGAATCGCTACAACGTATTACGGGTGTATCGGTAAGTCGCTCAAACGGTGAAGGTAGCCAAATTACCGTACGTGGTTTTGGCCCATCGTTTAACCTTGTAACACTTAACGGCCGTCAAATGGCAGGCACCGGTTTTACGCGTTCATTTAACTTTGAGAACTTATCATCTGAAGGCGTTAGTTCACTTGAAGTTATGAAAACAGCGCGTGCGGATACACCAACAGGTGGCCTTGGTGCAACTGTAAATATTGTTACCGCTAAACCTCTACAAAAGCCGGGTCAGCGCTTTTCATTGATGGCTAAAGGCATTCACGATACATCGGTAGAAGAAGGTGATGAAGTAACACCTGAAATTGCAGGTATTTACAGCAATACTTTTGCTGACGAAATGTTTGGTTTTTCAGCTAACTTTTCATACCACCGTCGTGATTTTCAGCGCCAAGCAGCCAATGTACGCTCTTGGTTAGTCAACCCTAACCTATCTGTTGATGCTGAAAACATAATTGATAACCGCCCAATGGATGCAGATGGTAACCCAGCTAAGCAGTTTTTCGATCCTAATGCTGGGGATAATGGTGAATTTGTATCTGCCGCTTTCTTCCCACAAGAAGTCAGCTTTTCAAAAGATGATATTCAGCGTGAACGTTTAAATGCGCAAGCCACTTTTCAGTTTGCACCAACAGATAACTTAACGTTTACACTAGATCACACAATTTCAAATGCAACAACGGGTAATAATTCGTTATCGTGGGGTATTTGGAACGGCTCGTTTGGTGGTAATGGTAATGCCTATGAGCTAGATGAAAATGGCACCGCTATTTACTATAACTCAGCTGGTGATGATGCCTCATTCACGGCATTTCGTGAAACTGCCGAGGTAGACTCAAAAGCAACCGGTATTAATGTTGAATGGTTAGCAACAGAAAACCTTAGTTTTAACTTTGATGCCCATACTTCAAAAACCACAACAGATAATGGCAAAGATCCTGGCTTAAACTCTAATGCCCGTATTATTTTGGGCTCAGCAGAGTTATCTACTAAAGAATACTTTTTCCGCGAAGGCGATGTACCGGGTTTTAATATTAATTGGAACAACGGCACACAAGAAGTAAGTCCAAATCAAATTGGTTCTAACTACAGTATTTTTACCAGAACACCAGGTGAGTCAGAAGTTTCTCAAGTACAATTAGACGGTAAATTATTTACTTATACAGATATTGGTCTTGAAACCGTTAAATTTGGTGCGGCTTACACTAAGCAAACACTCAGTGGTTGGGGCGGCTCTAATAACGCCAATGCACCTGGCTTTAACAACGGTACATTCGCTGAAATTTTCCCAGATGCGATGTTCGAAAGGGTTGATTTAAGCGGATTCCTTGATGAATTTTCATTTGGTCCTAACGGCGTAGCGCCAGGTTATGCTTACACTTATGACCTTGATGAAGCATTTGCTCGTCAAAGTGCTTATTTGACCGAAGACGTAATTGGCAGTGATTATTACCGAATTGGTAGCTTTGATAACTTCCCAACTAACGAAGTAGAAGAAGAAACCATTAGTGTTTACCTTTCTAGCAACTGGGTATTTAACGTTAGCGACTACGACGTATTTGTAAACTTAGGTCTTCGTTATGAAGAAACTGATATTGTCAGCCCAGCAAAAAGTCGTGTAGCGGAACAAGTTTACTGGGCAGGCGGTTCAGAGTGGTTAACTCAATTTGCCGCTGGTGGCGAATTAGTTGAAGTAGACTATGAAGGACAATACGACTTACTACTTCCTATGATTGATATTAAAGTCGATCTTACGGATGACTTAGTAACCCGCGCATCATGGGGACAAACAATCACCAGACCAACTCTTGGCGATATGTTAGGTAACTTGGCTTTAACACCATCACCTAAATTAAATTCAAGAAGTGGTAGCCGTGGTAATCCAAACTTAGAGCCATTTAAATCAACTAATCTAGATTTAAGCCTTGAGTATTATTACAGCGAAGGCAGTTACGCTGCTGTCGGTCTATTCTGGAAAGACGTAGATAATTGGATTGATAACACCCAGGTAAAAACTACCTTTGAAGGTTTACATGATGTGTATTTAGGTGAGCGTTGGAACAATGCAGTAGCCGCCATTGAAGGTCGTGGAGATCAAGCAACTGACACTGCAATTTACAATGAAATTGTAGCTAATGGCGTAGGCATTGGTGAAAACAACCGTATATTACCAGATCCAGCGACTGATCCGCTGATTGAATGGACCATCAATTCACCTGAAAACGTTGGTTCACGTAAAGTAAACGGTTTTGAATTTGCTGTTCAGCACTTGTTTGGCGACTCAGGCTTTGGTGCAGGCTTTAATGCCACCGTTGTTGATGGTGATGTAGAGTACGATAACTACTACCTTGCCTCTCAAGCAGTATTAGCTGGTTTAAGTGATTCTGCAAACATACAAGGCTTTTACGAAAAAGATGGCTTATCGGTGAAAATTACCGGTGCATGGCGTGATGAGTACTTAATTGCGCAAGGTTTACCTGACTCAGGTGCTACGGCTCCTCCACAATACGCAGAAGAGTACTTACAGTGGGATATTAGTGTGAACTACGAAGTTAACGAAAGCACAACGGTATTCTTCGAAGGTGTGAACTTAACCAACGAAACCGAGCGTTCATTCAGTCGCTTCGAAAGTCAGTTCTTAAGCGCGGCTCAATACGGCCCTCGTTATGCCTTTGGCGTTAGATACTCTATGGGCAATTAATACATTGCCCAAATACAGTTTTGATTACCCCTTATAGTTGAAAAGTCAAAGCCGCTCACTGAGCGGCTTTTTTTATAACTGTTTAATTTTTTCTAATAGCTTATCGGTTGTCCAATCAATATCGTTATAGGCAATATCGGGTTTATAATAATCGCCCTTTCCTCTTGCTCTATTCACATACACTTTATTAGGCACTATCACTTTACCTAAACCTGAGGGTAACTCAGCTAATCGAACATCCATATACAGTGAGTCAGCACTACTTGGCGCGCCAAATAACTGAGTGTTTGAAAACTGCTTAAATACATCAATGGCATCAAGACACGCACTTGCACACTGTGGCGGCACAATAACAAAAACCTGTGTTTTAAAGTCACTTACTGGCACTGTAATTTCGCTTAGGTTTGATTTAGTTTGCGGCTCTTCGATGTAAAATAGCTTATTTTTTTCAAGTGACTGCGCCATACCTGCAGCTATTTCTTTAAATTCTTTTTGTGCTTTAGGTTGATCTTTCAACACTTCAATTAATGATTTAACATGGCTAGTATTATCTTTTGACGCTCTCCACCAAACTCGGCTATTTTTTGAGTAGTTATCCATTTTTTGTTCAACAACTTGCTCACCCCACAACGCTTTTGCAAGCTTTAAGCTCCAATACGACGAGCCACCTTGGTTATGACGAAGATCTAAAACCACCGTTTTTGCACTGAGTAACTTAGAACGTTGATCAGTCACTTTTTTATACAGGTTATTGTAATCATGAGTTTGCTTATCGTTATTTGCAAAACTGGGCATAGCAATCCACGCTATGTTTTGCGCAGGCCAAGTTAAATCGGTTGTAAGTTCATCCCCATTATAGGCATGTGTTAAATGCTTACTTACACTCTTTGGCCGAACAGACCAATCAAGAGTTTTACTGTAAGCTTGCCCATTGGCTTTAACAAATTGACATTCTTTTAGAGGTGTTAAAAATGGGTTGCCCTCATCAATTAGTAACCGCCAACCTTGCTGCCACCAATGCCCAGGTTGTGTAACCTGTCCATGAAATTTAAACACTCTTTGTCGCATTAACGTCTCGGTACTTTGCCCATCGCATCCACTTATCACATCACCTTTATTTATATTATCTGTTTCACTGTAATACACTTTTAATGCATCACCCCGCCAAACGGCACTAAAACCAGGCCAACGACGAGCAGGTCGTTCAACGCTTGAAAACACACCTGCATGACCATCTTGTAGCACAGTACTAAAACGCGCAATTGCCGCAACATGAACCTGCGGCCCGCTCGCTTTAGCAGACAGTGCAAGTGCTTCTGCTTTTGCTTGCTTTAATAGCTCAGGAAAGACTGGGTTGTTAACATCAAACATACCGGGGTGGTTTTTTGCCGAAATACTGTAAGCAGCTTCAATATCACGATCAGTAACACTGCGCCATTGCGCTGAGGTTTGAGGAGTAACTGCTAATTCTGCCATGCTCAAGGTAGGCGTAATTAATAAAGCACTCAATAAAGTACGGCTAACTATTTTTGTTTTTATGTTCATGAAAATCCATTTTAAATTAGGTTATATAATTACTGTAAACTCATTTGGTGGAACTAAAAATACCTTAAATCAAATAAGTATCAGCAAATTATTTTTATAGCAGTAACTTAACAACATTAAAAGCAGCTAACAACGAGTAAGATTTAAAATGAACTGGCTTTAAATTTAGAGCAACACCTTACTTAGACGTTTGTTCAATTTTGGTTTGCAGTAGTGTTATGCGGGCGTTGAGTTTTCTAAAGCTATACTGTGAATAGAAAAAGTTCAAAAAGAAAGCAGCAAAACCTGAACAAGCAAGCCCTATCAATGGGCTGAAATAAAACATTAACAACAAAACAATAACAGCCATCGCTATCGTAAGTCCCAAATAATGAGATGCACTAAATAACTTTCGGTTGTTTTTTTCAAGTTTAACTATGTGAGAATCTATATCCATTAAAAATTTCCTTTTAACAAATCAACGTTAACTATCTTGAGCTTTAGATAGCTACATTAAGTAGCATCTAAAGAAGTCCATTCATTCCACTGCGCCATAGTTAATCGGTATAACTGTACGGCACGACCATGAAATTCATGATTGCTATAGTCTGTAAAGCCAATTTTCTTTGCTACTTTCAATGACGCAATATGCTCAGGTTCAATAATAACAACGACGGATTGATGATTAGTTTGCGTAAACACATACTTTAAAACACCTTTAGTCGCTTCGCAGGCTAAGCCTTTATTCCAAAAATCGACCGCTAATCGATACCCTAAATTAGGCTCTTCGTTACCCGCGAAACTTTGTGGAGAAACGCCACAAAACTCAATGAGCAAATCGCTATGTTTATCTATTAATGCCCATGGGCCCAAACCACATGAGTCGTAGCATTGTATACACCACTTTATAAATTCACAAGTTGCAGCTTCATCGCACACACCACGAATTGAGTATTTCATCACCTCATCGTCACTAAGAATTTCACTTAATGCCGGCACATCATCAATTGAGAATGGCCGGATAACCAACCTTTGGGTTTCACAAATTGTCACTCAAACCTTCTTGTTATCAAAGCTAAAAAATTTCAACAAACAAGTGATTAAGGTTGTTATCTCAGTTATTTCGCTCTTTTTTATATTTCGAATGCCACAAAAAGTATCCAAATAATATGCCTACTAAAGGAAATATTATTAAAGATGAAATGATTCCATCAAAAAAATCTTGCTCACCTGTAAAGTACATAATTAATTGAAATAAAATAGCTGTAGGAATTCCCCAGCCTAGAACACCTTTTAGTAAAATAAAACGGAATTTAGCGTGGTTTATATTCATGAGCCTTCCTTGAGTTGTGGCGCCAAATAATAAGCTGAAATAAATCATAGTCGTTAGTGAGTTAAGTCTCTAAATTATTGAAGACGATTTAAATTAGTTTAAAATTACATTAACACTATTGAAAAAACACTTAACCAACTTAATTGGATACCATAAGAGATACGTTGATAGCTACCAGGGTTACTTTGTAGTTTTATTGCTTTAGCCATAGCAAACAGATAATAAACTGTGGCGATAACAGAAACAATTGAAAAAACACGAAAGTATAGAGAGATAACTTCTGTGGTTGGACTAATAGCTATTAATATTGGTGCTACAACCAGCGAAAGTAACATAATAAAACCAGCCCAAGAGTGAACCTTGCAGCTAAAAGTTGGATGTTTAGGGCCTGTTGACCTTTCAGGATTAAAATTTGTTCTAACTAAGGACGATTTAATCGTGGCGCGAGGTTTGTAACCTAGTGGGCTAAGTAAAAGCCGAGCAACAAAGAGTTAATCGTCCCTAGGACGAACCTTCAGGCAGCGCGTGTTTGGTATTTATGCTGCGTTATCGCCTATTTATGGGGAATAACCACACTACATAGGCTCTGCCTTGCCTAAATACCAAACACACTGCTGCAAATTTAACCTCGAAAGATAAACAGGCCCTAGTAAATGGGTCAGCATCCATAGGAAAATAACCCGCAACCCAGGTACCAATACCATGCACTATAACTAACCAACCAACAATATTAACCAATATAGAAACATTAGCCAATTGCGCCAAATACCAGCCAAAAAAGCAAAATAGAAAACCTAAAGGATAATTATTAATTAGCGGTGACAGTTTTTCAGTTGGGCTTCCAGTTGCACCTAATTCACTACAAAATTGTTTAGAATGACTGTAACCTTCATAAAACCGACTTGCTACATAAACACCAATGAATATCCATAATGTGGCTATTAACCCTGAATAAATCGCAATCGTTTCAAACATCACCATAATCCTTTTTGTGATTAATTCATTAAAGCCTTTTTGAACACAGAGGAGAAAATGAGCCGGCTTCGAGTGACGAGCTGTGAGCTTGTACAAACAGCCTGAAACCTAGTCATAACAGCCCTGAGCTAGAACCTTTAATCTACTTTTTCAACCCAGCGCCTCATTAATAAATCATTTCTTTATCATTATAATTAACCACTAATCAAATGCTATCGGTATTAGTTTTAAAAAACAAAGCGCTACAAAAATGTAGCGCTTTCATTACTTATAGGTTGTTTGTTTAAACTAAAACGCGTTATTAAAAAAAGCCGAGCGGATCTTCGCTGTAGCTTACTAATAGGTTTTTAGTTTGTTGGTAGTGACCCAGTGCGAGTTTGTGGTTTTCGCGACCAATACCTGATTTTTTATAACCGCCAAACGCGGCATGAGCCGGGTACATGTGGTAGCAGTTAGTCCATACACGGCCGGCCTCAATTTTACGCCCCATACGATACGCTTGGTTCATGTTGCGGCTCCATACACCGGCGCCTAAACCAAATTCAGAGCTATTGGCAAGTGCCAACGCTTCGGCTTCGTCTTTAAAGGTCGACATTGAAATAACTGGGCCAAAAATCTCTTCTTGGAATACCCGCATGTCGTTGGTGCCTTTTAATAGAGTAGGCTGAATGTAATACCCGCCGTTAAGATCATCGCTTAACTGCTCTACGTTGCCACCGGTAAGTACTTCGGCGCCTTCTTTTTTACCTATTTCGATGTAGCTTAATATTTTATCAAATTGCGCTTTAGACGCCTGCGCACCTACCATGGTTTCGGTATCTAGCGGGTTACCGCGTTTAATTTGTGCTGTACGCTGTAAAATGCGTTCAATAAATTGCTCGTAAATATCTTCTTGAATAAATAGTCGCGATGGGCAAGTACACACTTCACCTTGGTTAAAGTAGGCCAGTATTGCGCCCTCTATTGCTTTAGATAAAAACGCGTCGTCTTTGTCCATTACATCGCTAAAGAAAATATTGGGTGACTTACCACCTAGCTCTACCGTTGATGGAATTATGTTTTCGGCGGCGCATTTTAAAATATGTGAACCCACTGGGGTAGACCCCGTAAAGGCGATTTTAGCAATACGGGTGTTGGTAGCCAGGGCTTCACCTGCTTCTTTACCAAAGCCATTAACTACGTTGAGTACGCCCGCAGGCAGTAAGTCGCCAATCACTTCCATCAGCACTAAAATAGAGGCAGGGGTTTGCTCTGCTGGTTTTAGTATTACACAGTTACCCGCAGCTAAGGCTGGGGCTAGCTTCCACGCTGCCATTAGTATTGGGAAGTTCCACGGAATTATTTGCCCAACTACACCTAACGGTTCATTAAAATGATAGGCAACGGTAGTTTCATCAATTTCACTAATACCGCCCTCTTGTGAGCGCAGGCAACCTGCAAAATAACGAAAGTGATCGGCGGCTAGTGGAATATCGGCCGCGAGTGTTTCGCGAATTGCTTTGCCGTTATCCCACGTTTCGGCAACTGCAAGTAACTCTAAATTTTGTTCAATACGGTCGGCTATTTTCAGTAATACGTTACTACGTTCGGTAACCGATGTAGTACCCCACTGCGCTTTTACTGCGTGGGCTTTGTCGAGCGCAAGTTCAATATCGTCTTTGTCGGAGCGCGCTACTTTGCAAAACACTTTGCCGTTTACAGGGCTAATATTTTCAAAGTACTGGCCGTTTACTGGCTTTACCCATTCTCCACCAATGTAGTTTTCGTATTGCGCTTTAAAGGTAATTAGTGCATCTTTTTCGCCTGGATTTGCATAAATCATAGTGACACTCTCTTGTTGTTATTAACTAAAAGTCGAGCTATTAAATAAGTCTTTTTGCTTTATATTTAATCAAGTGCTGCTTTATAATTAATCAGCATTGATTGACATTAGACTATCAAACACTTAAAAGCATGTATTGCTGTCCACAAAAGTTGTCTATGAGTCCAGATTTAAAAGGGATTAAAATGCATACTCCGCAATTAAATAAGCAACGTCAGCAATTAAAGGTGCTAATTGAAAATAAAGTGACCTTTGCTGCCGATAATAGCGAGCTAAGTATTTACGATACTTATCAAAATGCGCAAAAAGTAGCTTTGCATTCAAAAGAATTACTTTTTTGCGCCATGCTTAGTGGTAAAAAGGTAATGCATGTAGAGAGCTGCCAATACCATAAGGCATTTTTACCTCACGAATCCTTTGTATTAGCACCAGAGCAAGGGGTGTTAATTGACTTTGAACAAGCATCTTTAAGCGCGCCTACTACCTGCCTTGCCATAGAAATAAGTACAGATAAAATAACGCAGGTGGCTAATGCACTCAATATTGAGCAACGCTTTGCCAGCGATGACTTATTTGCCTATACACCGCAGCTGGTACATAGCCAGCACAATAGCCAAACCCAACAACTTTTAGCGCGTATGGTGCATTTATTTAGTGAGCCCGACGAGCAGCGAGGTTATTTAATCGACTTATCGTTAAACGAGCTTATTACCCGTTTGCTACAGCAGCAAAGTCGAGATTTATTACTAAAAAACGGCAATAATTCGCAGCTTAAAACACCGGTAAATAATGCTTTGCAATACATAGAAGAGCACTTAAATGAAGCATTGGATATAGAGAGGCTGTGTAAAATTGCCTGCATGAGTCGCAGCAAGTTTTATCAACAATTTAAGTTGGCCTTTGGTACTAGCCCGGCACTGTGGCAGCAGCAACTTAGGCTTAAAAAAGCCTATAGTAAATTGTTGCAGGGGCGCACGGTTAGCCAAGCGTGTTATGAGCTGGGTTTTAATTGCCCTAGCCATTTTAGCCGCTTATTTAAACACGCCTATGGCGTACCACCAGCAAGCATTGCCAAGAAAAGTCATTAAGTGGTGGTTTAGATTAATTTTACAGCGAGGTTAATTAACGTTTCGTAGGCACTAAATGCGCCTACGAAACTTATTTTATTGTATTTTTATTGCACATTAATACTGCGTATTAAAACCAAATTTCAACCTGAGCGCCTGCAACTAAGGCACTTTCGTCGCCCTCTTTGCCTGCAACACTTAACCCAGACTCTTGCCCGGCAGCCTTGTTCCAATCAAAATTACTTAGATAAAAGCGTAACGATGGACGCGACCAATATTCGGTCGAGTCGGCTGTTGCTTGTAATGCTAGCGCATACTTCATGAGTGTTTGCTCATCATTTTCAATGCCGTTTGTTTTGGTTTGATAAGCGTTATAACCCACTTCACCAAGCTCACTCCAATGTGGCGATATTGAATAATGCGGGCGCACACCAACACTTTTTAGGGTGTGATAATCAGATGATTTTTCGTACATTACCATGTAATCAAGTTTAAATTTTTCGGTAATATCAACTAAGCCATTGTTAAAAATGCGAAAACCACTTGAGCTGCTATCTGCCGCATAATCAAAGCTTCCGCCATCAGTACCGGCAGCGCCTGGGTTTTGCGCCATAGCGCCTGTACCATATTGAATCACTGTTTTTTGATCAACATTGCCTAACTGCTTTTGCCATTGCACTGTAAATGTTCTGCCATCGGTAAGCCCAGCTTCATCAATTGCATCATTTACAAATAAGTTTTGCAGTGCAAATACCACTTTACCCGCATCGCCTACGTCCATTTCATAGCGTACGTCGGCCATAAAGTTTTGATAGTTAGTATCAGCAGTGGCTTTGTTACCTGTAAGTTCGCCCTCGCCACCATAAGTGATTGCAGCAAGATGCAGCTTATCGGTTTCATTTACCGTAATGTCAGATACACCCACGCCGTTACCCGAGCTTTGCATATGTTTGTAATCTAATATATGTACGCTACCAACTGCCTTATCGTAATAATATCTGCGGCCAATCCATAGCGTACCATTATCGAGTAACATAAAGCTGCCTTGAGCGTCTTGACCACTCCTCCGTTGCGGTTGGATCTCTTGAATCCCCGGCAAAGTCCATCATAAATACGGCTTTAAAGTTAACCCCATTTAGCTGCTGTTTTTTACTCAGCTGAAACTCGCTGTAGTCTCTGCATTCGTTACCTAAGCGATAATAAACCCCGTCATTTTTAGGGTAGTTAAGTGAATAACAAGAGCCATTGTTTTTACTGCCACTCCCTAGAATGGTATTTGTACCTGAGCGAAAATAGCCATTAAATTCAAACCCATTATCTAACTCTTGCTTAGCTTTAGCGTCATCCTGCGCTTGCATTTCATTATTAATTAGCTGTTTAACGTATGCAATATCCTCATCCGATAAACCAGCGGGGCGCTCTGCTGCGTGAACACTCATTGTAGCGGCGCATAATATTGAAAGTAGTGATAAAGAGGACTTAATTCGTTTGTTATATTTCATGTTTACCATAGTCGTTGTGGGGTTACATTAAATGCATTTGCAGCGCCATTTTATCGAATCCTTCCGAGAAAAGAAGAGTAAACAGAGTGGTAGGCTCCCTCAAAAGCGCTGCACTTAAACGCTATTAAGGGATAACGAGGGGATTTAAATCAAGCTAAATCAAACTAAAATAACTAAAAGCACATAAACTAATACCGGCTAATAACCATACTAATCCGTAGCTTTGCCAAAGTATTGCGTTATTATAAACCTGCTGCGGGTTATTTTTGTCAACTAACAGTGTGCAGGTTTTACCTTGTTTAAAACGGGTAAACATTTTTTCACGATATTCCACTAATACACTGTGCACCTGCCCATCAAAATGAAAACTCACTAGCATAGTTGGCTGATGCAACATTTCGGGTGCCGTTATTTGATTATTTGCCACGGCAGTTATTTGTTCTACAACACAAACCCGCCAGTGGCGTTTACTTACTTTACATTTTAACCAGCGTACAAATGGCAAAGTGCCAATTATTATAAATAAAACCCCCAACCACAACAGAGCCATACAACCACCTTTTTTTTTATTTTTATAGTTTACTAAACAACATACGCAGCAATCAAACTGCCTAGCACTTAAATTAATATAGCGCATTGGCTTTATTAAATACATGCTCAGATTACAAAGTTTTACCGCAAGCAACTTGCAGTTAACCTGCCGCACAAGCACAATAGCCGCATAAAAGAGGAGATCATTATGACCACAATTGGTATTGGCACCCAAACCAAAGAACAAGCACTCGCTAGCTTAAGCAATATGACCAGCGATTTAACCCCTATTCAACCGGCAGAATATTTATCTCGTATAGCCAAAGCGCAAACGTATATGCAAAACAATGGCATTGATGCCATTTATTTAAATGCAGGTACTAACCTCGCTTATTTTACCGGTATGCGTTGGTATGCAAGTGAGCGTTTAGTTGGCGCAATTTTGCCAGCTAAAGGTGAAGTGCAATACATAGCTCCTTATTTTGAAATTGGCTCACTTAATGGTTTTAAAGTAATTGACGGGCCAATCCGTGGTTGGCAAGAGCATCAAAACCCATATCAGTTATTTGTTAATATATTAACGGAAATGGGTATTGCGGCTAATGGCACTATTGGTATTGACGAAAGCGCGCAGTTCTTTATTTTTGATGGTATTAATAAAGCGCAAACGGGCTTAAATTTAGTGAATGCCCAGCCGGTTACAGCACATTGTAGAATGCATAAATCAGCCAATGAGCTGGCGTTAATGCAACGCGCTATGGATATGACCTTAGTGGTTCACCAAGCCACGGCAAGCATGCTACACGAAGGTATTAGTACCACTGAAGTAGAAGAATTTATAAAGCTAGCGCATCAAAAAGTAGGTGCGCCGGGTAACTACTTTTGTATCGTGTTATTTGGGCTTGCAACGTCATTCCCGCATGGGGTAAAAGATCCGCAAATTCTTAAAAAAGGCGACATGGTACTTATTGATACTGGCTGTAAAGTACATGATTACTTATCTGATATTACCCGCACTTATGTGTTTGGTGAAGCAACTGATCGCCAACGTCAATTTTGGAATAATGAAAAAGCAGCACAAATTGCAGCTTTCAATGCAGCAAAAATTGGCGTGCCATGTGAAGACGTAGATACAGCTGCGCGCAGCTACTTAGCCGAGCAAGGTTTAGGCCCTGATTACCAAACACCTGGTTGCCCGCACCGTACAGGCCACGGCATTGGTTTAGATATTCACGAATGGCCTTACTTGGTAGGCGGTAATAAAACACCACTAGCCGCTGGCATGTGTTTTAGTAACGAGCCAATGCTGGTTATACCGGATGAATTTGGGGTACGCTTAGAAGATCATTTTTATATGACCGACAGTGGTGCAAAATGGTTTACCGAGCCTAGCCACAGTATTGACGACCCGTTTGGTTTACAAAAGTAATATAAGCTCTAATTAACTTATATTTGTTTATTTGGCTTAAACGACTATTTACTACTGCGCAGTACACACCACGCGCAGTAGTTTATTTTGTGAGTTGACGTTTAACCAATCGCTGTTTGTTTTTTTGTACGTTAGCCAACCATACTAAGGGTAAAATAATTAACGATGCGCCAATTATTAAGCCAAGTGTAGGTACTTCGCCAAACCAAAATAAACCAACAACGACAGCCGCCACTAAGCCACTATATTCAGCGCTAGCAACTTGGCTCGATTCGATTTTGCTATAAACATACACGCAAATTCCCGCATAAATTAAAATAAACAGTGTAGAGCCAAACGCAGTAATAAGTGCAGCCCAATGCCATGGCTCGTTTTCCCACAGCGCCAAACCTAATCCCACAGGCATACCTACTAAATTGGTAAGTAACAAAGTTTGCATAATACTATGGTGCTTAGGTAACTTTCGTATTAGTACATTATTTATTGCCAGTGTAATTGCGACTACAAGTGCAAATATAGCCGCCCAATTAATGTCGGTAGGCTGAATAACAATAAGTACCCCTATAAAGCCAATAACAGCCACAGCTATGCTGCTTTTTGTTAGCTGTTCACGAAATATCATTACTGCTAAAGGTAGCATTAATAAAGGCGCTGCATAAAAAATAGCGTTAGCGGTTGCAAGCGGTAAAGCTTTGAGCGCAAACACCATAAATATAATACCAAATAACCATACATGTCCGCGTACCGCATGCCATTTTAAACCGGCAAATAAATGTTTTTTATTCGCCGACAAACAAAACGGGAGCAAAATTAATACTGCGGTAAGTTGGCGCATAAATACAAACTGAAACGTGGGGCTTTCTGCTGGTAAAGTTTTGATTATAGCATCAGAAAAAACCGCAATAATATTACCCACCACAAGTAATGTCATGCCTAAGCCAACCGATATTTTTTGCATTGTTACTCCGTGCCCGCAAATTAAAAACGCTAGCATAGAGCAATTCGTTTAATTATGTATAATGATTAAAATACTTTTAGTATGAATTTAACTAATAATGAAATTACCCCCATTACGTGCTGTTCAGTGTTTTGAATCTGTAGCGCGATTAAATAGTTTTTCTAAAGCAGCAGAACATCTAAATGTAACGCAAAGTGCCGTGAGCCATCAGGTTAAATTACTAGAGCAATATTTAAACGAGCCGCTATTTAACCGCAGTGGTCGTAGCTTTTCGTTAACCGACGCGGGCAATCGTTACTATCAAGAAGTGAGTCATTCATTAACCAGTTTAGCCTCTGCCACACAAAAAATACGTTACGGCGAGCCTGGGCATATTCGTTTAGCACTTTATAGCTCATTAGCTGTAAAGTGGTTAATACCGCGATTAGAAAGCTTTAAACATGACTCGCCAGATATCGACTTAACTTTAAATATGATTGTAGATGAGGCGGATTTTAGCGACCGTGTTGCCGATTGTTTTATTACCACAACGCCACCTAAAGGTGAGTTTGTCAGCTTATTTTTATTTGCAGAAAAGCTTTACCCTGCTTGTGGCAAAGGCATGTGGCAGCAATTAAAAAATCAATCGCTGCCCAATGAATTATGGAAGCACCCGCTGTTGTCGGTGCAGTATGATGAGTCAGAGCAACGTAGCACCAATGACTGGCAGCAATGGTGTAAAAGCGGCGGCTTTGAGCTGCCTAAAAACGTAAGAGTTAATCACTTTAGTCACGTTATACTGGCCGCAGAAGCTGCGCGTTATAATTTAGGTATTACGCTTATTGATGCGTTTTTTATTGCCTCACAGCACGATAACCACTTAGTTAAGTTGCCACTGCATGGAGTTGAAACCGGCTGTAAATTTTATTTTGTATATAAAAAATCGCGAGCAAAACAAACCGATATTATTACCCTAAGCCGCTGGCTAAAAGCCCAGTGGGCCGAGGTTAAAAAATAAAATGAAAGTATTAAGTCATCATACTTCATGCCAGTTTATAGCTATAACTATTATTTGATTTTATACTATCTCTATTAATTTAAGCACAGTCTTTTTAAAGGATAATCATAACTCATGAGAAAACCGGCCCACTGGACCTTAAAAAGTATCGCTCTAGAATTAGGTGTGTCTAATGCTACGGTTTCTAATGCGTTTAATCGCCCTGATCAGCTATCGGCTAAACGCCGAGAAGATATTCTTGCAGCGTGTAAAACTTTGGGCTATTACGGGCCTAATAAGGCCGCGCAATCATTGCGTAATGGCACATTTAATATTGTCGCTTTAGTACTGCCCGATAGTGTGGAATACATGGTGTCGGATCCTGTGGCTAGCAGCTTTATGCGCGGTGTTACTTCGGTGCTTGAAAAAAACGGCATTAATGTTTTATTGTTTTCAGGTAATAGCGATACCCTTAATAACATAGTCGACTTTGTTGATGGTTTTATTTGTTATGGCCGTCCTCGTAATAATGCATTGGTTGAGCAGTTAAAAATAGTGTCTAAACATGTGGTGACTATTGACTTTGATATAGCCCGCAATGCCTCTGTAAATATAAATAATGAGCAAGCCAGTTACGAAATTGCTAGGCACGTTATACATAATCAAAATGATAAAGTCGCTATTTTGGGACTTAGATTACTTGATGAAAACGTATTGTGCCGCGTGTATGAGCATTACGAATTTGAAGCCGGACAATCTATTTCTCATCAACGTTTACGTGGTTATCAACGCGCTTTAAGCGAGGCAAATATTACGGTAGCTGACGATCGTATTTGGAATATACCTGAAAGTAGCGAACGTTTTGCCAATATTGCTGCAAAAGAAGTACTTAGTGCATCACCGCATCCTAACGTTATAATTTGTATGAGTGATTTAATTGCCCTTGCCACAATGCGAGAAGCAATAAAGCAAGGCATAAAAATAGGTGAAGAACTGCGTATTGTGGGCTTTGATGGTATTGATGAAGCAGCCCGGTTTGTACCTCGCCTAACCACTATTCATCAAAACAGCCAAGAAAAAGGCGTTATAGCCGCTGAATTATTTATTTCTAAAGAAGAAAAAACTCAGGAAGTCAGTTACGAATTAGAGATTGGTGCGAGTAGTTAGCTTACAAGCCTTGTAATTGTTTTATGTATTAAAAAGCCAAGCTTAAGTAGCTTGGCTTTTGTTTTACATGGCGTTTGTAAATTACTTTTACAGCATTAAGCTAAAAATGAATTTAAGTTAATCGTTGTTTCTTCATCACCGTTTAGCTGCGTAATCAGTGCATGGCGTAATTTAAAATCAACAGTAAGTGAAATAGTTTGCTCACCTAGTTGCCACGATAAACAACACATACTGCCTTCACCTTGGGCACTAAATTCACCTGCAAACGCGGGGTGTGAATTGCGAATTTTAATTAATTCAATTAAACCTTTTACTACAGGCTTATTTAAGGCTTTGTCGATTATATTTGCATCTAAATATGGGCGGTTAATATCACGGCCAACATTTGTATTAGCTAATAGATCCATATCATTTTCACAGGCAAATAAGCCGCCGTAATATACTTGTGGTACACCTGGTGCAAAAAATTGAATTGCACGCGACAGTAAGTAATCAAAGTCTTTAGCGCCTAATGCGTTGTAGTACGTACAGTTAACTTGATATAAGTCGACATTACTCGCCGCAGCGCCCGTAGCTTGGCGGCTTTGGTTGTTACTGTTGGCGTGCATTGTTTCTACTAGGTTATCAATCTGCTGTGCATTTAATAGCCCTGGCTTGTCGCCCATTGGACCTGCGTCAATAATGCCAATACCGTCGTGTGTATCAAGTACGGTTAAGCAATTGCGTGGCGAAATTTGTAACCATTTGAGCAGTGCATCTACATCGTTGTTAAATAAGCTGTGTAAAATAAGTGGTGGTAACGCAAAGTCGTAAACCATATTTACACGTTTTGCCACTTCTACCTGAGTTTGATAATGGCTATGTATTTCTGCAATGGTTTCCATGCCTAAATCGTTTGCTTGCTTAGATAAGTTATCTAGGTAACCAAATGTTTCATCAAGCATAAAGCAATTAGTGCCCGCTTGCTTAATGGCGTAGCCCGCCGCATCTAAACGAATAATATTTACATTGTTAGCCGAAAATTTAGTAAGTACGTTATTTAAATACGCAACACCGGCTTCTACTTTTACGTTTATATCGATTTGATTGTCGGTAAAAGTGGTCCAAAAATCATACGTTTGGCCGTCGCCACAATGCATTGGCGTAAAACAGCTACCTGGGCGTGGGCGGTAAATTGCTTTTTGCTCAGCTTCGCTCATACCATTTGGAAATACATCTTCTTTGGTTAAAAATAAATCCCAAAATTCTGATTGCTTACCTTTAGCTAATACATCTTGAAACTGAAAAGACTGCGCCGATACATGGTTAACAATTAGGTCTGCCATTAAGTCGAGATCTTTACCTAATACTTGTATGTCTTCCCAAGTGCCTATTCTAGAATCAACTTCACTATGATCAATAGGGTCAAAGCCAGCATCGCTGCCATCAATAGGATTGTAAAATGGCAATAAGTGCACACCACCAAATACGCCTTTTAAAGGACCGTTTAAAAGTGTGGTTAGCGCGCCTATATTTTGGCCAGTGATTCGATCAGCATATGTGATCAATTGAACTTTATTCTTCATCATTGTGTGATTACCATGTTGAAACTTAATCGATTAAGATATATCTTTAACTAGCGAGTAAAAATTTACAAGTAATTTTTAATAATTTTACATACAAATTTCGTGGCTCACGTAATACTACAGTAAGCAACTGACTGACTTACGAAGTGTTAATAGAGAATTTAACGAGGAATAAACACATGACAAAATCACACACACAAGTAAGCAGCGGCCCACTGCAACAAATACGCTGGCTTACATATATGATGTTTTTTATGTTTGCCATGACCTCTGACGCAGTCGGCATGATAATCCCCGAACTTATAAAGGATTTCGGTTTGAGCATGACTCAAGCTAGTGCATTTCATTACGCTCCCATGGCATTAATAGCCTTTAGTGGATTATTTTTAGGCTTTTTAGCTGACAGCCTTGGCCGTAAAAAAACCATTATGCTGGGTTTATTAATATTTTCTGCTAGTTGTTTTTTATTTGCATTTAGCACCAGTTTTACCTTCTTTTTAGTATTGCTTTGCTGCATAGGTCTGGCCATTGGTTTATTTAAAACCGGCGCACTGGCATTGCTTGGCGATATTTCACATAGTAACGACGACCATACTAAAACCATGAACAAGGTTGAGGGATTTTTTGGCATTGGCGCTATTGTAGGCCCTGCCCTAGTTGGTGTTTTATTAGTGCAAAACGTAAGTTGGACATACCTGTATATTACTGCGGGCGTAATGTGTTTAATACTTGCTTTATTAGCATGGCGCGCAGACTACCCTGACGTGGTTAAAACAACTGAAAAGCCTGCTTCGCTTGCCACTACCCTGAAAATGGTAAAAAACCCTTATGCACTTGGCTTTTCTTTAGCCATTGCACTGTATGTAGCGACTGAAGTGGCTATTTATGTATGGATGCCAACGCTATTAAAAGACTACACAGGCTCTTGGCCGCTCCTTGCCACTTATGCACTTACTATATTTTTTATACTACGTGCTGCAGGTCGCTTTATTGCCGTATGGTTACTAAACCGTTATAGCTGGCAAGGTGTTATGGCTTATTTAAGCTTAGGCATTGCGCTTTGTTATGTGGGTACACTTATTGGTGGTGTTGACTGGGCTGTAGGGTTACTACCTCTTTCAGGTTTATTTATGTCTATGGTTTATCCAACTTTAAACTCTAAAGGTATATCGTGTTTCCCTGCTGAGCGCCATGGAGCCGTAGCCGGCGTTATATTGTTTTTTACCGCATTATCGGCTGCTTTAGCTCCTTTATTTATGGGTATGATCAGCGATTACTTTGGCCATGTGCGCTATGGCTTTTACTTAGCAACAGGGTTTGCCGTGATTTTATTTGTAGCTATGTTGTTCAATTATTTACGCGACCCATCAATGAGTGCTTTACAAGAAAGTAACCCAACAGCTTAATAAACTTGTATTTCAATACAATAAAAACACCTTAAAAATCAAAATATGAATAATAAAAGAACAAATTAAACACAAAATGATTTGCTTATTGTAAAATATTTGTTATTTTTACTTAATCGATTAAGTAAAAATGACAAATCCTATTGGGTTCAACACAATGAGGCGTTAACATGACAACACACCACACACCTTTATATTTAATCAGTGCTTTGGCACTTGCTGTAAGCCAAGGCGTTCATGCACAAGATGAGCAAGAAACCAAAGTCCAAGCCAACAAGGGCCTTGAAACAATTGTTGTTACCGGTGTACCTCGCCGAACAACCATTATGGCGTCGAGTTCATCAGTAAGCAGTTTATCGCTTGAACAAGTAGAGGTGTCTACACCTCGCTCAACGGCTGAAGCATTTAGAATTATTCCGGGTGTTCGCGCCGAATCAACTGGCGGCGAAGGTAACGCTAACATTGCTGTTCGTGGTTTACCTGTAGCATCGGGTGGCGCTAAGTTTTTACAACTACAAGAAGATGGCCTTCCTGTTATGCAGTTTGGTGATGTTGCCTTTGGTAATTCAGATATTTTTATGCGATTAGATAATACGGTGCAGACTATCGAATCGATTCGTGGTGGCTCAGCATCTACTGCAGCAAGTAATGCACCTGGTGGCATTATTAACTTTATCTCTAAAAATGGCAAAAGCGAATCTGGCAGTGTGTCTACAACTCTAGGCCTAGATTATGACAGCGTTCGTACAGACTTCGAATACGGTACTTACTTAACCGATAGCGTGCGTTTTCATGTTGGTGGTTTTGTTCGTCAAGGCGAAGGCCCGCGCGAAACAGGTTACACGTCTAATAAAGGTGGCCAAATAAAAGCTAACCTTACTAAAGATTTCGACAACGGTTACGTGCGCCTTTATTACAAACACTTAGACGATAAAAGTGTTGGCTACCTTCCTATGCCAATGTACTCAAATGGTGACTCTATTGCTGGCTTTGATGCGCAATCAGACACACCTCACTCAGCGTTATTTACTAAAACAGTACGTTTAAATAGTGAAAACCAAATCAGTAGCGGCGATATCCACGATGGTATGAATCCAAAGGTTGACTCTGTTGGTTTCGAAGCTGTATTTGATTTAGATAACGATTGGCGTATCGAAAACCGTTTTCGTAAATCATCAATTAGCGGTAACTTTAATTCACCTTTCACAGAACAAGTAGGCAGTGCAACATCAATAGCAGAAAGCATTGGTGGCGCAGGTGCAACCTTGAGTAACGCGAACACCGGTGAAGCGTTTAACGATGGTTTAGCAATGAAGATGGTGACATTTGATGTCACAATGAATGACTTTGGATCTATAGTTAATGACTTTAAATTAACTAAATCGTTCGACGATGATACCAGTCTTACATTTGGTTACTATGCATCTACGCAAAACATTGCGATGTCGTGGTTATGGAACTCTTACGTAATGGAGCTCAAGGGTGACAATGCTGCATTATTAAATGTAACAGGTGGCGATGGCACTGAGTTATCTGAAAACGGTTTATACGCTTACAGTGCATTTGGTAACTGCTGCCAACGTGATTACGATACGGAATACGATACACGCGCCCCTTACGTAGCATTTTCTACTAAGCTAGGTGATGTCAGTATTGATGCTAGTGCTCGCTACGATAGCGGTGAAGCTCGCGGAACATACGCAGGTGCAGTGACTTCAACAGTAGATATGAACCGCGACGGTGAAATATCAATCCCTGAGCAAAACGTTGCAGGTATTGATACTGCAAACGCAAGTCCAGTAAATTATGACTGGAACTATTCTTCTTATTCAATTGGTGCTAATTATCAAATTGACCCAAGCCTTGCTACGTTTGCACGTATTAGTAAAGGTGGTCGTGCAAATGCTGACCGTCTTTTATTTGGTAAAGTACGCGCCGACGGCTCTGTTGCAAAAGAAGACGCTGTTGATGAAGTAAACCAGTTTGAGTTTGGTGTTAAGAAGCGCTTTGATTCGTTATCAGTATTTGCTACTGCGTTTTTTGCCGAAACTGAAGAGCAAAACTTTGAAGCAACATCACAAACATTTTTTGACCGTGAATACGAAGCAAAAGGGATTGAAATAGAATCTACTTACTTTATTGATGCATGGGATTTTCGCGGTAATTTAACCTGGACCGATGCAGAAATAGCAAAAGATGCGCTTAACCCAGATGTTGTAGGTAATACGCCACGTCGTCAAGCCGATTTAATTTACTCATTAATGGCACGTTACAACTATGAAAAAGGCGCTGCAGGGGTAAGTTTCATTGGTACTACCGATGCGTACGCTCAAGATAATAACGACTTGCAATTTGACGGCTACACACAGGTAAATGGCTTTGTAAGCTATGATTTATCTGAAAACCTTAATATTGCGCTTAATGTGAACAACCTATTTGATACAGTAGGTATTACAGAAGCAGAAGAAGGCTCAGTACCTGAAAACAACATTATTCGTGCCCGAGCTATTAACGGCCGCACAACGTCGGTAACTTTAAAATACGCTTTTAACTAAATGTGTATTGCGCTGCGGTGAGTAGTCACTGTAGCGCCTTTTAAAGTATGAATAATTAACACCCTTCACGTTTTTTAGCCTAGCCTTGCTAGGCTTTTTAGGATATTCCAAATGACCAAACTTCTGTGCTTAGGCGAGCTATTAATTGATATGCTGCCACAAGATGCGAATAACTCTGCCTATTTACCTATACCAGGTGGCGCACCTGCCAATGTAGCTGTTGGCTATGCAAAACTCGGAGGTGAAGCTGCATTTTGTGGTGGTAGAGGGGACGATCATTTTGCCAATCAATTAAGTAATGCATTAGCGCAATACAATGTAAATACAGACTATTTATTTACCATTGCAGGCTCACAAACAGCTATGGTTATAGTAAGCCTTGATGAAATCGGCGAGCGTAGTTTTGGCTTTTATCGCCATAACACAGCCGATGTACTATTAACCCAGGCGCATTTAGTGCGTATAAATTGGCAAGAAATAAGTACACTACACTTTTGCTCAAACACATTGACCGAATCAGCAATTGCCAGCACAACGGTTAAAGCGCTAGAACTTGCAAAAGCGAATAATAAGCTCGTCAGTTTTGATGTAAATTTACGCTACAGCTTGTGGGAAAACACAAACGATATAGCAAGCAATGTAAAAGCTTGTTACACCTATTGTGACATAGTAAAACTCTCGCGTGATGAGCTTAATTTTTTAGCCCAACATAGCGATACAACGAGCGATGATTACATTCAAACACTATTAAATACCGGAGTAAAACTGGTGTTTTTAACCGATGGGCCAGAGCCTGCAAAGGTTTACCACAGCGCATTTACACTTAACGAATCGGCACCAAAAATAAACGCCGTAGATACAACAAGCGCGGGTGATGCATTTATAGCGGGGGTTTTATACTACTTAAATAAATTGGGAAGTGATTTACCACTAGCAGATAAACTAAATGATAAAGCGAGCGTAAAAGACGCCCTGCACTTTGCTCTTAAATGTGGCTCAAAAGCCTGTTTAACTAAAGGAGCCTTTCCGGCATTACCTGTATTAGCTGATGTAATTTAAACGATTAAAGCCCCATATTATGAGGCTTTAAAGTAATTTATCCGTGTGACTTCTCATAGGACAAAGGTTTACAGCGAAACTGCTAATCAATCTATAGTTGCGGTGGTATTTTAAAGATATCGAACCTCGCAAAATATGATTTTCTTTGAGTATAGGTGATAGCTTAAGGCTCATACTGATACAACTCAAAGATCAGCTATAACGGGTGTTTTGCTACTTCATTTGAAGTGGTTAATTATGCATTTTTTAATCGAGTGATTTGGTTTGCTACATCAGTTAAATAACCGGTTTTAAGCCAGACTGTTGCGCCTGTACTTCCTGCTTTAGCATTAACAGTGCTATTAATAGGCACTCTTAACCAGCTATTTTTAATAAGGGTATCTGTTTGCTCGTTAAGCAACCCCTCAAGTACTAACAGCTCAGCCCCATCCTTTGCATTTATAACCATGTCGGCGTTAGGTTTAAAGTGCAGTAAGCTTACCTCTTCAAAGTTATCTTTATATAAAGAAATTACGCTAACATTATTAAACTGGGGGTGCGTAACGCCTTGCATTTTTTTAGTGTGTAAACACACATGCTGTCTATCTTGTGGTTGAAACTGCCACAATTTTACAAATATTACGCAGCCCCCCTGAGATCCCGGTTTGTGCTTTGACTGGGGAGGATTGCGAATATAACTACCTACAGGGTAATCGCCGTGCTCATCTTGAAATACGCCATCGAGCACTAAAAACTCTTCACCACCTGTATGTATATGCGGCGAAAATTCACTGCCAGGCGCATAGCGCACTATGCTTGTAGCGCGGGCAACTTCATCACCTACTCTGTCCAAAGGGCGTCTATGTACTCCCGCCATTGGCGAGGCTACCCACTCTAGTTTTTCACTATGTACAACAACGCGCTTACTAAAATCAGCGGCTATTTTCATTTTGTATTTCCTAACTCAGTTAAAGCAATTAACAAATAATAGCAGTTATATTAGTGGCATTAAATTAAGTCATGTTATTTAGCCGTAAGTGTGATGGAGCTTTATTATTGGGCATAAAAAAACGAGCAGGTTTAGTTGCTCGTTTTTAATTAACACTTATGATTTATGGTCATTTTTTAATTAATAACTTTTACTCTGCCTTTGTGCTTAGAGTGCACTATGGCAAGTGTAATAAAACCAATTACCGCTACCACTGCACCAATTGGCTTACCCATATCACTTGATAAGTTAAGACCAATTGCCGCTGTCATAATGTATGAAAGCGTCACTGCTGTAGCAATTACTGCAGGAATACTGGCAATCCAATGGAATGCACCGCGGTCAAACAAGTACTTAGTTGCCAGCCATAATACGCTAGTAGAAAGCAGCATGTTTGAGAATGCAAAGTAGCGCCAAATAAGCGAGAAGTCGAGTTTAGTCATAAAGTAAGCAATTGCTAAAATTGGAATCGCTACTAATAAGCGATTACGTAAGCTTTGTGGAATATTAAACGCATCAACTACGGTTAAACGCAGTGAACGGAACGCAGTATCACCTGAAGTAATTGGGAATACAGCTACAGCAATAATAGCCATAACACCACCAAATACACCTAAGTAGCTATTAGCAATATGATTAACCACTAAACCTGGGCCACCTTGATCAAGTAATGCTTTTAAACCGGCATAACCTTCTGGGAATGCTGCAATACCAGCAAGTGCCCAAACACAACCAACAATACCTTCACACATCATGGCGCCGTAATATACCGGGCGTACATATTTTTCGTTTGTTAAACAGCGTGCAATAATAGGTGCTTGCGTTGAGTGAAAACCACTAATAGCGCCACAGGTAATTGTTATAAATAACAATGGCCACGTAGGTAAACCATCCGGATTTGGCTCTAAAAAGTCATGTGCATGGTCACCACTAAAGTAAGCTAAAAAGTCACCTGCAACGGGTAAGTGTGGCGCGTTAATCAATAACGAAACTGCAATAGCAACTGTCATTACAATCATTAAAGCGCCAAAAATTGGGTAAAACTTAGTAATGATTTTATCAATTGGTAGCAAGGTCGCTAAAAAGTAATACGCTAAAATAGCCAACACCCAAAAGGTGTTATTTGCCAGCATTGTACCTTCAAAAAAATCAAGGTTACTTAATAAGCCCGCAGGGCTCATAATAAATACTACACCTACAAAAAACAGTAGCATGGCAGTAAATATCAGCATAAAGCCTTTAAATACAATATTGTAGTAATGCCCGGCTATTTCTGGCAGGCTTTTTCCGTCTTCTTTTATACTCATAACACCTGAGAAGAAGTCGTGAACAGCACCACCTAACACGTTACCTAGTACAATCCAAACTAGTGCAACGGGTCCGTATAAGGCACCAAGAATAGGACCAAAAATAGGACCTACACCGGCGATGTTTAAAAATTGAATTAAAAATGCACGCACAGGATGAATAGCCACGTAATCAACACCTTCGCTAAAGCGCTTTTGTGGTGTTTCAATCGTTGAGTCTAAACCTGCTTGCTTTTCAACAAAGGGACTATAAAATTTGTAACCCAGTATTAAAATTGTGATGCAGATAAAAAAGATGATCATAAAGCATGTTTCTCTTTTTGTATTTGTATTATAGAGCGCACTGTTTGCCGCTCCGGCCTTTCATTCCGTGAATAATCGACGAACATTAACAAAGGATTAATATTCTTACTATAAGACGTTTAGCTAATACTATAGTCGAATAAAATAACTTAGACCTATTTCGTGGCCTTATTGAGCGTTAACTGTACAGAACATAAAGATTTAAAGTAATAAAAAAGGCAGCTTTACTGGGTAAATCTGCCTTTATATGTTGCCCGATAAGCTATCGATAACAATTAACAATACCTTATCACCAATTTATTTATGGGTTCATAAATTCATTTATTTGTTGATGCGTTAAAGTAGGTGTTGCTCCGGCACTTTCGGCGACCATAGCGCCAACAGCACAAGCAAAGTCAACCGCATGTTGTGCGCAATCACTACTGCACAGCTGATAAATTAACGAACCTAAAAACGAATCCCCTGCGCCAACTGTATCAACAACACTAATTAAATAGCCTGAGTTATAGTAGTTTTCGCCTTTAATGGTGAGTAATGCGCCATGGCTGCCTTTAGTTACACATAAATATTCGGTATTAGTTTGTGCAGCAATAAAGGCTAAGTTTTGCTCAAGCGAATGAAACTTACAACCCATAGCTTTAGCAATTTCGTATAGCTCTTCGTCGTTTAATTTGATGAAGTCGGCTTTGTTCATTAAATCTACGAGTGTTGCTAATGTGTAGTGAGGCGCACGTAGGTTTACGTCAAATACTTTAAAGTTTGCTACATCAACTAATTGATTTAATGTTGCCAAAGACGTTTCGCTTCGCCCTATTAGGCTGCCAAATACAAATACATCGCTACTTTTAACTTTACTCAGTAACTCATCTGTAAGCGCTATATTATCCCACGCTGTATCTGCCACTATTTCATAACTTGCTGAGCCACCACTATCGAGTGTTACCTCAACCGTGCTGGTTTTTTTGTCACTGTTAATAGCAATATAATCGCAGCTTACGCCTTTGCTCGCAATTTCGCCGAGCAGTTCAGCGCCTAACTCGTCGTTACCAACGGCGCTGATCATGTCGGCTTTTATGCCCAGTGAGTTAATACGCACACACATATTAAGCGGCGCGCCACCTAGGCGTTTACCAGAGTCAAAACAATCCCACAGTACCTCGCCAAAGCAGCTAACACTTACGTTTTCGCCTGATTTATGATTAATTAAAATACTCATAATTAGTTACTCTTTTGCTCAAGTGCAGCCTGCATAATAGCTTTAATTTTACTATTACGTGCGTATAGCGCGGCAATCGATTTTTTATACTCTGCAGTAAAAGCTTCGTTATGTTCAAGCTTACCAAACAAGCTTGCTAGCTTTAAAAATGCAGTTGGGTTAGCTTGGCTTTGCTGCGCGTATGCATTTAGCTCTTTTTGCATAGCATCTTGAATTTCAAGCTTTTCGCCTTTTTCACTTACACCTTTATCGCTGTATAAACACCAAGTAGCAATGACAAGTGTTGCCAGTGACACATCTCGACCTTGTACTAGGTTTTCGTTAATTGTGGCAATTAAAAACTTAGGCAGTTTAGCAGAGCTTTCACTGCAAATACGCGCCAGGCCGTCTTTAATATTAGGATTAGCAAAACGCTCTATTAACGTATCTTTGTAGCTTTGAAGATCAATACCTTCAAGCGGTTCAAGGTTTGGCGTTACTTCTTTATCCATAAAAGCACGTAGGTATGTGGCAAATAATTCATCAGATACCGTTTCGTCAATTGTGCCATAACCATGAATTGAACCTAATAAACCAAGCACAGAATGCCCAGCATTAAGTAAACGTATTTTCATGGTTTCATAAGGCGTCACATCAGTTACAAACTGTGCACCAACAACATCCCAATTTGGGCGAGAGTCACTAAAGGTGTCCTCTATTACCCATTGTGTAAACGACTCACAAGTAATTGGCCACTCGTCGCTAACACCATAGGCATCAACCACGTAATCAATATCACTCTTTTTAGATACCGGTGTTATGCGGTCAACCATCGCATTTGGAAACGATACGTTTTGCTCAATCCACTCACTTAGGTTTTTGTCTTGCTCTGTAGCAAAGGCTAAAAGCATTTTGCGTGTTACGTTACCGTTATGCTGAATGTTATCGCACGACTGTACTGTAAACGCGCCCAAACCTTGCTCTTTACGCAGTTTTAGCGCAGCAGTAATGTAACCAAACGCCGTAATTGGGTCGTTCGGGTTATTAATGTCGTTAATAATATCTGGATTGCTGTAATCAAATTCGCCCGTTGCCGGGTTAAAGTTATAACCGCCTTCGGTAATAGTAAGCGATACAATTTTAGTATCGCTGTGTGCGAGTTTATTAATTACCGCTTGTTTGTCCTCTGGAGCAAACAAAAAGTCGATCATTGAGCCAATTACTTTGTTATCTATTTTACCGTCTGGGTGTCTAACAGTTAGCGTGTAAAGGTAATCTTGCTGCTTTAAAATATCACGCAGACCACGGTTACCCTCTAACAGGCCAACACCACATATGCCCCACTGCTCAGAGCCTGGGGTTTTTAAAAGCTCGTTAACATATACTGCTTGGTGAGCACGATGAAAGCCGCCTACACCAATATGAACAATCCCCGCTTTAACGGCGCTACGGTCGTAACTTGGTGTGTCAACATGGCTTGGTAATTGAGCCAAGCTCTGTTGGTTTAGCCCTGTAACAAGAGCGTTTGTGTGTTGATGTTGCGTCATGGTGCGACCTTACTAAACAAAAATAAAATATAAATTACGATACTGTATTACAATAAGTAATTACGATGCTGTATTGAGTACTTTATGGCGTTTTAACGACCAGTACGCAGTAACAAAATAAATAACAGTACAAATAAAACAGGCAATTTCGAACTGCGACTTATTAGCGCTGTACATCACCATAGTGTCACTGAAAAACATCACTTGGCTGGCAAATATAAAAATAATCACCAATGAAATAGTCGATATGCCATTAAGAACTTTGGTAAATACAGAGCTGTCAATTACTGGCTTTGGAATGTCTTTAGCCTCAGCTGCTTGATATTCTTTAATATCACGTTGCTCTTGCTCTTCTGCTGCAATCTCTTGCGTGTAATCTTCACCGGCACCGTATTTTTTAGCTAAAAGTGTGTAAATAACGATGGTGAAAATCCAGGTAGGAATAAACAAGTAGTAAAACGACATTATATCAATTGCGTTTAAGCCAAAACCGAACACAAGTGCAAGTGCCCATGAGGCAATAGCAGGGATACTGCGGGTAATATTTTTATATTTAGCCCAGTAACGTGTTAAGCCAATTTTAGGAAATAACACATGCTCGGCAAATACAATGCCGCCCACTGGCACAACTAATAAACCGGCGTAGGTAAGTAGTGGTAGCATTTGTGAAAATACAAACGGGAAGCACGCAATAATCACGGTTACAACACCTACAATAGCGGTTGTACGCTCACGTGACTGATTTACAAAAATCGATTGTGCAGCAAGACCTGCGCGGTATAGGTTTGCGTTAGCTGTAGTCCAACCGGCAATAATTACAATAACAAATCCAGTCCAACCTAATGCATGGTATGCAACATCGCCCGGATCAAGTGACGAAATGGTTGTTTTAAGTAATACCGCAACACCTGCGCCCATAATACCGGCAGAGATCCACGCTAAGTAATGACCAAAAAACATACCCACACCAGAGAACAAGCCATAGCTTTTGCGTTTAGCAAATCTAAAAATAGCCATGTCGATTAAACCAAAGTGAGTAATTGAGTTAGCAGCCCATGCAAAGCCAATCACTTCTAATAGGCCAATACCTTTTTCACCATCGGCATTGGTGCCCGTCCAGATGGAGGAGTCGCCTATGGTCATAAAGTCGCTAAAGCTAGTTAAAGAGGTAGAACCCAATACGTGGTTTGAAAGCTCAGGGAATAACGCGAACGAGCCTGCAATAAATATAACAAATAGCCAGGGCGCACACAGTTTTGAAAAGTCAGCAACGGTTGAAAAGCCATACATAGCAACAAATACAACAATTGAGCCAACGGCTAAAACAATGGCGACAAACCAAAAGCTGTTTGGATACCAATCAAGCTGCGCGGGTATGTCGAACAAAAACCGCACGGCCGTGGAGGAGACCGTGATCATGGCCGCCGATATAACACTAAAAATAACTACATTAGCCCAGTTATAGAGCTTGGTCATTGAGTTACCAGCAATTTTGTTTAAGTAGTTATATAAACTTAAGCGGGTTTGTACTGCAATGGGTGCCGTAATTAGCCACCAAGAACACATTGCTAACAGGTTACCTATTAATAACCCCAATAGAATGTCGATGGTTGATGCGCCTAATGCAACAAAGGTTGCGCCAATAACAAATTCAGTGGCAGCAACATGTTCACCAGCGTATAGCCCTGCAAAGTGTTTCCAGCCGTGAAGCTTATTATTAGCAACCGGAAGTTGCTCTTCGTTTACATCTTTAAATGTGTGTGTGTGTGGACTCGTTGCCATGGTATTTCCTAGTTGTTAACAGCAAAGTACTTAATACCTAAAGACTTTGCTTCTTATAATTTAGTTTTATAAACGCGTAACCACTTGTTTTAGTTTTTATAATTAATATCAGTACTAACAACGCTTATATTTTGCCACTTATAAACCCTATAAATGTGTGTTGGTATAAGTAGCCATGTTTAAATGTTTTTACTTTTAAGTGCAGGATAAGCTGTAAAAAACTGCTGCCAATGAGTTAAGTGAGCAACATTTGGATACGCTTTACGAACATAGTTAATGGCCGTTTGCATGTGCTGCCCGCCACTGTAATGCAGTACTTGCATATTGGCATTTATGGCTGCACATACGCCAGCTTCGCTGTCCTCAATGACCAAGCAATGCTCTGGTTTTACGCCCATTTGCTTAGCTGCATGTAAAAACAAGTCGGGGGCGGGTTTACCACGCTTTACTTCACTGCTGGTAAATATTGCATTGCTAAAACAGTTGCTTAAATTAACTATATCTAATGCTTTAGCTGTACGTGCTGGGCTGCTACTTGTGGCAATACATTTGGGCACAGCTAAGTTATTAAGTACTTCGTTTATGCCATCGGTTGTACTGAGCGCTGAACCAAACTCATTTAAGAGCGCTTCTCGGTAATCATCTTCAAAGCTATTTGGCAAAGTGACATTAAAGGCGTTTTGGATTTTTTGACTTACGGTTTTAAAATTACACCCCAAAAAGTGTTGCTGTACATATCCGCGGTCAATGTTAACCGTTAAATACGCAAGCATATCAATCAACACTTGAGCGCTGAGTATTTCACTGTCGATGACTACCCCATCGCAATCAAATATTACTAAATCAATTTTAGCGTTCATTGGGTTACCTTAAACATTTACTTTTTGTGCAAAACACCAAATGAGCATAAGCCCGGCTAGCGAGCATATTCCCTTTATTGTTTTTGAATGTCAACAAAAAGTGAACGAATTTACTTGTCGCTACTACAAACATAAATAAACAAAACTAAAAGCCGCTGTATTTAATCAAGTTTACAAAAAATATATAAATCTAAAATTGGATCTAAAAGTATATTTTAAGCCCCTCTTGCAATCTTATTTATGAATTATTCTAATATATTTAATCAACTTTACCGAACAAAGGAATATTCATACACTCCTCAACAGTTAAACAGCCAGCAGCACTGCCGGCAATTTTAAATAATAAGGTCGACATGAATATTTTATTAAACGCAATAAACAAGAATACAAAACTAACATTAAGCACGTTAGCACTTGCGATGGCATTACCAGCAAGCGCGGCTACATTAACTAAAGACAACGGCGCAGCTGTTGGCGACAACCAAAATTCAATAACTGCAGGCGAGCGCGGCAGTGTGTTATTAGAAGACGTACAACTAATTCAAAAACTACAACGCTTTGCACGTGAACGTATTCCTGAGCGTGTGGTACATGCGCGTGGTACGGGTGCTCATGGTGTATTTGTGGCATCAAAAAGTTTAGATGATTTAACCATGGCAGCACCTTTTACCGAGGTCGGTAAAGAAACTGACGTTTTTGTACGTTTTTCATCGGTAATTCACTCAAAAGGTAGCCCAGAAACACTGCGCGACCCACGTGGCTTTGCGATTAAATTTTACACCGATCAAGGTAACTGGGATTTAGTGGGCCTTAACTTACCGGTGTTTTTTATTCGTGATGCAATTAAATTTCCAGATATGATCCATTCATTAAAGCCATCACCTGTAGATAACATTCAAGATCCTAACCGTGTTTTTGACTTTTTTTCATACGAACCAGGCTCTACTCACATGTTAACGTGGGTTTATAGCGACTACGGCACACCAGCAAGCTTACGTAAAATGGATGGTTGGGGTGTTCACTCTTACAAAATGATTAATAAATTGGGCGATGTTAAGTACGTTAAATTTCATTGGGTAAGTAAACAAGGCATTGAGAATTTAAATGCAAAAGAAGTCGCTGAAGTTCAAGGCCAAGACTTTCAACATTTAACACGTGATTTATACAGCGAAGTAAATAAAGGTAACTTCCCAGAATGGGATCTATACATTAAAACGCTTGATCCGTCGCAGCTTGACGACTTTGATTACAACCCATTAGATGCAACAAAAATGTGGTTAGGTGTAAAAGAAGTGAAGGCAGGTACATTAACGCTTAATCGCATGCCAACTAACTTTTTTCAGTCAACAGAACAAGTAGCAATGGCACCGTCTAACATTATTGCGGGTATTGAACCCTCAGAAGATAAGTTATTACAAGGGCGTGTATTTTCATACGCAGATACGCAAATGTATCGCCTTGGTGCTAACCATCAACAGTTGCCAATTAACCGTGCAAAAGTGGAGGTAGTTAACTACAACCAAGACGGCGCAATGAACTATGGTAATACTCAAAGCAACGTAAACTATCAACCAAGCCAAGAGAACCTAGCTGAAAACCCAATTGCCCGTAGAAGTAATACAGAGCTTAAAGGTTTTGTACAACAAGCAGCCATTAAAAAGCAGCAAAACTTTGCGCAAGCAGGTGTTTTATACCGAGGTTTTAGTAAGCAAGAACGTACTAATCTGATCAATAACCTAGCGGGCGATTTAGTAAAAATAAAAGACAGTAACGTTAAGCACAAAATGCTTAGCCACTTTTACAAAGCTGATAGTGAGTACGGTACACGTTTAACTAAAGCCATTAATGGCGATATTAAAATAGTTAAGCAGCTGGCAGCTAACCTGTAATTAGCAAGTTACAAAACATTAGTCCCAACTAAACAAGCTGTTATATAAGTAACCACAACCATGAGGAAGGAGGTAACCAATCCCCTTCCTCTTTTTAAAAGGTATAAAGTAATGCGTAATTTATTGATTATAGTAGTGCTACTAATAAGCTTTACCAGTAGTGTTTACGCTAAAAATACAACGGATACACAAACACCTAGTACACAACTTGAAAACCAACACTCAGCGCAAACACTATACGAGAGTTTATTTGCTTATTACTTTGCTGCTGCACGTACCAACGATACCGCTGTAATTAAGCAATTTGTAAGTGCCGGCATTCCTATCGACAGCTATAACAATAAAGGTTACACCGCATTAATGATTGCCACTTACCATGGTAATAAAAATACGGTAAACACACTTTTACACTTAGGCGCTAATGCTTGCATGGAAGACAACCGAGGCAACACAGCGCTAATGGCCGCTATTTTTAGAGGTGAGTTTAGTATAGCCAAAACACTGGTATCACTTGATTGCGACAACGCACATCAAAACAAAGCAGGCCAAACAGCCGAACAATTTGCACACACATTTGGCCAACAAAAGGTTATTGAGTTACTCGCGCAAGTTAAAAATTCTAAATAAAGTTCAAAAGCCCTTATAAAAAGAGCTTTAGAGGTAAGTAAACTTTAGCTGACTGTTTTTTAAGTCGTTACTTTTACATTATATTTTTGGGGCTTATCTCGCGTAACAAAATAACAAACAAGCGATCCAAGCGTTACCAGTACGACTCCTTGATAAAACGACGCACTAAGTGACACCAATAAATACAGCGCCGAAATAATAGTAGAAAACACCGGTGTAAAGTACGAAAGCGTACCCAACAACATTAAGTTACCGCCAATAATAGCTTGATTCCACAGTGCATAACCACTGCCAACAACTACACCCGCAAGTAACAATGTCATGCTTGAGCTGATTGAAAACGTTAATGGCGCTTCATTACTAAAACCATATTGCGCCCACAAACTCATTGCCGTAACAGTAAAAAATAACGTAATAGCATTTTTACCATTACTTATTTTTTGCGTTACTACGCAATAAATAGCCCATATAAACGCGGCAGCTAATGCCATTAAATAAGTAGCAGGATTATCAGCAAAGTTAGTAACTAACGTATCGACTGACATTTCTTGATCGCCCGTAATACACCAAGCAACCCCTAAAAAAGCAATGATCATACTTGGGTAAACCCAGTAACTTACTTTTTTACGCCCAATAATAATAGAGAGCAATATAGTCAGCGTGGGCCATAAATAATTAATTACCGCCATTTCCATAGCCTGATGGCGGCTATTTGCCATACCGATAGAAAGTGCCAAGCAAATTTCGTACGACACAAATAATAAAGTACCTACTACCAAGTAGCGTTTCGAAAATCCACTAAACTTAGGCACTCCCATAACCAAAATTAAAAATATCGCACTGACAGAGTACATTGCCGCAGCACCACCAATGGGGCTAAACAACTCAGAAATATCCCGTAGTAATGCCACTAAGCAGCCCCACAGTAATATTGCAGCGACTCCATAAAGTGTATATTTATTTTTGCTTATAAAATCCATATTAAACCTAAAGTACTACTTAATAATTTGAAGCTAAACTAACAGTAATTTTTTGTTTTAACAATAACATGCCGTTAATCTGCAGTGCATAACTAGCATTATCAAAGCTAAATATTATCACTATAGTTATAAGCAATAAGCGTAAACAGCCATTCAGTGTTTAAATTTAGCAAAGCAGCACAAACGCTAGGTAAATTAAAGTTACTGACTCTTTTGTCTCGTATTACCACTTTTACAGTGGTGTGGTTAAATAACTCACTAAACAGAGAAAGCAAATATGAACAAGTTCACGACTCCCGATCTATACGACGAACACCGTGATAGCGTACAAGTAGCCGACAGTGGATTACAGCACTTTGGCAACAAAACCACCTTTAGTGGTCAAGTCGTTACTGTAACGTGCCCCGATGACAATTCGTTTGCCGCTGAAATACTCCATCAAAATGGCGTAGGTAAAGTGCTGGTTATTAACGGCTTTGCTAGTAAACGCTTTGCATTTATTGGCGATATTATGGCAGAGCGTGCTTTAAAAAATGGCTGGGAAGGTATAGTTATAAATGGTTGTTGCCGAGATATTGAGATTCTTGCTACCTTAAATTTACCTATTATGGCGCTTGGCTCAACACCACGCAGTACGTTAAAGCGAGGTTGTGGTGAAAATAATCAAGCTATTGCCATGTTAAGCGTCTGCATTGAGCCTAATGATTGGCTTTACGCCGATGTGAACGGACTAATTGTGAGTAAACATAAACTTAGTTAGTTGCTAAATCACAACTGAAACAGATTAGCTGCCGCTTTTTTTAATAAAATCTTAAACAAAAAAGCCCAGCATTGCTGGGCTTGTGTCATATTAATAGGTAACTATTTTATTAGTTAAAAGTTACCGTCATATTGTGCACGTTGCTCAGCTTTTGGCATTGCATCACCCATATTTATAGTGTTGAACAAAGCCTGGAGGGTTCTTAAAATATCCTTATAACTATACGAGTAAGCCGATGATTTTAAATTTGTTTTTATAAAAGCTGATTGCTGTAACATGAAACTCTTCCTTAGAATTCTTATGTAACACTACCTAATTTTTGAACAACTTACAATACAGTTTTTACATTCGTTCACAGTTGTTAACCACCTGTTTTGCATCTCACGATAAGCATGCTTTGCAGTCTCTTACGTATCTATTTATTTAACCCAAACTAACTATTACTTATTGCAGAACACACTGTAATTAACGAAGCCAAAATTAACATCAGTAGAGGAAAACTAGTAATAGTCATTTAGAATAAAGCTGTAAAACAAAAGCAATCAATAAATTTAGTTTATAGTCGCTTTTAACTTATTTAACGCATCAACTGAAAAGCCTCTATCGTAAAAATACAGTATTTTACCGCTGTTATTTATAAGTACTACACGGGTATTGTTGGGATTTTGATTACCAGTGAATTTTTGTGCTTTTTCGCCGTCTTTATAAATAGTGATCACCCCTGCCCAAAGCTCTTTTGGAATTCCTTTGCGCATACCACTGTCTATAAATGCGCTAAACATACGAGGCGCCATACCTGCAATAGTGGGTAGTTCGTAGGTAGGAATAATAACACCGCTCATGTCTAAACCAATTAACCATCGATCAATGTCAAACTGACTATCTTGCTTATAACCTATAAGCAAAAGTGTTTTATCTGCATTAAAATCGCTTGGAATAGTCACTTTATTTTGCGTTAAACTTTCACCATTAATCGTTGGAAATTGTTTACCCGTTACTTGCTGATTGGGGTACTTAGTGGAGCATGCCGCTAGAAGTATAAATAAAAAAGCAGTGAGTATTGATTTAGCCATAGTAAATCCTATATTAAATTTTTAGAGTAAACGTGAGTAATAATATACGCTAAGCGTTACTTTATCGATCTAGCTATATACTCTTTAAATTCTAAAATAGGCATAGGACGGCCATACTTCCAGCCTTGCCCGTAATGTACCCCTGCTTCTTTTAAAATGACTTCTTGCTCTGTTGTTTCTATGCCCTCTGCCACACAGGTATAACCAAATTTGTGTACCAACTCCATAATATTAGGGATCATAGACGCTTTTAAGCCTTCCGTAGCTATGTCTTGTACAAATGAACGGTCTATTTTAAGCTGATGGAAACTCAAATTATGTAAGTTTTTTAAGTTTGAATAACCAGTGCCAAAATCATCAAGTGACAAGCGAAAACCCGACTCGATTAATGTTTTAAAATAGCCATGAGCAATAGTTGAATCTAAATACTCGTCTTCGGTTATTTCTAAACAAATTACAAATTTAGATTGCATTAATCCGGTTATTTTCGGTAATGACAACACATTCCCTTGCTCTACATCACAAGGAAAAATATTTAATGACACCTTAAATCCACTTGGTAACTGCTCTGCACTTTCTAACTCATTAAGTACAGTGTTAATCATTATTTTGGTAAAAGACCAAGTTAAATTAATTTGTCTAAGTATAGGAATAAATTGATCCGGTGTAAGCACCCCGTAATCATCTTTAAAGCGCGCAAGTACCTCGCAACCAATTATTTTTCCGCTTTGTAAATTAACTATTGGCTGATAAACCCAATAAAAATTACCGCTCTTTAATCCCCTACGTATCCTGCTTACAATTGAGCGGCGCGTAGTTAGGTGCTCATCAACTAATAAGCCACACGAAATACTCACCAAGCAAATTAAAATAAACGAAATAATGAATAGTTGACGATTATCGGTAAAAAATACATCCCATGGCAAATACAAGGCAACACAATAATTTCTATTATTATTACTGCACGTTATATTCGTTTCGTAATGTAAATAGTCATTACTTTTTATATTATTATGAAGCCCTGTTTGCCCAGCTAAATGAAATAAGTTTTCAGATTCTTTATAAAAAACCTGCCAATTAGGCGTTACAATAATTTTAGGATCGAATACTTCTGATTTTAATATGAGGTTATAGTTGCCTTGGCGAATAATTAGTACTTTTAGTGGGCGCTCGGTAAAGAGTAATAAGTAAAGTTCAGGCTCAAAGCGTATGCCTATTTGTGAGGGGCTGTTTTTATTTACAGTATAATCTGGTTGGTTATCTGGTAAAGGATTTTCAAGCATACCAGTACCTGTAGTACAGATTAATGTATTATTTTTAAAGTAGCCTATATCAATAGCAAACTTGGCATCAAATAGCATCCGCCGCATAGCAAGTAAATTCGCTTCGTTACAAGTAGTAAAATTTAGGTTATTTAATTTAGTTAAAACACGAACGCTTTCCTCTACACCATCGTCTACTTGGGAGAGTAAATATTGTGAGTCTGAATGTGTTTGCGCTACTAATTTTTGACCCGCAAAGTACAATAAAATAAAGCAACCTAATGCAAATATAAATCCACCTGATAGCAGTACTACTATTATTTTTTTAGGATGCTGTTTCATTGTAAATTGAGGTATTCCCATTTATGCAAAGTCCTTTAATAATTACATAAGTAACTGAAAATTCAAGTTTCTGATAATATATTTACAATAAATATTTAAAAATTAAAACTCACGAATAATCGCCTCTAATGCATCACTAATTTTTTGATGCTGTTTTTCGTCCAAATGCACACCATCCTCATTTGAAACACTCACAATCCTTGCCAAATCATAAAATGAGCATTGTTTTATACTAGCAACATTTTCAAATGCTGCAGCTAATTGCACTACTTTTTGCTCTGCCCCTTTGTATACGCCTGAGTAACTTCCGACTTCTCGTACATGAGCGGGACTAAGTATTAAAATTTTTGGAGAGCCTGGCGCATTGCTTTGCTCATAAAAATTCAATATTGAATCTATTAATGCTGTTAACCCAGCGGCAATATCGTGCACATTTAAATTAAACCGATTTTTCAGATCGTTAGTACCTAAATCTATAATAATTAAATCTATTTCAAGTTCATTTAAGTAAGACTGTAAATAAGTTACGCCCGATAACTCACCTGCAAACGGTGGGTTGTTTACTAAAGCACGGTTAGGCTGCCCAGCTTCTATTATTGTAAAATTAGCCCCTAACTTTACAGCAAGCTTTGCTGGCCAGCGCACTGTAGCACTAAATCGTTTTCCTGTTTGCGGATTTAAACCCCAAGTATTGGAATCCCCAAAGCATAATATGTTTTTTATCATTAAAAAGGGTTTAGCGTATAGCCCTGCTGTTGTAACTGCGCATGTGCTGTCATTGCCGATAACGACATTTTTACGCCTTTTATTAACTGCTCAGGAGCTACTTTATAGTGCGTGGCCGACTGCCCACATACATAAACCACCGTATTATTAGCAAGTAATTGCTCAATTAAGCTTTGATTTTTGTTATCGACTTCAAAGCGGTTTTTATATGTATTATTATCAAGCACATCTACGCTTGCACTGCCATGTATTACGAGTGCCAGCTCTATATTTTCTGGTTTAATACCATGTGCTATATGCATATTGATAAACCGCGCTAAAGAATTCATACCATTATTTTGCTCACCCTTTTGCGCGCCTTTACCAACATCAAAGGCAATTTTAAAATGTGTGTTTTGCGTTATAGGTGCATGTGAGGGTACATTATAAAAAAAGCCAAAGTCTTTTATTGCGGGCTCTAAGTCATTCGCAAATACTGGCAGGCTTACAAACATTAGGCCAAGACCTAAAATAAAAGATTTCATTAATATTATTCCTTTTTATTTTTAATATTTTAATTAATAGTCATTTTTTGAACTACTTTAAGCTATCTACGAGTAATGTTTTACCCTAGTTGCCAATAATAGTAGCCGCCAAATAACGCACTGCAGTTAATAATGATGGTGAGCCAAAGTACGGCTATAAAAATACGCTTTTGTGATTTATGCCTAAACCATTGCTGAGCGATTAACGCCCCCGGCCAGCCACATAATAATGCTAATAGGTGTAAAGTTCGCTCTGGCACTCTCACCACGGGCTGCTTTTTACTCATGGCCAAACGTTTGTCCCATTTATAAACTAAAATGGTAATTGTACTCATAAGTACGTACACACTTGCGGCAATAGTAGGCCAATAGCCAAACAGCCCTCCTACGGTTAATACACACAAAAAACCAATCGAAAAAAGTAATAATGCTTTTTTAATCAAGTAACTCTCACCTATACTGTATCTAGGCCATACCCAGATTCACTTATACTAGGCAGTAATTATGTCATATTTAAAAACACTGATACTAACCTTTTGCATTGTATTTACAACCACTGTAAATGCACAGCCAGCTGATTTAGCTAAAGAGCTCAGCGCATTTAAGCCATATTTAGGCACATGGCAGGCTAATTTTACAGTCCCTGAAGGTGCAAAGCCAAAGCAAGACATTAGTAAATGGCAGCGGGCTTTAAACGGTAAAGCTATTCGTACTATACATTCAATCAATGAAGGAGAGTATGGCGGCGAGTCGATGATATTTTACGATAGTAAAAAAGACTCATTAGTATTTTATTATTTCACTACGGCGGGGTTTTACACTAAAGGCACAATGAAGATACTTAGCCCTACTCAGTTTGTAGCCTATGAAGAAGTAACGGGAAATAAAGAAGGCATAACTAAAGTTAAGTCTACCAGCGAAATTAAAGGTGATGAATTTATTGTATCAACCTCGTACTTAAAAAAAGGCGAGTGGACTAAACCTGCAACCCGAACCTATACACGCAGTAACCAGCAGGTTAAGTTTCAATAAAGCGTTTATAACAACATTTAATTGAAAAAGGCAGCCAAGGCTGCCTTTTTCATAACTACTTAGAATTTATAAACTACTTTATGAATTTTTTAAATGGTTCATCAACTGGCGTATCTGCAAGGTGGTTAGTGTAGTTACTCATTACTTTTTGCGATAAGCCTACAATAATTTCAAGCAGTTGTTGCTTGCCATAACCCGCTGCAAAAAACTTTTCAATTTGCTCATCACTTATCACACCGCGGTCACGTGCCATTGCAAGTGTGGTTTCACGAAGTGCTTCAAGCTTAGGATCAGCAAGTGGTGTTTTATTTACTAGCGAATCAACAATACCTTGATCAACTTTCATTGACGCTGCAATTGCACTGTGGGCTGGCACACAATAATGACAGTTATGTTCAACGTTAATTGATTGCCATACAACCGTTAATTCTTCAGCATTAAATGACGTGTTTTGAAACAGCTCATGCAGTACTTGATAACCTTTAAGTAAAGTAGGTGCTTCTGCCATTACTGCATGTAGGTTCGGTACCATACCAAACGCAGCTACTGAATATGCAGCCATAAGAGATTTTGATTCTTCAGGTGCATTTTCTGCTTTATATAAAGTAAATTCTGTCATGTTTAGCTCCAATAAATAATTAGTTAGTTAACTTCGAGACACATACCATTTGATTTTGAGCAGTTGTTCAATTTAAAATTGAGCATGTGTTCAAATAATTGAGAAATGAGATGGCGAATAAGATTAAGTTTGAGCGTGAGACAGTTGTCCGCCTTGCAAGTCAGCTATTTTGGGAAAAGGGTTTTCATGCAACATCGACGCGTGATTTACAAGAAGCTATTAATATGCGACCTGGCAGTATCTACTCTGCTTTTGGCTCTAAGGAAGGGCTTTATATTGAGTCTTTACGAGACTACACAGTACAAATGGAGAGCCAGATTAAAGAGTGCCTATCCACATCAGATACTATTTTGGGTGGGCTGCGCGCTTTTGTTGAAAATGTAATAACAAAAAAAGAAAGTGCGCCTAGTGCTATTTGTATGCTGGTAAAGGCCAACTGTGAATTTGCAGATAAAGACAGCAATTTATATCAACTAAGCTTAGATTTAATTGATAAATTTGAAAACTACCTTTCGGTTCTTTTTGAACAAGCAATAGCAAAAAATGAGTTAAGTAATAATATATCTGCGCAAGAGTATGCACGCTTTTTTGAAGTGCAGTTTACTGGTTTACGTGGTTATTTTAATCGCCCGGGTGTTGAGTCACTGGCTCAGCCAATGATAGATCAAATGTTTAAGATCATAAAAAGCTTATAAACGTCTCATTTTAGTTATTTGAACAAAAACGGCAGTAATTTAAATTACTGCCGTTTTTATTTTGTCTCAGTGCTAAATAACTATTACGTTTTTAACTTATTAAGTTCTGAGTCTTGTTGCGCAACTAATTTATTAAGTACTTCACTGCTGTCGCCTGCTTGTGAAGATAAATCAGATAGCTGCGAAGCCGCGTCTGATATCAGCGTTAAATTACGGTTTATTTCTTCGCTCACTAAGCTTTGCTCTTCGGCTGCGGTAGCAATATGCGTAATTTGATTGGTAATTTCGTCCACTTTAACTACCACGCTATGCAATGCATCAAACGCAACTGAGGTTTCATCAACTGCACTTTGTGCCCGCACTACGCCTTTTTCGATAACCGTTGAGGCATTACCTACTTCAAGCAACAAGCTATCAATTAATCGACTAATATCATCGGTTGATGAGCGCGTTTTTGACGCCAGTGCACGCACTTCGTCTGCAACAACCGCAAAGCCTCGACCATGATCACCCGCTCGTGCAGCTTCAATTGCAGCATTTAGCGCAAGTAAGTTAGTTTGCTCTGAAATAGTACGAATAACATCTAAAATTTGCGTTATGTCGTTACTGCGCGACGCCACTTTTTGCACCGCTTGGTTAGCTTCTTTGATTTCTTCAGACATAGTTTTAACTTGGCTCATGGCTGATGACAAACTCGTTTCACTGCTTACCACTAAGCTATTAATTTCACCTGCTTGCTGCGCCGATTGTTCTGATGCGCGCGCAACGTCAAGCGCAGTTGCACTCATTTCGTTCATTGCGGTAACTACGCTTTCAATTTCATGAAATTGCGCCTGTACATTATGTTTAGTATCAATAGCAATATTGGAAGTTAACTCGCCTTGATGTTTAGTCTGCGTTGATACATCTTTTAATTGCGAAATTAAAACTCGTAATTTTGATAAAAAGCTATTAAACCCACCTGCAAGAGCAATTAACTCAGCATGAGTATCAACATCAAGTGTTTGAGTTAAATCTCCCTCTGAACTAGCTAAATTATCAACTCGTCCTTGGATTTGTTTAAGTGGGGCTACAACACTACTGACTACTACTTTCATCAGAGCATACGCGATAACGGCGATAATGCTGCCTGTGATTAAAATTATTATACCTAATGCCTTTGCAGCATCAGACATACCTGTCGATAATTTGTTTGGCCCTTCTAAAGCAATCTCTGCGGGCACTTCTATTAATAATGTCCAATTCACTTTTGCTAGTCTAATATTGATAGGGTAAGAAACTATAATTTCGCTACCTTGCTTATCAATATCCGCAGTACCTTTCATTACACTATAGTTTTCATAAACAGAAGCTTCTACAGCCTCTTTAAAAGGACGTCCTAGTTTATCTTTGTAATGGCTACTACCTACAATTAAACCTAAGTGACTCAATAAAGTAACTTTTGTTTTACCACTATAAAGCTCTTTCGATAATTTCTCTGTTAACTTTTGAAATACAGGAAGCGTAACATCTACTCCAGTAACACCTATAAATTCTCCTGATTTTATTATTGGCACAATCAGAGATGTCATCATTTCTGAATAACCTGGTGATATTTCATAAAGATAGGGCTCCATAATACAAGCCTTTAATTTCTCTCTAGAACATAAATACCACTCAGACTCGCGCAATCCAAACTCATTACGATTAGTTAGGTATTTTTCAGCAGCGTCTTCTACTGGTTCTTGTTTGATAACTCCGCTTTTGCTTCTTGTTAGGTAAATTTCTAGTGTCCCTGCACCTTCAACCGAATGCGAGTACCCTTGTGTATAATCTTTATCTTTACCATCAAAACCATTCTTCTCAAACTGCGAGTATATAGAGGTAAGTGATTTATTATTATTAATGAGTGATTTATTTAATGAGACCGCCGAATTCCGATCGAAAGAATTATTTTTTGCAGCGTCACCTAAAATAGTAGCTGCCGAGAAAGGCACCTGATAGACCTCGTTAATAAACCCAGCAATTTCTTCACCATAAGCTGCGGCATTAGCAGTTAGTTTACTATACACTTCAGCAATAATAATGGTCTCAGCTGAAGCTGATGTCTCTGTATTACTTGATGATAACTGTGACCATAAAATACCCGACAATAATATTACTGTTAACAATATACTCCCAACACAAATCCACAGTAACTTTTTTGCTAACGCTATTTCCCGCATCAAACCCACCTTATCTCATCTTTAAATATGCATTATCTAGTTTAGACTAACAATAAACTATTGAGTAAATTAATCTCTATAAAAAACTTCATAACTTAAGGCGTATTAACCTTTGCACTGTATACCAACTCAAGCTGAATCCGCTTTAATTACAGTAGGTAGCATTTATGTTGTATTTTTGAAAGTCATTGTGAAATTAATAAATAATTTCATACCAAGTATTTAATAAAAAGGCGAAAAATAATTCCTCCGCCTTTTTAATGCTATATTACTTAACTCAGTACACTATTACGTTTTTAACTTATTAAGTTCTGAGTCTTGTTGCGCAACCAATTTATTAAGTACTTCACTGCTGTCGCCTGCTTGCGATGATAAATCTGATAACTGCGAAGCCGCGTCAGATATTAACGTTAAATTACGGTTTATTTCTTCGCTCACTAAGCTTTGCTCTTCGGCTGCGGTAGCAATATGCGTAATTTGATTGGTAATTTCGTCCACTTTAACTACCACGCTATGCAATGCATCAAACGCAACTGAGGTTTCATCAACTGCACTTTGTGCCCGCACTACGCCTTTTTCGATAACCGTTGAGGCATTACCTACTTCAAGCAACAAGCTATCAATTAATCGACTAATATCATCGGTTGATGAGCGCGTTTTTGACGCCAGTGCACGCACTTCGTCTGCAACAACCGCAAAGCCTCGACCATGATCACCCGCTCGTGCAGCTTCAATTGCAGCATTTAGCGCAAGTAAGTTAGTTTGCTCTGAAATAGTACGAATAACATCTAAAATTTGCGTTATGTCGTTACTGCGCGACGCCACTTTTTGCACCGCTTGGTTAGCTTCTTTGATTTCTTCAGACATAGTTTTAACTTGGCTCATGGCTGATGACAAACTCGTTTCACTGCTTACCACTAAGCTATTAATTTCACCCGCTTGTTGCGCCGATTGTTCTGATGCGCGAGCAACTTCAAGTGCAGTTGCGCTCATTTCATTCATTGCAGTAACTACGCTTTCAATTTCGTGAAACTGCGCTTGTACATTATGTTTAGTGTCAATAGCAATATGCTGGGCAATTTCACCTTGCTGCTTAGTTTGATCAGACACATCTTTTAGCTGTGCAATTAACACTCTAAGCTTAGTTAAAAATCGATTAAAGCCATCGGCTAATGCAATTAGCTCTGCATGCGACTCTACATGCAGCGTATGGGTTAAGTCGCCCTCCGAGCTAGCAAGGTTATCAACGCGTTGCTGAATTTGCTGCAGTGGAGCAACAATACTGCCAATAACTAGCTTCATAAGAATAAAAGCAACAACTGCAATTGCTAAACCGGTTATTAAAATAATAACCCCTAGTGACTGCGCAGTTTGCTGCATGTTTTGCGAAAGAGCTTGCGGCCCAGCCAGTGCAAGCTCTGCTGGCACTTCTATAATTAATGACCACTGCCTATTAGCAAGCTTAATATTAATTGGGTAATTAACTAAATACTGATCGTTAGCTTTAAAAATACCACTGTGATCTTTTAGCTTTTCTAAATTATTAATCGTTACTGCGTTAACAGCTTCTTTAAAAGGACGCCCTAATTTAGATTTATAATGGCTGCTACCAACCACTAACCCCAAATCACTCAGCAAGGTTACTTTTGCTTTGCCATTATAAAGTTGCTTAGAAAGCTGCTCTGTCATGGTTTGAAATGTAGGTAGTGTTAAGTCAGCGCCAGTAATACCAATAAACTGCCCTGATTTTAAAATAGGCACTGTTAAAGACGTTAGCATAACCGAATCGCCAGAGGGAATTTCGTATAGGTAGGGTTCCATAATACACGGCTTAAGTGTGTCTTTAGCACATAAATACCAATGTGCCTCTCGAATACCAAACTCGTTAAGTGTTGTAATGTATTTATCTGCGGCGTTAGCTACTTTTTGCTGCTCAATAACACCGTTTTCGTCGCGGGTAATATATACTTCAAGTGTGCCAGCACCATCAACAGAATGTTTATAACCTTGCTGAAAGTAGGCGTCTTGGCCGTCAAAAGCGTTGGCTTCAAACTGTGAGTACACCGATGATAAAAGAGTGTTTTTTTCAATAATAGCGTGGTTAATACTTACCACTGTATCTCGGTTTAAGCTATTTTGCTGGGCTGCGTCGCCAAGTAATGCTGCCAATGTATAAGGAATTCGGTAGGCTTCGTTAATAAACCCAGCTATTCTTTCACCGTAAACAGCCGCGTTTGCATTAAGTTTTTCTTCTACTTCAGCAACTATATATTCTTCAGACTTGGCCGCTAAATCTTTATTACTTAATGACAACTGCCACCATAAAATACTAGACAGTACTAATACAGTTATAAATATACTGCCCACTGAGAGCCACAACAACTTTTTTGCTAACGCTATTTCCCGCATTCATCACACCCTTTAATTAATTAACGTATATAGTTTAGTTGATCTATAAAATGAAGCTATTAATTTAGTGTAAAAACAGCAATCTCATACAAAAGTTTAGTTTTAACGTTTAGCTAAAAAGGCGGTGGCTATTACAGCCATAATAAGTAAAAAAACACTAACCCATAAACACGCCGCTAACCCATAAGCCTGAAATACCCAACCAGAAAGCACAGTGCCCAGTAAGCGCCCCATGGCATTGGCCATGTAATAAAAGCCTACATCGAGCGACACACCATCACTGCTGGCAAAGCTCACTATTAAATAACTATGTAGCGATGAGTTAACCGCAAATACCCCACCAAAAATAAATAAGCCCACTATAAGCGTATAATTTACCGCACTATTAAATTGCATTAGCAGCGCTAAAACGCCAGTTACAACGCACAATAGCGTAACCCATTTATATGCTTTATTAACTGTATTAAAACCAGAGGTAATAACTTGTCCAGTAATTCGCGGTGCTTGCGATTGCACTAACCCATACGCTATTACCCACAGTGCCATAAAGCCACTCACCCAAGTATGGTTCCAGTTAAATTGCGTGGCTAAATACACAGGCAGAGCCACTACAAACCACACGTCTCGCGAGGCAAATAAACACAATCGTGCGGTGCTAAGTAAATTAATAGCGCGAGATTTAGAGAATAACGTTTTAAATTTAGGTTTGTTTTTGGCCTTACCTATATCGCCTTTTAAAAAGACTAAACTTATAACCCAGGCAACACTCAATAAAACGATTAAAGTAAACAACGCACCAACAAAACCAAATAAAGTAAGCAGTACCCCACCTAAAAAGAAGCCCACTCCTTTTAATGCATTTTTAGAGCCTGTAAGTATGGCAACCCATTTATATAATTGACTTTGCCCACTGCTGTTTTGCGGCACCAAATATTTAATCGCGCTTTTGGCGCTCATTTTATTAAGATCTTTGGCAATCCCACTTAACGCTTGTGCTGCCATTACATAAGCAACCGTTAACCAATCTGTTGGCACGCAAAGCATAGCAAGCGCAAGTATTTGCAGCCCTAAGCCTATATTCATGGTTTTATTTAAGCCAAGTTGCGCTCCTAACCATCCCCCCACTAAGTTAGTGATCACGCCAAATATTTCGTAAAACAAAAACAACATAGCAATCGCTAATGCGCCATAACCTAACTGATGAAAATACAGCACCACTAACATTCGCAGTGCGCCATCGGTTAAAGTAAAAGCCCAATAATTGCCGGTAATGATAAAATACTGTTTTAGTGAGCTTGGTAAGTTAGCTAGTTGCGCAAACATTAAATTAGCCTATTAACTTGATTGATCACTTAAACCAACTTTTAGCATTAGCTCTGCAGTACGATTTGCATAGCCCCACTCGTTATCGTACCAAGCATATAATTTAAGCTGAGTGTTGTTAATTACCATAGTTGAAAGCGCATCTATTATGCTGCTGCGCGGATCGGTTGCGTAATCAATCGATACCAGTGGTTTTTCCTCGTAACCTAAAATACCTTTAAGCTCGTTATTAGCCGCACTTTTAAACCAGCCATTTACTTCATCTTCACTAACGCTGCGCTGCAGTTCAAACACACAATCGGTAATTGAGGCATTAGTAAGTGGTACACGTACAGCATGGCCGTTTAATTTACCTTTAAGCTCAGGAAAAATATGCGTAATAGCTGTTGCGCTGCCTGTTGTTGTTGGTATTAAACTTGTGCCACAAGAACGTGCTCGGCGTAGGTCTTTATGTGGTGCGTCAATAATGGTTTGCGTGTTGGTAATACTATGAATAGTGGTTATGGAGCCGTGTTTAATTCCCACTTCTTGTTGCAGTACCTTCACAATAGGCGCTAAGCAGTTGGTGGTACAGGAGGCCGCAGTAACTATTTTGTGCTCACTTGGCTTATAAAGATGATCGTTCACCCCTACTACTATATTTAAAATGCCCTCTTCTTTTACCGGTGCGGTCACCACCACGCGTTTAACACCTTGGGCTAAATACGCATTTAGTAACTGGGTCGTTTTCATTTTACCGCTAGCTTCTATTACTACATCGCAACCAGACCAATCGTTGTCGTTAATGGTTTTATGGTTGCTTACAGTTATATTGTGTTTGCCAACCTCAATAATATTATTAGTAGCAGTAACAGAATGATGTAGACGCCCATGCACTGAGTCAAACTCCAATAAATGGGCATGGGTTTTAGCATCGCCCGCTATATCATTTACTTTTATAAACTCTATATTTGGCCAGTCAACCGCTGCGCGCAGCGTTAAACGCCCCATACGGCCAAAACCGTTAATGCCTACTTTAATGGTCATAATAAAATACCTTTTGTTATATTAATTACTTAATCTGAACTCTGGTTAAGAGATTTACTAACGTATTGAGTCATAGTTATATTTAATTTTATTTTCTCTAGCCAGAGGTTTTCAGTGAAAATAGCTGCTTGAGATAAGTTTATTACCCACAGATCAGGTTACTTAGCAACAGCGCTCAGGGCGATTACCCATAGCATTTAAGCGCTCTAAATCACTTTTATAAAATGATGCTGTTGCAACACGTGTTTGCGTAATTACTGTTTGTGCCCAATCTGGTAGTGCCTTATTAATACTGTAGTACACCCATTGGTTTTGTTTTCGATCTGTAAGCAATCCGCATTGGCGAAGCTGTGCTAAATGACGTGACACTTTAGGTTGGCTTAAATTAAGTGCCGCAACTAATTCGCAAACACATAACTCTTGCTGATCAGCAATAAGCAGTATGGCCTTTAACCGTGTATCGTCCGCTAGGCATTTATAAAATTGCAGGGGGTTGAATTGTTCCATAGCGTCCTCGTATCGTTAATATGTACACAATAAAACAAAAAATGAATATATGAAATAGTGAATATACGATTTTTCGTATATTTATTTTTTATGACCTCAAAAACAAAAAAGCACACAAGGTTATTGTGTGCTTTTTAAATATTAGCGAGTTTTGTTATTAAATAACCGACAGCTCAACTTCAATATTACCGCGTGTTGCGTTTGAATATGGGCATACTAAGTGCGCTTTATCTACAAGCTCCTGTGCTTGCGCTTTATCCATATCACCCAGCGACACTGCTAGCTTAACTGCAATACCAAAACCACCGTCAATAGCGCCAATCGATACTTCTGAATTAATGTGCGTGTCACTTGGCAGAGTAATTTTCTCGCTGCCCGCTACAAATTTAAGCGCACCAATAAAGCATGCCGCGTAACCTGCTGCAAATAGCTGTTCAGGGTTAGTTCCTTTACCATCATCGCCGCCTAAGCCTTTAGGAGTTGATAAATCTACATTTAAACGACCATCATCAGATTTAGCAGTGCCTTCACGGCCACCGGTTGCAGTTGCTTTTGCTGTATAGGCAACGTTTTGTAATACATTCATAATGAACTCCAAAATTTAAAAAATTAATTAACTTATTTAGTTTGTGTGCAAAATAATAGAGCAACTAAATATAGATTGCAAATACTTTGCATACAAATTAAAATGCACTTTATTCAGCAAAGAGGTTAAAGCATGTCATTTGAGCAGTTAAAATTAAAAAATCAGTTATGTCATCGTTTATATATGGCCTCTAATAGTATTGCTCGCGCTTATAGGGAGCCTTTAGCTGAACTTAATTTAACTTATCCGCAGTATGTAGTAATGATGGCACTGTGGGAGCAAGACCAAATAACCATTGCCGAGCTTATAAATAACACCGCGATTGATGGCGGTGCAATGACCCAAATACTAAAAAAAATGACCGATAAATCATTACTTGCCGTAGTAAAAGACGAGCACGACAAGCGCAAGCGTTTAGTACAACTCACTCAACAAGGGCAATCACTAAAGCTAAAAGCGGCTGATATACCCAGCAAAGTGCTGTGTAAATTTAATAACGTAAATACAGAGCAAGCAAAACAACTAATGCAATTACTCGACTCAGTCGTTAACGATTTATCTGATTAATGCATAAACTATTTAAAATAGCGCGTGTATCAAATAAGTGCATACAGCCCAAAAAAACCACCATATAAGTGCAAAAAGCTAACAACTCTTTTATGTAAAAATACTAATTCATTGATTCGTATTCATAAAATATTCAATTAAACGTTGGCATACTTCTTCCTATTACTTTATGTGTTTAAAAAAAATCAAAGGAAAAGCTATGTTTAATTTATATCACACACTTTATTTACTATGGCGTTTAGATGTTAGTTTTTGGCAAGTAAACGAGCCAAATAATCCGCGTACTACCGCTGATAAAGAGCGTATTCTCAGCCGTTAAGCTTTTCTTGTTGGTGTCGCTTTGCAAGTAAACCCAATGCATTGTATTGTATTGTTAGTTCTATTAAACAATTTATTTGGAATGTGTATGCCTGCCTTAGAAGTTAATTTTGATGGTTTAGTTGGCCCTACTCACAATTATGCGGGGTTATCGTATGGTAACGTTGCTTCGTTAAATAACGCCGCTAGCTTTTCAAATCCCCAAGAGGCGGTGCTTCAAGGCCTTGAAAAAATGAAAGCCATGCACGATAAAGGCTTAACTCAAGGTGTATTTGCACCCCATGCACGCCCCGACTTAAATATACTGCGCCGCCTAGGGTTTAGCGGTAACGACGCGCAAGTTATTAATAAAGCTTTTAACGCCGATCCTATTTTATTACGCGCATGTTATTCAGCCTCAGCAATGTGGACAGCAAACGCCGCTACTGTGTCGCCATCGCCCGATACAACCGATGGTAAAGTGCACTTTACCGCTGCAAATTTAAACAATAAGTTTCATCGCTCGTTAGAGCCTGCCACCACAACGCGGTTGTTAAAAGCAATGTTTAATAACCAAAACCACTTTGCGCATCATACCCATTTACCCGATCAAGGCTTTTTTGGTGATGAAGGTGCAGCAAACCACACCCGTTTTTGCGACAGCCATGGCGAGCAAGGCCTAGAAATGTTTGTATTTGGGGCCAGTGCATTTAACAGCCATTTACCAAAACCGGTTAAGTTTCCTGCAAGGCAAACACTCGAAGCCTCTGAAGCTATTTGCCGCTTACATAATTTAAAAGATACCAGCCAAATTTTACTGCAGCAAAACCCTGATGTGATTGACCAAGGGGTTTTTCATAACGACGTTATTGCAGTAGGTAATGCCAACGTACTGCTGTGTCATCAGCAAGCATTTTTAAATCAGCAGCAAGCATTGCAAGATATTCGCGAAGCCTATGTTGGTAATAAACAATTTTATATTATTGAAGTACCTACAAGTAAAGTAAGTATTCAAGATGCTGTTAGCAGCTATTTATTTAATAGCCAACTAGTAAGCCTAAGTGATGGCTCTATGTTATTAGTAGCGCCAAAAGAGTGCCAACGTAATAGCGCGGTTAACGACTACATTGAAGAAATGATCATGGCCGATAATCCTATAAACCAAGTACGCTTTTTTGATTTACGCCAAAGTATGCAAAATGGCGGCGGCCCAGCTTGCTTGCGTTTACGGGTTGCTTTAAACGAGCAAGAACTCGCTGCAGTAAACCCAGACGTTATTTTAACCGACACTAAATACACGCAATTGTGTAACTGGGCACAACGTAACTACCGCGATCAATTAGGTGCTAAAGACTTTGCCGACCCAGCACTGCTGAGCGAAAGTTACCAAGCACTTGATGAGCTAACCCAACTACTTAATTTAGGCTCAGTGTACGACTTTCAATTAGAAGGCTAATTACTTACTTAAGCTAAATAACCTGAGCTCCGGGTAATAAACTTATCTCAAGCAGCTGTTTTCAGCACTAACTGCGTTGAATTTACTTGCAATAGGCCAGCTATTGACGCGTAAATTCGCCTTGTTTTCACTGAAAACCTCTGGCTAGAGAAAATAAAATTAAATATAACTATGACTCAATACGTTAGTAAATCTCTTAACCAGAGTTCAGGTTAAATAATTACAAACGATACAACAAAAAATAGCGAGCCTTAGCTCGCTATTTTTATGTGTGTTGATACTGCTAATATTAATCTACTTTTGCAGTGTCTTTATTAATTGTAACGCTTGTTGCTAGCGACTCAGGTAAGTGCAAAGTGCGCTGCGGGAATGGAATTGTTAGCCCTGCTTGCTCAATAGACTCTTTAACGCGCTTATTAAGATCCCACACTGTTTGCCAGTAATCACCATTTACAGTCCATGCGCGTAATTGTAGGTTTACCGAACTTTCGGCTATAGATACCACCATTACTTTTGGCGCTGGCTCTGCTAGTAAACGCCCTTCTGAGCTGGCTATTTGTTTAAGTACATTTAAGCCATCGTCTATTGAGTCGGCATACGAAATACCCACTACAATATCCATGCGTCTTTTACCGTTACGGGTAAAGTTTTTAATATTACCACCCCACACTTTGCCGTTAGGAGAGGCTATATAAAGGCCGTCGGTGGTTTTAAAAATAGTAGTGAATAAGTTAATTTCGCTCACCGTACCCGATGTACCACTGGCATCAATAAAGTCACCTACTTTAAAAGGTCTCAGTATTAATAACATAATACCTGCAGCTATATTACTTAACGTACTTTTTAACGCCAAACCAATTGCTAAACCTGCAGCGGCCATTAGTGCCACTAAACTGGCGGTATTGACCCCAAAAATATCTAAAATAAATAACGAGCCAATTATATAAACCAAGTAACTCGAAAGGCGAGAAATAATAGGCAGCAAAGTTTTATCTAATTTATTAAGCGGCGATTTAGAGCCATTAACTGCTCTTTTAACAGCGCGGGCAATTACGCCACTGGCAATTAAAATCACCAAAGCTAGAATCACTTTGTATCCTAAAGTGATGATTGTTTCTGAATGGCTTTGCCAAAATGCTAAAAGTTTATCTTTCATGTTTGTTCCGATAAATGTGGCTGAAACTCAGCAAAATTATGGTTAAATTTAATAAAAACGACTTCAAAAGAAGTGGCGCGATTATATAGTAAAAAACAATTAAATCGATAAAATTAAAAACCATTTAAAACAGCATGTTAAAAGTTCTAACTCTTCATATTTTTAATTCAATTTAGGTTAAGGGTTAAATACATACACTTAACAAATCAAATAAAAGGAAACAAGCATGAACTTTAAATCAACAATATTAAGTAGCGCTATTATTTTTGCCTTAGCAGGCTGTGGCTCATCAAATGACGAGGCTGAAACAACCCCACCGCAAGCAAGTGATAAAACCACTTTTAGCTTAGGCATTTCCGACGCACCAGTCACTGGTTTAAAACAAGTTAACGTGGTGTTTGATTCAATAACAATTAAAGCCCAAGCAGGTGAAGAAGTTAGCTTTGCAACTCGCTCTAAAAACGATTCCACCTTAGCGCAAATGGTCAATTTACTAGACTATACGGGCGACGATATTTTTCAATTACTTGACGATCAAGAAGTCCCCGCTGGGGATTATTCGTGGATCCGCGCACAAGTGATAAACGGCGACACGAACAACCTTAGCTTAACATCTCACGTAGTTTATGAAGACGGCAGCATTGCACCGCTTATCGTAAAAAGAAAAGGTAACGATGGCGTGGGTGAAATTCAGTTAGATGGCTTTACACTCAATCAAACCGACAACGAGTTTGTATTAGAGTTTGATTTAAAAAAATCGTTAGTTGATCCACAAAATAATGACGAAATATTTTTAAAACCTCGCGGCGTGCGTTTACAAAACCTTTCTGAATCACAAGATATTGAAGGCACTGTAAGCCAAACACTTATAAACAATTGCGAGACTGATAACATTGCTCTTGCCGCAGATGATTCATCATTTGGTCATGCTGTTTACCTTTATTCTGCGCAAGCACAAACCCCTACAGATATGCATGAAATAGATGACCAAACGCCTGATAACGCTCCGTTAGCGACTGCCAATGTTGTATTTGATGCGGACGATAATGAATACGAATTTGAACTCGCATTCATAACACCAGGCGACTACCAACTTGGTTATACGTGTAGCGCACACATAGACGATGCAGAGCAAGTAGATGCTGATTTTAATATTTATCAACTAAAACAAATTAGTCTAACGCAAACTGAAGATTTATCAGTCAGTTTTGACATAGCACAATAACTGCATGGCGCACATTGAGCTGCGCCTTTATTCATTTGTTAACAAGGAAAAAACCATGGCAAAAGAGAAAATAGTACTCATCACCGGCGCTTCTAGTGGCATTGGTGAAGCAACGGCAAAAACCTTAGTAAACAACGGTCATAAAGTTATATTAACCGCCCGTAGAGAAGAGCAACTTAACCAACTTGTTGTCGAGCTAGGATCAGATAACGCACTGGCTGTAGCCGCAGATGCCACCGACTTTACCGCGCTCGAAAACGTAGTTACCAAAGGCATTGAAAAGTTTGGCCGATTAGATGTAGCCTTTGCTAACGCAGGTATGGGCGTTTCAACTGCTGGCACTGAAAAAGGTGATCCGGATGAATGGTCAACCATGATCGATATAAACATTAAAGCCCTATTGTGGAGCGCAAAATTAACACTGCCATATTTACGCAAAACTACCGGACACTTTATATTAACCAGCTCTGCCGCTGGCCGTAAGCCAATTGGCGGCTCTATTTACGGTGCAACTAAATGGTTTGCTTATGGCTTTGGACAAAACTTAGCACAAGAAATGAGTGAGTGGAATGGCCGCTGTACAACCATAGCACCAGGTATGGTAAATACCCCATTTTTTGATGAAGCTAAACCCGACAAACTCGACCCACAAGATGTCGCTGACGCAGTACTTTTTGCTATTGAAGCAAACCAGCGCAATAGCGTACGCGAAATTTATTTAATGCCGACTAATTAAAGCGTTAGTTGGTAGAGTTTGGCTGCCAGGTTTAATGCTAATGGTGTTAAACCTGATGGTTGCTTGTATTTTGAGGTTAGATTTTAATAGTGTAGGATTGAACACTGCATAATTAAAAATCTGATTAGCTGCGTACTTCTACACGCCAAGGTGGATTAACCCTATTTTCACCAGCCCAATAAAGCTTAATTTTGTGACCTGACGGATCATGCAATACCGCCTCTCGCCATAAATAGCTCTGATCAGTAGGATCTTGTAAAAATACAAAACCTTTAATTTTTAAACTCTTAACTAGTTCATCTAATTTTTCATGTTCAAAATATATTACAGCGCCGCAACCAAACTCACCTTCCTCTAAAGACAAGGAGAAAGTTGAATCTCCATCAGGACATTCAAAACGAGCATAATGTGGGGTATCTACAATTTGAATAAAGCCTAAATCGCGATAAAATTTAGTAGATATCTCCATATCAGTAACGGGTAATGTTATTTGATTTAAATTCATTGAACCTCACTGTGAAAAAATTAAAGTAGGTAACCACCCAATTAATCACGGCAAGATCATTATAAATTGAACTTATAGAGCAAGTAGTGATCAGATCAAGGCATAATAATTACTTGGTCGCATAAATATGAGCACTACTTTTCTGAAACATTTTAATTCAATTACAGATCCTCGCATTGAACGTTGTAAAAAGCATGAACTTATCGATATTCTTCTCCTTGCTATTAGCGCTGTACTCTCTGGTGCAGAAGGATGGGAAGATATTGAAGACTTTGGGCACCTAAAGCTTGATTGGTTAAAAAAATACGGTACGTTCAACGCAGGAATTCCAAAACATGACACGATTGCTCGCGTCATGTGTCGGTTAAAAGCAAATGAAATAGAAAGGGCATTTCAATCTTGGATATCATCACTGATTGAAACCACAGGTGCAGATATCATCGCTATCGATGGCAAAACCGCACGGCGTTCATTTACCACAAAAGACAGAAAAAGTGCCTTACACACGGTCAGTGCATGGAGTTGCCAACACCAGTTAGTGCTTGGGCAGACGGCTGTTGATAATAAAACAAATGAAATCACCGCAATACCAGAATTACTCACCCTGCTCGATATTGAAAACAGTATCATTACGTTAGATGCGATGGGATGCCAACAAGAAATAGCAAAACAAATCATCCAACAAAAAGCAGATTATATTCTTGCACTTAAAGGTAATCATTCAGGCATGCAAAAGGAACTAGAAGCGTGGTGGCACAAGTGCGAGCGTGAAAGGTTAACTAAGCATAATTGTGATGAACATACCGAAATAAGCTCAGGACATGGGCGTGTTGAAACACGTACATGCCAGCAGTTACTTATAGATAAAAGCTGGCTAGGCAAGGATTATCGTTGGCCTGGCTTAACGAGTATTATTAAGGTCAGGGCTGAAGTTCATGATAAGTCGGCAGGGTCGGATACCACTGAAACACGCTGGTATATAAGTTCATTAGACTTAAATGCAGCGCAAGCACTCAATGCGGTACGCAGTCACTGGCAGGTTGAAAGCATGCATTGGATGCTTGATATGAACTTCAGAGAAGATGAATCGAGAATACGCAAACTTCAAGGGCCATTAATGTTTAATGTAATGCGAAAGATAGCCATGGCGCTTTTTAAACAAGATGCATCTAAGTCAGCAAGTATGGCGAGGAAAAAGAAAATGGCAGGGCTAGACGATGATTACCGCTCAACCCTGTTAGAGTCTGGGATTAAAATGCGCTAGCCGTGCCCAATTAATTTACGATTGCCATGTAATACTTTACTTATTTTTTACACTAATTAAAGCCTGATACGTAGCTCATCAGAGTTCAAAAACAAAAGTGCGTGTCTAGTTTATTGTGGTTTACTATTTTTCTATTTCACGTGCTGATTTATTAATTGTTCTAACTTTAATTGCGACTCTTCAAACCAAGCGTGAAACTCTTCGTTGACTTCTAGATAAGGATGGTCGCTAGGAATCGTATCCCCACTTTCCAACTTTGGCTCACTTAATCCGTCAATTCCTAAGCTGATGATATCATCAGATATAGAAGTATCTATCTTTGACTGACAAAAATATAGACTGCACAAAGTGTTAACCTTGATTCCAAGCCCTACAAACTTTTCAATAAGCTTATCGTCGTAAGTCTTACCTAGGTTAAGAGAGCGGTTTACCTCAAGACCTAACGAGTAAAACTCATGTATTGATCCCGTAAGCTCTTCTAGCTTCTCTATAGTCCTTTCTTTGCGATCTCTTTTTCTAATAAACAATTGATTTAATAACAAGAGCGTGACCGCAAGCGTTGTCGAAATAGCTACCGTAAACAACTTTGCTTGTTCTGATGGTTCAGAAAACATCGTAGAAAACCATTCAAATATCATGAAAATTCCTTTCATACTGCGATAGCACTTAAAGCCCATATTAACAGGCTAAAATACGAGCGGAGCGAGGAGCCCACTGCTTTTTTAGTCCTTGTTTAATTGCCTTATAGTTACTCCGTTCCATTAATTAATGTATTTACCTATCTCATTAATACATGGAATATGCTTCTGTTGATCACGAATATTTGAGCGGAAACAATCAATGTTTGTAACAGTACTTGCTTAAACTTGTTAAGACATTATTTTAAAGAGTAAATCTCTCACTGTTGCTGGTTCAAACGGTTTGTCGCATATGGCATCCACTCCGGCTTGAGAGATGTTTGCTAGGTGGGTTTCATTGGCTTCTGAGCTCACCATTAAAATAGGAATGTGCGAGTAGCTATTTGAGCCTCTAACCGCTTCGGTTAACTCTCGGCCATCCATTTCCGGCATATTATAATCGGTTACTATTAAGTCAAACGCTTGCTCGTTTAGCTGCTCAATTGCTTGTTTGCCATTCTCAGCCTCTACCGGCGCAGGTATTCCCATACCAGCAAGCACCCGAATAATATGTTTACGAGCAAAGCGACTATCGTCAACCACTAATACGCGCAGCAAAGTAACATCAAAGTGTTCAAGCTCTACTTCTTGTTCGCTAATTATATCTAAGGTAGCTTTAAGCGCTCGGGTAATGGCTTCGCTGGTAAAGGGTTTAGGTAAAATAGCTAACACGCCCGATTGCCTTAATTGCTCAAGATACTTTTTATTACGCTCGCTCGATACCAACATAAATGCTTGGTGCTCTGTGCGCGGGTTCGACCTAATGTTTTGTAGCAGTGAATCGGCGGTGCCGTCAGCTAAGTACATACTGCTAATAACTAAATCTGGTTGGTAATTTGCAAGTAGGGTTAAAGCTTGGGTTTGTGTAGTGGCGGTTTCTATTTGTTTTACACCACTTTGTATTAATGATTTTATTATCAGTTTTTGCTGCACTTCTGAAGGCTCGACCAATAATATTGATAGATTAGCTATTGCAGTTAAGTCACTCATTTATATCTCTTTAATTTATTATATTATTACTGTTTTTATAAGGCTTATTATATGCCAAAAAGTATTACAGAGGGTAACTCTTTGCATTTTTGTAAAATATATTGAAATTTTAATTACTCTGAATATATTCAAGCGCGGTCATTTTTTTATAACTTACATTTGGATGTAAAATATGTGCTGGATGTGGATCTACAACTTCTAACGCAATATTGTATTCGCGGGCTATTTCCAGCGCCATTTGGGTAATGTTAACGCTAAACGATGTACCCATAAATACAATTTTATCGGCATTGACCATGCGTTGTTGTGCTTCGCTAATTTTATATAACTCGGTGTAGTATTCATCAAATAATAATACAAACGGTTTAAAAGAGTGATTAAGCACTGGCGCTTGGTTTTGAATATTAAACACCTCAAATAATGAGTTGTGTAAATGAGCCTCATCTACCTCATCCCAAGGGGTAATCACCGTTTCTACGTTTTCGCCTTGCTGATGAAACAGGGTCATTTGATCTAACCTGCCATGAACTGCAATATAGTTTTTATTTCCTGCTTTACCATCAAGCCCATCTATATTTTGCGTTATTAGGTTTTTATCTTTTAGCCAATAATGTACGTCGTTAGGGCCGTGGTTTCTATACGTTGCAAACCTGTGGTAATACCAAGCTAAAAACTCTTTAGGGGCGTTTTGATACATAGCGCGTGTGGCCATTTGCATTGGTGTATAATTTTTACTACCAATAGTCCAGTAACCATCTTCACCTCTAAAGGTAGGAATACCGCTGGCTGCGCTAACGCCCGCGCCTGTAATATATAACGTATTAATTGCTAACCTCTGCACTTACTATTTGAATCTAAGTTATGTAACATAAAATACTTAACTTACCTAACTGGCCTGCTTTTTTATTATTTGAGCGTTTAATTTTAAGTTGGGTAATCTATGCTATTGGCACTCATTCTTTTGATTTTATACATGGCTTGATCTGCGTGTTTTATTAATTGATGGTCTGTTTCTCCGTGGGTGGGGTAATTTGCAATTCCAATACTCGGAGATACATTTAATGATAGCTCATCTAGTTTAAATGGCTGTTGGAACTGCCCAATTATTTTTCTTTTAACGGCCGTGGTATCGCCAGCGCTACTTAAGCCCTCTAGCACAATCAAAAACTCATCTCCGCCTAAGCGCCCTACTGTATCGTATTCTCTTACTACGCTTAAAAGCCGCTGTGCTATGTGTTGCAGTAGCTTATCACCCATAAGGTGGCCATACGTATCATTAATAGCTTTAAAGCCATTAATATCAATAAATAATATCGAAAATAGTGTATTTTCTCTTTCTGCTTTTATTATTGCAGCCTGTAACCTGTCCATTAGTAATGAGCGATTTGGTAAACCTGTCAGCCCATCGTGGCCAGCCATATAATAAAGCTGCTCTTCCATTTTTTTTCGCTCAGTAATATCGTGAGCAACTGCAATTCTTACTTGGTGATCTGATGACCAGCACACTGACCACAAAATATGTATTATTTGACCGTCTTTACGAACCCAGCGGTTTTCGAACCGTGAATGAGTTGTTTCGCCCGACAAAAGTGAAGCAACGGCATTATAAGTTTTATTATGATCGCCTTTATAAACGTAATCAATCATAGGCTTGCCTACTACTTCGGCAGCTTTATAGCCAAATATTTGTTCAAACGCGGCACTTACAAATACAAACTTACCTACTTTATTTACCACGCACGCAGCATCAAGCATTAAATCAAGCACATCTTCTAGTTCTATTAACTCATTTTTTGTCATACTATGTTTGCCTCTAAAGTAAGGTGAAGCTAGTTAAGTAGTAACTATTCAGCCTCATCTGAAATGAATATATCAGGCAGCTGATTTTTGAATAATAACTCAAGGGCTAGGCTTGCAGATACATATTGTTTTCTGCAAGTCGATAAATAGCTTCTCAGCAAGCAGAACATTTCAGCTCCTTGCTTACTTCTAAAACACCCCGATATTTTTTGATGAACCTTGGTCATCCTAATATCATTCTCGCCTTGGTTGTTGGTAAATGGCACGCCAGTGCTCATCATGAAACGTAAAACATCATCTTGATAATCTCTTAGTCGTTCCAATAATGCGCGGGATTTGGTTCGCTTTAATCGGCCTCGCTGACCTTTCACTCGGCTACTTTTATCTGGTGGTGGACATTTAGCGTCACCTTGAAGCAATATTTTTTGATATTGCTCACGATATTTCTGTTTAGCCCCTTTATCTAGGTCGGGATTATCTATTTGAGCTTTATTCATTTCTTTAAGTAAGGTTTGCATATCCTTCGCCCATTGCATGCCGTCTTGCTCCCAAGCCCTTTCTAATTCTCGGATGTGGTGAGCATTACATAATGCATGTTGGCATTGGGTATATTGATAATATGGCTTCCAATGGTCATGACATAGCACACCGGTAAAGTGCGGTAAAATACCGGCCTCATCCATCGCTATTTTTCCTCTTTTTTCATGAGGATAAAAATAAGTCCACCAAGTCGTTGATGCACCATGAAGCCATCGCCGTTTACCGCCGATATTAATGCCAGTCTCATCAACATGCAAAGTTTGATACGGGCTTTGTAATGCCGCTTTGATGATACCTTCTGCGCCCGATGACTTTACCAGTGCCGCTGCTTGTTCATTAAAGTTAAATAAACTGCCGGCACTGATCGGAATACCTAGTTGGTCACTAAAGTATTCTTCAATGCGGTTATAAGGGAGTAATTGATATTGTGATAAGTAAACCGCATGGGCTTTCACACCAACACCATATTGAATAGGACCGTTAACACCTTGGGGGAATTCACCAACAAACCGCTTCCCTTGCTCATTCTCAAGGATTTGAGCCTGGTATTCGGTCACCACTTTACTGATATCTATATCGACGACTTGTCGCTTTTGAAAACCCACCTCACGATAGTGACCTTTAGGTAAAAAATCTCGGTCAACTAAAATGACTTGTACCTCATCAGGTGTTTCTGTTTGAGTCAGCGTTTTACCTACTCGGCCTTTTTGTCCGCCAGCTGATTTTTCTGACTTCTCTCTCGTTGGCTTTGTACGGTTGATATCTTTTGATGGAGGAATGCTACTATTTTGACTATTAAGTCCTAATTTACTAGCTAGCATAACAACGACAACAAGAATGAGTTCAATAGACATCTTCAACGCTGGCGAGAGTGTTTTATCTTCTTGTAACTGAGTTTTAGTTTGCTCAACTATTTCAGTGATATTTATGCTGTTTAAATTCATTAAAGCTAGAGCGATAGGGTAATAGCTCTAGCTTGGCATACTGGCAGGATCAGTCAATAGCTAAAAAAGATCCTTAGAAAATAATTTGTCTTGGTGAATAGTTACGCCTCTAAAGTAAGGTGAAGCTAGTTAAGTATTCAATATAACGTTAAAATATACTTGTAAAAATAGCAATAAATTGCTTTTGTAATCATGATTTTTTGTAGCGAAAGTAAAGTATTACTCATTGGTAGTTAAACTAAAACCCTCATTGCTGCAAAATAACGGAGTAATTATTATAACCAACGTGGTACTAATTCTTTATATTTTTTATATTGGGTGTTAAATATGCTCACTAAATGCTGCTCTTCAATCAACACCTGACGATATAACGCAGTAAGCCCAACCAGTAAACACACTAAGCTAAACACACTCGGCAATGCTAAAAAAAAGCCTAACTGCGCCGCAGTAACGCCTAAATACATAGGATTACGAGAATACGCATAAAAGCCGTTTACTTTTAGCTCATCGGGCCCTTGTGGGTCTATTCCTGAACGCCAAAGTGATGCCATATTAAAATGCACCACCATAAGTTAATATAAAACCAACAGTTAATAAAGCATTACCTAGCATTACGCCTGGCCATGTATTTAACGGCACAAAAAATTCCGAGGTAGTTATCGGTTGCAGGTATAAATACTCTTACAACACACACCAACCAAATAGCAGCTCTAAAAAAACGAAAAACGAAGTGATTCCACCAATTAGCGCAATATTTTGTCCCTGTAAAAATCACTCCCGATGGTGTATTGCTGTTTTTATAGAGTATTCTAACGGTGTAGAACCCCGCTACAAAGGTATAAAAAACGGCTAAATAAATGCGGGTAAATTCGATTAAGGCCGCAGAGTCATTAATTAAAGGCTGATAGGTTATCAATATTAGTTACTCGCGGTGATTACTCAATTTTAATTATAAATTCATCATAGTATTCATACCGTTAAGAAACAAGGTAAACACAAATAATAAGCCAACTTTATGTTTAAGCCGGCTTATTAAAAGTTGCTTTAGGGAGCAGTTTAAAAGCTGTAGTTAAACCCAGCGTAATAACGCCTGCCCGAGTAGCTTGAGTTTAGTAACCGTGCGTCACTATCGTTACCTAAACGGGTAACCGACTCTGACTTGGTTAAGTTTATAATTGCTGCGGTAAAACTAAGGCCTTCGTATAAGTTAATTGAGGCATTAACATCAACTTGATCATATGGGTCTTGGTACACGTTTAAGCCACTATTTAAGCCCAGTACCGTTTCGCCGCGCTTATTGTATGAGGCACGTATGTTAAAATCATCACCCTCAAAATAAACCGAAGTATTATATTGATACTTAGCACTGCCGATCAGTGGCGATTGTCCAAATGCTTCGCCATCTACGGTTACTTCTGCTTTATTGGTTTTGTTATAGGTGTAGTTAGCGTAAAAACCAAAGCCGCTATCAAAGGCATGTTGCAAAAACACCTCGGCTCCTTTAGATACCGCGTTAGTGCCATTACCTACTGTGCTGTAAGGAGTAATATTTATATTACCCGCCTCTACAATACCGTTTTTACCAGCAAAGTTTTGTTGGGCGTTAATTACCACTGGCACTACAAAGTTATCAACTTTTTTATGAAATAGCGCTAAGCCAATTGCTGAGCCTTCAGCGTAATAATATTCGATAGATAAATCGGCTTGTACCGATATAAACGATTTTAAGTTTTTATTACCGCCACTGCCACTAAAGCCAGGTTGCTCGTTAAAATCGGCTCTGTCTTGTGCCCACTCGTCTGAAATATAACTAATGCGTTGCTGCGCGCCTAAATCAGCATAATCGGGGCGCGACATTACTTTAGCAACCGCACCACGAATAACTAAGTCATCTGTGGCATCCCAGGCAATGTTAAAGCTAGGCAGCACTTGGGTGTCGGTGTTTTGTTGCACTACAAGTTGGTAATCCTCGACTGAGCGATCATCACCGGTAACAGGCTCCCCTGTTTCATCATTGGTATGATCTAAAAAGTAGGTATATAAATCGGTAGAAGCACTCATGGTTTTGCTGCGTACAACCCGTACCCCTAAATTACCTCTAACTTGATTAAATTCAAAGTCACCTTGCAGATAAAAAGCCGCTATTTTTTCTTCTATATCGTATACAAAGTTGTCTTCCATACGGGTGTAAGGCACGTAGTTACTGGTAATCATATCGCGGTATTTATCCCAATCAATACTGGGCATTTGGTTTATATTAAAGCCACCTGCAATATTGCCTTGGTTAATAAAAACATCTTGCGCTGCCGGCATACCGTTATTCCACTGGTAACTATCAAAGCGGGTTATGCCGCCCTCTTTGGCTTCCCCGGCGGCAATATCAAAACGAGGATCTAAAAAGAAGGTATTACCGGTTTCGCGGTGCAATGTGGCTTCACGGTATTTTACGCCGGTTTTAATGGCTGTTAAAAAACCCCAATCGGTGTAAAAATCTAGATCGCCTTGGTAGTAACTTTCTTCAAGCTCGCTGCGTACAAAGCTTGAGTTTGATGAACCCGGATCGCGCCCACCGCCTACGCCACTGAGTAAATTAGCCAGTGTATTTGGGTCTATATTGAGGGTTACATCGTTTTTACCAAGTTGCCAACCAGCATTTTGCGCTGCGTTTTCAATGGTTGTTGGGGTTTCGCTGGCATTTGAGCTTTTATAGGCGGCCTCCCAACTTTCTTCTGGGCCGCCTTTTGAGCGAGTATTGCCCGCAACAAAGCGCGCTTTAAAATCATCACCTTCGTAAGTTAAATTAAAATCGAAGGTATCTGAACTCGACTCCTCACGAACATAACTGCCACGCATCCACGGAAACTGCATGTCACCTTGTGCGCCACTCGCTGTAGCATCAAACTGCATACCATTAACAATCGTGCCCGATTCATCCAAGTTCACATCGGTTAGGTAATCGGGATTTAACGACCACTCTGGCATATCAATAACCGACTCAGTTCTGTTTTGCCCCAGCGTAAAGCCAAAATAGTTTAATCCTATTTCTACACGATTGGTTGGACGCCACTGCGTACTAAACTGTATGCCTTCACGTTCACGATTTTCATTAAGTACCGAGCCGCGCACGACTTGTGGAAACCACACGCCATCATAATTATTACCATTGGTATCGGTAATTGTATCCCAGCTATTATTGTTATTGACCGCATTACCATTTACATCTACCGGTTGGCCATCACCTGTGTAGCGCCACACATTGGCATCGGTGCCACCAGAGAGGGTACGGTTGGTGCGCTCTTGGCGAGTATACCCTACTAAAAAACCAAACGTTTCTGCATCGTTTTTCCAAGAATATAAACCGGTTAGTTGTGGCTCACTGTTTTGCGTTACATCACTGTAAGTACCTTCAACATTGAGTACTCCAGAGTTTGCCTCCATGCTAAGCGGCTTACGGCTATGCATTAATACTGTGCCGCCTACACCACCTTCATCTAAACGCGCTTCGGGCGATTTATATACCTCAACACTGGCTATCATGGCTGAAGGGAGTAGCGTGTAATCAAACGAACGCGAAGGCTCACCTGGTGACGAGGCAATAAAATTACCGTTAAGCTGAGTAAAAGTAAGCTCAGACGACAAACCTCGAATACTTACCGATGCGCCTTCGCCGCCATCACGTTCAATCATGACCCCTGGTATACGTTGCAATGAGTCGGCTACGTTTTTATCTGGAAACTTACCAATATCTTCTGCAGTTATGGCATCAACAACTGAGCTAGACATACGTTTAATGTCGAGGTTTTCGGCCATACTGGAGCGAATACCTCGTACTTCTATTACTTCTATATCGGCATTATTTTTAACAGGAATGGCTGGTTGCGCCGCATACGCGCTACCTATTGCAGATAAAACAGATAAACACAGTGCTGATTTTATAAATGTTAATGCAGGTAGTGAAAAGGGACGATTATTGCAAGTACTCATGACAGTGTGCGGTTCCGTTTTATGCGCTTTTGATACTTAGCGGCAGCGCTATTAATAAAGATTAATAGCGGGTCAAAAATTGCTGCTAAGTCTACAGCGCCAAACTTAATGGCCGATTAATAAAGCCAATAACTTACTGAATAGCTTATGTAAATAACAAAGTGTAACAATATTTAGCGTTATTTATAAAAAAGCCGGTAAAACTTTACCGGCTTGACGTTGCATACTATGTACTTGGTTGGTTTTTTACTTGGTTTTTTACTTGGTTAGCTTACTTGGCCGTGGGCCAAGGATCTCAGTCATTAATGAGGCAGGCGGTAAACCCATTTGCATTTTTACCGCCCCATTAGCATCGTGATAAAAAGTAGCGGGGGTGGCTCTGGCACCAACACTCATCATTATTTGATGGTTTTTCATTAATTGCGCATTTATGTGCTCAGGTGGATTTTTTAGCGGCTGTAATGTGCGCGCTAAATTATCGTTTTCAAACTTTTTTAATACTTCTTCAGGGTTACTGGCACTCATTATAGCCGCCGCTTTGCCTAAACTGTCGGCTTTTAAAATACCCACTAAAATATGGCGTATTTGTACCTCACCCGCATCCACCCAAGGACGCGCATTTTGCCAAAACTGTCTGCAGTAAGGGCAGTTTGGATCAGTGAAGGTATAAACTACTCGCTTTGCCGAGGCTGAACCATCAACTATCCAATGGCTACTCTCTAATGTTTGCCAGTCTTTTTGCGCTTTAGGGCCTGTAGCGTAGTCGTTTGCCGCTTGCTCTCCTACATTATTACCATTGGCGTCAAGCATAGGGCCGGTAAATAAATATTGCTCGTCGGCGGTGATATATAAAGTAATAACTTGGCCTTTAAAGTCGGCAACATAGCCTTTCATGTTGGCAGGCGCTGCAAACTCGCTGACTATTTCGCCGCCTTGCTCAGTAACTAACTGAAGGGGTGAAGGCAGTGCTTTTTGTTGAGCCAATATGGGCGAGGTAAACGCAAGTAATGGCAATAAATAAATTAACTTCATGAGGCATCCTTATTGTGCAGACTGTTGATTTATAGCTTGCATGTAATAACGCAAACTCGCGTGTGAGAGCTCTCCCATGTGACTGGTTACTAATTTGCCATCACTGCTATAAAAAAGCGTGGTTGGTAGCCCAGCAGCTCCGGATTCACGACTTACATTACTGTTTTGATCAAAAAACACATTGCGTAAGTCGAGCTGCTCAGCATTAATAAATTTTTGTACCGTAAATAAATCCTCTCCTTGGTTAACAAAAACAAAAGCTATATTAGGATTGTTTTTTTGCGCAGCCTGTAATACCGGCATTTCTTTACGGCACGGTGGGCACCACGACGCCCAAAAGTTAATAACGACAGGTTTGCCTTTAAATGACTGTAAATCAACCTCTTTACCACGCAGGTTATATACCGCAGATTGTGGCAGCTCAACCCCAGCTTTATAAATAGAGGCAGCAAAGGTAGGCACCATAATGGTAAGCAACGCGACAATAGCCGCTATGAAATAGGTTTTCAGCACTGCTTTTTTGCCTCGCGCATACAGCGCCAACACAAGCGCACCCGCCACCCAGCCATAGGTAGGCATAAAGCCGCCATCACTTATATTAATAAGTTGCCACCAGTTTTCTTGATACGCATCCCACATAATCAAAACAAACATTAATCGCGCAACAATAAAGCCCACTACAAATGCTTTAAATACAGTGTCTAAAATTGCTTTTTGCTGTGGTTGCTTACGAGTTTGTAAATAAGTAAGCAACCAAAATACGCCTAAGCCTAATAAAATAATAAGCTGCGAAATGGCAATAACAAACGGCCCGAGTGAAATACTTAACATAGCTATAAATCTTCTTTAAATACGGTTAGCCGCTATAGTATACAAAGCGTTAATTAAGCCAATATTAAGAGCAAAAATTAATAGTAAATAAGCACATAGCAGTTACTTCACCAATGGAAACAGGTATTCTAGCTAGGGTGTTTTAAACAGGGTAGCGAGTATGTTTGTATTGTTAGTGGAAGATGATGACGTAATAGCCGACGCTATTTGTACTTACTTAACCCACCAAGGACTAGCCGTTGAGCACGTTAGTACACTAAGCGCAGCCACTACTTATATGCAATCGAGCAATTTTGATTTATGCATTCTTGATTTAAACCTACCCGATGGTAATGGCATTAACTGGTTAAGCTGGCTGCGTGACAATCGTTTTTCGCTACCCGTGCTTATTCTTACCGCCAGCAATACCATAGATGACAAAGTTATTGGATTAAAAAAAGGCGCCGACGACTACCTGGTAAAACCTTTTGATTTAAGAGAGTTATTAGCGCGGCTATTAAGCTTAAAGCGCCGCGCAAGCGATAGGCTCAGCAATACAATTACTCACGGCGCACTGCAATACGATTTAGAGCAACATAAAGTATTACTCAATGGCACGCTTGTTTCCTTGTCACGTAACGAGGACTTATTACTGCAAACCTTTTTAAATAGTCCGCAACAAATTTTAACCCAAAGCCAGTTAAAAAATGTACTTTATGGCGTGTGCGATGATGTAGCGAGTAACGCACTTAACGTACATATTTTTAATTTACGTAAAAAACTAGGCGCACCGGCAATAGAAACCATACGTGGCCTAGGCTTTAGATTAGGCACAATAGAGGTGAGCCACTAATGAGCTTGCGGTTACGGTTAACGGTATTGGTTGCAGCGGTATTTTTAGGCTTTTGGCTTATCGCCAGTGTGTGGATGATATCGGGGTTAAACAATAAGTTAGAGGTTAACTTTGATCAGCGCCTGCGCTCAACCGCTTTTATGTTAGGTAACATTTTAGCCCACGTACCCAAAGATGCGCTCAGTAAAAGCCTCCCTGATATTATAAATGCCAGTGGGGTAAACACTGAAAAAGGCCTAACCTGTCAAATTAGCTCCCTGCAAGGCAGTATAATTGCCAGCAGTAACAGCCAATCGTTTCCCAATCAGCCTAGCTTAAACCAAGGTTTTAGTTATTTAAGCTCTGGGCAAGCGCAGTGGCGTACATTCACCTTAATTACTGCGCAATATAAAATTACCATTGCCGATAAAGTGGCCGAGCGCGATGTGCTCTATCACGACTTGCTCATTAGCATACTCATTCCACCGGCGTTAGCTATTTTTGTTGCCCTAATATTACTTTGGTTTGCAATTGGCACAGGAATACGGCCAATAAAGTTATTAATACACGCGCTTGAAAAACGCGGCAGTCACGACTTAGAACCGATACAGTTAAACCAGCCTTTAAAAGAACTGCAACCGCTTATAACTAGCCAAAATGCCTTAATGGCACGCTTAGCAAAAGGGATCAGCCGCGAAAAACACTTTACTAGTAATGCCGCACATGAGCTAAGAACCCCATTAGCGGGTATTTTAGCGCAAATACAATTAGCAGAGCTTACGCAAGATACCACCCAGCAAAAAGCACTAGGGCAAGCTAAAAAAAGTGCGCATAGATTAAATACTATTTTAGACAATCTACTGGTGTTAGCCCATGTAGATGCCGACACGCCGCTAAACATTACAGAGCCTTGGGAGCTTGATTCGTTAATTACTACTGTGGTAACAGAATCAAACAACAATAACGCCCGCTTAACCTATAATATAACAGCAAGCCAGCCAGTGTACTGTATTCCCAGTGCCATGCTCACTATAGTGTGTCGTAATTTACTTGATAACGCATTTAAGTACAGCAAAGCGAATACACCAGTCATTTTAGCCGCTAATTTAACAGCCACAGCACTAAAAATAACCATTAGTAACCACGCCTATATTAACCAAGCTGACTTAGCTAATATGGCAACTCGTTTTTGGCGTAAAGGCGCAGCAAACGGCGCTGGGCTTGGCCTATCAATTGTGGCCAGCATCGCCGAAAAGTACCAAGGTTCGCTCACCCTTAAAAATAATAATGCGTTATTTATTGCCGAATTTACCGTGCCCGTTAAGGTAAATAACTAAGTTACGAAGTAACCTGATGTAACAACCTTCCTTTTACTGCATGTTTTTTTAAGCTAATAGCTGTTTTATTAAAAGTAAGCGCGCAATTAAACCCACATACCAATATTAATGCTACCTATGCATAATTTACTCAGCATATTAACCTGAGGTAATTATGAATAAACAGCAAAAAATAAAACACTGGCAAGGCATTTTTGAGCAGCAAAAATCGAGTGGTTTAGCCATCATTCAATTTTGTCGTGATAACAACATTAACGCATCGACTTTCTATGTTTGGCGTAAACGCCTTTCTGACGAAACGATAAGGGTTAAAAAGCAACAGGTGATCCCGTTTGTTATTCATGAGCAAGCCTTTACACACCCTTCAATCATTAAACTCACCACACCAAACGGCTATCAAATAGACTTCGAGTCGACATTAGCTAACCAAACGCTAGCCAAATTATTGAGCGTACTGTGACACCTTGCACCCACCAAGTTTACTTGGTCACGGGATTCACCGACATGCGAAAATCAATCAATGGGTTAAGTATTATTGTCAGCGATACCCTATCTCTCGATCCTTTAAGCCAAGCGTGGTTCGTTTTTTGTAATAAACAACGCGATAAATTAAAAATTTTGTTTTGGGATACCAATGGTTTTTGGCTTTATTATCGTCGCTTAGAGCAAGGACGATTTCAATGGCCAAATCATGCTCAAGCACACGTAGCCATGGGGATTGAACAACGGCAGTTACAATGGTTATTATCTGGCTTACCGGTAAATAATAAAACCCGCCACTCAACTTTATCAGGGTTATCAGTGATATAAATTAACCAGATCGTTTTTTTTACTTGAACGATCTTTCCCATGTGTCATGCTATTAAAATGCCAGACACTATTCTCATCACCGAACTACAAAATCAGCTTGCACTTATGCAGGCTAAGCTTGATGGCTTAGAAAAAGATAAAATTTCACTGCAAGAAGATAAGGTTGAAATGCAATCGCGGATTGACCACTTGCTTGCTGAGCTTAAGTTAAGTAAATCCCAAAAATACGGTAAAAAAAGTGAAAAAGCCCCACGGGGCACCTTCAATGAAGCGGAGCAGCATAAAACGACTGAGCCGCCTAAACACCATAAGAAAGGTAAACAAATACTGGCTGAGCACTTTGAACGAGAAGAGGTTGAGCACACCTTAACCGAGTTAACGTGTCAGTGTTGCGGTGAACAACTACATCAATGTGGTAGTGAAGACAGCGAGCAAGTGAAGATTATTCCGGCGAAAGTCAGTGTCATTAAGCACAAACAATTTAAATATGCTTGCAGACATTGCGAGCATGAACAATTGGCCAGTAAAATAATCACCGCGCCTAAACCCAAGCAGCCTATTCCTGGCAGCATTGCGAGTCCAGAAGCGTTATCGGCGGTTGTTACGGGCAAATACTGCGATGCCTTACCGCTTTATCGTTTCGTTGACATACTGGGCCGTGGCGGCCTTGAACTATCGCGCGGAACATTAGCTAATTGGTGTATTAAAGCGGGCCTGCTAATCAGCCCCTTAGTGGCAGCCATGCAACGTCACTTGCTTAGTGAGCACAGTTTATGTGCCGATGAAACCCGTACACAAGTGTTAGATGAAGGTGACAACCCTAGCAGCAATTCCTACATGTGGGTTTATCGCAGCAATGAGGTCAGCCGTGAGCCTGTCGTGATTTACGATTACCAAGCAGGTCGAAGTCGCGCTTGCGCAAAAGAATTTCTTGCCGGTTATCAAGGCTATTTACAGTGCGACGGTTACCGTGTTTATGACGGTATTGAAGGCATTACCCCTGTTGGTTGCTGGGCACACGCTAGACGCAAATATAACGATGCCTTAAAAGCAGAGTCGAAAAACAAAGGTCGAGCGCATAAAGCCATCAGCTTTATCAGCCAATTATATAAACTGGAAACCCACGCTAAAAACAAACAGTTATCTCCTCAAGCGCGGTATCAGTTACGACAAGAAAAAGCCTTACCCATATTAATGCACTTTAAAGCGTGGCTTGATGAAGCCGAAGGTAAAGTAACGGCGGGGAGTTATATTGGCAAAGCGATAAAATACACGCTTAATCAATGGCCGAAATTAATGCGGTATAGTGAAGATGGCGAACTAGGGATTGATAATAATATTACTGAGCGAGATATTCGGCCGTTTACCACTGGTAGAAAAAACTGGCTATTCTCAAAATCGGTTAATGGTGCTCAGGCCAGCGCGATACTTTATAGTATTGTGATGACCTGCCGTGCCAATGACATCAATCCTTATTACTACTTTGTGCATTTATTTAAAACGTTGCCGAATCGAGATGAGGGTGATGATGATTTTACCGACCTAATGCCGTGGAATGTGCAGCTAGACTTCGATTATAGCTAAGCGCACTGCTTAAATGCGCGCTTACTATTAAAATATGCTGAGCACTTGCTAATACATGCTCAGCAACCCGCACACTATCTCGCGCTAAGTACTAGCTGCGGCCAATATTATTAATAAAAACGAATATTACTAAGCGTACTGTTAATCAGCTTTAAAACAGTACGCTTAGCAGTTAGCCACAACTACTAGTTAACCTTACGTACTTATCGGCAAGCTCATCAATAGCTTCACTATGGGTTGGGTCTGGCTTAATACAATCAATTGGGCAGACACTTACGCAAGTAGGCTTATCATAATGACCTACGCATTCAGTGCATTTACTGGGATCTATTTGATATATTTTAGCCCCCATATAAATAGCCTCATTAGGGCACTCTGGATCGCACATATCGCAGTTAATGCATTTACTATTTATGAGTAGAGCCACTTTTTAGCCTTTCCAATTCAAATCCATATAAAACATATAGATAAAATAAAAACAGATGCAATTAGACTGATTTTAAAACAACTTTAGTTTAATAAAAACCACTGTTTTTCATTAAATCGTAGCACACATTCGTAACACACCATTTTATTTTTGGGTGTAAATTACAGCCGCGGATTATGCCTATTTTTCTCTGTTGCTTTGTTGATCTTAATCAATAAAAATCGCCGCAAGGCCTTTACTTGTAAAGGTTATAGCAAAGCTAATAAATTTTTATCTAAATCGTCCTTTTGTAGCGCTTACACATAGCTATATACCGCTGTCTTTGCTTACAAAACCTATAAAGAGCTTTTACTAGGTGGTGCAGATTGATTTCTTATAAAAGCAGGGATATCAAAAATATCAGATGCTTTTGGCTTAGTGGTAACTACTTTAGAGCTTGACTCACTTTTAGTGTCATCAAGTATCATTTTTGAACTCGCGCCCGTAGCAATAACCAGTAGCTCATAATTGGTTGCTAAGCTTTCTATTTTTGACACACCACAAATAACTAACGCGTTTGGGCTAACCTGCTGACGCACGGTATCGGTAATGAGGTTATAACTACCCAGTGAAATTTCATCTTTGCAGTTTACTTGCACAATAACGCCAGTACTTGATGACATATCAACTTGGGTAACCAGCGGGTTGTTAAGTGCCCCATCAAGCGCAGTAGTTAGCTCGCTTTCTTCATCGCATTTACCGACACCTAATACCGCATCGCCCTGGCAATCCATAATTTTAGCAAAGTCATTTAAATCAACGTTTATTAGGCCTTGAAAGCAAAGCATATCGATTAGTGACTTGATCAGTGAGTGAAGTATTTGATTTGAATGTTTAAACGCATCGAATAATCCTATATCGTTACCAAGCACCTCAATCAGTTGATCGTTAGGGAGCGTAATAACCGCATTAGCATGCTCTTTGAGCTCATTTAGACCAGCTTGCGCTATATTATTTCTAAACTGCCCCTCACTACTAAATGGCAATGTAGCAACAAATATAATGGGCTTACCTTGTTCATTAGCAAGTTGAGCAATATACGGGCTGGCGCCAGTCCCAGTACCGCCACCCAACCCTGTTGCACACAGAATTATATCGCAGCCATTAATAAGCGTTAAAAGCTGCTCTTTACTCTCTTCTGCCGCTTGCAGCCCAACTTTAGGGTCTGCTCCAGCACCGTAACCATGAGTGAGCTCTTCACCTATAAGTACCGCTTCATCACTTTGCGTATGCTCAAGTACAACTTTATCGGTATTTACGCTGTACAAGAATGCCTGATCAGACTCGCGTTGTTCAAAAATACTGTTAAGCGTATTACAGCCACACCCACCAATACCAAATACACCGATTGATAAACCATCATTTTGCTGAATTAATTGAAACATAACTACTCCTTAACTTTTAAAGGAGCATAACAAATAGGTGCGTCAACTTTTGACGCACCTAAGTTTGAAATTAATCAAAGATAGTTTGTAGTAGCAGCTTTAAGCTTGCTAACAATTCTTTGCCGCAGCTTTTCAGGTTTAATAACTTCCAGCCAATGTGCACATTTAAATAGCTCATCAGTGAGCTGCTCGGTATTAATAGTTTGGTAGGTAAGTAATACGTTTTTATCGTCAATCTTTTGCTTATCAGTCAGCTCCCCAAGCTCAATAAAGCCTTGATTAACCGCCGAATGAATAGGTACTTTTACAATTAACTCAATCGCTTCTTGCTTCATACCTTTATTAATCGCACTGCGTAACGATTTTAATTGCTCAGTGCTTGGCTCACGTCGTGTCTTTTGCAAAATGTGTACATTACGAATGCGGTAAACCGGCATTTGATAACACTTATCGTGAAGCGTCCCCACCATAAACTGCGCCATTAACACACCGCCTTGCTCAACTATGTTATAAAAACTCAACTCAGCAAACTTTAACCAATGTGCCTCATCGTAAAGTACTCTATAAAGCTCAGCGCTCACTGCACGCTTATACTTAATCGCATGCTTAATTTGCGCCACTAACTGAGTATCAATATTCACTTTTAAAGAAGGCTTAGGAAGGGTTGAAAGCCAATCTGGCACATAGCCATTAAAGCGTTTGAGTGCTTGTTCTGCTTTAATATGTACCGACTGCTTAACGTCACTGGGGACTGATTGCGGTAATAACTGCTCCAACAATAAATAATGCTCAGCGACTTCACTGCTCATTATTTTTAAGTTACCACCCCGCCACTGCGAATTAATAGACCAACCATACGGTTTACTGCGCGTGTCTTTTTCAAGGCCAAAACAACCTTGGTCGTATAGTGATTGCAGGTCACGCTGGAGCATGCGGGTTGAAATATCAAAGTCACGTTCAAGCAATTTTTGCTGCAACTGGTGGGTCGAGATAGAGCTTGGTGCTATTGGCACAAGCTCTAAAATTGAAAAGTGACGGCGTGAATTCATTGATAACCTTTTATATCAACATTCAAAACCATACTTTTCTCGGTGGCACTTCATGTATTCGTGTGTTTCTGGCGGCATTTTAAGTTGCATACTTTTATCAACCGATAACTTATTTAAATCTGATTCGCTTATCAAGTCTGATATCAAGATAAAACCATTCGAGTCAAAGCTTATCAAGCCTTTATCAAATAACGCATCTAAATGTGCAGCAAGCAACAAACCATTGAATGGGTCTATCCTTTCATGGGCCTCAGCATCGCGCCAGGCCTTGATATGTGAAGCACGGAGTAAATCTCTACATTTTATGCCTGTTAATGCGCAGCCTTTCCAAATATCATCTAAAGCTGCTCTATATCTTCCTTGCCCAATTCTGATCTTAACAAGTGCATCTTTTTCCGTTTCATTTAAGCCTTTAGATTCAGCTATTTTATCAAACGCTTCATCTATTTTATCTTCTGATATGGCATCGATATGCTTCCCTGCAGATAATGGCGTAATCAAATTTGTTGAAAGCACTTTAATCAGGTGTTCATAACTAGCTTTATTTTTAGATTCTACTTCAAATTTCAACTTTAATTTACTTTGTTCAGGTTTTTTTAAAAAACTAGAAAACCCAAGATCGTCTAGAAGCTCATTGTCGTTTGGCAATGTTATAGTAACTGTGCAATCGCTTTGATTACAGCGGATACTTAAGCGCGGCCCAACTGAATCCCTACCAAATTTGAAAACATGACTTTCTGTACGATCAAACCAGCCATATGGAAAACTAGGTTCTCTATACTCCTCAAGAAAGCCAAGTAGTTCTTCAGTTAACTTATAAACTTTAGGATTTTTTTCAAGCCACTCTTTAGTCTTCTTTCTTTCTGATAGATTAGGTGTTCTTTTGGTTTTTGTTAAATCTGATTTTTTACTATCATTCATGACTCTTTTCCCTTTTAATTTATAACCTTAAGTACAATGCTTTATTGTAGACAAATATTTAACAGATTCATATAACAAACCCAATCTTCTGCTTCCCACCTTCTTTTAGGTCGTTTTGCTCTTGTAAAATCGATAACATTCGCTCTTGTGTCATTCGCTTTTTTGAAAACTTCATTTGCCTTTTTACAATCGCAAAGTCACCTGGTGTGAGCTTTGTAAGCTTGAATAACTCATGCATTAGGTGCTTATTTAACACTCCTGGACCTAATGTATCTTTAAATAATTGCTTAGCCTGTACCGGAGTCAAATAGGTTAAATTTAAATTAAAATCAAATCGCCTCATTACCGCTTTATCTAAATTTTTAGCAAAGTTAGTTGCGGCAAAAAGTGGGAGTTGAAATTGCTCCATATAGCATAGTAATTCATTAACTGTTTGCACTTCCCAATTTGCCGTTGCTTGTTCGCGGCTGCACAACAAACCATCAGCCTCATCAATAAATATTGCACTTCCTTCTTGTGTAGCTTGTTTAAATAGTTGAGCAATATTTTGCTCACTTTCGCCAACCCACTTGCTTAATAAGTCTGATGCTTTAACTGAAATAAGTTTGAAATCAGCTTTTTCGCATAAATAATTTACAAAAGCTGTTTTACCTGTGCCTGGCGGGCCAGTTAGTAGAGTTCGTGAACTCGAATACTCAATTACAGCCTCTTCTACCTGTTCGAGTGATGCATATTCAGACTCTATATTCACCATTTTAGGGTTAAACTTTTGCGCTGCTTGATAAGTTAATTCATGAGCCGAAAAGCCGCATGCAGTTAAGGTATCTTGAATATTCTCTTCTATGCATTCACGCGCGGTTTGTGCTTTAAATCCGCATAACCTAGCTACATGTACAGCTTTAGCGATATGAGCTGGAAGTAAGTTTTGTTGAGCTGCTAATTTGCTAATAAAACTGTTACCAACACTTAAGCCTTTAACATATTTACCGATCATTTTTTCTTTAGTCGTTTTACTTAGTTCAGGAATTTCGTAAACAATATTAAATCGCCTAATAACGCTTTGTGGTAAATCCTCTAAATGATTAGTGATCCAAATACTCACTACAGGGTGATTTTCAATGTAAGTATGAAGTAATTCCTTTGAGAAGCTTTTAGAGAATAAATCACGCTCAAAAATATTTTCACACTCATCCAGTAACAGCATTGTTTTTTTACGCTTGCCAACCAACTTACTCACCACATTAAAGTGCTCTAAACGCAGCTCAGAGCTTGCGCTTCGGCTATCGAGCTCGTTTGTTGGGCTTATTAAATTACTACCTTTAGCTTGCACCTTAAGCAACTGCGAACCACACGCTTGCGCTATATATTTCGCCAATGAAGTTTTACCCGAACCTGGCACACCATAAAATAGAATACTTAATGCTTGATCACCCGTCTCAGTCGCATTTTGCGTAGCTTTTAGTAAAGTATTTAAATCTAAGTGAGATAAATCAGCAGCGCTAAGCTCAGAAGCTTCACAAGGAGAGACCAAGTTAGATAAAATATCACTTTCACTATTTAACTTACCCTCGAGAAGACTTTTAGCAATTGCGTTTGGTAATATTAAAAACTCATCTTCCCCAGCAAATATCTCCATATCCATTGAATACATGCCAGATTCAATAATTAATCCAATTTGCTTGTTGAGTAGTGCTTCATCAATACCAATCACATAAGCTATTTTTTCTAAAATAACGCTCGCGTAATCGTCACGTAAGTATTCGACAAGTTCGCGCAATGGCTTACTGAGCGTCATACAGCAAGAAAAAATAACTAATGGAGTTACCGCTTTTGGTAGATCAAACGCTTTACAAAATATATGCACATTTTTTTGTAACGTTTTAGGCATTGTGTTTATTGCTAAATGATCTAATCGCAAGATCAAATCATCAGCATCTAAGCCCTGTAAATTTGTATAGCTAAAGCCCGAAATGTTACATAAAGCCTTTTTAAATAGCTTATCTTGCCAAAGCTCTTCTACGTCGAACTCTTCTAATAATTCAGTGGAAAAGTGTGCCACAATACGTTTTAATTGAGGGGTTGTGTTCATGCTATGTACCTAGTTATTGTTAATCAATGAGTACATAGTAGCTGGGTGAAATATTTTTAGATCACGTAAGAAAAGCAAACACAAAACGGCATAAGCCATTGAACTTAAAGTAAATAAAAAAGGTTTTTCTTTTTTTATTTAGAAAAACAAACGTAAAAAAATAAGTGTTTGTTTTATAATGAATATTATAGCAATATACAGACTATAACGTTGAAATGGACTTTATATGGAAGAAGTTAATTTAAAACCAGGCTCGGTAGATAACCCTATTGTTTTAAAGAATAAGCATCAAAATACTAAGCTCACCCAAAAGCATCTAAAAAATAGTAAAATCTATATACATAGACCACTACTGCAAAAATATACTAAAAATAACAATGGTGAGAAAGGGTTTTCTTTTGACAAGGCTCCCGATAGTTTTGAATCTTTTACCAATAACGTGATTTCAAATCCCAATTTGAAACCTATTGATATTAAAGTAGTTTTAGGATTATTTAATATCTTGGATCAAATCAGTGCAGGTGAAGGAGTTGTTTTTATTTGCAGTACAAATGAACTTGTATATCAATATTATGGTGAAGATAATTTAGAGGTTCACTTTACAAATATGCACACCGCCGATATTGAACTTACTCCGCTTCATGAACTCATATCAAAAAAGCTCAACTCAAAAATTAGTAACGACAGCTTAAACAAGGTTTTAATTAGACTTGATAGCTTTCACTATATAAATGTCACGCCCATTACTTACCAAAATTCGGAACTTGGTATCAACGATAAATCATTAAAAAAAGGAAAAGCATATCTAAAATTTATAGAGATTAACGATATGATGAACTCTAAATGCTTAGAAAAAATTTGGATTTAGGGAAGCATTCAAACTTTATTCGAATTACATGAAAGTACACGAAATATGAACATAGATGAATCAAAATTATCAAGTAGTGAATTAGCAGCAGCTTGGTTTAGAGCTAACCCTTCTTTTGAAAAATCCAGTAATTTATTGGCTATTCATATATCTACTTACTATAAAGCAGGTACTAAAAAATGGCGTCGTGATTCACCAGTAAAAATAGTCTTTGGTAGTAATGGAGAAGCTGGTCGTATTTCTGTGACTCCGAAACCTAATCAAAATAAAATAAAAGTAAGATTTGTACCTTTAAATAAAGAGGATCGAATTACCTCATTCATTGATACAGCTAGGTTCCAATCTATTGATATTTCACTTACGAAAGGTCAAAGTAAAGATCTTTCTACGATTGAATTAGTTACGCCAATTGACCATACATCATTAACTGAATCTTTGAATATGATAGATCAGATTATTAATAACTTTGACTTCAGAGACTTCGATAAAAAAATCTAGAATTTAGCACTATGCTTAAACTTAATGAAGAGGCAATTACAGATGTTATTACTGCTACAGAAATAAGAAGAAAGTGCCCAGAATTTAATACAATGGTGTTAAATGAAGCTCAAATGGAACAACGTTTTCAACAATGGTTACAACGTCAAAATATAAAATGTAATGCTCAAGATCGTGATGGCTTATTTCGCAGAGATGTTACTTTCACAAAAGGCGATATTTACACAATTGCAGAGTTAAAACATACAAGCTCAACTAGACAAGACATTGAAGCCGCAATAGGCCAATTACTGAGATATCAGCTGTATCCATTAGCACAAAAACCAGGCGATGAATTATTGATAGTTTCCGGTAACATTCCTGAAAAAGAAGATATTCAATGGCTTAAACTAATTAAAGAAAGGTTAGACTTACCTCTATCTTTCTTATACGAGTCAGAAGGTAAGAACGATTTTTTAAGCGTTGAAGATTAATATCTAGTATCAATATCCAACCACATAAAAACCACTCCTGGTATTTAGCTAATTAATATAAATTAGCTAAATACTTTTATAAAATAGCCTCCGATGAGGATACCCCAAAAATATTGAATGTATTTGCAAATATATGAGAAGCTTAAAATAGGTACACGGTATTGAGAAACTTTCGTGGTACTTACAGTACAAATATTAAGACAGTATTATTTCATGTTGTAGTTGCGTAACTCTGTTGCCGAATGCATGCAGCAGAGCATCACTATTTAAACCCCAACGACCACTAAAAAAAGGCACTACAATTAGCAAACTCTTGTCTATTTTACTCCAATATAAAGTACGCTTTTCTCCTGTATCTACTGTGATAATTTCACTTTGAATCGAGTCAACACCATCAGCACCGGCAAAGAACATTAGGAAATCCTTTAAGTAATTTACCCCTGTGCAGATAATTAGTTTTGGCTGATACTGTTTACGAAGAGCAACATAAAACGAGAAGCGATTAAAAAAACACCAGTTATTAAATAGGTATTTACTAGCAAACCCCGTTACTGTATCAAAGCCATGTTGATGCCATAAATCGTCAGCAGTAGAATTAAATGCGATAGGATATAAATTAAGCTTAAACAACTCTTTACCTGATAACTGCGCTACATTTCGATAAGACGCTAGTTGCTGGTGTTGGATAACCTGATAAAGCTTAGCAAATCTCACTCCATAGGGGTAACTAATACTATCTTCCCAGTCAAAATCTGTTTTTTTAACAGGTATAGCACTTCCTTGCATCTGCAACTTCAGACGCTCATAGTATTCATACGCAGCGGCTGACTCTAGCCCCCACTCTATACCACACAACCAAATATCAGCTTCTGGATTACCACCATCACAGCCGCTAAAAGAGCAAACCCAGGGTTTTATTTTTTCCAACATTACTTATCTCCAAAGCTCTTTTATTACGTAGTAAAAAAGTTAATACTAAAATCAGCCCTAGCTATAAAGTATTTCCCTTTCAAGTTATAAAGATCTACGTCTCTTTATTCGCTTTCACATTTTGCGCTTGCTCAAATATTTCTTTATAAACTTCATCGCGGCTAATTGGCGGGTACTTAAATTTAGCGAGTATTAAAATCAGCTCTACTTTGAGCGATGATTTAATATCATCGCGGTTATTCCAATCAACAAATTTTACCTTGTCGTCTACAATTACTTTTACCGCTTGGGCAAGCTCAATTAGCTTATCTTCGGGGTAGTCAAAGTCGTACTTAACCGCTAACATTTTTAGGGCGTCGTAAAAGCCTTTTTCTTCAATATCAATGCCTAGCTCGTCTCCGGCGTTCATTTCGTTGCGTACGCTGTAAATCATATCAACCATGCTTTCTGAAAATTCATCAAGTACGCTACTTACCAGTACGTCATCTTCTTTTCGCTCGTTGTAGCGCTGTACCAGCGATTCAAAGCGTTTAGTAAAGTCGATACCTTGGGTTTGGTTTACTTTTTTAAGCTCGCCTATGGCTTTGGCTAGCATTTGTTGCAGTATTTTTATTTTGGTATTGGGGAGTTTTATTTTTTCTATTTTGGCGATGTAGTCGTCATTAAAAATGTCGATTTCGCCGCCGTCTTCATTGCCGAGTTTAAATACCTCTTCTACACCGTCGCTTTGCAGGGCTTCGCTTATCATTTCACGAACTTTGGCGTTCATTTGCGCAGTATCGGGCGCTTCGCCTTTAGTTAGCTTGTAAATAATCGAGCGAATGGCAAGGTAAAAGTGAATATGGTTACGCTCGTTTTCGTTTATTTTTTCACTACCGCAACATACATCGTAAGCGGCTTTTAAGCGTTTAACTAAATCCATAAAGCGCTTTTGGCGTTTTTCGGTAATTAGCGCAAACTCAGCTGCGTGGTTTAAGCAGTTTAATTGGGCTACGGCTTCACCGGTAAAGTATGGGCTGCTGTCAAATTTATGGAATAACTCGGCTAGTAGCGCTAAATGGTTTTTTACTTCGATAACCGAGGCGGTAATATCTTCAAAATTGGTTTCATCTGTTTTTGAATACTGCGCTAACGCTTTATTCATTTCAGATTTAATACCAATGTAGTCAACCACTAGGCCTTTATCTTTACCTTCAAACTGGCGATTAACCCGCGAAATAGTTTGTATTAAGCTGTGCTTTTGCAGTGGTTTATCTATGTACATGGTATCTAAAAATGGCACGTCAAAACCGGTTAGCCACATGTCTACCACTATGGCTATTTTAAAGTTTGAGTTTTTGTTTTTAAATTGCTTATCAAGCTCTTTACGCTCGTCTTTACTGCTAAGTAAATTATATAAGCGCTCAACGTCGTCTTTGGCACGCGTCATTACCATTTTTACTTTTTCAGAGGGGGCGGCAATACGGCCTTCGCTAATAGCGCGCTTTCGCTCGGTATCTGATAGTTTTTGCGCGTTATCCTGCTCGTTTAAAGAGTCGACAACATCAAACCACTGTGGGCGCAGTTCTTCTAGTTTTTGATACAGCTGATAGGCAATCCCGCGCGAGCTACACACAAACATAGCCTTTCCTGCAACCGTAGAGCCTTCCTCAGTGCGTTTCTCATAATGTTCAACAAAGTCCCTTGCTAACACTTTAATGCGGTCAGGATCGCCTAGAATACTATTCATGTTAGCGGTGGCTTTTTTACTGTCTTCTATTTGCAGCTCGTTACTGCCTGCATCGGCGCATTCTTTGTAATAGGCTTCAATTTCTGCCAGCTTGCTGTTGTTTAAACACACCTTGGCAGCGCGGCCTTCGTACACAATGCGTACGGTTATTTCATCTTTAACCGACTCAGTCATGGTGTACGAGTCAACCACTTCACCAAATACATCTAAAGTCGCGTCTACTGGGGTGCCTGTAAAACCAACATAGGTGGCGTTTGGCAGTGAGTCGTGCAGGTACTTTGCAAAACCGAAGGTCTTTTTTACACCCTTTTCTGTAATGGTAATTTTTTGATCAAGATTTACTTGGCTACGATGCGCCTCATCAGAAATACAAATAACATTAGTACGGTCGGTTAGTAGCCGAGTGTCTTCGGTAAACTTATGAATAGTCGTTAAAAACACACCGCCACTATTACGGCCCTCTAGTAACTCACGTAAGTGAGTACGGCTGGTCACTGTTTTTACCGTGTCATCGCCAATGTAGGTTTTAGCATTACCAAACTGCTGCGAGAGTTGATCGTCTAAATCGGTTCGGTCGGTAATTAAAATAATGGTGGGGCTTTTAAGTTCAACGCTTTTCATCAACAAGCGTGTTAAAAATTGCATGGTGTAACTTTTACCGCAACCCGTTGCGCCAAAGTACGTACCGCCTTTACCATCGCCTTTTGGTTTTAAATGCCGTTTTATATTTTCGAACAGCTTATTAGCCGCGTAATATTGTGGGTAACGCGGCACAATTTTTATCTCTTTTTTGCCCGCGCTTTTATTGTCAGAATCAGGGAAGAACACAAAGTTGCGCATTACATCGCGCAAGCGCGCTTTATCAAACAAGCCCTGCAATAAGGTATGTAACGAGTTAATCCCCTCTTGCGCTGTGAGCTCTTGCCCCGTTACTTTACCCCACGAATAAAAATACTGATACGGCGCAAACAGGTTACCCATTTTGTTGTTTACGCCATCGCTTATAACGCACAAGGTATTAAACACAAATAACTGCGGAATAGCGCGCCTATAACGAACAGTTAACTGCTCATACGCTTCAAAAATAGGGGCTTGCTCGCGTATTGCGCTTTTAAATTCAAACACCACCAGCGGCAGGCCATTTACATATAAAATCCCATCGGGAATGCGCAGTTCAATATTGTCGTAGCTTGTGGGGCTTTGTATTTCTAACTGAGTAACAAACCGGTAAATATTGTCGTCTTGCAGGTAAGTAACGCTCGCTTCATTCACGTTATCGAGAGCCATATTACCCAAAGCAGCCATAGCACTGCCTGCTATTAGGCTACTTTTAATGCCTTGCTCAACGTTATCGTAATCAAGTAGCTGAATGTACAAATCTTTTTGTGCTGCGTTGCCTGCCACCATGCCTCGCTCGCGGCTTACTTCCCGTTTAAGCAAAAACCCATCACTTAGCCACTTACAAAAGGTTTTATTGCTCTCGTATAAGTCACTGGCTGGCAGCCTTTCAAGTCGAGCAATTATTGAGTCTACTTCGCCGGTGGTAATATTATTTTTAGCGTAGCGCTTGGTTAAAAAAGCACGGAGGTCGTCTTTAATTAATACATCGCTATTATTGCGGTTGAGCTCACCACCTAATAAATGCGGGTAGCCTTGCTCGCCTAATAACTCAACCACCGCTTGTTCTAATTTGGCTTCAGTAAATTTCATCTATTTAGCACCGTCCGCTGGTTTATTCATGTTAGTTATTATTTTTTAAACGTTTATTTTTAGCTACAATGCGGGAAGTATTCTCGCAACAACTTCATCATATTTCGTTTTTGCTTAAACTTCTTAGCCAATGTAGTAATCATTTCATATAATAGCGTGCAGTCGGCATTTTTGTCTTTTAAGCTTTTTTCTATTTTAATTAATAAATTAGTTGCTTCACGATAAGCGTCATTATTAGTTTGTCCAATTATGTTACTAAGTGATTTGTGATACAAGTCAATCGATTCTTGTGGGTATTGCGCCATAATTAAACCAGCCAACGTTATCAATTGACTCGACTTAACCTCATGTTTTGCAGCCCATGAACGTGCTTTTTCAATGTCATTTTGATCAATATAAAAATCCAGTAATTCACTCGGATAATTAGTAAAGCGATAAGCCCCTTGGTTTGATTTAGCCCCTTGTTCTGACAAAGAAAGCAATAGCTGCTCTACCTTTTGCGCAAACTGCGCATCAATTATGCCGGTTTTTTGTTGCAATACGTGTAAATCTTTAAAGCCATTAAAAATCGGGTTATCTACAAATAACTGCCACGCGATTGCCCATGCGGCTTTAAATTCTGACAATTCAAGGCGAAGTTCTATTTCATCGCGTTTACATGCAAGCACTTCATGTGGCTTACTTGCCCGTTGATACGCTTGCTTTAAATAGTACTCGGCATCTAACAGCTCATTACGGTCTTTGCAAAGCGCACTTATTTTTAAATAATCCGACGAGTCATGGGCTGTTAGTTTAATTAAACGCAGTTGCGCTTGCCAATCATCCTGCCCTTGCGCTTGTTTTATTAATATCGACGTAAGGCGTGTAAGCGCGCTTTTTTGCCTCCAATCACTAAAGTCAACGCCCGCGTGCAGTCGCTTTTCTATTGCAGTTGTACACAGTGCTAAAAACAAGGTATTTACACTGGGTGTTATATCAAAGTCATGCGGTACACTCGGGAATACATCGTATTTGTAGTCTTCAAAGTGTTCAAAAATCCACTGCGCTTTTTGCTCATCAGACCAAGGCAGTTGATTAAAAAGCTCGGTCAGGTTTTGGTTAAGCTGCTCTTCTAAATCAAAGCGAAAGCCGCCGGAGTCATCAATGTCTTCAAGTACGGTGTTTAAACGCACCACGGCTTTAAAATTTAACTGCCATTGCTGATCAACGGGCCGTTTTTCTATCGCAGGAAATATCATTTCAAACAGTGAATCTGCATCAGCAAAATAGCTACGTACTTCATTCCAGCCCCATACTGATTTTTTAGGCAAAGCTTTAGTGATAAGTTTGCTTAGCTCACCTGTACTCATGGCTTGCTTGTCGTTTGACATCATAAATACCCATTTATCGTATTCATGCTCTGACTCATCTAAAAAACCCATGATTATATCGGCAAGTTCGTTAGCCGGTTTATCTAAAAACCACGCCATTAATGCCCCGCGTTCGTTGCCTTGTGTTGTAGCATCGGCGTTTGCATTGGCTAATTCAGTAGCAGATAAACTATTAACTTTGAGCGCCACGGCTATGGCATGTTTACATACCTCTTGATAGTCGGCTGCGGGGCATGTGCAGCTTGCCATACATTGTCCGCTTTCACTATTTTCTAAGGTGACTTTGTATTTATACTGCCCCGCCACGCTCGCCATTGCTTGATCACCCACAATAAGTAACTTACTGACATTATTTGATGCGTACAAACCATAACCCAAATCGTAAGTTTTACTGGCCACGCGTTGCTCTATTTCATTTAAATCAAACATACTCATTCTTATTCACTCATTGTGTTAATTGGCAAAGCATGTGGTTAAAAAAGCGCGTAAGCCTTCTTTAATTAATACATCGCTATTATTACGACTAAGCTCACCGCCCAATAAATGCGGGTAGCCTTGCTCGGCTAATAACTCAACCACCGCTTGTTCTAATTTGGCTTCAGTCAATTTCATCAAACATCCTTATTGTTTTTATTTTAAATGGTTAAGTGCTCAATTAAGGTTATTAATCTACTACTTCTTCATCACTGGCTACATCGGGTATTTGTAGTTCACCAGAGATGAGTTTGGGTAATAACGTGTCACGTAGGTTTTTAAGGGTTTTGCTTTGATTATTATTCTTACGAATTTTTAAAAACAAACCTTCAACGTAACTTTCATATTCATTTAATACTAAAATAGTTGGTACGACTAAGGGTAAACTGTGAATATGATTTCGATTTAAAGTTGGCACAGCCGAACCTGAGTTAAACTGTTCCAATCCTAAAGTAGATAGTAAGTGAAATGCATGATACGGATTAGATTTTCTATACTCTTTTATCCACAAAGTTGTATTTAGCGGCCAAAAATCATCATGCACAAAAGTTATAATCCCTATTTTTCCACTTCTTCCGGTTACAACTCCAGGGCCTTTAGCTTTAAACTCAGAGTGGGTTCCATCTTGGCCACTTGATACAATCAGTGGATAATTACCATTATATTAGGCGACAATTAGCTTGGCCGAGTCGCGACAATTAGGTTGACCGGTTTTGGTACACTTCAGATATATCAAATTCAACAGAGAAAGATATGTCTGGAAAACCCATAACCAAGCAACAGGTTAATTTATATATGTCTTATCGTAAGGATCATAAACAAACAACAGCCGCAGCTCAGTCTGGTATGTCAGAGCGTACGGCTCGGCGCATCGACTCAGGTCAACATTCAACAGAAAATACCCCCAGAATCTATCGAACACGCAAAGACCCATTTGATGGTGCGTTTGAAGAACATCTAGTGCCATTACTCAAAGCAGATCCTAAGCTTCAACCTATAACGTTATTAGATCAGCTCGATACCCTCATGCCAGGTAAGTTTGGTCACAACCATTTACGTACGTTACAGCGTCGAGTCAAAAAGTGGTTAGCAACTGAAGGGCCAGAGCAAGAAGTTATCTTTCGTCAAAAGTACATGCCCGGATTTATGGGAATATCTGATTATACTTGGATGAACAAACTTGAAATATCCATTGCAGGCCAAGTATTCTCTCATAAGCTCTTTCATTACAAATTAGTGTTTAGTGGCTGGACATATGTTCAACTTGTCTTTTGTGGTGAAAGCTTCGAATCACTTTCTACTGGTTTACAAAATGCATTTTGGCGTAGTGGTGGTGTACCACAAACACACCGAACCGATAGCTTAAGTGCTGCATTTAATAACCACTATGAACAGGAAACGTTAACTGAACGTTATCAAAAGCTATGTGCTCACTATAGCGTCGTTGCGACGCGTAACAATAAAGGTGTGGCTCACGAAAATGGGGCGATTGAAGTAGCGCATAGTCATTTAAAACGAAAAGTAGATCAGCAGTTACGATTACGTGGCAGTCGAGATTTCGCGACAATTACCGAGTACCAATCGTTTCTTGATGTAATTGTCGCCAAAATTAATCGCCAATGCAAAACTCGATTTGATGAAGAACGAAAACATTTAAATGATTTGCCTAAACGTCGCACCAACGACTTCTGCGAGCAATACGTTAAAGTCACATCAAGCAGTACCATCAGTGTTAAACGCGTGACGTATACCGTACCTTCCAGACTGATTGGTTATCGATTACTGGTACACATTTATGATACCCGGCTGGATTTATTTCTTGGTCATGAAAAGACGTTATTCCTAACCAGAGTCTATGCTCAAGGACATCTAAGATCACGCGCAGTAGATTATAAACATGTGATCCACTCACTGGCGAAAAAGCCTAATGCGTTTAAATACTCGCAGTTACGAGAAGACTTGATCCCAGAAGGTGATTTCAGTTTATTGTGGCAGCAGTTAACATCTGAGCATGTCAGCGATAAAGACTGTCGTTATATGGTTGAGCTATTGTTACTCGCTCATAATTATAATTGCGAGCAGGCTCTTGGTCGTTATGTCTTGAAAAACCACGAGCAAGGTAAGCGTATAACCATTGATATGTGCCGTAAATTGTTTGGTCCTAGCACGGTCGTCATACCAAATATTGTCAGTCATCAACACAAAATAAGTGATTACGATAGTTTACTTGGAGGGTTACATGGCTAATGTTCAAAGCTTACCAATATTACTCAAAGAGCTGCGCTTAAGTGCGATAGCCAAAGAATGGGAGGCTCTTGCCCAAAAGGCTGTTTCACAGGAGTGGGAGCCAGAGTTATTCCTTGCCGAGCTATGTGAGCTTGAAGCTAATCATCGTCATGAAAGTCGATTAAAACGGTTACTTAAAGAAAGTAAATTACCCGTAGGTAAGCAGCTTCATCAATATAACTTTGACGAAGTAGAAGGAGTTACGTCACTGCAAATCAAACAAAAAGTTAGTCAGATTGATTGGCTTAGACAGGGCCATAATATCTTATTGTTTGGCGCTAGTGGTTTAGGGAAAACTCACTTAGCTTGCGCTATTGGCTACTCATTACTTGAAAAAGCAGTGCGCGTTAAATTCAGTACTAGTACGGCTATTGTTCAAGAACTTCAACGCGCGAAAGAAACGCTGGGTTTAAATGATGCCCTAAGAAAACTTGATAAATATGAGCTATTGATTTTGGACGATATCGGCTACGTGAAAAAGACTGATAGTGAGAGTCAGGTATTGTTTGAATTGATTGCTCATCGATATGAACGAGGTAGTTTGTTGATCACATCCAATCAAGCCTTCAGTGAATGGGATAACATATTCGGTGACAACATGATGACAGTTGCCGCTATAGACAGACTTGTTCACCATAGTAATATCTATCAAATACAAGGTGAAAGTTACCGTAAAAAACAAGCAATGAAACTAAACTCAAATACCGGCCAAGTTAATTGACGCCGACCGGACAAGTTAGTTGACGTCTAATACCATTAGTACGTTTAGATTTTGGTAAATCAAAACCACGTTGTAAAACTAGCATATCCTCAAGACATCCACCTTCCCAACCCTTTGATATCCAGCCTAGTTGTTCATTGTGTTCGAACTCATTGGGGAAGTGGGCGTGGGGTTAATATGTTAGGGTTGGCGCTCACGTTTGCTTTAACGGGTGTTTCAGCGGGTGTTTCAGCGGCTTTTTCTGATACTTGTACTGCTGCGTGTGTTTGCGCTTGTAATTCGTGCGCGAGCGCACTGAGTGAGGCTTTGCATTCGGCCGCATTTTCTAAACTGTTTAGTGCCGCTAAGCGGCGCTGTGCTTTTTGTATTAACTCGTCAGGCAGACTAGTTTCAAGGTTTTCTAAGTTAAAATCAACGCTGGCAAGGAGGTTGTCGAACACCGGATCAAAATCAACAAACCAACTTTTAAACAACGCCTGTGCCATTTGTTCTAAGGTTTGGTTTATCTTTTGATTTAATTCTATTTTTCCTGAAATAGCAGATAAATGTTCGGCTATCTTAATTTGTGCACTTATTGGTGGTTCAGGGATTTTAAACTTTGGTATATCTGCACATTTTAAACTTTCAAAAATTGCACCAGGGTTTAAATATTTTGCAACCTCATTCCACCACTCCTTACCATGAACAGCCCAACGAAGATATTCTGGGTGAACACGCTCTCCCTCTGGACGTAATAAAACTAAGTTTTGCCCTAAAGCAAATTTAGAGTTTCTTGGGACGTAAACAGTTTCACCAGAGTTACATCTACGAGATAAAATAATATCTCCGTACATTGGATTTGCTTTTCGTGTCCAATGTTTGAAATCATCTTCTGAAATTAGTCTGGGATTAGCATCAAAATTAATCCGGCCATTATCCATTTGTGGTATCCCAATATAAGGGATACCACATTCAACAGCTTTGGGGGTTTTATGATCACAATCTATTAATCGTACCCCAAGCTCTTTTAAAGAAGTGGATTGCCATTTACTCCCCATAACCCAACGCCTCCAAGTTTTTACGAATGGCTTTATCAAGCTCATCGCTTTGCTTCATTTGGCTATCAACAGCACCCACTATTTGTTTATTCATTATCTTGGCCTTTAACTTGCTGACTAAGCAATTGCGCTTGTACGCGTTCGCGCTCTTTTTGTAGTTCTATGCGCAGCTCTTCTTCGCTGGGTAAGTGGGCTAAATATTTTGCGGCAAAGAGTTGTTTTTGGTCGCTCAGTACGGAGTATTTAACAACGGCTTCGCTTTTTTCACTGCATAAGACCAAGCCAATAGTAGGGTTATCGTCGCTGCTGGTGTGTAGGTCGTCGTACAAACGAATATAGGTATCCATTTGGCCTATATCTTGGTGTTTGAGTTTGCCAATTTTTAAATCAAGCAATAAAAAACACTTGAGTTTAAAATTGTAAAAAACGAGATTGATATAAAAATCTTCGTCATCAAAGCGAATGCGTTTTTGGCGCTCTACAAAAGCAAAGCCTTTACCAAGCTCTAATAAAAACTGTTGTAAGTTATTTATAATGCCTTGCTCTAGGTCGTTTTCTTGATAGCTTTTGTCTTGCAGGTTTAAAAAATCTAAAATGTAGGGATCGCGCAGGTAGTCTTTTGCGGATTCTGCCAATACTTGTGTGTTTTGTTGGGCTTCATGCTCAACGGGTTGTTTTTCTTTGCTAGACAATAAGCGTTCGTAATATAGCGTACCTATTTGACGTTCTAAGGCGCGTACACTCCAGTTTTGTTGACTGGCCTCTTGCATATACCATAAGCGAGCATTTTCATTTTCAATGCGGATAAGCGTTGAATAATGCGACCAACTCAATTTGGCAGACACTGTCTGCCATTTTGAAAAGGCTAAATAAAAACTGCGCAGTTTATAAATATGAATGACCAAAAACATATCCAACAATTTTCACAAAACAGTGAATCAACAAACACACCTAATCCATTACGCAAATTAAGAAAGGCTGAAAGTGTGCTTAATATTGTTCAAGCTGAGATCCCTCAACCATGCATCATTGTACCCGCGATATTAACTGCCGGAGAGGCTACGCTACTTGCTGCCGGAGCTGGCTCTGGAAAAACCTATATATCTCAGTATATCGCTGCGTGTGTTGCTGCTGGCACTACTAGTTTTGGTAATGAGCCGTGCGAAGCTAAAAAAGTTTTTTATATTGATGCTGAATTAGGTTTGCATCAGATACAAGCACGTTTTGGCAATATTTTTAACGCGATAGGCGCTGAGCCTGGCGGCCAATTTTAAATCACTACTTTTAACATCTAATGATATTTAACAGCGCCGCTGTTATGATTAAACATAACTTCAACAATAATTAAGTTTTGAAATGATAAGCGGTTTTAATAATGCCTAATTACTCTCTTGATGATTTACGTTATTTTTGCACTATAGTGCAATTAGGTAGCTTTAAAAAAGCATCCGAAAGTCTAAATGTATCATTATCAACCTTAAGCCGCAGAATACGTTTATTGGAGCAAACTCTACAGTTAACCTTACTTAATCGAGACGCTCATCGCGTTACATTAACTCATACAGGGGAGCTATATTACGCTCGCTACTGCAAACTGTTTGAGGAAGTAGACGCCATAGAGCAAGCGTTATCTGATGAGAAGCAGCAACCAAAAGGTAAAATTAGAATTTCTGCGCCAATTTACATGGGCAAGCATTTTTTAAGCGCTATTTTTTGTGATTTTTTACTGCTGTATCCAGAAATACAGTTAGATTTACGTTTTTCAAATGACTTAATTGATATCGAAAAAAAAGGCATTGATATTGCTTTTAGAGTAAGAAACCCTGCTATTGATAATTGGGTTATTAGAGAGTTGAAACTCACCCATAATATAATATGTGGCCGCCCTAACCAAACCACTCATTTAATTACCCACCCTGAGCAATTAGAAGAACAACCCAAAGTTATTTGCTTTGGATTAGCCCCGTGGCAATTAAAAAATAAACTGACTAATGAAGTGTATAACGTTGAGCCAAAAAAACACATTAGGCTTGAAGTTGATGAAATTCAAATGATGAAACATGCCGTAGAATCGGGTGTTGGCATTAGTTATATACCTGATTATATTGCATTGCCATTAATAGAGTCAGGAACGCTTGAGCGTATTCTTCCTGATTGGCAAAGTGAAGGGCAGCCTTTTTCTATGCTTTATCGCGACAGAAAACAAATCCCTCATCGTGTGAGGTTACTAATAGACTATACCTTGCAACACTTTAGCTAAAGCGCTGCAAGGTATTTTTTAATAACTCAGCCTCAGTACCATAACGCTATAAAAGTCGCTTAAAGTATTGCTGTAATTACTAAACGGCTTGCTTAAACGGATTACGAGTATCTTGATGCTCATCAAGATTACGCATTAAAATAGCGTACGCTAAATCTAGCGCTTGAGGCAGCGCTATTTTAACAATATGGCCGGAACCTTTAGCATCGCTAATACTTTCACCCTTTTTATTTTCCATGCACTCAAGGGTAAAGCTAATATTGCCTTTTGGGGTCATTAACTCTAATGAATGGCCAACACAAAACTTATTTTTTACATCAATATCAACTAAGCCGTTAGCATCTCTACCCAGCACTTCGCCAACAAACTGTTGTTTAGTTGATACCGAATGGCCGTATTCATAATTTTGATAGTCTTGGTGCGCATGGCGCTTTAAAAAGCCTTCGGTGTAGCCTCTGTGGGCTAAATTTTCTAAGGTTTTAAATAAGTTGGTATCAAACGGGCGACCAGCTACTGCGTCATCAATTGCTTTGCGATAAACCTGCGCGGTGCGTGCTACATAATAAAAAGACTTGGTGCGCCCTTCTATTTTTAAGCTATGTATACCCATTTGGGTAAGTTGCTCTACATATTGTACTGCACGTAAATCTTTTGAGTTCATAATATAAGTACCATGCTCATCTTCATAAGCAGGCATATATTCACCGGGGCGACCTTGCTCCTCTAACATGACTATTTCGCTGCTAGGCGCGCCTTCACCAAGCGTAGGTATTATACTTTTAGGATCGAACTTATGTACCATTTCACCCGTTTCGTTTTCAACGCCCGGTTTTACATCGTAATCCCAACGACAAGCATTAGTGCATGTACCTTGATTTGGATCGCGTTTGTTTATGTAACCCGACAATAAACAGCGTCCAGAATACGCCATGCACAAGGCACCATGGACAAATATTTCCAACTCGGTATTTGGGCAAAGCCTGCGTATTTCGGCAATTTCTTCTAGCGACAGTTCGCGCGATAAAATAACTCGCTCGATCCCCTGTTTTGCCCAAAATTGTACACTCGCGTAATTTACCGCATTCGCTTGTACCGATAGATGAATAGGCATAGTCGGCCATTTTTCACGCACTAACATAATTAAACCCGGATCAGACATGATCAGCGCATCGGGCTGCATAGCAATAACCGGCTCAATGTCGCGTAAATACGAGTTAACTTTAGCGTTATGCGGCGCAATATTAGATACCACATAAAACTTTTTATTCAGTGCATGCGCTTCATCTATACCTACTTTTAATGTTTCAAGATCAAACTCATTATTACGTACTCTTAAGCTATAGCGTGGCTGCCCTGCATATACTGCATCGGCACCATAGGCAAACGCATAGCGCATGTTTTTTAAGCTGCCCGCGGGCGATAATAGTTCAGGGGTGAACGCAAACAGCGGCGTGTTTTTTGAAGAGTTAACAGTAGTTGATGGCATGAGCGCTCCATACATAAAACTGGTTACAAGCCAGTTGCATGAATAATTAACAAATACAATAATTGTAGAGCGCGGCAGTATAAATGCAGCAAATTATTTGTATTTGATCGAGATCACAAAATAACAATCAAATTGGTTATTAATAATAATTAGTATTTTTACGTTAAAACGCGTATAATTCGCGCCCGTTAATATTCACACTTTCACTTAAAATTATTGGAGCATTAAGATGGCTTTAGAACGTACTTTCTCAATCGTAAAACCTGATGCAGTTGCTAAAAACCACATCGGCGCTATCTACAACCGTTTCGAAACTGCTGGCCTTAAAATCGTTGCAGCTAAAATGGTTCACCTTTCACAAGAGAAAGCTGAAGGCTTCTACGCTGAACACAGCGAACGTCCTTTCTTCGGTGCTTTAGTATCTTTCATGACATCTGGTCCAGTAATGGTTACCGTTCTTGAAGGCGAAAACGCTGTTCTTAAAAATCGTGAAATCATGGGTGCTACTAACCCTGCAGACGCACTAGCAGGCACTTTACGTGCAGACTACGCTGACAGCATCGACGAAAACGCTGTTCACGGCTCTGACGCTGTTGAATCTGCTGCTCGCGAAATCGCGTACTTCTTCGCTGACGAAGAGCTTTGTTCACGTACTCGTTAATTCGAACTCGTTAACATATTGAAAAGGGCTTTCGGGCCCTTTTTTAGTCATTATGTAAGGTATTAATCAGTAAACTTATAATGTTTTACTTAATGATTAAGCTGAGTGAATTGTGTACAATTCGTCCTCGTAAATTTTTATCTCCACCGTCACCGATTGAGGTTGTTTCATGACCGAGCAAAAAAAGATTAACTTATTAGATTTAAACCGAGAAGGGATGCGCGAGCTATTTGCATCGTTCGGTGAAAAGCCGTTTCGTAGTGACCAGGTGATGAAATGGATTTATCATTTTGGCGTAGACAACTTCGACGATATGAGCAACGTAAACAAAAAGCTTAAAGAAAAACTTAAAGCTGAATGCGAAATTGTTGCCCCAGAAATATCAGTGCGTCAACAAGCTAAAGATGGCACGATCAAATACGCATTAGTGCTTGAAGGCGGCCAAGAAGTAGAAGCTGTTTGGATCCCTGAAAAAGAACGCGCTACGTTATGTGTATCATCGCAAGTTGGTTGTGCGCTTGAATGTACTTTTTGCTCTACAGCACAACAAGGCTTTAACCGTAACTTAAAAGTATCTGAAATTATTGGCCAGGTTTGGCGTGTAGCTAAAGATATTGGCCTTGATGGTCACAGCGAAAAACGCCCGGTAACAAACGTGGTAATGATGGGCATGGGTGAGCCACTCCTTAACGTTAAAAACGTAGTCCCCGCGATGGAACTGATGTTGGACGATTGGGGTTTTGGTTTATCTAAGCGCCGCGTTACATTAAGTACTTCAGGCGTGGTACCGGCTCTGGATTTACTAAAAGAAAAAATTGACGTAGCACTGGCTATTTCATTGCATGCTCCTGATAACGCACTGCGCGATATTTTAGTGCCCGTTAATAAAAAATACCCTATTGAAGAGTTTTTAGCGGCGTGTCGTCGTTATATCGATGGCTCTAAAGCAAATAAAGACGTAACCGTTGAATACGTTATGCTCAATGGTATTAACGACAGCACCGACCAAGCGCACGCATTGGTACAAACGCTTAAAGGCACTCCTTGTAAGGTAAACCTTATTCCGTTTAACCCATTTCCGGGTAACGAATATACGCGTTCGAGTAATAGTCGTATTGACCGTTTTTCTAAGGTTTTACAAGCAGCCGGCATTACTTGTATTGTACGTCGCCCTCGCGGTGATGATATTGATGCAGCGTGTGGTCAATTAGCTGGCGATGTTGTTGATAGAACAAAACGCTTGGCTAAAAAGAAAATGCGTGACGATAACGCGATTACCGTTAATATTCACCAAGCATAACCTCATCTCTAAATAGCAATCAGTCTTAATTAATACTTCATATCAAGACTGATTGCTTTTAAGTCGTTTATTTTTAAATAATTGATGCAACATAGATGCTTTTAGGTAAGATAGGCGCTATGGACAAAAAATAAAGAGACAAGGTAATGCGACCTTTACTAGTTTTAACTATATCTACGCTCGCCTTAGGCGGTTGCGTTACAGAAAATAGTTATAACGGCAGTGATAAACCCGTTGTCGAAAATAAAATTAATAGCGCAGGCGCAGCTCGAACTCGCATTGCCCTTGCTTTACAATATTTAAATACGGGTAATAACTCTCAAGCAAAATATAACCTTGAACGTGCCAGCGAATATGCGCCAAACCTACCCGAAGTCCACTACTCTTTAGCGTATTACTATCAACAAGTTGGTGAAAATAAACTTGCCGATTTAGCCTATCAAAAAGCACTTGCTATTAAACCTGACGATCCTAATACCTTAAATAACTATGGGGTATTTTTATGTGGTATAGATGAATACGACCGTGCTACTGATCAGTTTTTAAAAGCAATCGCAATACCCAGCTATATCCGTGTTGCCCAAAGCTACGAAAACTTAGCGTTGTGCGCTATAGAATTTGACGACTTTGATAACGCCGAAACTTATTTTCAGCAAGCAATAAATCACAGTTCTCAGCGCGCTTCAACGCTGATTAGTTTAGCGGCTTTATATTACGCTAAAAGCGATTTATACAAAGCAAGTGCACTGTTAAAGCGTTACGACGATACCGCGCAAATATCTCCGCGTGCTTTATTACTTAGTTATTTAATTAAACAGCGCATGGGTAAAATTGAAGAAGCAGAGAAAATTGCTGCAACTATCCTACAAACTTACCCAAGTAGTGAGCAGGCTTTTGCGATTAGAGATAGCCAAATAAAACAAACCGAATTTGAAGTTTTGCGCGAAAAATATCGTCAAGCGCAGCTCAATGAATTAAAACAAGATGGTAGCGAAGCGCAATTAAGTTCACAGCCTAAAATAAAAATAATTCGTAAAAAGCGTCCATCACAAAATGACTCAACAAGCTTAATTAGTGCTAATAAAACGCCCGTTGCAACAGTAACAGACCCAGCTGCAGTAATAGCAGAAGTTAAACCAGTTCTGCCATCAAGCAAAACTGTCGCACCACCAAGCCAGGCGAACGCTGTGCTTAACGCAAAACCAATAACAAACTCAACAAACCAAAGCAGTAAACAAGCTATTGTTAGCCCTTTAAGCGCGCAGCCTGAGACACCAACAAGCAACTTGCCTGCAGCACAGGCTGCAGCTAATAATAACGTTAAAATAATTTCTTTTGGTGCTCCTCAACCTGCTATTAACAGCGCTAATAAAGCAAATACAACTAACACTACTTTCAGCCAAGCGAGTGCTCAACCTAGTAATAATGGTCAGGTGGTTTTTTATAAGCCCACTAAAAATGCAGATGTATTTGCTAGCAATAACAGCAACGAACTTGACACCATAGAGCTGAGAAATGCGCCAACAAGTAACGACAATAAGCTACCTATGCTCAACCCTAAGGTTGCGCCGCTTACAGTCCCGTTTCATATTATAGAGTTTGGTGAAAACCTATTTAGCATTTCGGTACGATACAATGTTAAACTACAAAAGCTCCTATTATGGAATGGATTAAAAGAGTCAGATCGGGTAATGAATGGCAGTAAAATTTACCTTAACGATCCTAACATTTATTATGAAATTAAAGCTGGTGATACCCTTTTTGAAATAGCTACCCAGCGGCAGGTATTAATTGATGAATTAATGCGATGGAATAAATTAAGTCCTGATATAGCACTAACACCAGGGCACAATCTTTTACTAGTGGATCCAGACTCATACCTATTATGAATGAAGAAATTACTCAGCCCCAAAGCGAACAACCTTCTCTTGGGCAAATATTAAAAACACACAGAGAAAACGCTGACATTAGCCTTGCTACTATGGCAACACATTTAAAACTGACTGTGTTACAAGTACAACGCATGGAAAATGATGAATATCAGTTACTTGGCCCTACAACCTTTGTAAAAGGGTATATAAAAAATTATTGCCGAGAGCTAAAAATTGATCATACACCTATTTTGGCTATGCTACCTGCACCTACAACGCCTGAAAAACCCGTTGATATGCAGAGTTTTTCGCGTCGTACTGAAAAAGAAGCTAACGACAGTCGTTTAATGATTGCCAGCTATATTATTTTAGCCATTGTAATTGGCTCCTCTGCCTTATGGTGGTGGCAAAATTCTATGCCAATTGAAGAACAAACAAGTAATATTAATGTTGAAAACTCGATAATGAGTGAGCAACAAGAACAGGCTGCGCAAAGTAATATTGGCGCATCACAGCAGCAAGTTCAGGAAATAAATAATGTAGCATTACCGCAAAGTGAGCAATTAAGTGCGCTACCTAGCGGTAATAGTACAATTAACACCACTACTACAGCCCCTAACGAAGCAAACAATAGTAGTACTATCGTTATGCTTTTTAATGATGAGAGCTGGGTAGAAATTTATGATGCCGAAGGTGAAAAAATTGCGTTTGGAGTAAAAAAAGCAGGCTATGAAATGACCTTAACAGGCATAGCTCCTTTTTCGGTTGTGCTGGGTAAGCATGATGCAGTTAATATTACTCTAAACGGTGAAACTGTTGATCTATCAGCTTTTCCAAAAAATCGTTTAGCTAAATTTAAATTACCACTAGCAGAGTAGCCGCTATGTTTTCAGAATCCCCAATTAAACGCAGAAAATCAACCCGTATTAATGTTGGTAATGTACCTATAGGTGATGGCGCACCCATTGCCGTGCAGTCAATGACTAACACCGACACTATGGATGTGGATGCAACCGTAGCACAGATTCAGGCAATACAAGATGCCGGCGCCGATATTGTGCGCGTATCTGTACCAACTATGGACGCCGCCGAAGCATTCAAAAGCATTAAAGAGCAGGTAACTATACCGTTAGTAGCCGATATTCACTTTGATTACCGAATTGCCTTAAAAGTGGCAAAATATGGCGTAGATTGTCTGCGTATTAACCCAGGTAATATTGGCAGCGAAGAGCGAATTAGGGCTGTGGTAGATGCGGCTCGCGAGCACAACATTCCTATTCGTATTGGTGTAAATGGCGGCTCATTAGAGCGCGATTTACAAGAAAAATACGGCGAGCCTTCGCCCGAGGCATTATTAGAGTCGGCAATGCGCCATGTAAATATATTGCGCCGTTTAGACTTTGATCAATTTAAAATATCGGTAAAAGCATCTGACGTGTTTTTAGCTGTCGGTGCTTATCGCTTGCTAGCAAAAGAAATAGACCAACCTCTGCATTTAGGTATCACAGAAGCCGGTGGCATGCGCTCAGGTTCGGTTAAATCGGCAGTCGGTTTAGGCATGTTACTTGCCGAAGGGATTGGCGATACGCTACGTGTTTCGTTGGCAGCCGATCCGGTGCAGGAAATTAAAGTTGGTTTTGATATTTTAAAATCACTGCGTATTCGTTCTCGCGGTATTAACTTTATTGCTTGCCCTAGCTGCTCTCGCCAAGAGTTTGATGTAGTTAGCACCATGAACCAATTAGAAGAGCGCTTAGAGGATATTATTGAACCGGTTTCGGTCTCAGTGATTGGCTGTGTAGTAAACGGCCCTGGCGAAGCATTGGTAAGTGATATTGGTTTAGCCGGCGCTAGTCGTCGCTCAGGATTATATATTAATGGCGAACGCCAAAAAGCCCGCATAGATAACAATAATATTGTTGAACAACTTGAAGGCTACGTGCGCGATTTTATTGCAAAAAAACAAAACCAAACACCTATCGATATTAAAATCGTTGAGTAACACCTTTAATTAGTTAGTTTGGCCTTTATTTAAATTGTGCTATCGCTGGGTAACTTAGCAATAGCGCGCCTCTAAGCTCGCATTTACGTGTAAATTAGGGTTATAATATCGGGTCAATTTTTTTAGTTTTATGTTGTCGCAGTCAAGCATTGTACAACAACAGTTTTTAGGATTTAGCAGTGGCAAAACAAATTCAAGCAGTTCGCGGTATGAACGATTGCCTACCAGGCGATACTCAAGTTTGGCAAAAAGTAGAAAATATTTTACGCGAAACCGTTGCGTCGTTCGGTTATCAAGAAATTCGTTTTCCAATTGTAGAATCAACCGACCTATTTAAACGCTCTATTGGTGAAGTAACCGATATAGTAGAAAAAGAAATGTACACCTTTGCCGATCGTAATGGCGACTTACTTACGCTTCGCCCAGAAGGCACCGCTGTGTGTGTACGCGCAGGAAACGAAAATGGCTTACTGTATAACCAAGAGCAACGCCTTTGGTATATGGGCCCAATGTTTCGCCATGAACGTCCGCAAAAAGGCCGCTATCGCCAGTTTCACCAATTTGGTTTAGAAACCTTTGGTATTGCGAGTGCCGACATAGATGCAGAAGTTATTTTACTTACAGCGCAATTATGGGAATCGTTTGGGATTAGCGAACATGTACGTTTAGAGCTTAACTCATTAGGTTCAAACGAAGCACGTGCCAATTACCGTGATGCACTGGTTGCCTATCTTGAGCAACACCTTGATGTACTAGACGAAGATTCAAAACGTCGCATGTATTCAAACCCGCTACGTGTACTTGATAGCAAAAACCCTGACGTGCAAGCAATTTTAATTAATGCACCTAAGCTATCTGAGCATTTAGACACTGAATCAAAAGAACATTTTGCAAATTTATGTGAACGTTTAGACGCAGCTGGCGTCAAATATACGATTAACGAAAAACTGGTACGTGGTTTAGATTATTACAACCGCACTGTGTTTGAATGGATCACCGACAGCTTAGGCGCGCAAGGTACTGTGTGTGCCGGTGGCCGTTACGATGGCTTAGTTGAGCAACTTGGCGGAAAAGCGACCCCTGCAGTAGGTTTTGCAATGGGCCTTGAGCGCTTAGTGCTACTGCTACAAGCACTTGAGTGTGTAGGTGATATTCGTCGTAATGCTGATGTATATTTAGCATCAATGGGCGACAAAGCCAGCATTCAAGCACCTATTATTGCAGCGACGCTTCGACGCGATGTGCCAAACTTACGCGTTATGGTGCATGCTGGCGGCGGCAACTTTAAAAAACAATTAAAACGTGCTGATAAAAGCGATGCACTCGTTGCCGTTATTATCGGTGAAGATGAATTAGAACAAGGCGTTGTGACCATTAAGTATTTACGCGAGCGTAAAGAACAAGTCACATTAGAATTAGAACAAGCTAAAGCGCTATTAGCAGAGCTTATTAATAGCTAATATTTTAATAAAAGCATATTAATGCCAAAGCTATCACAGAGGTAAAAATGGATATTTATTCAACAGAAGAACAACAAGCCGAAGCCATAAAGCGCTTTTTCCGTGAAAACGGCCTTTCTCTTGCACTAGGTGTAATTGTAGGTTTAGGTGGTTTATATGGCTGGAAAGCGTATAACCAAAACCAAATTACCACAGCTGAGCAAGCATCAGACGCTTACACAACATTGGTTTCAGGCGAAAGTGTATTATCGTCAGCTGATACGTTTATTAGCGAAAATAAAGATACCAACTACGCAACGTTAGCTGCATTTGTAGCGGCTAAAGATGCTGTAGAAGCAAATGACCTAGACGCTGCAAGCGAAAAGCTAAGCTGGATAGTGTCTAACGTAAAAAACGATGAATTAAAAGCCATTGCTATTACACGCCTAGCTCGCGTTCAAATTGCCCAGCAGCAGTATGATGAAGCGCTAACGTCGTTAAATGCATCATTACCTGACGCATTTTCTGCCAATGTTGCAGAGCTTAAGGGTGATATTTACACTAAGCAAGGCGACAAAAAACAAGCTCGCGCAGCATATCAAGCAGCGGTTGATGCCGGTGGACTAACCAGTAATCCACTATTACAAATTAAGTTAGATGACCTAGCAGTAACAAGCCCAGCGGCATAAGGTTTTAGCTATGAAAAAAATAACAATCGCAACGCTTGCACTTTGCATGGCAACTTTAATGGGTTGCTCGTCAAGTGATGACGAAGAAGAACTGGTTCTGCCTGAAATAGCCAACCAGTTCGAAACTAATATTGTATGGCAAGAATCAATTGGTAATGGTGTAGAGCATTATTTTTCACGCTTATCACCTGCTGTATATAAAGATACCGTATACGTTGCTAACCGCGAAGGCCAAGTAAAAGCACTTAAGCTAGAAAATGGCGATACGCTATGGAAAAGCGATGTGCGCCAAGATGTATCGTTTTGGCCATGGGCCGATAACGATAGTGCAAAATTATCGGGCGGAATATTACAAGCTTATGGTAAAATATATTTAGGTTCGGAGCATGGCTATGTTATTGCTCTAGATCGTGAAACTGGTGAAGAAGTTTGGCGTAAAAACGTACCCGGTGAAGCACTTTCAAAACCAGCTGCCGGTGACGGTTTGGTATTTGTAAATTTAGCTTCGGGTAAGTTATTAGCCCTTCATCCTGATACGGGTGAAGAACGCTGGCGCTTTGAGCAAGAAGTACCTGCGCTAACCTTACGTGGACAAAGCGCGCCTACTATTGCAAATGGTGGTGTATTAGTTGGCCTAGAAACCGGCAAATTAAGCGTATTAATTTCAGACAGTGGTTACTCTGCATGGAGTGCCGAAATTGCAGTTGCTAAAGGTGCTTCAGAGTTTGAGCGTCTAGTTGATGTAGACACACAACCACTTATTAGCGGCCCATACGCTTATGCTATTGCTTATAATGGTAACCTAGCGGCAGTTGATATTCGTTCTGGTAATATTGTATGGAAACGTGAATACAGCAGTTACCGCGATATTGCCATGGATGCACAAAGTATTTATGTAGTAGATAGCAACGGTGTTATTTACGCATTGGATAAAGATTCAGGTATTGAACGTTGGAGCCAACCCGCTCTACGTGGTTGGTATTTAACAGGCCCTGCAGTTGCAGGTGAATATTTAGCGTTAGGGGATCAAGAAGGTAACCTACATTGGCTAAATAAAGTCACTGGCGAGCTAGTATCTCGTGAAGACTTTGACAGTTCAGGCTTTTTTGTTGAGCCTGTTGTTGCCAACGATAAACTGATTTTATATACCCGAGATGGGGAAGTTAGTGCGGTACAAATACCAAACTAACTTATGATTATTAGTATAACCCACTAATAGTTAATTATTTTTTGTAAGGCTTCGCAACGCGAAGCCTTTTGTTGTTTTTTAAAGAGGTAGTTTATGCTTCCCGTGATCGCTCTAGTGGGGCGACCCAATGTGGGCAAATCCACATTATTTAACCGTTTAACACGTACTCGTGACGCGCTCGTAGCCGATTTTCCAGGTTTAACTCGTGATAGAAAATATGGCCAAGCAAATTACGATGGCTATGAATTTATCGTGGTAGACACGGGCGGTATTGATGGTTCTGAAGAAGGCATTGAAATCGAAATGGCTGATCAGTCTCTGCTCGCCATTGAAGAAGCCGATATAGTACTGTTTTTAGTTGATGCCCGTGTAGGTATGACAGTAGCTGACCAAGCCATTGCTAATCACTTGCGCAAGCAAGAGAAAAAATGCTTTGTGGTTGCTAACAAAACCGACGGTATTGACGCCGATTCAAACTGCGCTGAGTTCTATCAATTATCGCTGGGCGAAATTCATCATATTGCTGCATCACATGGCCGTGGTATTACGTTATTACTTGAGCAAACGCTACAGCCTTTAATTGCTGAATTAGCGGCGCTTGATGAAGATGTAAGTAACGATGATGAAGAGCTTATCGATTTATACCAAGAAGACAGTGAAGATGACTCTCATCAAGCATTTGCAGACAAACCTGTAAAGCTAGCTATTATTGGTCGTCCTAACGTAGGCAAGTCAACACTTACCAACCGTATACTCGGTGAAGAACGTGTAATTGTTTACGATATGCCAGGCACAACCCGCGATTCTATTTATATTCCAATGACCCGTAACGACAAAGAATATATTTTAATCGACACAGCTGGTGTGCGTAAGCGTAAAAAAGTAAGCGACGTGGTTGAAAAGTTCTCAGTGATTAAAACCCTACAAGCAATTGAAGACTGTAACGTAGTGTTATTAGTCGTTGATGCTCGTGCGGGTATTTCTGATCAAGATTTAAGCTTATTAGGTTTTGCACTTAACTCTGGCCGTTCACTGGTTATTGCGGTGAACAAATGGGATGGCTTAGACGATTATGTTAAAGATCGTATTAAATCAGAACTAGATCGTCGCTTAGGCTTTATCGACTTTGCCCGTTTACACTTTATATCGGCATTACACGGTACTGGCGTAGGTCATTTATTTGAGTCGGTAGACGAAGCGTACGAATCAGCTACCAAGCGTATAAGCACCGCAATGTTACGTCGTATTATGGACATGGCACAAGCAGATCATCAGCCGCCACTTGTTCGTGGTCGCCGTGTTAAGCTTAAATATGCGCATGCCGGTGGTTATAACCCACCACGTATTGTTATTCATGGTAACCAAGTTCATGATTTACCTGATAGCTATAAACGCTACCTAATGAACTACTACCGTAAAGCACTGAAAATTATGGGCACACCTATCAAAATCGAATTTAGAGAAGGTGATAACCCATTTGCCGGACGTGTTAATAAAATAACACTATCGCAAAAACGTAAAATTCGTGCGTTTAGTAAAGAAAACCGTAACAAATAGGTACTAGGTACTAGGTACTAGGTACTAGGTACTAGGTACTAGGTACTAAAATATTAAATGGCGTACATTAAATGTACGCCATTTTTTTGTTTAAAATAAAGTATTACGCAACCGCTTTATGAATAAGCCCAACTAACGGTTCGGGTAATGTTACATTACCAGCGAGCACAAAATCACGCGCTTCTACTGACATTTTTTGCCACGTGCGACGAATAATGCCAAGCCATTTTTGTTCATCATAATCTGGTTTGGTACTGGTAAAGGCCAACATATAATGTTCAATAAACACCAAACTTGCAATATCCTCCACTAACTGACTGTCTGGGTTGCGTTTAATATCTTGCTTAGCTACCGCGGCATAAACCCGTTGTTGCTGTGCTTCGTTAAAGCCAACTTGTTGCATCAACTCAATTACTCTTGAAGCATGAAATATATAAAGCGCACTACGCCACTGATGATACCCCTGCTTATTCATAGCAAAGTTACTACGCGGCGACTGCCAGCGCTCAATATGCTGGCCGCGTACTGCTATTTGCATAAGCTCATCGGCATTAGGGTTAAAACGCGCTAACATTTCGCTCATACGAGTTGCGTATAAACTTTCTTTTGGCAGGCTCTGAGCATTATATATTTCAGTATTAGGGTCTTGGCTATTTGCTTGATCAATTAAAGTTATTACTTGGTTAAGCATTGTTTTATTAGGTGCGCTATTTAGCATGGTACTTATATTTAACTTGAGTTTACTTTACACCATTCTAAGCCGCTCAAAACGAATAAGCGAGTACTGAACGTTAACCGCACTAACTAAGTGTTATCTATAAACAGCACGTGTTAACCTTGAACGATAAAAATTAACTCGCTAAAACGAGATAAACATGTTCAAAAAAAGTATTTTAGCTATTTGCTTAACCCTAGTTTCGCTGCCAAGTATGGCTGATAACAATGCCGGTTTAAAAAATATAATTGATAAACATTGGCAACACGCTCAAGCCGAAAAAATATTTTTTCGTACCGATCCCGACGGCTGGAAACCCAATGGCAAGTTAGCTAATTGGACCGAGCACGCTATTGCTCAGCGTCAACAGTACAATGATGCCGTGCTCGACAATTTAAAAAACATTGATCCTAGCAAGCTCAGCGACGCGCAGTTAATGAATTACCGATTATTTAAATATGAACGAGAAACCGAGCAACAAAGCTATCTATTTCAGGATAAGTATTTTCCAGTAAACTTTTTAAGCGGCTGGCATACCTACTTTGCTGAAGCACCGGCTAATATGGCATTTTTAACTGCTAATGATTATGATAACTTTTTAGTCAGCCTTGCCGACTACCCTCGTTTTAATCAAGAAAACATTAACTTGATGAAAGCAGGGATTAAAAATGGTTATACGCACTACTGTAAAACCTTTGAAAATTACAGCAGTAGCATTAGCGCTCATATCGTTAAAAAACCTGAGAACAGCGCCTTATACGAGCCCTTTACCCGTATTCCGAGTACGTTTAGTGCAGAGCAAAAAGCCACATATCAAAACAAAGCAAAAGCTTTAATTAGCTCAAAAGTAGTACCCGCTTATCAGCATTTTTACGACTTTTTTGAAAACGATTACATGCCTAATTGCAGAGCCGAGCCTGGTATTTCAAGTGTTAAAGATGGCCTTGATTACTACAAATATACGGTAAATTATTACACCACCACCAATGCCACGCCAAAACAAATACACGAACTTGGCTTAAAGGAAGTCGCACGTATAAAAACGCAAATGCAAAACATCATTGATAAAGTGGGCTTTGATGGCACTTACGCTGAGTTTTTAGAGTTTTTAGCGAGCGACGAGCAATTTTACGCAACAGACGCGCAAGACTTGCTCGAAAAAACCGCTTTTATTACCCAAAAAATGTATGGCAAGTTACCTACCTATTTTGGCCATTTACCGCGCAACACCTTTACCATTAAAGGCTCAGCAAGTCGCGGCGCGTTTTATATGCCACCGCCTGATAACCGCTCACCAGGTACTTATTTTTTAGCTTCAATACCTAAACTACAACCTTTATATAACCTAGAGGCACTGAGTTTACACGAAGCAATTCCTGGGCATCATTTACAAAATGCCGTTGCCATGGAGTTAAATGTACCCCAGTTTAGACGCACACTTAGCCACTCTGCATTTGGCGAAGGCTGGGGCTTGTACAGCGAACGTTTAGGCAAAGAAGCCGGATTTTATCAAGACCCTTACAGCGACTTTGGCCGTTTGGGCTACGAAATGTGGCGCGCAGTGCGTTTAGTGGTTGATACCGGTATTCATGCCTTTGGCTGGAGCCGCCAAAAGGCTATTGACTACTTGGCAGATCACACAGCCTTGCCGCAAAGTGCGGTTGAGGATCAAATAGATCGTTATATTTCTTGGCCAGGCCAAGCACTGTCTTACAAAATGGGCGAGCTAAAAATACGTGAACTGCGCGCAAAAGCCGAAAAAGAGCTAGGTACTAAGTTTGATATACGCCAGTTTCACGACACTGTCATCGGCCAAGGTTCACTGCCAATGGCGGTGTTAGAAGCGGTAATAAATGAATGGATTGCACAGCAAAAGTCCGTTATTTGATCTCGGTGGCGCTGAACATTACTCAGCGCCTTTAACCTGCAAGCTCACTCGATTATTAAGGTAGGTTTTTTGTAAGATCTTGCGCAAGTGTGCCCGCTGGTTTTTCAACCATACGTGTTAGTTCTTTGCCATTTTGGCTAACTATAATAGTAGGTGTGTATTGTAAATTATGAGCCTGTGCTACGCCGCTAGCATCTTGCTTGTTGTATCCTACAGCTACAAATTTAATACTCTCTAATTGTACTTTCGACTGTTCAAGCAGCTTAATTAAACGCGGAACTTCGCGCGCGCTATCATGGCACCAAGTACCAAATAATACGGTTAACTCCTTCCCCTTTAATTTTTGTATTAGCGTAATATCTTGTTTGGTAGGGGTAAAGTTTTTATATTGCTGAGCAAAGTTATCATATTCTTCAAGTAAATCTGTCGCGCTAATACCCCCAGTATAAGGCGCTGTAGCCCCAAAAGTGGACAGTGGCAAACACAGAAAAAAGAATAAAACTAATTTTTTAAACATTAAGGCGCCTTTTTGTATTAATACTGTGAGTGTTTTATTTACTCGATTTAAGAGTATAAGTTAAGTTGATATATGGCTATTTTACAACCAAAAAAAGTCAATAGCATTACTATAATCAAGCCATTATTTATTGTTATCCATAAAAAAGTTTACTTGCGATAACTGCGTTAAATACTCTCGTCTTGCATCTTTATCTTGCGCTAATTTGTCTAAATCACCAATTAATGTAACTAACTTATTATGTGAATAATGGTTGGTATTTTTAAAATTATCTTGCTCACCAATCTCGTTTATACGCTCTTTTTTATCCATTTTGTGGCTGTTTTCGTTGCTTTCAAGCCAAATGTCGTTAATAAGGCGAATGTTACTTTCGTGAGTGGTTTTTTCAGTAAGTGCCATTTTTAGCTCATACTGCGATTTATCTTGGTTGTATTGATAGGTTTTTTTATCAATATCTATTTGCTGGTATTGGTCAAGCCCAACTAACTCGTTATTTTTAACGGCGGTATTAATATTGTAACTTTCTTCGCTGTCGTAATAATCGGGCCGGGTATTCTGGTAGTCAAAATGGCTACTTACGTTTTTACTTTGCGTAACCCCTTTTAGCTCACCTGACTTTTGTTGCTCGGTGGCTTGGCTTAGCGCAACGTTACTTTTAGGCTGATAGTCGCCTCTGTCCATGGCAAACTCAAATTTTGCATCAAAATCAGCTAACTTAGAAATACCCGCCCCTAAAGAATTTTGCGTACTGTTGCCAAGCCCTTGATAGCGAGGATCGTTCGTGATCATGTTATCGACTAAATCGGCAACCATAGCGCGCCCGTCATTAAATTGCTTATCTGCAAGTGACTCTATACTACTATAACGTTCAGCCGCCGACGACATACTTGCAAAAGCCCCTTTAAACAATTCAAAGCCTTGTTGCATTGTCTTGTCGCCCTTACGACCAAATGCCGAGTCTTTACTATCCTCGGTACTGTTTACTCGGCTATCTTCTAAGCTTTGATCGAGCGACGCTAAATACTGCTGCATTTGCTGTGTGTCTTTAGCACCAATGGTCGACATATCGAGTGCAAAGTCTATTTCGTTTTGCCCACTTTCTGATTTAAACACAAGTGCTTGCTGATTCGATGCTTCATCAATTGAGTAACTTAAATCAAGCGTGTTTTCGCCTGTATCAAGCACATCATTTTGCGTTGTTGAAAAAGACACATCAAAACCAGATAACTGCTGATGATTAAAATCAGCTAAAAAGTCTAAGTTCATATCGCCTTGGTTTACCGGCACATAACGGCTGTTAGCATATTGACTGACTTTAAAAAACTCATCAGCCATTTCACCTACACCTGCAAGTACTTCAGTTAGCGCCTGATGCTCAGCCTCTGACAAATCCCCTTCTACTTCATAGCTAAGGCTAAAATTATCAGCCGTTTTACCAGCACTTTCATCATAACCTTGCGATGAGTTAAAGGTAATATTAATAATATCGCCTTCTTTGGTTTTTACTGATAATTGAAAGCGGTAGTTATCGTCATCCTCATGCTTGCTGCGATTAATACTCTCCATATAAGGGTTAAGCGCACGCTCAACACGCTGCTGACTAGAGGCTAAAAATGATGTTTGTTGATGCCCTAATTGCCCCAGGTTAAATAAAATATCACTGGTGTTGGCGTAAGCACCCTGAATATCTGTTACCGATTTATTTAAGCGTTGTATGAGCTTATCGCTATGCTCATTTTTAAGTAGCCCTTCTTGCTGACTCGTTATTACAGTACGTATAGCTAACTCTTCAGCGCTGTAGTGGTAGCTCGATATATTTGCTTTTTTTGCAGGAGTGATCAGCATCGAAAGTTGTTGTTGCAGTAATTGGGCAACTTTTTCGTCGCTAAACTGACTGAGAAAATCGGACGTTATTTTGGGTGATAGCTCTGTTGCTAACTCTGGTATTAATTTTGGCGCTATTTCGAGTGGGCTATGTTGCAGTTTGCTGCTAAGGGTATGGTTTACATTATCAACTGGCAGTACTTGCTTTGTCGCTAAACTAGAGTGGTTATTTAACCCATTGTTAATCATGATCATCCTTAATCGCAAACTGCTATTAAGTATATATCGGTCGGCCAACTAAAAACTTGAGCGATTTATAACCTTGTTACTTAAATTACAAATAAAGTAACAAGGTTATCTAGGGCGTGTTGATCTTTGCGGATTAAAACTCGCTCTATTTAGGGGAGTTTAATCGCTAATTTTAGCGATTAATTGTGCCTTAACTTGGCTTATCGGTCACGGCTCCGGTAGAAGCTGAGCTTACTGTTCTGGCATATTTTGCTAGTAATCCGCGGGTGTATTTTGGCGCAGGTTGTTGCCAACGTTGTTTCCTACTGGCCATTTCTTCATCAGTAATATTAAGAGTCATTTCACGGCTTTGCGCGTCAATAGTAATGCTGTCACCATTTTCTACTAGTGCAATGGCGCCGCCTTCGTAAGCTTCTGGTGTAACGTGCCCCACAACAAAACCCCTACTACCACCTGAAAAACGACCATCGGTAATAAGCGCCACATCGTTACCTAAACCTTTACCCATAATAGCTGAAGTGGGGCTTAGCATTTCACGCATACCTGGGCCACCTTTAGGACCTTCATAGCGAATTACTACAACGTCTCCGGCTACTACTTGCCCATCTATAATAGCGGCAAAACCTTGCTCTTCTGAATCATATACTTTTGCGTTGCCGGTAAAGCGTAAACCCTCTTTACCCGTAATTTTTGACACTGCTCCTTCTGGCGCTAAGTTGCCAGCTAATATAACTAAATGACTGTCTTTTTTAATCGGCTGATCAAAAGGTAAAATAATATTTTGCCCTGCTGGGTAATCTGCTACATCGGCTAAATTTTCGGCCATGGTTTTGCCTGTCACTGTCATACAGTCACCGTGCAGCATACCGGCATCTAATAAACGCTTCATCAGTGGCTGAATGCCACCAATTTCAATCAACTCCGACATTAAATATTGACCGCTTGGGCGCAAGTCGGCAATTACTGGTGTTTTATCGCCAATACGCACAAAGTCATCCAATGTTACTTCAACGCCTACCGCATCAGCCATAGCAATTAAATGCAGCACCGCATTGGTTGAGCCGCCTAAGGTAATGATCAGCGTAATTGCATTTTCAAACGCTTTTTTGGTCATAATATCGGAAGGTTTAATGTCATGCTCTAGCAAATAAACAATCGCTTTACCCGCATCAATACAGTCTTGTTTTTTGTTTTGTGAAATAGCATTTTGCGCAGAACTATTTGGCATACTCATGCCTAAAGCTTCAATTGCTGAGGCTAACGTATTTGCCGTGTACATACCACCACACGAACCGGCCCCTGGTATGGCTGTTTTTTCAATATGTTCTAATTGCGTAATTGGAATATCGCCTGCCGCGTAGCTGCCCACCGCTTCAAATACCGAGACTATATCGGTATGATTTTCACCGGGTAAAATTGTACCGCCGTACACAAATATAGAAGGGCGGTTTAAACGTGCTAAACCCATTAAACAACCCGGCATATTTTTATCACAACCGCCAATAGCAATAATACCGTCGTGGCCCATACCCGCTGATACCGCTTCTATTGAATCGCAAATTACTTCGCGTGATACTAAAGAATATTTCATCCCTTCGGTGCCCATAGAAATACCATCGGATACGGTAATGGTATTATAAATAACGCTTTTCGCACCGGCGCTATCTACGCCTTTACCCACTTCTTCGGCAAGTGTATTAATGTGCATATTGCACGGCGTTACCATAGACCATGTAGAGGCAATACCAACTTGAGACTTTTTAAAATCGTCATCATTAAAACCTACCGCTCGTAACATAGAACGACTAGGAGCCTGAGCGCTACCATCTACAATTTTTTGTGAATATTTACGTGGTTTTTCAGAAGTCATTTCTTACCTTACCTACTTTTTACAAGGTTTATTAATAGAATAAATTATAAAAACAAGCCCCACCTTGCATAATTAATGCGGTAGGGCTTGCTATAATAGATGGTTTTAACTTTTAAAGCAGTTAAAGTTTACAGACTTGTAATCGCTTTAAGGCAAATAGCTTTTACCCATTAAATAGCTGTCAACCTCACGTGCGCAGCGTCGACCTTCATCTATTGCCCACACAATTAAGCTTTGTCCGCGACGACCATCGCCTGCGGCAAATACGCCAGGCTTGCTTGTAGCAAACTTATCGTACTGTGCTGCAATATTAGAGCGAGCATCTTGCTCTAAACCAAATTGTGCAACAAGGCCACCTTCTGGCCCCATAAAGCCCATAGCAATCAGTACTATATCGGCAGGAATTATCTTTTCACTGCCCGCTACTTCTTGTGGCACCATTTGCCCTTTATCGTTAAGTTGCCAAGTAATATCTACAGTGTGCACAGCTTTAACATTACCTTGCCCGTCACTTTCAATTTTTTTAGTCATCACTAAATATTGACGTGGATCTTGGCCTTGTACTGCAATAGCTTCTTTTTGGCCGTAATCAACCAACAAACGTTTCGGCCATTGTGGCCAAGGATTGCTGCTCTCGTCGCGTTGCTCGGGTGGACGAGGCATAATTTCTAGCTGAATAGCACTTTTACACTGATGGCGAAGCGCAGTACCAATACAATCGGTGCCGGTATCACCGCCACCTATAACCACTACATTTTTGCCTTTCGCATTAATGAACGCTCCGTCTTGATGTTCGCTATCGAGCAAGCTTTTGGTATTGGCTGTTAAAAAGTCCATAGCAAAATGCACACCGTTAAGCTCGCGCCCTGCAACGGGTAAGTCGCGCGGTACTGTGGCACCAATACATAACACGACTGAGTCAAAGTCAGTTTCTAACTGCGCCACACTAATGTCTTTGCCTACTTCAGTATTAGTAACAAAAACAATGCCTTCTTGGGCTAAAATATCAACCCGACGTTGCACTAATTCTTTTTGTAGCTTCATGTTTGGAATACCATACATTAGCAAGCCACCAATGCGGTCGGCGCGCTCATATACAGTAACCATATGGCCAGCTTTATTTAACTGTGCTGCAGCGGCAAGGCCCGCTGGGCCCGAACCAATTACGGCTACATTTTTACCAGTGCGAGATGCAGGTGGCTCAGCAACCACCCAACCTTGCTTAAAGGCATGATCAATAATTTCTTTTTCATGTAACTTAATAGCCACCGGATCGGCGTTAATACCCAGTACACATGCCCCCTCACAAGGGGCTGGGCATACACGCCCAGTAAACTCAGGAAAGTTATTGGTTTTATGCAATAGCTCTACTGCATCTTGCCAGCGGCCGCGATAAATTAAGTCATTCCACTCCGGTATTACATTATTTACCGGACACCCAGCTACTGCCGGTGCAAATTCTGATTTTGCCGACTGACAAAACGGCACGCCACAATCCATACAACGCGAAGCTTGCTGCTCTACATCTGCTTGTGGTATTTCTTCATATACTTCCAGCCAGTCAATTAAACGTTCACCTGCGTTACGCTCAGTTGGCAAGGCACGACCTACGTTGATAAACCCTGTTGGATTTCCCATAATATATTCTCCTTGGCAGCTTAAGCTTTAGCGCTAGCTATGTTGTTTAAATGAATGTCGAATGCTTCTACGGCAATGTCATACTCTGAGGTGAATTTTCCGCTACTGCGTACATCATTCATATAACCTTGCATGCGTTTGTAATCAACCGGCATTACTTTAACAAAGCGCTTAACATTGCTGTTCCAATCTTTTAATAAATCACTGGCAACATCTGAACCTGTAGCATCAAAATGTTGGCTAATTAAGGCTTTTAATTCGTGGCTTTCAGCGTCGGTATCTACACTTTCAAGTGCGACCATTTCCATATTGCATTTAGCCGCAAAGTCATTATTTACATCAAGTACGTAAGCAACACCGCCCGACATACCTGCAGCAAAGTTTCGACCAGTTGCGCCCAAAATAACCACTTTACCGCCGGTCATGTATTCACAACCGTGATCCCCCACACCTTCAACAACGGCTGTTGCGCCCGAGTTACGTACACAAAAACGCTCCCCCGCTATACCGCGTATAAAGGCGCTACCCGAAGTTGCTCCAAAAAAGGCCACATTACCAATGAGGATATTTTCACTAGCAGCAAACTTAGCTTGTTTACTAGGGTACACCACTAAATTTGCGCCAGAGAGTCCTTTACCAAAGTAGTCGTTGGCATCGCCTTCAAGTTCAAAACGTAAACCCTTGGTTGAAAAACAACCAAAGCTTTGTCCCGCTGAGCCGTTAAACTTAACCTTAATAGTATCTTGCGGTAAGCCATCTGCATGGTACTTTTTAGAGATTTCGTTAGAGATCATCGCCCCTATGGTTCTGTCGGTGTTAATCACATCGTATTCAAGCGCCACACTTTGCCCAGACTCTAGTGCCGCTTGAGCATCTTTGATCATTTTGCGATCGATAATGTCGTCGATTAAATGCTTTTGCTTTATTGATTGATACAGAGTTTCGTTTTCAGCGCATTCTGCTTTGTGTAATAGTGGAGTTAAGTCAACGCCTTGGTATTTCCAATGGTCAACATCTTTGCGCTGCGTAAGGCACTGAGTTTGGCCTACCATTTCTTCAATACTTCTAAAACCAAGCTCAGCCATAATTTCGCGTAAACCTTCTGCCATCATGGTAAAAAAGTTAACTAAAATATCGGCACGACCAGTAAACTTGTCGCGCAGGCCTTTATCTTGTGTGGCAATACCAACTGGGCAAGTATTTAAATGACACTTACGCATCATAATACATCCCTCAACCACCAATGCTGTGGTAGCCATACCATACTCTTCTGCACCAAGTAGCGTTGCAATGGCTAAGTCGCGTGGCGTTTTAAGTTGCCCATCGGTTTGTACCGTAATACGGCTACGCAGTTTATTACGCACCAAAGTTTGATGCGTTTCAGCCAAACCCAGTTCCCACGGTAAGCCCGTATGTTTAATTGAGCTCAGTGGTGACGCACCGGTGCCGCCATCGTGGCCCGCAATCAGTACCACATCGGCATAGGCTTTTGCCACACCCGATGCAACCGTACCTACACCCGCTTCTGATACTAATTTAACGTTAATGCGCGCGTCACGGTTGGCGTTTTTAAGATCGAAAATAAGTTGCGATAAATCTTCAATAGAATAAATATCATGGTGTGGCGGCGGCGAAATTAAGCCCACCCCTGGCGTAGAGCCACGAGTTTTACCAATCCATGCATCTACTTTATCACCTGGTAATTGCCCACCTTCGCCCGGTTTTGCGCCCTGCGCCATTTTTATTTGTAGCTCATCGGCATTCGCTAAATAATGGCTAGTAACACCAAAACGACCCGAAGCCACTTGTTTAATTCGCGAATTCATCGAATCGCCATTTTCAAGCGCAGTATAACGAATTGGGTCTTCGCCGCCCTCACCGCTGTTACTTTTACCGCCAATGCGGTTCATAGCTATAGCTAAAGTAGTGTGTGCTTCCCACGAAATTGAGCCAAACGACATGGCACCCGAGGCAAAGCGTTTGAAAATGTTGGCAACCGGTTCCACTTCGCTCAAGGCAATAGCAGGACGATCGCTATTCAATTGTAATAACCCCCGTAAGGTAAAGGCTTCTTTACTTTGATCGTCCACCGTTTTTGCATACTGCTTAAACTGCTCAACATTATTACTGGCTGTTGAATGCTGCAGTAAGCGAATTACCGTGGGATTAAATAAGTGCCGTTCACCATCATGACGCCACGAGTATTCTCCGCCCGTAGGCAGTAGTTTATCTATAGCAATGCGGTTGGCCTCAGGGAAACCCTCACGGTGGCGTAATAGCGCCTCTTGGGCAATTTGATCTAGGCTTAAGCCTTCAATACGGCTAACCGTACCGGTAAAGTACTGATCAATAACCTCCGAATTAATACCCAAGGCTTCAAAAACTTGCGCACCTAAATACGACTGTAGCGTTGAAATGCCCATTTTAGAGAAGGTTTTCAACAAGCCGCTGCCTACCGCTTTGGTGTATTTTTGGGTAATTTGTTCATTTGTTAAGTTAGTATCAAGTACGCCTTCATCACGTAAACCATACATGCTCTCTAGGGCTAAATACGGGTTAACTGCCGCAGCGCCATAACCAATAACAGTAGCAAAATGATGCGTTTCGCGTATATCACCCGACTCCAAAATTATATCGGCAGATGAGCGTAGTTTTTCACGAATTAAATAGTGATGCACCGCAGCTGTTGCCAATACCGAAGGTATAGCAACATGGTCGCTGTCTACGCCACGGTCACTTAAAATGAGTATTTCATAATCATCTTCAACGGCATTTTTGGCATATAAACAAATACGATCCAGTGCTCTTTTTAGTGCACCTGGCCCACCGCTGGCTTTAAAAGTAATGTCGATCGTTTTAGCTTGAAGATGATTGTTATCTATATACTGTAGTTTGCGTAATTGCTCATTGGTCAATACAGGCTGTTCTATTTCAACCTTATGGCAATGCCCAGGTGTTTCATCGAGCAAGTTAAGTGAGCGGCCAATATAACCGCGCAACGACATAACCAATTCTTCACGAATAGGGTCAATAGGTGGGTTGGTTACTTGCGCAAATAACTGCTTAAAATAATGTGATAATTGTTGCGGGCGATGCGACAGCACTGCAAGCGGCGTGTCGGTACCCATAGCGCCTAGTGGCTCTTTAGCCGTACCAACCATACCCGCTAGTACTAGGTTAAGATCTTCGCTGGTGTAACCAAATGCTTTTTGTATTTTTCGCAGCTCTGCCAATGGCGGCTGGGCAAAAGACGCGCTAGGAACGGGTAAATTGTCTAATTCAATTTTGTTTTCAGCTAACCAACGAGCATACGGCTGAGCCGAGCTAACGTGTTGTTTTACTTCGTCATCACTAATAATGCGACCTTGCTCTAAGTCAGCAATAAATATTTTACCCGGTTGCAAACGCCCCTTTTCAACCACAGTAGATTGGTCAATACATAAAGTGCCGGTTTCTGAGCCCATTACTAGCATGCCATCTTCGGTTAACAAGTAACGCGAAGGGCGCAAACCATTACGATCAAGGGTTGCACCAATAATATTACCATCGGTAAACGATAACGATGCCGGGCCATCCCATGGCTCCATAATACAGGCATAATACTCGTAAAATGCACGTTTAGTGGCATCCATATCGGTTTGAGTTTGCCATGCTTCTGGCACCATCATCATCATTACTTGCGCCAAAGACCGCCCGCTGAGCACTAATAGCTCAATAGCCATATCAAGGTTAGCCGAATCTGAGTTATCGTTATTACACACTGGGTTTAACATGTTCAATTCAGCATCGCTAAAATTAACCGAGCTAAACAATGCCTCACGAGCATTCATCCAGTTAATATTACCGCGTACCGTATTAATTTCACCATTGTGGGCTATATAACGAAACGGCTGCGCACGGCGCCAAGCAGGAAAAGTATTGGTTGAAAAGCGAGAATGAAACATCGCCATTCCCGAAATAGTACGCTCGTCTTGCAGATCAAGGTAATACTGGCGCACTTGCTCGGTAGTAAACTGGCCTTTATAAACAATTTTGGTAGATGACATTGAGGTTACATAAAATTCGTCACGTTCGGTGAAATCTAAACCATTAATTTTATGCGAGGTGTATTTACGCAGCACAAACAGCTTACGTTCAAATTCTTGTGCGCTTAGCCCTTGCGGCTTAGCAATAAACACTTGCTCAATATTTGGCTCGCTTTCAAATGAAGCCGCGCCTAACATAGAGTTATCGCCCGGAACATCCCGATACCCTATTAAGGTTAAACCCAGTTCGGCAATATTTTGATTTAGTATTTTTTTACACGCGTCGCTAAGTGCTTTATCGCGTGGGAAAAAAATCATCCCCACACCATAGTTTAAGGCACTTGGCAGTGTCCACCCTAGCTTTGCGGTTTCTTGACGGAAAAACTCATGAGGAATTTGAATAAGAATACCAGCACCATCACCACTTTTAACGTCAAACCCTGTTCCACCACGATGTTCCATGCAGCTGAGCATGGTGAGTGCATTTTCGATAATATCGTGTGACTTTTTACCCTTAAGGTTAGCGACAAAGCCAATGCCGCAACTGTCATGTTCAAATTCAGCGCGATAAAGACCTTGGGATTTTTTGCTCATATCATTCATTACTTATTCCTATTTCATCAGCCTATTGCTATCAGCTAAATTGTGCTTACTAATTAAGTCATATATTTTTATATACTCGAGGTATGCGCTTATCTCATTCAAAAAATCGTTAAAATGCCTAAAACAGCCACTGTAAAATTTTTTTGAATTAGTATAGTGCAGTATTTATTAGTGAAAACTTTAATCAAAGGGGGGATAAAAACTAGCCGTAAAATAACGCTGAGTCAACCAAGGAATGAATATACATTCAGATTATATGAATATATATAGTCAAAAATAGTTATTAACAGCCCATTTACACTGCATTTAATAACTATGCCTTATGTTTTAAAAAAGCGCATAGTTGATTTGGATGGGTTTGGTCTTTTTAGTTATAAAAGTGCACCACTAAGGCCTGAGGGGCGAAACTAAGGGAGGATTGGTGCATCTTTAAAAAGTAAATAAGCAATAACATTTTTATAATAATTAAAGCGCAGCTGCAATTAATTACTACAAAACAATATTCACGCTAATGGCCGCGCAAAAAAATAAGCTTACCCTATAACAGTAAGTCGCAGTTATGCAAAGGCCAAACAGTGAGTTTGGCTAGGTCTCACCTAAAAACTTAAGCTTAGAATATGTGGTTTCAATCTGCAAAACTCACTTTACCCATAGTAACGCCTGCAATTCCTTGAGCTTTATTATCAAGGTGTAGCTGCTCACCGGCTAAGCATTCGTTAGCTAAAATAGCAAAAAGTACCGCTTCTTTCGCGTCGGGATCAACCCCTAATGCGTGAGTATTTTTAAAACCTTTTATGGCCGGACAAAGCGTTACTAAATGTTGCATTAAGAGTAAATTGTGAATGCCGCCGCCGCTGGCATACACCACACTATTGGGCGCCATTTTTACACACGTATTTAGCGCATTGGCAATAACCTCTGCGGTAAAGCGGTTTAAGGTGGCCATTACGTCTTGATGACTTAACTTTTGGGTATTTGAAGCCTGTTGCGCAGCCTCTAAATAAGCCAAATTAAACACTTCAGGGCCAGTAGTTTTTGGCATTTTTAGGGTTAAAAAATGATTGTCGCAAAGCGCTGTTAGTAACGCACTATTAATAACGCCCGCTTTCGCTATCGCAGCGTTTTCATCGTAATGCATGTTATTAAAATAACGCTGCACATAGGCGTCCATAATGGTATTACATGGGCCAATGTCAGAGCTAAATACTGCGTTGCTATCACCATTTTGGGGTAAAAAAGTGAGGTTAGCTATACCGCCCATATTGAGTAAAATACGATTTTCGTCAGAGCTTGAAAAAAATAAATAATCACCATACACGGCAAGTGGTGCGCCCTCGCCGCCTGCTGCTATATGCTTTTGCCGAAAATCGCCAATGGTAGTAATACCTGTAGTAACGGCTATTTGGTCGCTATCGCCAATTTGTAAAGTGCCATTGTTAAAGTCGTTATACTGATGCTGGCTTTTAGGGCAATGGTAAATAGTTTGTCCGTGGCTGGCTATTACGTCTATGTTGGCTGGGTTTATCTGCCAGCTTTTTAAACACTGATTAACCATGTCACCATGTAATTTACCAACCCAAGGGTGCAGTAACGTAAGGTATTCTAAGTTGCATTCACGCTTGGCGAATACCTGCTTTATTTTTGTTTTATAATCATCGCTATAATCAACCGTAGTAAACTTTAAAACCTCAATTTGGGTATGCACACCCGCGGCAGTTATTTTACATAAGGCAACATCAAGCCCATCTAACGAGGTACCACTCATTAGGCCTATAATTAATCGGCTTGGCTTTAACGCACTGTTATAAAGCTTACTAATGTGTGGGTGCATAATAATTTCGCATCTATTGTTGTTAAGTTAATAGCATTCATTTTAGAGTAGTTTAAATAAAAGTTATAGCGCTATAGAAATCAGTTAATCCACTTATAAACTCACCTTAGAGTAAATACTCACACCTTGGGGTTGATTTTTTAACCGTGTGCCCAAAACTCCTGTATTAAGATATACATACTTAACCTGAGCTCTGGTTAAGAGATTTACTAACGTATTGAATCATCGTTATATTTAATTTTATTTTCTCTAGCCAGAGGTTTTCAGTGAAAACAAGGCGAATTTACGCGTCAATAGCTGGCCTATTGCAAGTAAATTCAACGCAGTTAGCGCTGAAAATAGCTGCTTGAGATAAGTTTATTCTCCGGAGCTCAGGTTTCTTACTACTTATCTGCGCATTATTGTTTAGTTTCAACTTTGCTTTAAACACAAACTAAAACATTCAGATCAAAGTAGTTCACTCATCTATTGGAGATTTTATATGTCAGTAACCAGTCGACAACTCACGTTAGCATCACGCCCACACGGTGCTCCTACCGATGAAAACTTTGCATTAAAAACACTAGAGCTGCCGCCATTAAAAAATGGTGAAGTATTACTGCGTACCATTTACTTATCCCTTGACCCTTACATGCGTGGCCGCATGAGCGACGCTAAATCGTATGCCGACCCAGTAAATGTTGGCGACGTGATGGTTGGGGCAACTGTATGCCAAGTTCAAGAGTCTAAAAACGACTCCTTTAGCGAAGGCGAATGGGTATTGGCTTACACTGGTTGGCAAGACTACGCTATTAGCAACGGCGAAGGGTTAATGCAATTAGGCAAAGAGCCTGCTAATCCTTCGTATGCACTAGGTATTATGGGAATGCCGGGCTTTACCGCTTATATGGGATTACTTGATATTGGTGCACCTAAAGCAGGTGAAACCGTGGTCGTTGCTGCAGCAACAGGCCCTGTGGGCGCTACCGTTGGCCAAATTGCAAAAATTAAAGGCTGTAGAGTCGTCGGCGTTGCCGGTGGCAGTGAAAAATGTAAGCACGCAGTAGAAGTATTAGGTTTTGATGCCTGTATTGATCACAAAGCAGATAATTTTGCACAGCAACTTGAACAAGCCTGTGATAACGGTATTGATGTTTATTATGAAAATGTGGGCGGCAAGGTATTCGACGCCGTATTACCCCTTCTCAATACATCAGCACGCGTACCTGTGTGTGGTTTAGTGTCGCAGTATAATGCAACCAGCTTACCAGAAGGCCCTGATCGTTTGGGTATGCTAATGGGGCAAATACTCTCTAAGCGTATTAAGATGCAAGGCTTTATTATTTTTGACGATTATGGCCATCGTTATGATGAGTTTGCAACCGCTATGCAGCAATGGCTACAAGATGGAAAAATTCAATACCGCGAACATATGGTAGAAGGCATCGAAAATACCATTACTGCCTTTAACGATATGATCAGCGGGAAAAACTTCGGTAAAACCGTAGTTAAAATTAACAGCCCACTTTAAATTTAATGCGTTGTTATCTGTACAAAATGGCAATGCAACAAGGATTACTATGATCAAGCTACATCATTTAAATAAATCACGCTCAAAACGTATTATCTGGTTACTAGAAGAATTAGCCGTAGATTATGAAATAGTTGCTTACCAACGTAATAAAGACACTTTTTTAGCCCCAGATGAACTTAAACATATTCATCAGCTTGGTAAGTCGCCGGTGATAGAAGATGATGGGATTATTGTTGCCGAGTCGGGCGCAATTACCGATTACCTCATTACTAAATACGGTAACGGAAAGTTTGCACCTAAAGCAGGCACTAGCGATTATGTTGATTATCAGCAATGGCTACACTTTGCCGAAAGCTCAGCTATTTTACCGCTGCTGCTTAAAATGTTTGTATTAAAAGATGGCGCTAAAACCCAGTTTTTAGAAGGTTACGCCGACGCCGAAACAGCTAAAGTAATAAGCTACTTTAACGATCGCCTAGCAGGCAAACGTTACTTAGTAGGCGACACCCTAACCGGCGCCGATTTTATGATGTCGTTTATTGTCGAAATTGTTAAAAACTCAGGTCAACTAGCGCACTTTAAAAACCTAGTTAAGTACGATGAGCAATTACAAAGCCATGAAAAATTTCATACCGCACAAGAGCTTGAAGCTAAATACGATTAATAATCGGCTGCTATTAGTTTTATAGTTATACCAATTACATTAAATTAGTACACATTTAAAAAGGGCCTTGGGCCCTTTTTACGTTTGCTGTAATAATTTAAATTCCGCCTAGCTCGCGCTCGGTAATACACTCATCTGACGCCATTTCAAATTCGCGACACACTAACGGGCGGTTTTCGTAAATAGAACACATGAGTGTGTTGCGATCGAGGGCTTGGCACCAGCCATCATCGGCACGTTTCATTACTTCGCTGCCCCATTTATCGTATTCAATATAATGAAATGGCACACCGGTATCTGTCACTATGCGTACTTCTAATTGGCAGCAACAGGCTTGGCAATTAGCACACGTAACAGGCTCTGGGGTGGTGGTGAGGTTTTTAACCGGAATAACAATTTGAGGCATAGTGGCTTAATAAAATAAAGTAAGCCACTAGGATACACCAACTAAGCTCAAATCGGCAGAGTAAATCTATCTCTAGGGGCTATTTTAAAGGCTAACTAGGTTAAATTTAGCTAATATTATGCTAGCTGACGCGCCAGTAATTTCGCTTTAATATCACTGTAGCGCATCGCTTCACACAGCGCAAAACCACTCAATTGGCGCACTTTATTGCGTGCAAATAAAGGCACGCTCATGCCCGCTAAAAAGCGACATTGGGTTTCTACACCTACGTTATTAATGCCTTTACTGGCTAGATGCTGTAAAAACTCATCTACTTTTTGATAAATTACACTCTCATCAACAACATCTGCTTGCACTGAATATTCAAGCTTAACACTGTGGCCTCTGCATACTGAGCAATGGCCGCATTGCTGGGGCGCATTTTGATCGTCAAAATAACGGGCAAGGTTGTAGCTTAAACAGCTTTGCAACTCAAAAAAGCGTACCAATGTAGCTATACGTTTTATTTCGGCTTGTTCTTTATCGGTAAAATAATCATGCAGTTGCTGCGCAAGTTCAGGGTTGTTTATCACCTCACTATGCACTTTATACACTTGGGTAATACGTTTGGTTTCTAGGGTAATAAGCTGTTTTTCGGCTAAGTAGTCAAGCGCCGCAACCACTCGTTTTCGATCGACTTGCGCGGCTTGTGTCAGGCTATCAAAATTAAGCGTGCCCCATACTTTTTTAAAATCGGTATGGCTAAATATTTGCGTTAAAAATGCTTGGCGCTGCTCATCAAACTGGCCTAGCAACTCGTTTTTATCAACCAAAAACTTATATTTAAAATCGGCGTAGTAAGCGTATTGCGGCGTAATTGCACCTTGCATTTCTAGCTGTACTAACAAAGTTTTAAGCGCAAGTTGCCTAATATTACTGTCGCTTGAAAGGCTATATTCTTGCATTTCCCATTGCTGCTGCGAGCTGTGGTGCTGGCGAATATCGTTAATTACATGCTCAATACCGCTTAGCTCTGGGGTGTCGCCATACACAAAGTTCTCTACAGTATTTAACCCATCAAGGTTGGCTAAGGTAAAACACTGTGACGGGTTACCATCGCGCCCTGCTCGGCCTATTTCTTGGCTGTAGTTTTCAATCGATTTAGGTAAGTCGTAATGAATAACAAAGCGAATATCGGCTTTATCTACGCCCATTCCAAAAGCAATCGTAGCCACTACTACATTAATTCTACCACCCATAAAGTCATCTTGAATTTGCCATCTGAGTGTATCTTCAAGCCCAGCATGATACGCCACAGCTTGCAGCCCTTGATTGCTAAGCATATTAGCCACTTGTTCGGCACTTTGCTGCAAGGTAACATACACAATACCTGGGCCATTTTGTGCGCTAATAATGTTAGCAAGCTCGGTATTTTTATCCGCCGTTTTTACACTCAGCACACTTAAGTCTAAATTAGCGCGGTAAAAACCGGTTTGTACAATGCATTCTGGGGCAATGGCAAAGCGCTCGGCCATATCGCGCTTTACTTTTTTAGTCGCGGTGGCGGTTAATAATAATACCAGCGGAATATTAAGCTCTTCACGGTAGCGTGGTAGTTTTAAGTAGTCGGGTCTAAAGTTGTGTCCCCACTCAGAAATACAGTGCGCTTCGTCAACAACCAACATAGACACTGCTATTTGGTTAATAAACTCTCTAAAACGCTCATTTTTAAAGCGCTCAACCGACACCATTAAGACTTTAATTTTACCGCTGCGAACATCGTTCATTACGGTACTGCTTTGCATTTGATCTTGGCTCGAATCAAGGCTGGCAGCATAAATACCTTTGCTGTTTAAAAAGCTAATTTGATCTTTCATCAATGCCAATAAGGGCGATACCACTAAGGTTAAATTCGGTAAATGCAACGCGGTTAATTGATAACACAAAGACTTACCCGAGCCGGTTGGGAATATTGCCAACGACGATTGCCCATTTAACAACTGCTCTATGGTTTGCTGCTGCCCGCCTCTAAACTGATTAAAGCCAAAGTGTTGCTCAAGTGATTGAATTAGTGGCGCGCTCATAAATGTCCTTTAGATAACTAAACAATAGTCATGCTTATAAAAATGCGGTGTAGATGAAATATTTGCAACTCAGTATACAACAAATAACATTATTTATTGCTGACATCAGTTTTATTTAGGCGCAAACTAGGCAGCCATAGAATGAGTAATAACTACTTGTTGCCAAAATAATTTATTGATACCCAAGTCACCTTAAAAAACCAATAAAAAATACAGATCACTTGGGTATATTATTTTTTAAGGGCAGCGTTATGAATATTACCACACCTAAAATCGTCGTTATTGGCGGTGGGGCTGGCGGATTAGAGCTTGCAACCCAACTAGGACATAAACTAGGAAAGAAAAAACACGCAGACATACTACTCATAGATAAAAACCGCACCCACATATGGAAGCCGTTACTGCACGAAGTAGCGACCGGCTCTATTGACCCAGATTTAGACGGCGTAGTGTACAGCGCTCATGCCGCTAAACATCATTATCGCTTTCAGCTTGGTACATTTTGTAATATTGACCAAAGCAATAAAACCATTACCCTCGCACCACTTTATGACGAATTAGGCCACACTATTTTACCCGAGCGCAACGTGCGCTACGACCACCTTGTTATTGCCATAGGCAGCGTAAGTAACGACTTTAATACCCCTGGTATAAAAGAGCATTGCTACTTTTTAGATTCGAATCTGCAAGCAGAGCGCTTTCAGCATTCGTTACTCGACAGCTTTACCCGCCTGCACCAAGACGACAATCAACAACAATCATTAAACATTGCCATTGTGGGCGGCGGCGCAACCGGTGTAGAACTCTCGGCTGAGTTGTATCATGTTTCTGAGTTATTAAAGCTATACGGCTTAACTAATATGTCGTCCAAACGTTTACATATTCATTTAATTGAAGCCGGGCCACGCATTTTACCCGCACTTCCCGAGCGCATTGCCGTTAGTGCCAAGCGCGAGCTGCTAAAATTAGGGGTTAATGTACGCGAACAAACGCAAGTAAAAGAGGCCACCGAGCACGGCTTCATTACCAAAGACGATGAGCACATTAATGCCGATATTATGCTTTGGGCTGCAGGAGTAAAAGCTCCTGATTTTATTAAAGACCTAGGTATTTTTGAGCTCACTCGCAGCAATCAAATTCAAGTTAACCAATTTTTACAAAGCACGGTTGATGACAGCATTTTTGTATTGGGCGATTGCTGCGCCTTTACCCAAGCCGACGGCAAACAAGTGCCACCGCGGGCGCAATCGGCGCATCAAATGGCGCAATGTGTTGAAAAAAATCTTATAGCCACATTAAAACAGCAACCATTGAGTGGCTTTAAGTACAGCGATCACGGCTCTTTAGTTAATCTGTCTCGCTACAGTACAGTTGGTAATTTAATGGGTAATCTCACCAGTAATAGCTTTTTTATTGAAGGTAAAATTGCCCGCTTTATGTATATTTCGCTCTATCGCATGCATCAACGCGCCATTCACGGCAGTGCAAAAACCTTTGCCTTGTGGATCAGCGAAAAAATACTGCGCGTGGTACGCCCTAAAATGAAGTTACATTAGGGTCTGTTGATCTTTCAAGGTTAAATTTGCAGCAGTGTGTTTGGTATTTAGGCAAGGCAGAGCCTATGTGGTGTGGTTATTCCCCATAAATAGGCGATAACGTAGCATCAATGCCAAACATGCGCTGCCCGAAGGGTTCTGCCTAGGGGCGATTAACTCTTTGTTGCTCGGTTTTTACTTAGCCCACTAGGTTAAAAATCTCGCGCCGTGATTAAATCGCCCCTAGTTTGAACAAATTTTAATCCGCAAAGGTTAACAGACCCTAAAGTTTTGCAGAGTTTAAACACCACAGCGGTGAATTTATTACCGCTGTCATTAATATTTAACACTTTTACATTATATATCCAAACCATCTCAAAATGCAAAGTTCAGCATTTCAAAGGCTTGCTTTGGGTATAAAGTAAAAAAGCTTAGGAGGTAATATGCAATGACGGCTAAAACACTCATTTTTAACTTTGATGGCACCGGTGCTGAGCCTAGAGACGCCGAGCAGTTTAGTGCTGATCATTTTAAAGAAGACAGCAGTATTTCTAATATTCTTAAACTACACTTACTCGCTGGCGGACAACTTAATAACTCTCCTAATACTAAATTAACCAATCAACTTAGTTTTTATTATCAAGGTATTGGTACTAAAGGCAGCCGCTTAAAACGTTTTTTAAATCAAACACTCGCACCACGTAACGACGATGTAGCTAGCATTTTAAAACAAGCCCTAAGTGATTTTAAAAGCCATTATAAGCTAGGCGACATTGTCTTATTAACTGGTTTTAGCCGAGGCGCTGCACTCGCTAGGCGCTTAGCAAAATTATTAGAACCATTAATAAGTGAGCAAGTATACCTGTGTGTATTTGACACTATTGCCTCTATTGGTTTATCAAAAATAACCAAAGCGACCCGTGGCGCAGAGCATGTAATTTTTGAAAACCACACCATAGCAAGTAATGTTACTCAAGCCTTACATTTTGTAGCCCTGGATGAAAAGCGTCGCGCGTTTGAACCCACACTAATGAACCAACAAAGCAACATTACCGAATTGTGGTTTGCTGGTGCGCATTCTGATATTGGTGGCGGTTACTATCGCGATGGTTTAGCCGATATTTGCTTACGCTATGCAATAGAGTGGTTAATCTCGCAGCCGTTAAATATCACCTTTTTAACTAGTCACGATATTGACTATATAGCCTTACTACCTAACAATAAAACAGCGCTCAGGCATTAAGTTTCAGGTAGAGACTAGGCTAGCTGAAGGTGGAAGTTTACATAGCACTATTAGCAACAAGTGCGAGGCGAAAGTAATAAGTTAAGCTAGTACCTAATCTCTAATAACTAAAAGCATTAGCAAAAGCCCTATTTGATCACAGCTATTTAAGCGGCGATTAAATAGGACTCTTGTCCTGAATGCTTGTTGCTGCGCTTAAAAGAGCCTTTACCTTTTTTAGCTTTAACCACTTGTGGTTTAAACACTTTAGAGGTAACCAGTGCAGCCAACGCATTGTGCCTTATAACACCGCGGCCAGTATCTACGGCGCTGTTAGTGGCCGTTTTTGTTTTCGATTTTTTAGTCATCATTTTCCTATAAACCAACTAATTATAAAATAGATTGTATGTTACTTAACCTGAACTCTGGTTAAGAGATTTACTAACGTACTAAATCATAGTTATATTTAAATTTATTTTCTCTAGCCAGAGATTTTCAGTGAAAACAAGGCGAATTTACGCGTCAATAGCTGGCCTATTGCAAGTAAATTCAACGCAGTTAGCGCTGAAAGTAGCTGCTTGAGATATATTTATTATCCAAAGTTCAGGTTAATTATATATGGCGATTGTATGCTTAATTTACAAGCTTGCAAGTGATTTAAAGCGCCATTTAAAAAATATGTCACTCCCCCTTCCCCCCCTATTTCACAGCCCTCATTTGTATAAAATTAAGGCAAAAAAAAGCGCAGTAAATAACTGCGCTTGTTACTGTTTAGCTGCTATTAAATATTAAAAGCTAAAGCTTAATTTTGCATAGTAGCTACGGCCATCAAAACCATAAGGTACGGCACGTAATGGGTATTTAAATCCGCCATTAGAGATAAAGTTAAGTACTTCATCATCACCTAATTCATCTGGCGTTTCGTCAAATACGTTATCAGCACCAACCGATACAGCAAACGTATCGTTAATTTGGTAAGTCACGTTTAAATCAACCAATACTGCTGACTCAACCGTGCTGGTAGGCTTAAATGAACCCGTAGGTGATAAAAACCCAGGTAACGAAATATGGTCGTTAGCAAAGTATTTAACATCGGTTTCGCCAAAGTAGTTAAAGCGTATCATTGAACTATAAGCATCGCGCTCATAATCAAAGGTTAACGTACCACGCTCACCTGGTTGGCCGTCTGTTAAAAAGCTGCTTTGTATATCATCAAGCGCGACATTTTTTGGAATACCGGGTGCTGCATTTACATTATCAATTTTAGTTTCGTTTAGGTTACCCGCAAAAGTAATACCTAAGTTACCACCGTCCAGTTCAGTACGGTAAGATGCAATAATATCAACACCTTGCGTAGTTGAATCTAAAGAATTTGAGAAATAGTTTGCTTGCACTGCACCGGTTGCTTGTAATGCAGCAACTGCCTCTGCACTAAATGCCACATCATCTGCTGATAATAAACTACCTAGCGTTATACGGTCTTTAATTTCTACGTGGTAAAAATCAACCGTTAACGAAAGCTCGCTGGTTACATCATAAACAAAGCCTGCGCTTAAGTTTTTAGATGTTTCTAGCTCTAAACTATTAACCCCTAAAGCAGAAGGAAATGCCGAACCTGTGGTTGCTGTAAACGATTGGCTTAACGTGCCGTCTGAGCCTAAGTTAGTGGTAAACGCTGTATAGCCACTTTGTTGTAACGACGGTGCTCTAAAGCCTGTAGATGCAGCAGCGCGCACGGCAAAGTCATCATTAAACTCATAACGCGTTGCTAATTTACCAATTAAATCATCGCCTGCATCCGAGAAATCTTCGTAGCGCAGTGCACCACTTACGTTCCATGCATCGGTGATCATGGTTTCAGCATCTACATAAAATGCATAACTGTCGCGGCTTTGTGAATTTGACGCTTCAGGGCGCAAACCGTTATAAGCTTGAAAACCACACTCTGCAAATTGATTAGGATCGTTAACTGACGGATACGAGGTATCCATATTAGCTAAACCACACGCATAAGAAGCTTCTTCCCCTGGGACTATTTCGTAATTTTCTTTACGATATTCTGCGCCAAACGAAACATACAAAGGTTCATTTCCTATATCTATAATACCGCTTATATCCATATTAAGCGTTGTTTGATCAAAACGGAAACCACCTGAATACCCACCACTTGGGCCCGCATTAGCTGCTATATCAGCGTCACTCGCATTTGGGTTATTAGCAACATACTCTGCCGCATACGAGGCATTAATGCTGTTACGTGAAGTAAAGTCGTATTGGTTTTCACCATACACAGCCGATGCATCGTAATACCAATCAGAATTAATTTCGCCTTTAAGCCCAAGCGCAAGTGAAATATCTTGTGCTTCGTTAAAAATCTGCGGTAAAAAGCCATCTGCGTATACTTGAGTTACGTTTTTGCCAGCTTCATCAAAGTTTCGATAAAAACCATTGCCTAAAGCAGTACGTTCAGAATAGCCACCAAATGAGTAAAGCTCATTATCGCCAACCGGCAGTGACATATTATAAAATAGTGAGGTAAATTCGCTCTCTGCATTACCTTGGCTCCAGCGTACATCTTTAGAAAGCGTACCCGGTGCTACATCGAGTGAGCCGCCAATATCGCGCTCTGCACGGTTAGTGCTTTGTGCATCACGGTGCTCAAGTGATAGGTTAATGAACCCACCTTCGCTGCCTAAATCAAAACCACGATTTAAGCCAACCGATACTGTTTCGCCATCGCCTTCGCCGGTTTCGCTATATTGTACATAACCTGTAGTAACGCCTGTTGAATTGTTAAGCGATAAGTTAATAACCCCTGCAATAGCATCAGAGCCATACTGTGCTGCAGCGCCATCGCGTAGTACTTCAACACCTTTTAAAGCAACTAGCGGAATCGCATTCATATCGGTGCCCGCTGAACCACCACCAACCGTACTGGTTAAACCAAAAATGGCTTGATTATGACGGCGCTTACCATTTATTAATACTAATGTTTGATCTGGCTGTAAGCCACGTAAAGTGGCAGGTCTAAATAAATCAGAGCCGTCAGATACTTGCGTACGCGAAAAGTTAAATGAAGGTGCGGTTGCTTGTAAGCTTTGCCCAAGTTCGGTAAAGCCACCTTTATTTAGATCGTCCGCGTCAATTAAATCAATAGGAGATGAAGATTCAGTAGAAGTACGATTAGATACGCGTGACCCTAATACTGATATTTGCTCAATATTTTTTACAGCTTTAACCGGTGCTTCTTGTGCGTTAACCATGCTTGGCGCGCTAAAAGCAAAAGCAACGGCAACAGCGAGTGTGTTTAAACGATATGTTGACATAGTGACGACCCTGTTTTGTGTTCTTATAATTTATAAAAGGTTGTTACATACAAACCTTGCTGCCAACATCCTAGCAACATATATAAATAAAAAGATACTAAAATGCATAAATAATTAGTCTATGTATGCAAATAACTTCTAAAATAGAAAATTAACACCTTAAATAGATTAAAATACCAGCAACTCGGCATTTTATTTTAAATATTAAAAAGTTAACGTATTATTTACACTGGCCTTCAACTCACTGATTGCTCATTTTACAGCCAAACTATGGTTACTTAGCTTTACAGCCTGTAACCTAGTGTTTACAGTGCACTAAAATGGCAGGTTTTTTAGTTTTTATATAAAAAGTAATAACCTCAAAGTATCTAATCGTGCTGATTTTTTAAAATTATAATTAAAACAACTAAATGATTGATCTAAACAGTGCTTTTTTTCGTTACACTATGCCTTAATAGTTATTTCTGAATATTTTGCTTGAAGGAGCATAACGTGTCGCGATTTTCTGCCGTTACCGATAATCCCCATGATGGGCGTTTCAATCAAAAAACAGGCATATTACTCACCAACTTAGGCAGCCCTGATGCGCCAACAGCAAGTGCTTTGCGTACTTATTTACGTGAGTTTTTATCAGATCCACGTATTGTAGAAATACCACGTTTTGTATGGATGATTATTCTCCATGGTATTATTTTACGTATTCGCCCAAAACGCTCTGCCAAGCTTTATGAAAGTATATGGACCGAAAACGGCTCACCACTTACCCATATTACTCGCCAGCAAAGCCTAAAATTAAATGCGCTATTAAAAGAGCATGGCTATACCAATACCGAAGTGGTTATGGCTATGCGTTACGGCAATCCTTCAATTGAAGCTGGGTTGGAACAACTTCGCGATAAAGGCCTTACGCGCATAATTGTATTACCGTTATACCCACAATACTCAAGCCCAACTACGGGCTCAACCTTTGACGCGGTATCAAACGTGCTGCGTAAATGGCGCTGGGTTCCTGAGCTGCATTTTATAAACGGCTATCACAAAAATACGCGTTACATAGAGTCGTTAGCTAACAGTATTAGCGAAGATTTAGCAGCCAATGGTATGCCACAAAAACTCGTTTTTTCGTACCATGGTATGCCTAAACTATTTTTAGAACGAGGCGATCCGTATCACTGTTTATGCCTACAAACCACACGTTTAGTAATCGAAAAGCTTGGCCTTGATAAAGACCAAGTAATAAGTACCTTTCAAAGCCGCTTTGGTAAAGCAGAATGGTTAAAGCCTTACACCGACGCTACCCTTGAAAGCTTTCCTGCACAAGGCATTAAAGATATTGCCATAATTAGCCCCGCGTTTAGTGCTGACTGCTTAGAAACCCTCGAGGAGTTAGAGGGCGAAAACCGTGAAATTTTTGAACATGCCGGCGGTGAGAAATACCGTTACATTGCTGCACTAAACGAGCGAGACGATCACATAGACGCTATGTTTGATATATTAAAACCAATGCTTTAAAGGCAGTAAAAGAGCAGGTTTAGGTATCAGGCTTTAGGTATTAACTGACTAAGATCGGTTTGCTGTAGCTGTAGCTTAATCGCACCTTTAGTAAAAAACCTTTTGTCTGCTTAGTGCCTTGTGCACGGGTAAAAGTGAAAATTCACCACAAAGGAGTAGCACCCAGTGGTGAGTTTTTTAATTTTTATACGCCTAAAACCTAGCGCCTAATCGCTTCCCTACAACCTACTTTTAACCCTTACGGATAATAAATAGCGTTAATACGCCGGCTATAATTCCCCAGCAAGCTGAGCCTACCGACCACAGGGTTAAATCTGACGCAGTGACTAAAAATGTAATTATGGCGGCTTCGCTATATTGTGAGCTATGCAGTGCTTGCTGCAGGCTTGAAGCAATAGTGCCAAATAATGCAATGCCCGCTAAAGCTAAAATTAATGCTTGCGGTAAGCTGGCCACTACGGCTACTAATGTTGCTGCGCACAGCGCCATAATAATATAAAAAACGCCACCGGCTATGCTCGCCCAATAACGTTTATCGGGATTTTTATCTGCATCTTCACTCATACAAATGGCGGCTGTTATGGCAGCTAAATTAATTGAATAGGTGCCAAATGGCGCTGTTACTAAATTAATAAAACCCGTTACATTAAGTGACGCCGAAATTGGCGCTTTATAATTATGGGCTTTTAGTACTGCAATACCGGGTAAATTTTGTGAGGTCATGGTTACTATATATAAAGGAATACTAATACTAATAAATGCCTGAAAGTTAAAACTTGGGGCTATATAAGCAAAACTACTAGCTTGCCATTGCAAGTTGCTGGTATCAATATGGCCCATATTCCACGCCAGTAATACGCCGGTTATTAGTACACTTAACATAGTAAAACGTGCAAAGTAACGTTTACCTATGCAGTAAACTAATACCATTAAGCCAATCATTAACGGTAATTCGTTCATAAAGTTAAATACGTCAATACCAAAAGTAACTAATACGCCCGCAAGCATGGCACAGGCAAGCTCACTGGGAATACGGTTCATAACTTTTTCAAACCAGCCCGTCATTCCCGATAAAAATACCAATAGTGCACAGAGCATAAATGCCCCTACGGCCTCATTTAGGTTATAGCCATCGGCGGTAGAAATTAGCAGTGCAGCCCCTGTAGTCGACCACGCTATTAATATTGGCACTTTATAATAATACGATAAAATAATAGAGGTGCTGCCCATTACCAAGCCCAGCATTAAAATCCAGCTGGCTACTAGCTCAGGCGTACCGCCAAGCACAATAACTACCTGGTAAATCAGTGCTACTGAGCTGGTAAAACCAATAATAACGGCCACCAACCCTGCCATTACACGGCTAACTAACTGATCAATCCCTGCCATAAGTTTCTCTATTTATTATTGTTATATTTTTAACATACGTGGCAGTTAAATACTTTGCAATTAGCAAGAGGTCTAATTTGAGTGAAAAATAGTCATGTCAGTTTACAGGCATAAAAAAGCGGCTAATTAGCCGCTTAGGTATTATGTAGTTTACAGCCTAAGCTGTTATTTTTTAGACTACAGATTAATGCACTATCATTTTTCGCTGCACAGCGGGCATTAAGCTTTTACCGTCGCCGTCGGTTTTACTAAGTAGCTTTAGCCCCATTATTTTTGCCAATACCGGATAAATATCTAAGTTATTAACTTGCTCAATACTCATACCCTTTTTAAACGCAGGGCCAACAGCTAAAAAGGTTGCTGCCATATCATCGGTATAAGCATAACCGTGGGTGCCTATAGGGCCTGCTTTTTCTGAACTAGCAAATATTGCTGGTGCCGTTGTTTGCACTACAATATCGCCTACACGGGTGCCTTTATTATAATGATAGCCCGCTAACTGCTCAGCCGTTAATACCGTATAACGCCCTTTAGCTGCTTGTTGTAAACGCGCTTTATAGCCCTCAATATCGGCATTAACCGCCTCAGGTTTTGTATAAATAAGTAACCGCGGGCCAGTGTTTTTTACTAAAAAGTTGTCATCTTTAGGTAAACTACTAACTAATATACTTTTAGCTGGATCAAGCTGCGCCATACCATGATCCGACACTATCACTAAGTTTACTTCTTGATCTAATTTGCTTAAACGCGCTTGTAACTGCCCCATTAACTCATCGAGTTGTTTAACTGCATCGCGCGTTTGAATCGCATCGGGCCCATATTTATGCCCCATGCTATCTACCAATGAGAAATAACCTGCAACTAAACGTGGGCGCTGCGCTTTAGGTAAACTTAACCACTGCACTATTTGATCAACTCGGTCTTGATAGTCACTATGCTGCGAGTAATGAAAATAGTAGTCTGGGGTCATGCCGTTAAAACGCGCATCCGATTCAGGCCAAAAATAAACTGCCGATTTAAGTCCCTGCATTTTAGCCAAGTTCCACAACGGCGTACCGCTAACCCAAGTACTATCGGTAAAGCCTTTGCCCATGCTATAACATTCATTATTTCGGGCTTTATCACAAAATCTATTGTCAACAATGCCATGATTAACAGGGAGTAAGCCGGTAATAATTGAAAGATGGTTAGGAAACGTTTTGGTAGGATAAACCGGAATCAACTTTTGCGCTCTTACACCGCGATCACCCATTGCTTTTAAATTAGGCGCACCATGTTTTTCTATATAATCCCAGCGCATACCATCAATTGATATAAGTACTACCGTTTGCTCTTTTGCGGCAAACGCATTACTCATCCCTAATAAAAGGCAAACCGATATTGCCTTTACAATCCACTGTTTCATTTTAATACCCTGTTTAACATAATGTTTATTTATAAAATATGTGTGCAAATGAGCGCGTTTGGCTCATCTCTACCAAAGCGCTAAAAATTAAAAGCTACGCTTTTCGCGCCAGCAAGCTATACGCCTACAAAGTAACAGCGCGAGGTAAACTCCCGCCTTACAATCACCGCACTTGGCTAACCTTTACCTGACATCTAAAAACCTGCTTTGTAATTCGATCTTAAAGCAATATATTAATTTAAGATACAAACTGATAGATTAAAGCAAATTAATGAAAAACATATGACGATGCGCTAAAACTATGCCTGTCATCAACTTAAAAAAGGACAAGATGATGATCGATTTTAGTAAAAAAATAACCCCCGCACGTATGTATCGCACTACCGCTAACTTACAAATGGCACTAGAGAGCGATCGGGGCCGAATTATAAACAGCGCCGCTATTCGTCGCCTACAACAAAAAACCCAAGTGTTTCCACTAGAGCGTAACGCCGCGGTACGTTCTCGCCTTACTCACTCGTTAGAAGTACAACAAGTAGGGCGCTTTATAGTACAACGTATTTTTGCATCACTAAGTTATCAGCAGCTGCAAGACTACGGACTCACCGAGCTAGAGCGGCCGTTAGAAAGCCTAGTTGAAATGGCCTGCCTAATGCACGATATAGGCAATCCGCCGTTTGGTCACTTTGGTGAAGCCGCCATAAACCATTGGTTTAATAATAATTTAGCAAGTGTAACCCCCGAGCGCTGTAAACAGCCTAACTCTGGTATTGGGGTTGTTTTTAAAAGTCTAGCACACGACATTTGCAGCTTTGAAGGCAATGCCCAAGGCATACGTATTATTCACTCATTACAATTACTTAATTTAACCTACAGCCAAAGTGCCGGTATTTTAAAATATACCCGCCCTGCAGGGCTCGACAAAAAAGAGATACCACAAAACAAAAACTATTTAATGAAAAAGGTCGGTTACTACTACAGCGAAAAAAACTTTGTAGAAGCACTGCAAACTGCGCTTGAAATTCAGCCGTATTGCCGCCACCCTGCAAGTTATATTATGGAAGCCGCCGATGATATTTCCTATTGCCTAGCCGATATAGAAGACGCCGTAGAAAAAGACATAATAAGCACCGAGCTATTATGCCAAAAGCTTAAAAGTCATTATACAAAAGTACTTATAAACCTCACTATCGACGACAGCCAACATCAAGACTTTGTAAATAAAGCCGTAGACTACGCACTTGAGCGTGCCAACGCACAACCTTATAATTTTAATAGTGAATTTTTTATATACTTACGCGTAGCGCTGCTGCATCCGTTAGTTAATCATGCGGCTAAACGCTTTATTAAACACATAGAACCCATTTATCATGGCGATTTTAACCAAGCACTACTTGAGGATCGCAGCTATTTACACGCACTCACCATAACCCTTAAACAAGTGGCGCTTGAATATGTATTTTCAAACAAAGAAGTAGAAAAACTCGAACTACAAGGCTACCGTATTATTAACGGTCTGCTCGATTGCTACAAACCACTGCTATTATTAAGCAGTGACGATTTTAAACGAGCGCTCAATGGCGATTCACGCTTATTAATAGAATCGCGACTGGTTAGAAAGCTTTCTAAAAAGCACTTAAACAGCTATCAGCACGCCATAGATGCAATGCAAGAAGAGCCTGATCACTTTACCGCCTATGAGTTTTATTACCGCTGCCGGTTAATTCAAGATTATATAAGCGGCATGACCGATCAATTTGCCTACGACGAATATCGCAGCCTAATGGTAATTGAGTAGCCCACAGTAGATATATTTTAAATTAGCGCTTAAAATCAAACTATTGATGCTTAAGCGCTACTGAACTTTATGATAAAAATACTCACACGCCTGACCCTTTGTGTTGCCCTATTTTATAGCTTTAATAGCGCAGCCTATAACCAAGCTATGTGCATACTTATAAAACAAGAAATGCAGCAGCACAGTAATAACAAAACGGGCCGCAGCTACCGCAATGCCGCGCGCGACTATAATAAAAATTGCAATAAGCCGGTAGTAACACCAACTCAGCCAAAACCTAAGCCACATGCTATTGTTAATGATCCAGAGCCGCAGAAGGCACTGCCCGAGCCTATTACTGAGCCGGTTAAAGCGCCTATTGTTGAGCCTTTAAAAACACACTCTGAGACAGACAATACCGCGAGTATTAATACCGAGTTACAAGCAAGCCCTAGTCAAACAAGCCAAGTAACAACTGATGAACCCGTTGCTAATGTAAAAAGCTCAGATATAAAAAGCTCAGATATAAAAAGTACTGATGTAAAAAGCACTGATATAAAAAATCCGGCAGCTAAAAGTACACAGACAAACACGACAGAAATAAGCGCAGAGCCCATCGCAGCAGCACAAAAGCCGGCAAATATAAAACCTACGCCAGTATCAAAACCAAACACCGAAAGCGCCGCCTCACTACTGCTACCTAGCTTATTATTATTGCTAATAGTACTTATTGGCGTAATGGTTTTAGTACGTATGCGCCGCTCTAAACAAAGTAATTCTGAGGTGGCAACAGTACTGCCAACGAGCCCAGCTGCTACCACGCCAGTTACAAAACCAGTAACTAAATCGGCAGTTAAACCAGTAGTTAAATCGGCAGATAAGCCAAACCCTAGCGCCGTAAATACGCAAAATACGACAACAGCACAAATTGCGGCAGAATCTGTTTCAATGCAACAAATTGATGCCGCGCTGGCAAAACCACAAGCAAGTACTAGCGAGCCAGAAACCGTAGCTAAAACAACAAATACAACATTTAGTAATGAAAAACCCAAAGCAGAGCCCAATACCGCAGAGTTTGAAGCCGCGGCTAAAAACACCTTAGAGCGAATAAAAAATGCCAGCGACTTTGCCGAGCCAGAAGTACGCATGTTCGATCCCGATGCACCACTGCCTACTAAAAAGCAGCGCCAACAACAGGTTACTCAACAAGCGCCAGCAGCAATTAATGATCAAACGCCAGCTCAAAATACAATTGAGCCCGCCAATATCAGCCCAGAGCCAATTATTGCGCAGCAACCAACAACGAATATACACCCCCCTGTAAACAGCACCACAGAGCAAGCAACTTCATTTAATACCGAGCACGAATTTAAAGAGCCCGAAGTACGTACTTTCGATCCCGATGCACCGCTACCAGGTAGTAAAGCAAAGCCTGTAATAAAAGCAGATACAAACCAACAGCCAGAACCAGTAGCTGAGCCTAAAGAGCAAAATGTGCAAATAGACAACAGCAACCCATTTGCTAACCTATCGCTAGATGATAGCTGGGATCCAAATTCATCGGTAAAACCTAAAATAGCAGAGAAAAAACGTGAACCTAAATCTCAAGCCCTGATCGAAGCCGAGCAGCGTGCTAAAAATATGCAAACTAAAGAATAGAGTTAAAGGTTTTATACATTGGTAAGTTAAGTGCCAATATAAATTTCAAAAAGTGTATTGGCTCATTTGGGGTTTACTTTTATTGTTGTGGTTTATTAATTTCGGCCAGAGTTTGAGGCTTAATTGTAAAAAGTGCGATATAAAATCGCACCTACAAGTAAATCCAAGTACCAAGCTTGATAGGGCGTATTGACCTTGATACGACCCTAGTGCGGTTTACTTTATCGGGGTCGTATCATCTATCTAAAAGCTAAAGCCCGACACCTAAAAGCTGCTCTTTTGCTAAACCTTACCCTCTAACTTTTGCTGCTCTGCGTGTGATGAGCTTACAAGCTGTTTAAAGTAATCGCTTTGTGCTGCGCTCAGTGGCATTTTTTTCCATTGTGCAGTGAGCTCAGTGGCGCGCTGCCCTACCCAATCACTGTGATCCTGATTATTAGCGACAAGCTGCGTCAACATAAGCCCCGACGGAGTTAGCTCTGGCTGTTGTAATAATGGCTTGTAGTGTTGTATCGCCTCACTGTAGCCGCTACCAGCTTGATCAAGTAACTCTGCTATAGCATCTAGCTCTGCAAATAGCTGTTCGCTCCAAGCACTGCGACTAAGCTCACCATTAGCAGTTTCTAGCAGTAAATCAGGGCATCGCCCCTGCTCGGTCACACGGGCATGATTGCGTGCCAAGCGCTGTTGTTCTTGCTCGCCAATTTCTGGGCTATCTTGTAATAAGCAAAACAGTAAAAATGTATCTAAAAAGCGAATTTGAGTGTCATCAATACCTAGCGCCAACATGGGGTTAATATCGAGATTACGTACTTCTATGTATTTAACCCCGCGATCGTTCATAGCCTGCAGTGGTGTTTCACCCGCGTGAGTAACACGTTTAGGGCGAATATCGCTGTAGTATTCGTTTTCAATTTGTAAAATATTATCGTTTAGCTGACGTTTTTCACCATTTACCTCAACCCCTATACGCGTATAAGGTGCATGTGGCGTGTGAAGCGCTTGTGTTAAATCGCGGCTATATTCAGCTAAGTTATTGGTACTTACATTTAAACTCGCTTGGGCATCGTTTTGATAGCCAAAACCACTCATTCGCAACGAAGTTGCATAAGGCATATAAAGCGTATCGCTGCCCAAACTGGCTAACTGATGCGCGCGGCCATCAACAAACGAGCGGCTTAACGCAGGAGATGCACCAAATAAATAAAGCAATAACCAACCATAGCGACGAAAGTTACGGATCAGCGCAAAATACTGAGCAGAACGAAAATCAGCAAGCGAGTCTTGGTTACCCTGTAGAGTTTGATACCCCTGCCAAAAGCTATCCGGTAATGAAAAATTAAAATGAATACCCGCAATACTTTGCATAATACGCCCGTAGCGCATATCTAGCCCACGACGATAAGTGTGCTTCATTTTTCCTTGCACCGAGCTACCATATTGAGCAATAGGCACACTATCATTACCTTGAAGCGCACACGGCATACTTGCTGGCCATATATTTTGCGCGGTTAGTTCAGTGGCAGTATAACGGTGCAATTGTTGTAAAAAGTCGAGTGTGTCATCAATACTTTCAACTGCTGGGGTAATAAACTCCAATAATGACTCTGAGTAATCTGTAGTGATATGAGGATGAGTTAGCGCCGAGCCTAAATTATAAGGATGAGGGTTTTGTGCCAACAAACCATCTGTAGTTACTCGTAAGGCTTCCTTTTCGATACCCCTTTTAATATGCGACAATGGTTGGATCAAATCAGCATTGGCTAACTGTGTTAGGCGTGGAGTTAGGGATAACGTCTTGACAAAAACCTCTGTAATAATTCAGTTAATCAGGAAGTTTCCCTGATCCTTTTTACTTGTGCTGCTTTCGCGCCTTAACCTAGGCATACGATTACTATGCTAGTAAAAATAAGTAGAGCATTATATTTCTTATGCATTAATAAATAATCCCCTCATTGTGTAAATGACTTTTACTAAGTGGTAATAGTGCCAAAGGCGAAGTGCAAATTTAAAAAGCAATCTAAAAGGTTAAAAACTAAAGCGACTAAGTTGAACCAAAACTCTCACTGTAAATATTAAACCTAAAGCGCGAGCTAAAATGACATCTAAAAATGGCCCTTTAACACCGAGCTTGGCAAGTTTTTAGCAGATCACTAATACCTGCTATTTATAACGCTGGCCCTCCCTATTTAATGAGAATAGTGCTACAATATCAAAAGCTAAAAACATTTTTGTGTAAACAAACCCATGTTTAACATCGCTTATTATTTTATCTATTAAAATAAAACCAATGCAAACTTAGCAACGGAGTAACTACTATCCCATACTTTAGTGCATAATTTATAATAACGACCTAACCCAGCCCTTAGCCATAAATGAGAATAATATATGTTTTTGATTGATCAAATAATATTGTTAGCCGCGGTATTAATTTTACTGGGTATTGTATCCAGTAAATTATCAGCTCGTCTCGGTTTGCCCGTACTGGTAATGTTTTTACTGGTCGGTATGCTCGCTGGTGAAGATGGCCCCGGAGGCATATTTTTTGACAATGCAGCAGCGGCACACTCTTTAGGTACGCTCGCATTAGCAATGATATTATTTGATGGCGGTTTACAAACGCCCTTAAAAGCGATAAAAAAAGTCTGGAAACCCGCCTCCGTATTGGCCACCCTTGGGGTACTTATTACTAGCGCAGTGACTGGGGTTGCTGCCGCTTACATGCTTGATATTCCTTTACTACAAGGCTTATTGTTTGGCGCTATTGTAGGCTCAACCGATGCCGCGGCGGTATTTTCGCTGCTACGTAATGCCGGTATTCATTTAAACACCAAACTAAAAGCCACCCTCGAAATAGAAAGTGCCTCAAACGACCCTATGGCAATATTTTTAACTGTAGGCTTACTCGAAGTGTTAGTAAACGACATGGAGCTAGGCACAGGCCTGTTACTCATGTTTGTATCACAAATGGGCTTAGGCGCATTAGTCGGCTTAGCCGTGGGTTGGATATCAGTTAAATTAATCAATAAAATTCAATTAGTTGCTACGGGGTTGTATCCGGTATTGGTTGCAGCGTGTGGTTTACTCTCATTTGGTATTACCGCAAACATTGGTGGTAGCGGGTTTTTAGCAGTATTTATTACCGGTGTGGTTATTGGTAATAGCCGCTTTGTGTTTCAGCGCAGTACGTTTTTATTCCACGACGGATTAGCTTGGTTAGGCCAAATTACCATGTTCGTGGTGTTGGGCTTATTAATAAACCCAACCTCGTTATTAGATGTGTGGTTTGAGGGACTGATCATTGCATTAGTGCTTATATTTATTGCTCGCCCTTTGGCGGTTATTCCGGTGTTAGCGCTATTTGGTTTTAAAGCGCGTGAAATCACCTTAGTGTCTTGGGTTGGCCTGCGCGGCTCAGTCCCTATTATTTTAGCAATATTTCCTCTTATGTTTGGCCTGCCTGGCGCCGAACTCATATTTAACGTGGTATTTTTTGTGGTGTTAATTTCAGCCACACTACAAGGCTCAACGCTTGCTTTAATGGCCCGCAAACTCAAGCTAACTTTACCACCGCCAGTGACTCCCGCAGCCACGCTAGAGATCACTGCTTTAGGTGATGTTGACGCCGATATTGTTGAATACACCATAGGCAAAATGTCACGCGCTGTTGGCCGTCGTTTATCGCAATTAGCACTACCCGATAGCACAGTAATGGCAATGATCAGCCGTAATAATAATATTATTCCCCCGCGCGGCTCTACACTATTACAGGCAGACGATCAGCTATTTATGGTACTAAAACCGCATACCCGCGAGTTTGTTGACTGTGTTTTTTCAAGCACGATTGATCAAGATATTACCGAGCTTTCGGCTAAAGAGCTAAGAGTTAAAGGCAATACCAGTGTAGCCAGCATAGCCTATTCTTACGATATTCATATTGCTGCTGAACCAAACGATACGCTAGAGCAAGTACTAAAAACCTCGCTAAACAGCTTACCTAAGGTAGATGACTTTATTGAACTTGATGACGTAAAACTCACTATTTGTGAAATGGTTGGCGACCGTATTATTACCGTTGGTATTATAATTACCCTAGATGAAAGCCTAGAAGAATAAAGAGCTTACCATGGCTTTTAAGTAGTAAATTACATTTAATACAGCTATTAGCTAACAGCCTTACACGGCTGTTAGCTTTAAAAGCGCAACGTTAAGGTTGTAGTAACAGTGAGGTAAGTCGTTGCAACCCTTTACCTTTATTAGTTATTTTCCAGGCAATAAATAGATCTTGGCAAGGTCGTTGCTCGGTTAGCTTTACCTCCACTAACTGCCCCGACCCTATATACTGCTCAATTAAACGCTTGGGTAAATAACCAATACCTATACCGGCAATAATAGCCGCAATTTTTTGCGCAACAGAGCTAACAAAAAAGCGCTGGGTGCCCTCTATTATATTTGCCGACCATGGAATTTCTTGCTCTGCAGAGTCGTGTACTATCACACTGCGGTACTGAGCAAGGCTACTCATATCGAGAGGTTGCTGCTGCGTTGCTAACGGGTGCGTGCTATTTACCACAAGTACACTTTGATACTCATCTATTTTAACCGCGCGAATGCCTTTTTGGTTCGGCACTGGCGACGGCGCGCCAATAACTAAATCAACTTTATCTTCAATCAGCACTTCCCAGCTACCGTTCATTACCTGTTCTTGTACATCTATTTCAATATTTTCATGCTCTGCTAAAAACTGCTCTATACTGGTAAATATCGGTTTTATATCAATAATAGAATCCAAAGCAATACGAATTTTTGGCTCCCAGCCGTTCGCAATTGTTTGTGTTTGCTCCGACAATGAATTAATCGCCGTAAGCAACTTGCGCCCCTCGGTCAGTAAATGTTTGCCCGCAGGAGTTAGCACAGCACGACGCCCCTGACGCTGAAACAAAGTCACGTTTAATTGCTCTTCTAGTTTTTGTACTATGTAGGACAGCGCCGAAGGTACTTTATTTAATTGCTCTGCGGCTGCCGCATAACTGCCACGATGCTCAATAGCATCAAGCACCAGTAACGCTTCAATACTAATAGGAGGTGTATTCATGGTTTTTTCATCCAAATAACAACTGTTCAAATTATTTGAACATATCAAGCAAATAATAGGCATTATTTAATTACAAAACAACAACTACAATGGCTACATACTCAATTAAAAATACTTACTTAACATCAATAAGGGTAAAAATTATGACTATTAAAAATATTGCTAACGTTATCACTAAAACTGAACAATCACTGGCTGCAGTACCACTGCGCGTTATTGCTGGTATTATTTTTGCCGCTCACGGTGCACAAAAATTATTTGCATGGTTTGGTGGTTACGGCTTAGAAGGCACAGGACAATGGATGGAATCAATTGGCCTAGCACCAGGGTTTTTAATGGCCTTAATGGCAGGTAGTGCAGAGTTTTTTGGTGGCTTATTTTTAATTGTTGGCCTACTAACAAGACCTGCTAGCTTTGTACTGGCTATCACTATGGTTGTGGCTATATTTACCACTCACATTGATAACGGCTTATTTATGAGCAACAACGGTTACGAATTTGGCCTAGCGCTATTAGCAATCACACTTGCTTTAGTTATCCAAGGTGGCGGTAAATTCTCACTTGATAACGTAATTAACCGTAACTTAAACAAAGCGTAATATTAGTTATTTAAAACACACACCGCATAGCTATGCGGTGTGTGTTTATGCATTTACAGCAAATTAAGGAGTTAATAATGGGACTAATCGTAGACGGAAAATGGGTTGACCAATGGTACGACACTAAAAAATCTGGTGGTAAGTTTGAGCGCCAAGCAAGCCGCTTTACCCAACAAATTTCAAACGCCGCCGATAGCCAATTTAAACCCGAAGCGGGACGTTACCATTTATATGTGTCGCTAGCTTGCCCATGGGCACACCGCACCATGATAATGCGTAAATTAAAGCAACTCGAAAACGTAATTACACTTAGCGTAGTAAAGCCCGAAATGCTCGAAAATGGCTGGGAATTTGGTGAGCACGGCGATCCGCTTTATAACCTAGATTACGCCTACCAATTATATTTAAAAGCCGATGCCAATTACGAAGGCCGCGCCACTATTCCTATTTTATGGGATAAAAAAACCCATACTATAGTTAATAACGAATCATCAAACATCATGCGTATTTTAAATACCGCGTTTAACGAGCTAACCGGCAACACCGACGACTACTACCCGCAAGCACTGCGAGCAGAAATCGACAGCGTAAACGAGCGCATTTACAACACGGTAAATAACGGCGTATATAAAGCAGGCTTTGCCACCACGCAAAGTGCTTATAACAGCGCTTACCATGCATTATTCGAAAGCCTAGACTGGTTAGAGCAACGCCTAGCTAAACAGCGCTACTTAGTTGGTGAGCAAATTACCGAAGCCGATTGGCGCTTATTTACTACTTTAGTGCGCTTTGACGCTGTGTATCATGGCCACTTTAAGTGTAATCAGCAAAAAATTAGCGAATACCCTAACCTATATAACTATGTCACTGAGCTGTACCAAGTACCGGGTATTAAAGACACCATTGACTTGGAATACACCAAAATACACTACTACGCCAGCCACAAAACTATTAACCCCACCGGCGTAGTACCACTAGGGCCTAAAACACAATTTGAGCAACCGCACGATCGCGACCGCCAATATTAATAAATTTGCTAGCTGTGGGCGCTATCAACCCTAGCGCTACTCATTCACCCTCATTGCCTGCTCTTTGTGCACAAGTATTTAAGCCCATTTATTCACAAAGAGGAGGTGAGGCGCTGCGCTTTTAGAGGAATAACAATGCCAAGAACGATATATTTTATGTCTACTCATTTACCCTCATTGTCTGCTCTTTGTGCAAATTGTTGTAGGCGAGGCTTTATGCCGCGCATTTTATATTAAAAACCTATTCACAAAAAGGGTATGAAGCGCTGTGCTTTTAGAGAAATAACAACGCCAAAAACGATGTGTTTTCTGTCTACTCATTTACTCCTCATTTTATTCTCTTTGTGCAAATTGTTGTAGGCGAGGCTTTATGCCGCGCATTTTATATTAAAAGCCTATTCACAAAAAGGGTATGAAGCGCTGCGCTTTAGAGAAAAAACAATCCACGGTCAGTTTCCAGTTAGCCCTCTGCTCGTAGCTTTTATTTACTAACAAATATAATGATGTAACACTAAACCCATATTGCGCAGAACGAGCTAATAAATGAAACTAGGACGAAATGATCCCTGCCCATGTGGCAGTGGCAAAAAGCACAAACATTGTTGTATGAACACTGTATCTACTAAACAGCATGCACAAATATTTGATGACATAACGCAAACTTTAGCCATGAATCCAGAGTTAAGTTTAGATGAGCTAAACCTTGTCGCAGAACAAACAATAGCTGCGCGAAACAACCAAGCCGATAGTGATTTTTGCGGGCTTTGCCCAACGCAAATATCTAATTGGCTCTATGCCCCGTTCAACGAATTAACAAAAGTTACTTTTAATACTCCAGCAGATTTATCAAGTAGCCCAGTGATGAGCTATTTAGCATTAATTTTTACTGAAGCCATGCAACAAGGCGGCTCAATTAAAGCAACGGCTAAAGGCAATTTACCTGCTAAATTAGTCAAACAAGCCTCTGAGCTACTACCTAACTTTGCTGTTTCTAAATACCCCATCCATATCAGTATTAGTGAATTTGCAGGCAGTAACGAAGATAAGTTTAACGCCCTACACTACACGCGTACTTTGGCTGATGTTGCCGGTATTATTTACTATAAAAGTGGCCATTTTCATATTAAAAAATCGGTGCAAAAGCTGTATCAAACCCAGGGGATTAATGCTTTTTACCTCCCTATGCTCGAAGCCGCCATCATGCAATACAATTGGCGTTACTTCGACAGCTTTACCGATAGCGTGGATCTGCGCGCATTTTGGCTATTTATGCTGTGGCGACTACAAAAACATGCCTCGGTCGAGCAACTAATTGACGAAGTCATTACCGCATTCCCAGCGTTACTTAGTCACGCTCCAGCGTCTCAATACTCAAGTCCGAGTGAGCTATTAGGCAGACTGATTGAATCTCGATTCATCAATCGCTTTTTAGAATTTTGGGGATTTGTTAGCATCGATCCAAAGCGTAGGGGAAATGCCAATATACAGCCATTGCTAACGCAAACCTTTCAGTTTGCAATTTAGTACCACACATACAATTATTATTCGCCTCACACAATGAGGCGAATAGTATAGCTAATTGCCTCATTACTGATTTTTACGGCAACATCTAAAAACAGGTCACTATCAATTAACATTTCATTTTCAGAGCCTATATCAAGAGTTATCGCACCTATCTTCTGCGTATGACCAATAAACACGTCTAACCTATTTTGTTTAATACCACTGCTCATCGTTCACCTCTTTATTATTGTGGTGCGACGCGTCATCACTAACAAGGCTAAACGACAATCCCAAGTACTCCATCACTTTAAGCACATTAAAAAACTGCACATTAACATCACCTTTTTCTATTTTTATCAGCGTAGGCTTCGAAATGTTTAGTGCTTGCGATACATCAACTAGCGTAAGCTTCATGCCTGTTCGCTTTGAAGTGATCGCTTCAGCGAGTAACACTGACGAAAATGACTTAGATAAATCAGGCATTTCAGTGTGTTTAACCACTCTTCCAAGTGTTTTTTTTACAGGGGGGTTACTCATTAAAGGTCAACTACAGTTTACTTATATGCTTTATATTAGAATACAGCTATTAAAAGTCAAATTAAGTTTACTTTTAGTTGTAATTAATCAGGCAGGAAACCATAAGTAACCTAAAGTTTACTTATGACTCATTTGAATTAGTTTTAGACCCTTAAGTAAAGTATAGATTACCGTAGGCGTTGAGCTTGCTGACGCAAAAAGCGCAGCTTTTGAATTTTAGGTGTGAGTTTACCTCGCGCTTGGGCTTTTAAATTGCAAATTTGAGTTATATGTCGCGTTGCCGACAGCAGTTAAAGCTTTATGTTATTTAACACTTGATTGCAATATAACTTAAATACATCAAATGCTTGCTGCCAATTAAGGCTATTATTCCCATAAACCATAGGTACTACATATTTGTTAAAGCGTTCTTCATATAATGTATTGGTTTGTAGTAAGCTTAAGCCAAACTTCAGTTCAGCAATCGGACTTTTCATAAATTCAGCGTGTTGGTTTGAGTAACGCGTTAAGTCTTCCGCAATAACTTTACTTACCAAAGACATTACGTCAGAAGCACTCGCAAGCCCAGCTTGTTGAATATAATACGTATCATAAATATGGCGTATTAATGCAGGATCATCATCTCTTATATTATCGCGCGCAAAACTTGCTGTTCGCCTCAACATAGAGACTAGCTTTTCCGCTTGTGTACTCTTAATACTCGAAAACCCCATTAGCGCAACTTCAGGAGGCTTTTGAGTGACCTCATTCATTAAAGAACATATATCTCTACTCACTACTTGATCATAAAGCAAGGTCTCTATCAGCTCTAACTTAATAAACGGCCTTAGGCATGGAACTTTTGAATGTGCTTGAGGATAACGTATATCAATTTGTTGATAACGATATTCATCATAAATAGTAGGGCGGTTTTCTACCGAAAAAGAGTTGTGCAGACTAATGGCATTAAGTAATTGAAGATGTAACTCTTTCCTAGCCTTTCTTTTTTGTGTTTTTGAAATATTAGCAAACACATCTGTAGGTATGATTTTAATATCAATGTCTTCAGACATTCGATGAGTTTTAATGCCCGACTTTGTTAATGCGGTACCACCAGAAAAAACCAATAAGTGCGTATCAAAAGACAATTCAGAAAGTAGTTTTAGTAATGCAACAACATAATAATCTTTTTCAACAATAGCAGGGTTACCCATACCAAGAGCATCGGCAACATCTAAAAACAGGTCACTATCAATTAGCATTAATAGCACTATTATTTACGACAATTTTGCGTTTAAAGCGATTATTTGTAATTATTTTCAGAGACGCTGGAATTTGCAAGCTTTCACCATTGATACTACGTTGTGAAAACTCATCAAATTTGTAGTCAACACCTAGCTTTTCAATCGCTTCTAATATAACACCATCAGCTCCCGCAGGAGATGCCGGCATTAACTTACCCGTAATGCGATTTTCTCTCGCTTTAGTGTAAAGCCCATAACCAATACGCAATAAATGACCATTATCAACCAGCTTTTTTAATACCCGGCCAACTTGGTCGTAACCAGCAATATCTGCAAAATCAGCACGATCAAAAACATAACGCTTTGAGCGGTTTATTCTTGTTGTTACTTTACTTGCTATTGTCATAATAAATACCCTCGTTACTTGTATTAAATATAGCAAATATACGACACCTTAACAACGCAAACATACGACATTTAATAATAGATTGGGTAAGGTAGCTATCAACACTTAATTTGCTGACGCGAAAAGCCTAGCTTTTAAATTGTAGGCAAGAGTTTACCTCGCGTTTAGGCTTTTAATTGCAAGTATTAGTTATATGTCGCGTTGTCGATGACTTTAAAGCTTCCTAATCAACATTAAAGCCTTAATCGTATTGCTATTAGGTACATCAGTGATATCCTATCCACATGCATGATTGAATGGACGCCTCATGATTTTAAAAGATAAAATACTCACCATCAGTAACTCTGCAAAAATACAAGCAGGCCAAAAACAAGAGCTCGACGTGGCATTTTATTTACGCCGTGCATTTAAAGATCACCCTCAAGTTTTTGTATTTAACGACCTCAAATTTAAACACAACGACGAAACAGCTCAAATAGACCATCTAATTGTATATACCTACGGCTTTATTCTCATCGAATCTAAAAGTATTACAGGGGAAGTAACGATTAATGAACATCAAGAATGGAGCCGAAGTTACCGTGGTAACTGGCAAGGTATGCCCTCACCGATAAAGCAAGTTGAGCTACAACTAGCAGTACTAAAAAGCCTATTACGAGCCAATGCCCCATTATTACTGCCAAAAATATTTGGTAAGCTACAACAAGGCTTTGGTGGCCGAGAATGGCAAAGTGTTTGTGCAATATCGAGCAATGCAATTATCAACAGGGATCACACCCCAAAAGCAACGCAAGAGCGGTTAGTTAAATCAGAATTCATAGCTGATAAACTACTACAAATGATGAAACTACCCGCATCGGCATCTAATGCTTTACATTTTTTATCCACTAACGTTAGACCATGGTTTAACGAAGAAAGCCTGGGCAAAATTTGCCAATTTATTTTAGAGAAAAACATATCACTTAACTTACAAGAGCCTTCATATGTATCTGCAAAGATAAGCGAATCAGAATCTTTTTACGATGAGGCTTTAATAGCGACTAAGCAAACCATTACTGAACAAGTAAAACCTAAAAGTGATCTAATCAAAGAGATAACATTAGCTTGTAAGCAATGTAATAGCGCGACCAATTTGCTGCCTCTTTTTGGGCGCTATGGCTACTTTGTAAAATGCGGTAATTGCAGTGCAAATACACCAATGAAATCACCATGCCCTGAGTGCTCAAGCACCAATACTAAAACAAGCAAACGTAAAGAAAATTACTCTTTAGTATGCAAAGATTGTGAGATAAGTACGCCTATTAAGCTTTAGCATTTGTAGGTGCGATTTTACATCGCGCTTTCTCTTTAGTAACTAGCTCTTTAGTAACTAGCTCATTACCCCAATCAACAAACAAAGCTCACCTAAACACCTGTAGGCGCACAGCTTGCTCGCGCGAAAAGCGAAGCTTTTAAATTAATTTACAAATATCGTATTGGCGACGGCAACCAAAGAAAGGCAAACGCCGGCCTCTCTTTGGAATCTCACAGCACCCCGAGGAGCACACTATATCCTCAATTGTAATTAATAATATGAACGTAAACGCCGTGTATTCGCCGTCCATAGCAAAGTCACGGCTATCGCGCATTGCCTAAAGGGATTTAGGTACTTGGAATTTGTCGGGAACAAAATTCCGCCATGCGCAGCTATTACTCATCATTAATTCAATTTCGGGTGTGATCACGGGGAAATATCTCAGCGTCAGCCTTCAAATTGGCGGGAGTTTACCTCGCACTTGGGCTTTTAAATTGCAAATTTGAGTTATATGTCGCGTTGGCGACGGCAACCAAAGAAAGGCAAACGCCGGCCTCTCTTTGGAATCTCACAGCGCCCCGAGGATCACACTGTTTCCTCAATTGTAATTAATGATATGAACGTAACCAGCGTAGATAGGCCATCCGTGGCCTAGCTACGCTTTTTAACAGCATCCATGCTGTAAATTACTCATCATTAATTCAATTTCAGGTGTGATCACGGGGAGTTGTCTTAGCAGCTGCCTTTAGTTCAACAATGAGTTAATGCTTGTTTACATTGCATTTTTTAGTAAACTGAATGTTCGCAAACAGGGAGTGGTTTTAATGCAGCAAATTGGTATTTACGAGCAGTTAATTACGCAAGTAATTAAGCAAAACTTAAATCGTGATCAATTTTATGTAGGTGAGCGCCAGCTTGAAACGGCCGAAGCCGCAACATGGCTTTCACGCTTTTTAGGTAAGCTTGTTGAACATGCGATTGATGCAATCCCTAATTCAAAAAAGCGCTTAGAAGAACAAATTGACCTTGCCAACAACCTTGTACTTTGGCTTAAAGATCACATTCGTGATGACGAACTAATCAACGAAAATCTTATCGACAGCCAAGGCCGAATACTTACCGCGCTATTTAATACCCAAAACCCTATTGCGGCCAACCTTAAAGATTACTCAAGCGATATATTCCCACTCACAGGCCTTACACAAAGCGAATTATTTAGCGGTGCTAATGCAGGTATATCGCTCGAAACCGAGCTAAAGCGCGAGATAAAATCGTCCGACACTATTTATTGGTTGGTCTCATTTATAAAATGGACAGGGCTGCGCATATTTAAAAATGAGCTGGAAGCGTTTACCAAAAGCGGCAATAAACTCAAAGTTATTACTACTTCGTACATGGGCGCAACGGATGCTAAAGCCGTTGAGTTTTTAGCAAACCTACCAAATACCGAAGTAAAGCTAAGTTATAACAATCAGCAAGAACGCCTACATGCTAAATCCTACTTATTTATGCGCAATACGGGTTTTCATACAGGGTATATTGGCTCGTCTAACTTATCGCATTCGGCGCTTACCAGCGGCCTTGAATGGAACTTAAAAATTACCGCACAAGAAATCCCACACATAATAGCCAAAACCAAAAGTACCTTTGAAACCTACTGGGAATCAAAAGACTTCGAGCTATTTACAGGCGCTGTTGAGTGTAAAGAAAAGCTCATTAATTCACTTAACGAGCAACGCGGTGTTGGGCAATCAAGCAGCCTATTTTATTTTGATATAACACCAAAAACGCATCAGCTCGCTATTTTAGAAAAGCTAAGTGCTGAGCGCAGCGTACATAAGCGTTTTAAAAACTTAGTGGTTGCCGCAACCGGCACAGGTAAAACTATAATATCGGCGTTCGACTTTAAAACCGTTTACGACAAAAACCCAAACGCACACTTTTTGTTTGTAGCCCACCGCGAAGAAATACTAAAACAAGCGCAAAGCGCTTACCGTGGTGTGCTTAAAAATAACGACTTTGGTGAGCTGTGGGTAGGTAACTACAAACCACAACGCTACAACCAATTATTTGCATCAATCCAAACGCTGAACAGCCAAATTGAATCGCTAAATTTAACTCACGATTATTACAACTACATAGTAATAGACGAAGTACATCACGTAAGCGCTGCCAGTTATCGCGCTATATTAAACCACTTTACGCCCACAATATTACTTGGCTTAACCGCAACACCAGAGCGACAAGATGGTGCAAATATACTCGATGATTTTTGTGGCGTAATAGCCGCCGAAATTCGCTTACCAGAGGCAATAAACCAGCGCCATTTATGCCCATTTCAATACTTTGGACTAGATGACGACACCGACCTAAGCCAAATAACATGGCGAGGCGGCCGTTACGATATAAGCGAGCTAAGTAACCTTTATACAGGTGAAAACAACCGCGCTAACAAAATTATATCCAGCCTTGCCGATATCGTAACCAATGTTCACGCTATTAAAGCACTCGCGTTTTGCGTAAGCCAAAAACACGCTGAATTTATGGCCTCTAAATTTAACTTAGCAGGCATAAACGCCGATGTACTCACCAGCAAAAACACCAATGAGCGCGCGGCTAAGCAACAAGCACTGCGCCAAGGCGAAATACAAATACTCTGTGTAGTTGATATTTTTAACGAAGGTGTCGATATTCCAGAGGTTGATACTTTACTATTTTTACGCCCGACCGAAAGCCTAACGCTGTTTTTACAGCAACTCGGCCGTGGCCTGCGTTTACCTGATAACAGCCAAAAGCAGTGCTGTACCGTACTCGACTTTGTAGGCAACGCCCGCCCAGAATACGACTTTGCCAGTAAATTCCGCGCCCTTATTGGTAAAAGTAATCAACCAATAAAAACCGAAATTGAAAACAACTTCCCACATTTGCCGTTGGGTTGCCGTATAGAGCTACAAAAGCGCACACAACAAACAATATTAAAAAATATTCAGCAAGCTATAAACTCTAAACGCCGTTTACAGCAGCTTATAAATAGCTATTCGCAACATACTAATGACGCGCTTACGCTAACTAACTTTTTACGCATAAACCCACAAGTTACACTTGAAGATGTATACAAACCAAAAGATAAAAAACTCGGCGGCTGGCATTGGCTAAAAGGCGATGAAATACCAGTAGAACAAGCCGATATTTACGCCGCGTATTACCGCGCTATAAACACCCAATTACTCGGCTGCGACTCAATCAGTTATTTATGCTTTTTACGTGATTTATGTAATAACAACTTTAGCTTTATGCCAACAGCGCAAAACCAACAGTACGCGCTTATGGTGCATTACAATTTTTGGGATGGCACTGGTAAAAGCTTGGGATTTAAAACGCTTGAACAAAGCTTACAAGCACTTAAACACAAAGAGCTACAGCACGAACTTGCTCAAGTAATTACGCTATTAATAAACCGCATTCACCAACAAGAAAGCGATTTAGCGTGTTTACCTAATCACGCCATAAAATTGCACAGCCGCTACACGCGCCAGCAAATACTTTCTGCATTTGGAGCGCACTCGTTTGATAAAAAATCGACAGCCCGCGAAGGCGTTTTAGAGTTTAAAAACCAAAATCTAGAGCTATTATTTGTAACGCTTAATAAGTGTGAAAAAACCTACTCACCCACCACGCTGTATCACGATTACGCAATCAGCCCCACCCTATTCCATTGGCAAACGCAAAACAGCGCTCGCCCTGAACACGGCCGTGGCCTTAGTTATATTCAGCACCAAAAAACTGGCAAAACCATCCTGTTATTTGTGCGAGAACAAGGCAAAGACGAAAACGGCAGAACTATGGGATTTGTAAACTACGGCGAGGTTAAATACCAAAGCCATAACGGCAGCCAGCCAATGAATATAACGTGGGAGTTAACAAACCCCATGCCAAGTAAAATGTGGCATGGGGCTGGGAAATTGGCTGTTGGTTGATGGACTACAATTTTGGTTAAATTCTGACTCAGTTCACATTTTAACTATTGATACTAAGCGAAAATATATGAAAAACTCTACACTCTTACAAATTAAGACACTTCCTGAACTAGTACAAAAAAATGAAAGTAACTCATGCGGAGCATACTGCGTCGCAGCAACTTTAGCTTGCTTTGGCCTTTTTCCCCCCAAGCAATCGCTCCGTATAAATCGTTTTAACATTGAAGCCAATCAATTTAATGGAAAAGCATTAAATATTCCCTTTAGGGGCTGTTGATCTTTGTAGTACATATATCAATCAGCCCACATTGGTAGCCACATCATAGTAAATGCTAAAGCGAGCATTGAATGATAATTTCGTTCAAGCTTTTCATACCGCGTGGCTATCCCTCTATATTGCTTAATACGGCCAAATGCATTCTCAACCAAGTGCCGATATTTGTACATGCACCAGTCAATATCTTCATTGCCTACTAAACTGTTGCCCTTACGTGGAATAACGGGTGTAGCGTTATTATCACGAACAAACGCTCTCAGTTTTTCACTGTCGTAGCCTTTATCTGCGACAACCATATTACTTGTTGGGCAATTAGCTACGAGTGACTCTGCATGGACGATATCATGCGTATTTCCACAGGATAATTCATAATAAACAGGCAACCCTCCGCTATCGACTGCAAGATGAATTTTCGTAGAATTTCCACCTCGGCTCTTTCCAATTGATTCATTGTCAGCAGTTCTTGCACCGCAACTATGTTGATGAGCCCTGACAATACTGCCATCAATGAAGACCCAATCCATGTCCGCATCACGAGATAATGCGCGAAACAGTTCATTCAAAATCCCTTTTTTGGACCATAAATTAAACCGTCTGTAGATAGCACTCCAACGGCCAAAATCAGAAGGTAAATCTCGCCATGGAATACCTGTGCGCATCTTATACAGTATGCCTTCGAGCGTTTTTCTATGGTTGGGCTTATTATAAATTCGACCACTTAAGTACATTACTTTTGATAAGACATTCCATGTCCCGTCTGTTAACATTAATCTTGGCATGTAGGTTCGGTGTAAAGTTTTCTGGCGAATTCAATTATACCTTATCTTCATGCTGTTTGTTTTTCATACCACAAAGATCAACACGCCCTAATATTAGCTTAAACAATTTTGCAGATTATGTTTATCAGATAACTGGCATCTTGGATATCGATGAGCCATCTCAATATGTTGAAAAAATGGACTTAACTCTCTAGCGGCTATGTTTTATGCACTTGAAAAATATAATTTAAACGTAGCAGTATTATTTAAAGATAAATCAAAATTTGAAAATTTAAAGAAGACTTACCCGAATGAAATAGAATTACTCTGTAAGAATCTAAAAGCTAATATTTATATAAATAATTCTGTATCTACGATCTCTAACTGCGTGACCATTTATGCAATTTCTTATAATAATGGCAATACACATTACATAGCTTGCAATAGCAGTGGTAACTGGTATGACCCCGCTGAAGGAAATTACTCTACGGACTTTAATTCAATAGAGCAATTTACTGAAATGTACGGTGGCGAGTGGCTTGGAGTTAGCTTAGTGTGCAATATAAAAAATTAGCAATAAACACTAAAAGACCACCTAAAAACACACAGGTAATTTGTTCTAAATGTATCTTGTAACTGTTTTTTTCAATCGCGGATAAGGGCGTTAACGGTGCATTTTGTGAAGTATATTCCCACTCAATTCTCAGTATTTTAAGCTTATAATCAAGCTTTTCACTTTCAATTAAATCTTTTTCAATATTTAGTTTTTCTAGTTGTCTCCTTAGTTTCCCATAACAACCAGCGGTAGATCTGTGCTGTTCCGCTTGCTCTGAAAATCTAGCAAAAGAAACCACACCAGATAAAACAGCTGCCAAAATGCTCATACAAACCATGATGTTCTTCAACAAACCTTTTGCTTCCATAAACAACATCGCTGTAACTATTGTTGAGCTAATGATTAATGCGTATCCCGTTAAGTTAGCTCTAAGGTATAAAGTTTCAGAACGAGTATAATGCCCTTTTTGAGCATTATGTAATCTAGTTATCCAGTCATTGATTAACGTCTGTACATCAATCAATTGCGTATTATTTTCAGACATACTTTTCTCTTTAAACTTTACTACAGGTAAACTCACTCTTGATGAGTCTATGAAAAAATGACCCTAAAGAATTTGAGTTAATTAATTCCTCATAAATATACTGTGGTACATCATAATATTGATAAACGCCGCTTTTAAACTCAATTTCGAGAGTTAAACTATTTTCGTCATACCCAACTGATAATAAATTACTTGATTCTACTGGTTCTCTTTCCATATTATTTACTCTTCTTTAGCTATTAGTCACTTAACTTCTGTACTTTGAGAACGCCAAGCATTCACCAAAACTTTAAAATCATGAGCCTTTCTTACATTAGTCCAACTTTCAGATACTTGAGGATCGTGACTGTTTGGAAATTGACCATCCTTAGGTATTCTAAACTTAAATCGCATAGGTAACTTTGCTGCCTCCCCCGTCACTATGGCTTCTCCCGTCCTTAAAACAGGCAAAGAATCAACTATACCTGAAAGGCTATCTGACATTGCCGCCTTAACTCTACTACGGTCTGCTGAGTTGCTTATTCTTAATGAAAATAGAGTTCCGCATTGCGAAAGGATAGTTTCATCAATCTCAGAAGGCCTTTGACTTATTAGCATTGAGCCAACTCCAAATTTTCGACCTTCTTTTGCAATTCTTCTCACCATTGATTTAGATAAACCACTATTCTCTGTCGATAGATAACGATGTGCTTCTTCCATAACAAGTAATAAGGGGTTTGAGCGCATACCTGCATCTAAATTTTTGCTCCAAATTGCTGCCTCAAAGAGAATATCAAGCATTGATCCAAGTAAAAGATCCAACCTCTCAGATGGCATTCCGGATAAGTCTAATATCGTGATCGGTTTATCATCGCCTATCCAACATCTAATCAAATCTGGTAAGTCTTTCTTTGATTTGTAGCCTGTGTCCGGTGTCCAATCTCCAGGTGATAAGAAGAAGTTATATTGGCTATCAAGTAACTTAGAACGCATATTCTCAAGGTTTTTCTTCCATTTGTTATCCCCTCCTTTTTTTGTAAAACCATTATTTGAAGTATTAGGAGGTCTAAATTTTGGAGGTATTAAATTATCGATATCACCTTTCCCATCATCAATAAAGGCTGGTGTTTCCATTTCCTTATCATTCCAAGTGATTGAATCAAATATATATAAGTCATACCAAATTTTTTTTAAGCTAAATGGAATTGGTGTTGCCGCTGTTACTTTGTTTGGGTCTAAGTTAATTTTCGGATTGTTATTAAGAAAATTTTTTTTCTCTTCCACTATCAAGTCTAAAAATTTATTTTTTAGGTCTTGGGTATTGCCACAAAGAAATTCAATCAAGCTTTCAGGAGCGACACACCAGTATGGTATAAATAAATTTTCAGTACCTTTTTCACCATCAATGGTAAAAACATTCGCAATATCACCTAAAGCTGATGAATACTCGCCATGCAGATCAAAAAGAACAACTCTAGCGGATGGCATTAAAATTTTCGGAGTATGAGAGGTAATAATTGCTCTTAATAAACTGGCAACACTTGTCGATTTCCCTGAGCCTGTAGAGCCAAGCACAGCGCTATGTTTATTGACTAAGCTATCTAAATCGATACTTACATCAATACTATCTGAGCTTGAAAGCTTGCCTATTATGATTTGTCCTAGCTCTCCAGCACCATATATTTTTTTTAAGTCTGCCTCAGTGACTAAATGTACTTCTTCTGAAATTGAAGGGAACTGACTAATTCCACGCTCAAAATCACTACCAATAGCTTCACCAACTAGCTCAACTTTAATTACTCTACTGGTAGTTTGGTCATTCTTATCAGATGAGTGTTCCGCTGTCTCTGATATTACGCCATAAAGACTGTTATAACCTTGTGGTATCCTAACAAAGCTACCTACTTGGCCGATCCTATGTGTTTTTCCTTCAATAACTAATAAGCCGGAAACAACCTGTGGTGTTAACTCTACAAAAATAGAAGAACCAGAGACCGATGTTATATTTCCTAAAAAGGTTGGAACTTTAATCATCAGCAAACCCCATATCTTCTTTTTTACCCTCCGACAAAAGCTCTTGTAAACGGATTGAAGAACCACCTGAGCTAGCTAAAAATTTTGCAAAGGTAACAAAGTCACCTAACTTAAATGAATCTTTCATCCAATATTCACTTCTAATGACATCCCAATTCTTACTCGGTGATTGGCCTATTGCCCAAGGTGCTTTTATTCCATTAATAACAGCACCATCAGAACAATAAACACTTATATTTGGTGTTCTTAAAGCTGCGCAAGTTGCATGAAGTTCTTCGTCTAATTTTTTATATTGAAATGCAAATATTGCTGAAGATTTATTTTCCGATAAACATTCATCTAACTTGGCCGTAATATGCGCATCAGCAAACGAAAATCCGATTGTTAAAAGAAGAGTATCCGGTTCAAGAAGAAAATTTTTAAGTCTATCGAATAAAGCTGAAAATGGAGCTGATTGAGTTTGGTCATATTTTATATGGGAAGGATAAACCATCGTATCTACATCATTGCTACTTCCTCGGATTACCTCACCCTTTTTATTTTTTGACCAATTAATTGATCCATGCAACTTCCATAGCCTAATCCATTTGGCTGGTAAATCATTACTTGAAATACTAGATGGGTCAAAGAATGCATTACGGGAGCCTGAAAAACCATCAAAATATGGGGTTCTCACTCTCTCCATTGCCTCTTCTAATAATAAATCATAGTTTGTTGTAAACAGCTCAACTGCGAAATCACGGTTTATACCATTAATCCATGAAATTAAGTGGCTATAAGGATTATCAACATCTGGTAACTCCTTGCTTACTATGACTTTAATTATACTACATATTTTGAATGATAACTTTTCATAACCTTCGGCATTAAGACCATATACTTCAGTTAAACCGATTACTTCAGCTAAGGAGCGTACCCGAGAAAGTATTAATTCAATATTTCTAACACCGAGATCTTTCTCTAAAGCATTAAATACTTTTTTTTCTAAAACAGCATCTAAACCCTGATACACAAGATCTGTTAATCCAGCTATATCTGGTATAAGAGGCTTTCTTGGGGCTTCTGGGGCGGCAGTATTAATACTAACAGGTGCTCCTGCACCGATTAGGATTCCTATTTTCTTCTTATTGTGCGTTAGTAAATGGCGAAAGTCATACATATATTGATCTGGATTATGTACTGTCGTGGTAGTCATATTTTTCCTTGAATATCCATAAACTTTAAGAGCTATAAATTCTTCGCTATTAACTCAGCTTTCAACAAACCACCTTTAGTCAATAGCTTAGGCGCAAAACTTGGGTTACGTTTTGACTTGTATGCATCAAGTATTAACTTAAGGCCATGTGCTTCTAACAATGAAATATTAACTTCGGTATCCATTTCGGCTGATTCGATGAAATCATCTGAAAAGCTAGGGGCAATTATTAATACCTGCGCCACTCGTTTACCTTGGTTTTCAGCACGGGTTACATAAGCTTTTACTTGGCGAGACGTTGTTGAATATTTAGCGAAATCTCCATTTTTACAGGTTTTTGCTTCACCAATAATTATGTCGTTATCACTGAGTGAAATTACGATATCGGCTTTATCTTTAGTGGTGTTCAAATCTTTACGGAGATCTTCATCAATATTAAGCTCTAGTAGTTCAAAAATGGCTTTTGTAACTTCTTCAAATTTAATGCCGATATCAGCTTCTGTTACATCTGCGCCAGCTTCTCTTAATGCGTTAATATCACGACGTGCTAGTGCGTCATAGTTCTCTATTAGCTTATCTGTCGCGTTTGCAAAGCTTTCTAAAATAGCAAAACGTGCATTGCCACGCCTAGAAAGCCCCATGCTGTCGCGAACTTCTCTTACTTCATCATTTGATAGTAAATATAAAATGTCGTGTGGCGTAATACTTAAAGCACGCAGCTTTTCAGTGTCAATTAATTCATTAGCTTCAAGTTCAAATGCTTCCTTTAGTACAGCTTGCATCGTTGGGAAGTGTTCTTCTAGTGTTTTTAGAAGTTGTTTAAAACCACTGGCGCTAAGTGAATCAAACTCTTTTTCTGTAGCACCTGATAATGATGACAGTATTAAACCAATACGTTCATCTAAAGTAGTGCCTAATTTTTCAGTATCAATTTCTAGGTCTTGTATCAACTGCTTTAGGCGTTCTTTACGTTGATTTTGGTTATCTTCGACATTATGAATATCGTCCGATAATAATTTAGCGGCGCTAATCCCTGAGTGAATAATTGTTTGAATTTTATCAGTGCGGCTTACACCTCTAATTTTACGCCCATGGGCTTTAAGCGCATTCGAAAGCTCAGCATCTGTGAGTGTTCTAAGTATTCTAAGTACATACTTATCGGCTAAATCCTTGCCTTGAATTTCATTAAGTAAAGTTACAATTTCATCTGGAATAAACACTTCTTGGCGTTTTTTACTTATAAATAACAGCCCTATATCTCTTAGGCTATTTAAGGCATCTAACACACCATTTTGAGGGATAATATCAACTAGGTGCTCTACTGCGGCACATTCATCTGTTGTAAGGTTTAACTCATTAGAAAGCACATTAAGAATACTGCGCTCATCGTCTGTAACTTTAGCATCTCGGTTGTTTTTTTCGTCATTGAAATATGCTTCTTTCATACAAGCATGATAAATTTTTAATGCGCGATTTCTTTCTAAAATACCCTCTGCTGAGTTTTGTTGAATACACTCTTTAAGCTCTTTTGAAAGCTTTGATAATTCAGCCCACTCTTTTTCGTAAAGCGACTCAATCCAGCTTATCCTTGCAACTCCATTGCCATCACGGCTTAAAATATTCACCAGTAAATTTAGCTGTGCAGTGCTCATTAAGATCTGCTCTTTTACTGAGTTTTTAAAAAACTCCCGAACGGTGTTAAATAATTGAGTTATTTCACTGCCTGATGCATTTTTAATTTGGCCATCAATATTGTCTATTGTTTTAGCTAGCTTTTTATTATCTTTAGCCGCATCGGTACATAAACGATCTAGACAAGAAATGAATTTTGATTTTTCGACTTGATTAACAATTGATAAAACTTGATTAAGCTTCATTTTATAGAGTCCTTTCTTTTAATGTGACTACTAACGTACCAGTTAATTATTGTTACGGCAACATCGTTCACTTCGCATTCAGGTTGTTTAATCCATTAAATAACAAACAATTGAAATTAATAAACACCAATCGACCAGCACACTCCAATTCCCCGTGATCACACCCGAAACTGACTTAATGATGAGTAATTTACAGCATGGATGCTGTACAAAGCGTAGCTTGGCCATGGATGGCCTATCTACGCTGGTTACGTTCACATCATTAACGTAAGTTGAAGATACAGTGTGATCCTCGGGTGCGCCGGGGGATTCCAAAGGGCGGTCGGCGGCAGCCGCCCTTTGGTTGCCATCGCCAACGCGATAAAACCTCGAATAGAGGTTATTAAGCCCCTAAAGCTCTCACGCAAAATAGCTATCCAAAAAGCTTCGCTTTTAACGCCAACAAGCTGCGCGGCGACAACTACTCTGCAACCACTTGTTTAAAGCGTGCGAATGTTCGCATGCTTTCATCTGCAATCATTACTTCGTAATCTGGGTTTTGAGCGATTAACTCATATTGCCCATTTGGTAATTTATTAACTTTGCGCAGTAAATACTGCCCATCACCGCTTATATCGTCTCGCTCTATCGCGACTATTTGGCCGCGTAGCGATCCCGCTTTATCGGATGTTATAAGCTCAAGTAGTAGTAAATCTCCATCAAGTATTGGGTGTTTACCGCCATTCATTGAGTTACCCGATGCATGCGCAAAAAAGTGTACTTGTGGGTCGAGCTTTCCTGCGCCAATTGGCGCAGCCATAAATTCCATATCGCTTTCATCCCCTGTTTTAAAATGCCCACAAGCAATTTTTATATTGGGGAAATACGGCAGCTTTAATGCATTATCAGTTGATTTTAAGCTAATAACAGGCTCTGCAACTTGATTTAACTCTGTTTGTTTTGCTTGCGGGAAAGCCACTATATCGGCGGTTGGTTTTGCTTGCTCAAAATGGTCTTTATTTCCAAGCCATAATTTAGCATTGTTGGCTTGTGCCACCTGATACGCCCAATTGCTTACTGCGAGTGACTTATCTGCATCGCAGTGAAAATACGCACTTAGCTCATTACTAATAATTTGGCTGTTAACAACCAAGTTTTGATTTTGCCAGCGCTCGCGATGCTGTTGCGCAGCTAAAAAGTCGCGCTTATTGTTATTACATATGCGGTGCGCAGCCACAAAATTATGGCCAAGATCGTTTGCGTAGCGGGAAAACGGTATAAAGTGATCGACCTCAATATCGTTTTTCATTGGCTTTTGGCAATAAAAACAGCTGTTTGATTGTAGCTCTACCAAAACAGGTTTTGCTTTGGTGAGTGCGTTACGGTCAAAGCCAAATAAAAAGTCGTGCAGTTGGCTTTGCGGGCCAATAAGTGTTTGGTTGTACTTTATACTTTGAATTTTTTGCAGCCACGCATTTTTAGCTAAGTACACCACTAAATCATAAAAGCGCCTAAAGCAACTGGCGATGCCAGCATTTAAGGTAATGAATTTAGTGTTTTTAGTGTGCGGGTATAAAAAGCATTCTTCTTGCTTGGCGAGTATTTGCAAACGCCAAAGCGGACCACTTTTCAATGTTGCCATAGCAGCGTTAAATGTTGGTTTATAAAATGAACTTTGCTTTAGCTGGCGTAAATTACGAATATTGTTTTGTTGGCATTCAAACAATACGCTAATCACTTTTGATTGCGCGCCTGTGTTTTGCAAAAGTAGAGCGCTTTCACCGGTATGTTCTGACGGAAACGGCATTGCATGATGCCAATATAAGGTAATTAATTTATCGGCAAGTGTAGGTAACTCTATTACTAATTCACTTTGATCTGACAATAACGGCTGTTCTACACATACATCGGCAATAGCATGCAGCAAGGCAAACTTATAAGTTGCGCTAAAGTCCCCTTCAACTAACATTCGTTGAATATACGCAATAAAGTCGAGCTGTTGCTGCATTGCTCCAATCATAAAACGTGCACTACTTTAATCAACGCATTTAGCCACACTTCACTTTCGCGCTCTGGGCGCTGATCAACACTTTGCCATTGTTTAATAGCTTTTAACTGCGTATGGCTAAGTAAATGCGTTAAAGCATTTTCGGTTAAATCGGTAAATACACGACCATTATGCACACGCTCTGTATCGCCATATTTAAACGATACATACAAAACACCATTCGGTTTTAATGCATTTTGTAGGTTTAAAAATACCTGTGGTAATTCAGCTTTTGGCACGTGTAATAAACTGGCGCAGCACCAAATAGCATCGTATTTATTAACGCAATCTAGCTGTTGGAAGGTTTTAACGTCGACGGGTTGCTGTAAGTAACTGCTTGCTAATGCGGCAAGCTCTGCACTTGCATCAAACGCGCTAACAGTAAAACCCTGCTTTTTAAAGTAGGCAGCATCGCGGGCGCTGCCACAGCCTGCATCTAAAATATGGCCGTGTTCGGTAACGTGTGGTAAAAATTCAGCATACAGCGCTGACATATCAACATTTAGGGTTGAGTCACTAAAGCTTTGTGCGTTTTGATTGTAGTAACTAAGTGTGGAGTTTGACACGAGACACACCGCTCCTTGGTTTATCTGTTAATAACTAACGTATTATTAAGTTAGTATTCATTTAAAACAATTTACCTGATTGATAAAAATAAATATAGGCTTATTAGTTATATAACCAATAAAAACTACGCCGTTATCATTAATACGCGCCTGCTTTTACAATTATGTAAATTTAGCCTTAACTTTTAAACAATTAAGTACAAGCTTTTGTTATTACTAAATTTAAAAACCCACACAATACGTTTAAATTAATCCGAGTGCATAACCGTACCTACACATTAAAAGCTGCGCTTTTCGCGTCAGCAAGCTCAACGCCTACGAGCCCATAAGCGCGAGGTAAACTCCCGCCAACATTCATAACACCAACCTACCAACACACTCCAATTCCCCGTGATCACACCCGAAAGTAAAAAATTGCTGAGTAATGAGTGGCATGGATGCCACAAAAAGCGATGCTTTTACAGGGAAGTATTTCATCGCGTTTACGTTCATAGCAGTTTTTAACTTGAGGTGCCAGTGTGATCCTCGGGTGCGCCGGTGGATTCCAAAGGGCGGTCGGCGGCAGCCGCTCTTTGGTTGCCATCGCCAACGCGATATAACCTCGAATGAGGTTTTTAAATGCCAAAACCCACACAACACGTTTAAATTAATCCGAGTGCATAATCGTGCCTACACATTAAAAGCTGCGCTTTTCGCTTTTTGCGTCAGCAAGCTCAACGCCTTGTAAGCACAAGCGACATTGATATTGCACGTTTAACAAGCGTAATTTCTACTATTGAATAAAAACTTAAAAAGCGGTTATGCACTTCAAATTGAATCTGCGTTATGTTTAGCGCGATATAAATCACGCTAAACGTTTTTTACCTACTTTTTTCTTAACCAAAAAAGACTCGCCGGAACCGAAATCCATGCCTGCTTACCTAATGAATCAAGGTAAACACCTACCTCTTCTTTGCTGCCTGGGCTGTAATATGGCGGCTGTTCTTTAAGTTTTTCTTGCCCGGTGAGTATTTTTACAAAATGTTTACTCTGTTGTTTAAGCATTTCTTTGTAATCGTTAGCTGGTTTTGAATCGCCATGCTTTACAAAAGCACTTAGCGCTAGGCTTGCTGTTGTGTGTAGTTCTTGAAAATCAAAGTCGGCCAATAGAGCGTCTAACTTCCCCCACTCTTTGTTTATGATTAGGCAGTTCATTAATAAAAAGCGGTTTGCTTGATTATCGTTTGGGTTTAGCTTTAATAGATCTTCGAGTTCTGATTGTGCTTTTTGGGTATAACCATGCAGCGCGTGTATTTTTGCACGATGCGCACGCAGCATCATATAAGGGCGGGTTTCGTGCAAGCCCCAAAAGTGCCCGGCGTTGTCTTTAATATATTGCTTTGTTATGAGCCCTTCCATAACCTCTAAAAGCATCTGTATTGGCTCAAGTGCTGTTAGTTCTGTATCGGCGAGTACCAGTTCAAGTAGTTCATCAAGCTGATCGAATTCATCTGGTTCTTCATCTAAAAAGCTGTTGTTAAATTCAGCCTCATCTTCATCGCTTAAAGTAAGGTCGTTATTAAATCTAAGCTCAAAAATAGCATCAGCCATAAAATAAACATAGTTACGTTTATATTCTTGGGCGTTATATTGGGCAAACTCCCCAAATTCTTTTGCTGCTGCTGTTTCATTAGAAAAAGCTTTTAAAACCCGATTTATATTATCAAAAGCATATTTTTGCTCTTTATCTAGGGTGCGTTTATTTATATGTTTAAGTGCCTGTAAAACCCCTTTACAGTAGTTTGGTAAGGGCATATTTGACTTAAGTGATTCACGGTAGTCTTGCTTAGACAAGCTGCACTTCGCTGGCATTTTTAAGTCATTTTGAATTACTTTGTCCATACTCTGGTTGTAAAGTGTCATTAAGCTTTCTAAGTATTTGAGCTCTGTTTCATTTTGAACATTTATTTCCCCAAATAGATCTGGTTGCCACTTTGTAGGAGTAAGTATTTGTGGTAATGCACCTAACCCGATTAAATAACCTTGAATAAAGTAGTAATCAGGTTTTTTAGTACTTAGTTTACTGAGTTTTATAACGTCATTTCGTATTTTAGCTGGCGACATAACTTGTTCCGTCAATGATGTATTTAATTTTAGTCTACCTATTCATTGAGTTGGCAACAATATTATTTGTTGAGTTATTGAATTCCTAAAACAAAAGCGCGAGGCAAACTCCATCCTACTCTTGTACATTAACCTTGGTTAATTTTTCCCTAAAACTTAAAGCGTGACACCTAAAACCCGCTCTTGCCCTACTGGCTATTTTTTAAGTTTCTTTTACCTTTCATCTTTGGCTTTGGATCTGTATAATTCGCCAGCTAATTTACCCTATTGTCTGGTTCTTGTTTGTGGCGTTTTGCTGCAGCCTATCCCTGTCAGTACTTTTTCTAGGATTACATTTTTTTGATCTCCACCGCAAATATCACGATGCAGTTTGGCGCAGAGCCGTTGTTTGAAAACATTTCAGCTAAATTTGGTAACGGTAACCGTTACGGTTTAATTGGCGCTAACGGCTGCGGCAAGTCGACTTTCATGAAAATTTTAAGCGGGGCACTTGTGCCAAGTGCCGGTAATGTATCTATTACTCCTGGGTTAAAAGTAGGTAACCTAAGCCAAGACCAGTTTGCGTTTGAAGAATTTAGCGTAGTTGACGCTGTAATTATGGGCGACGTGGAGCTTTGGAAAGTAAAGCAAGAGCGCGAACGTATTTACTCTTTGCCAGAAATGAGCGAAGACGATGGCATGAAAGTAGCTGAGCTAGAAAGCGTATTTGCAGAAATGGACGGTTACACGGCAGAAAGCCGCGCTGAAGAAATTTTGCTAGAAGCGGGTATCGATAAAGAATTTCATTATGGCTTAATGGCAAACGTAGCGCCGGGCTGGAAATTACGTGTGCTTTTAGCACAGGCGTTATTTGCAAACCCTGATATTTTGCTACTCGATGAGCCTACCAATAACTTGGATATTCATACAATTACCTGGCTTGCTAACGAGCTTAACAAGCGTAAATGTACCATGATTATTATTTCGCATGACCGTCACTTTTTAAACTCGGTATGTACACACATGGCCGATATTGATTACGGTGAGCTGCGTATTTACCCTGGTAACTACGAGAAGTTTTTAGAAGCTGCAGGCCTACAACGCGAGCAATTACTTGCTGAAAATGCGAAAAAGAGCGCTGAAATTGACGAACTACAAGACTTTGTTAACCGTTTTGGTGCTAACGCATCTAAAGCGAAACAAGCAAGTTCGCGTGCTAAAAAAATGGATAAAATTAAACTTGATGAAGTTAAATCGTCAAGCCGTATGAGCCCTTCGCTAAGCTTTGACGAAGGTAAAAAAATGTATCGCCAAGCGCTTGAAGTTAATAAAATTGGCCATGGCTTTGATGGCGAAATGTTGTTCTCTGGCGGCGACTTATTACTTGAAGCCGGCGCTAAGCTTGCAGTAATTGGCGAAAATGGTGTGGGTAAAACTACCTTTTTACGCTGTTTAGTAGACGAGCTTAAAAGCTTAGAGGGCGAAGTTAAGTGGTCTGAAAATGCTACTTTTGGTTATTGCCCGCAAGACAGCACTAAAGATTTTGATAACGACTTAACCTTGTTTGATTGGATGTCGCAGTGGCGCACCGCTAAGCACAACGATTTAATGGTACGTGGCATGTTAGGCCGTTTGTTGTTTACAGCAGACGATTCAAACAAAAAAGCGCGTAACTGTTCAGGTGGTGAAAAAAACCGTTTGTTATTTGGTAAGTTAATGATGCAAGACGTTAACGTACTCGTAATGGACGAGCCTACAAACCACATGGATATGGAAGCCATTGAAGCACTTAACAATGCGTTAAAAGACTTTCAAGGTACGCTTATTTTTGTAAGCCATGACCGTGAGTTTGTATCGTCACTTGCTACGCGTATTATTGATATTAAAGATAAACAAGTAATCGACTTTCAAGGCTCGTTTGACGAATACCTAGCCAGTTGCGAAGAGAAAAAAATAGCGTAATAACAGGCTTTAAATACTTTATTTAAGTATTAAGTAAAAACGGTGCTAACTTTAGCGCCGTTTTTTTGTGCTTGTTATTTGCGTTTCGAGTTGCGATCTTGGGCTTTGGCCTGTGAGCAATCGCTTTTTAAGTAATTAACTCACAAAGAGGCTATGAGGCGCTGCGCTTTAGAGGGTGAAAAGAGCTGTAAGTTTCGAACTGCGGATAAAATGGAACTGCTCTACTCATTCACTCTCATTGCCTACTCTTTGTGCAATTTTTGTAGGCCGGGCTTTATGCCGCGCATTTAAAATTAAAAAACCTATTCACAAAGAGACTATGAGACGCTGCGCTTTTAGAGGATGAAAAGAGCTGTGGGTGGTATGAAAAATAAATATAGTTCTACTCATTTACTCTCATTGTCTTCTCTTTGTGCAATTTTTGTAGGCGGGGCTTTATGCCGCGCATTTTAAATTTAAAAGCCTATTCACAAAAAGGTATGAGGCGCTGCGCTTTTAGAGGATGAAAAGAGCTGTGGGTGGTGTGAAAAATAAATATAGCTCTACTAATTTACTCTCATTGTCTTCTCTTTGTGCAATTTTTGTAGGCGGGGCTTTATGCCGCGCATTTTAAATTTAAAAGCCTATTCACAAAAAGGTATGAGGCGCTGCGCTTTTAGAGGATGAAAAGAGCTGTGGGTGGTGTGAAAAATAAATATAGCTCTACTAATTTACTCTCATTGTCTTCTCTTTGTGCAATTTTTGTAGGCGGGGCTTTATGCCGCGCATTTTAAATAATAAAAATGATCGCTTTTAAAATAAGCGACGTAATGTAATGTGAAGGGCTTAAAAAGTTGGCTGTCGGGTAACCAAGGTCACTGTGTATATCCCCCTTCGCCATGTGACATAAAGGTGTATTTTGTGATGATTTATACACCTTATTTATTTTTGTAACTTAATTTAAAGTATTGAATTGAGTTAAGTAATTGTTCAGCTTAGTCGCGTTATTATGCAATCTAACTTATTGTTTTTCCCTTTGACATTATGTTGTTTTAAGTAGTTTTTGCCAGCTCACCTTGAGCTGGTTTTTTTTGCCTAATTTTTATCAATAGCGTCTAAAAATGTCTAATTGCTGCAAACTAACGTTAATTACCTAACCGGCGCTATAAAGTGTTTAACGAAACAGCAACCTCCTCTAGTACCCTGAATCTGTGCATGTTAAAGTTGCCTTAGCGATTTATTGATTTTATTTATTAGGCGTACTATGCGTTACTTTTTATTACTATTGTTTATTTGCGTAACTTTTAATTCTACAGCAATCATTGCTGCTGAAGATGACCCTTTTTCGGCTCCCACCGAGCAGCAACAAAACCAAGCTGTTGATGGGCTAGCTGCTCCTATGTATAAACCGCTAATGGAGCGTTATATTCTTGATGAGCTTAGAGCTGTGCGTCAAGATCAGCAAAAACTGCGTGAGGATGTAACTAAACAAGTAACTCATGCCCAGCTAGATACCGCTGACCGTGCAATTACCTATACTACTGATACCATTAACAATGTATTTTTTATTATTACTGCTACCGCATCAATTTTAGTATTAGTTGGTTGGAACTCACTGCGCGATGTTAAAAATAAAGTAGAAGACATAGTAAATACCCGAGTAAGCGTTATTACCGATGAGTATGAAGATCGCTTAAAAATTCTTGAAGAAAAACTGCGCGTTCGCTCTGAAGAAATACTCAGTAACCAAGAACGGATTTCGGTCACTAATGAAGTTCACTCACTGTGGATGCGGGCTAATTTAGAAAGTGATTTTGCTAACAAAATTGAAATTTTTGACGAAATTTTAAAACGTAAACCTGAAGACGTAGAAGCCATTGCTTATAAAGCCGATGCGCTGCTAGAAATTAACGATACAACACAAGCTATTGAGCTATGTAACCAAGCAATAGAGATAGACAGTGATTATGGCTATGCTTATTGGCAACGTGCGTGTGCTTATGCGTTAATTCATGAACATGCCGATGCGTTAGCCGATATAAAAATGGCGTTAGATTACTCACCTAACTTACGCAATGAACTACTGCACGAGAGTGCGTTTGCTAGCCTACACAACAACGAAAGCTTTAACGAAATTTTGAGTGCGACTAGCGTTTAAAGTACAGATCTATTGCTTTACTGAGCAGCTCGTCGAGCTGCTCTTCAAACTCTACTATATTTATTTGAAAGTGATCAAAATACAGCTTGGCCTGAACTTGCGATAAGTTGCGGCTATTTACGCTGTATTGACGTTCACTTTTTTGCTTGTCGTAACGAGGGGTAAATAAAAATTGCGCATAATATGGTGATTTAATATGCTTATTAGCATAGCGACAAAAATCTTCTATGTGGCTTAGCCCTTGTGGGCCTAAACAGCCTGGCTCTACCCGATACTCTAGGCGAATTTTTTTCTCATCGTTTAACTGCATCTTGATACTTACTTACCTAGTTATGAGTTATCGAAAAAATAACACACGAATTATTTTACCATCTTTAACTTGATAGCTTGAAATAAGCTCTGAGCGTTTGTCTATTACGTTTGCATCTACTGAGCAGGTTTCTGATAATTCATGATCAATTACTATGTCGCCATGTACTATGCGTTTAATAGGTGATGAATGAATACATTTTAGCTTTTTAAACATTAAGCCATAACGGGCTATTAGTTTTTCCTTACCTTTAAATAGCAGCTCGTTAGGGAAAATATAAAATTCAACGTCTTCGGCATAAACCCGAATAAACTCTTCAATATTACGGGCGTTATAGGCTTTAACTAATTGTTCAACCACAGCTAATGATTCGCGCGATTGTTTGGCTTTTGTTTGCTGCCTTTGCGTTAAGGCTTCTTTTGCTTGCGTTACCACTTGCTCAGCTTTGGCAATAGCGGCCGCTTTTTCCTCTTTATTTTTAATCTTTTCAACTGGCTTAGGGGTTTCGGTGCCAAGTACTTTTGAGTCGTCTACTTTGTTAGGATCAACAACTGGTTTTGTTAATACTGCCTCTTTATGCTCAAGGGTATTGAGTCTATCTGTAGCTTGTTGTTTTGACTCGTCGGCAGCTTGCTGCTCTTTTTCAATTGCAGGTTTAGCTTGCTCTGTACTGCTTTGCGCCGTTGTGTTGGTTTCTTGCTCTGTTGCGTAAACAAGTGCCGCGGCACCAATAAATATAAAAGCAAAAACGATAGGTAAAGATTTCATAGTTTTCCTAAAATGAGCACGAAATACTGTTAGGGCGCAACATAGCAAATTTTGCAGTTTTGGGGTAGTGATTATCTGTTTAGTACTAGGGCATGTTTGGTATTTAGCATGGTTATTACCCATTTAAAGGAATATCCACACTAAATAGGTACTTATTTACCTAAAAACCAAACACCCGGCTACACGTTTAAACAGGTAAAATAAACACACCTAACTACCAATATTGCTCAACCGTTATGTGGCCGGGGGTTCTGCGCCGATTGCGTTGGTAATTTTGGTTTATGAGTAACTCTGTGGTGTCTTTCACCATTTGCGGATTACCACAGATCATAAACTGTGCGTTTTCGGGCGTTGCATTTAGCCCAACGTGCGAAAATAATTGCTTATTCGCAATCATATCCGTTATTCGGCCATGTAACCCTACATCAGCTTGCTCACGACTCACTACAGGAATGTAATTTAACTGCTTGGGATGAGCTTCAAGTAACGTGTTTATAAGCTCCTGATAGCTTAAATCGTCATTTAAACGCACGCCATGCACTAGGTTTATATGTTGATACTTTTGCCATACTTCGCTCTGTTGTAGCATGGACAAAAACGGCCCCAAAGCGGTGCCTGTACTTAGCATCCATAACTGTTCGCTGGCGGGTATTTCGTCAAGGGTAAAAAAGCCTGTAGCACGGCGCTCTATTAATACATTATCGCCTGGTTGTAGCTTGGCTAAATACGATGAGAGTAAACCGTCAACTACGTTTATTAAATAAAACTCTAAATTGGGGTCATCAGGGGCATTAACGTAGGAGTAAGCCCGTGCAATACGCTTATCGCCATCCATTATAGATAACTTAGTAAACTGCCCCGCTTTAAATGGCTCAACGTCGGCATTTACCGTTATGCTAAATAACGAGTCTGTCCACCAAGTAATTTTTTTTACTGTTGCATCAACCCAATTAGACATAGTTAGCTCCTATATTATCAGCTATAAAGTATTAAGGTTACTGACTTTAAACATGCGTTTTTATAGCTTAAACCTTAACACTAAGTAACAAATACTTATAGCTAAAACACTGTGTAATTGCAGGTAAAACAATCAGGATCAACCAGTCAAAATAAAGAGAGTATATGTAGTTAATGTCTGTGTTTATTTTGCGTTAGATTGGCTTTTTTACTTTTAGATCTGATATTTTTTAAAATATAATATATTTAATGATTCGCACTGCGTGCGCGCGGCAGCAAGCTACTCGCCTACGGTCAATTTTACAATGGGGCTGTTTTAAGCAAATAATTAACTATTAGCTATCTTTAATTCTTCGCCTTTCTCTTTAAGCTAAAACGCACGATATGAAATTGCACCTATAAAAAAAGCCGCATAAATGCGGCTTTGGGGTTTAGTCTCACTTCACTTTGGGCGTGTCTCCAAAATTTAGTGAATACGTTACCAAGGAACTGTTTTACTTAAATAGCCAATTACTTAGATAGACTCTAAAGCAATTTTAACCATTTCGTTAAATGTGCTTTGACGCTCGTCAGCAGGAGTTGCTTCGCCAGTGATCACATGATCACTTACTGTGAATAATGCCATTGCTTTTGCGCCATATTCGGCTGCAACGCCATATAAACCGGCTGTTTCCATATCAACAGCAAGCACACCTAATTTATCTAAATCTTTATAAAAAGTGTCGTCGGCTTGATAAAATGTATCGGTAGTAAATACGTTACCTACTTTTGCTTTAATACCAAGATCTTTTGCAGCATTTACGCCGTTTAAAAGCAGGTCAAAGTCAGCAATTGCTGCAAAATCAGTACCGCGTACACGGGCACGATTTACATTTGAATCGGTACATGCACCTTGTGCAAAAATAACATCGCGTATTTTAACGTCGCTACCAATACCGCCACACGTGCCAATACGAATCAGGTTTTTAACCCCAAAAGTAACAATTAGCTCACGCGCATACAAAGACATTGATGGAATGCCCATGCCCGATCCCATAATGCTTACAGGCTTACCTTTGTAAGTGCCTGTAAAGCCAAGCATGTTACGTACACTGGTTACTTGTTTTGCGTCATCTAAAAAGTTTTCAGCAATATATTTTGCACGTAGCGGATCGCCTGGCATTAATACTGTTTCGGCGAAATCACCTACGTTTGCATTGATATGCGGAGTACTCATTAATCTTTCCTTTTTATTTAGATGTAGTTAGCTTATCTATAAAGCCATCACCGTATTCAAGCGCAGGTAAGTTAAACCATTGTGCTAAGGTTTGACCTATGTCTGCAAAACTATTGCGCTCACCAAGTGGGGTGTCGCTCATACCCGGTTGGTAAGCAATTACTGGTACGTATTCACGGGTGTGCTCAGAACCTGGAAAGGTTGGATCGCAGCCATGATCGGCAGTAATAATTAGTAAATCATCGGCTTTAAGTGCGTTTAATATAGTTGGCAAATAATCGTCAAACTCTTTTAACGCTTTTGCATACCCAACAGGATTACGACGATGACCAAACATTTCGTCAAAGTCGACCAAGTTAGTAAATATTAAGCTGTGATCGGGCGCACTTTGCATTAATTCGTTGGTTTTTTTCAGCAAGTTTATTAACCCTGGTGCTTTATGCTTTTGGGTAATACCTTGATGCGCGTATATGTCTGAAATTTTGCCAATACTTATTACTTCGCCACCGTCTTTTGCTAGTACGTCTAGCAATGTAGGGGCTGGCGGTAATACCGAGTAGTCACGGCGATTGCTGGTACGGGCAAAATCTTGATTATTTGAACCCAAAAATGGCCGCGCAATCACTCGTCCTATATTCATTTCATCAAGTAGCGACCGTGCAGTTTCGCAAACCTGATAAAGCTTTTCTAGGCCGAATGACTCTTCATGCGCGGCTATTTGAAACACGCTGTCAGCTGAGGTGTAACAGATAGGTTTACCTGTTTTAACGTGCTCTTCACCTAGCTGCTCTAAAATAGTGGTTCCTGATGCATGGCAGTTACCTAATATGCCTGGGATACCGGTACGAGCAATAAGCTCGTCAATAAATTCTTGTGGGAAGCTTGGCTGAGTTTTAGGAAAATAACCCCAATCAAATAAAACGGGTACTCCCGCCATTTCCCAATGGCCTGATGGCGTATCTTTACCGCTCGAAAGCTCTTTAGCGTATCCCCATGCACCTTGCGATGCTGAACGGTTTGACACTAAACAAGGCTCTTTACCGGCCGCTTCGCAGGCATCAATTAACCCTAACTTTGATAAGTTTGGTAGCGATAATGCTGTGCCTGTTTCGTCATAATATGCTTTTAGCAGATGTGCTAAAGTATTTGCGCCAATATCACCAAATTTATCTGCATCTGGTGCTGCACCAATACCTAAACTGTCTGCCATTAGGATAATTGCTCTTGCCATTGTGACCTCCCGTTATTCAATATGGTTACTTTATCTGCTCTTCGATTTTTACGCACAGGACATAAGTCCTGTTTCATATAACCTAAACATTATAAATTTACGTCCTTAAGCGAAGCAAAAGAGATTAATCGTGTCTTTTTTGCTATTGTGATCTACCAACAATATATCTTCCTGTGTGGGTGAGAACTTTAGTGACACGAACTATTATAGCCATTGCTGGCGCATCAGCGTCGGGTAAATCTCTTTTTAGCCAAACAATTTACAATGAATTGGTTAATGAACTTGAACCAGGCGCTATCGCCATTATCGAAGAAGATGCTTATTATAAGGATCAGTCGCATTTACCGTTTGCACATCGTACGCAAACTAACTACGACCATCCTGATGCATTTGAATATAAGTTAATGCATGAGCATTTAACACAACTTCGTAACGGCCACGCTGTAGAAGTACCTATTTATGATTACGCACAACATACTCGCAGCGAAACAACGCGGTATGTAACTGCAGCTAAAATATTAATCGTAGAAGGCATTTTACTACTTAGCGATAAAGCGCTTAATAAAGAATTTGATATTAAGGTGTTTATAGACACTCCCTTAGACATTTGCTTAATGCGTAGAATGCAACGCGATATGGAGCAAAGGGGCAGAACATTACAATCTGTTGTTGAACAATACCAAGCAACTGTTAGACCGATGTTTTATCAATTTATAGAACCGTCAAAGCATAATGCAGATCTAGTTGTCACTCGAGGCGGCATGAATCGCGTTGCGATTGATATAATAAAAAGTAAAATCAAACATATTCTTCAAGAATAGTAACGGGAAACATTTGTATGACAACTTTTATGAGCGTAGTTGGCATGTTTGTGCTGCTAGCTATTGCATTTGCGGCGTCAACTAATCGCAAAGCTATAAAGCTTAGAACGGTAGGTATCGCATTTGCGATGCAAGTAATTATTGGTGGTTTTGTATTATTTTTTGATGCAGGTAAAAATGCATTAGCAAGTGTATCTTCCGCTGTTTCATCGGTTATTGGTTTTGCTAACGACGGTATAAGCTTTTTGTTTGGACCTTTAGCATCGCAAGATACATTAGGATTTATTTTTGCTATTCAAGTACTGCCGGTAATTGTATTTTTCTCTGCGTTAGTGGCCGTGTTATATCATTTAGGCATTATGGCGTGGGTTATTAAGATTTTAGGTGGCGGCTTGCAAAAGCTGTTAAAAACCTCACGTACTGAATCACTATCGGCCACTGCTAATATTTTTGTTGGTCAAACAGAAGCACCGTTAATTGTTAAACCCTTTATTGCCACTATGACCAAATCGGAATTATTTGCCGTAATGGTAGGTGGTTTGGCAACGGTAGCAGGCTCTGTTATGGCCGGTTACGTAATTATTGGTATTGACCTTAAGTATTTAATAGCAGCTAGCTTTATGGCGGCTCCTGGCGGCTTTTTAATGGCCAAAATGATTGTGCCAGAAACCGAAACGCCTAAAGACAATTTAGCTGACTTAGATTTAGATGATGAAAAGCCCGTTAACGTTATTGATGCAGCCGCATCGGGTGCTGCAAGTGGTATGCACTTGGCACTAAACGTAGGTGCAATGCTACTTGCTTTTGTAGCATTAATTGCATTGTTAAACGGTTTATTAGGCGGTATTGGCGGCTGGTTTGACTACCCGACATTAACGCTGCAAGAAATTTTAGGTTATGTATTTGCGCCTGTTGCATGGTTACTTGGTGTGCCATGGAATGAAGCAATACTAGCCGGTAGCTTTATTGGTCAAAAGTTAGTAGTGAATGAATTTGTTGCTTACTTAGACTTTATAAATTATCGCGATACGTTAAGTGCGCACACTCAAGCAATTGTTACTTTTGCACTGTGTGGCTTTGCTAACTTATCATCGATAGCCATTTTACTAGGTGGATTAGGCGGTATGGCGCCTAGTCGGCGAAAGGATATCGCTCGCTTAGGGCTCAGAGCAGTGTTAGCAGGATCTATGGCTAACCTTATGAGCGCCGCAATTGCTGGATTTTTCCTCTCGCTAGCTTAGAAACTTAATGAGATGAACCACTGTTGCAAAACAATAGGATAGTGCTTTAAGGGGTTAAAGCTCTATCTGACTTGAACGATACTTCATCAAGGGCCGCAAGGCCCTTTTATCGTTTTGGGCTTATAAATTGGCTTATAATGAGCTTAAAGGCTAATCTTTGAATCATATAATAAAATAAAGAACCACCTGCCAACCACCGCCTTTAAACACTAAAATGGTATTCACCAGCAACCAGAGATCAACATCAGATAACAGTCCCCTGTCATAAGCGTAATATAAAGCAGTAAAAAGCGTGCGAGATAAACTCCCGTCTACTTCCATAACCATTAACTTGGGTGGGATTATAACTACTCGCTAATAATTAAGAAGTTGATAGTTGACTGGCAGACAGCTCAAGCCTGAGTGCTATCCCTTTTCGTATTTACAGCCAAAGCTAAACATTGAATTTGCTTAGTTACTTTATTGAGCTTGCATCAAACGCCTAAAACCTGAAATATAAAACCTGTTTTGCCTCATGCTGGCATTTCATCTATAGGGTTTAAATCACTACTTTGTGATCTCATCACCTTTACGAATACGTTTTTCGTACTACGAGCGTGCGGCAGGTAACAAGCTACTCGCCCAGGGTAAGTTTATACCCAGCACCAAAAGTACAGTAAAAAGCGCGAGGTAAACTCCCGCCTGCTTTTGCAGCCATTAATTTGGCTGGGGTTCTAACTGCTCGCTGATAGTTGATTGATTAATTGATAGTTGATTGATAGCTCAAGCCTGAGCGCTGCCTTTTGCATTTACGCCTAAAGCTATACACATTGAGCATGGCACCTGTATTTTATATAAAATTGCATTCAAAAAATCGGCACAGAGTTTGGTTAGTTAAGTTTAATGCGTTGAAATACAATACTGAGGGGGGAGTTACCGAGGAATATCAAATTTTAGGCACAAAAAAAGCGCCTTAAGCGCTTTTTTTCATTTTACTTAAAAAGTAAAATTATACAGCTGTGATGTTATCAGCTTGTGGACCTTTTTGACCTTGTGAAAGAGTGAACTCTACACGTTGGCCTTCAGCTAAAGTTTTGAAACCTTCGCTTTTGATTGCTGAGAAATGTGCGAAAACGTCTGGGCCGTTTTCTTGCTCGATGAAACCAAAACCTTTAGACTCGTTAAACCACTTAACTGTACCTGATACGATGTTTGACATTGTAATATCCTGATATAAAAATAAAAATATGCTCATATGAGCGGGTATAGCAAAAAATGAGATGGTACTTTAAAAACTTCAGGACGGTACTACAAGTATTACTTATACAACATCGAAATGGAGATTTATAGATTACATACTTTCTTTCTAGCTGCGGCCCACTATATAGAAGTTTTAATTTGTGTCAAGCTTATTATTCAAATAATTTAAAATATTAAACCTTGTTTAAATTAGTTAAGGGTCTTTCAGTTACTCTATTAAATTAGCAATAACGCTACGGTTACGACCATGCTCTTTTGCATAGTAAAGTGCGTTATCGGCTTTTTTAAATACTTGCTCAATATTAGTGCCGTGCTCTGGGTAACTAGCAATACCTATTGATATGGTTATGTAACCAACTGTATCTATATGTGACGACTCAACTGCAAGGCGCAGCCTTTCTGCTATTTTAAATGCACCTTCACTGTTTTGATTAGGTATTACAAGCACAAATTCTTCGCCGCCAATGCGCGCAACAATATCATCTTTGCGAGCAACACTTTGAATAAGCTTGGTTAATGCTTTGAGTGCTTCATCGCCTTTGTCGTGCCCATATGTATCATTTACGCGTTTAAAAAAGTCGATGTCTATTTCTAAAATGGTAAATAACGTTTGTTCGTGGATTAGTTTATCAAGCCATACTTTTAAACTTCTGCGATTATGAATCCCCGTTAGAGGATCTGTTTGTGCATCGTGGCGTAACTGCCCTATTTGCAGTTGTAAAACACTTTCACCTTTTAACATTGCTGTTTTTAATTGCTGACTTTCAAAATACCATGACTTAACTTTTTTCAACTCACTTTCATGATTCAATTCATCAGTTCTATTTGCAATATCAGCTAGTCGCTTAAGTGGCTTAGAAATAAAATGCGCAAACAAGCCGATTAAAATAAAAATAATAATAACGATAGGCAATGTACGTTTTATCACTGCAATTATTAATGTGTCTAACGAGCTTAACGTTACTTTTATAGGGCGTTGCGCAATAATCCCCCAGTTGGCCAGTTTTACTGGGGCGTAACCTGCAAGCATATGAATATTTTGGCTGTTATTTATATGAGCGATGCCATCATTACCCATAAGCACCTGATTAATAACTTTATTATTAGCTAAAAAAGTACCTATGCGTGCAGAGTCAGGATGATAAAGAATACGCTTTTTAGTATCAACCACATAAATATGTGTTCCTCCCTCAAAATAATGATGCTCCAACAGGTCATTTAATATACTGCGCTCTTTTAAATATAATGACCCACCTATATACCCTAAATAGTCACCTTTACTAGAAAAGAGCGGATGTGAAATAAACACAATTAAATTACCTGATTTAGACATATAAGAGTCGCTGATCAACGGGCGACGCTCTTTAAATGCCTGTGTTGCGCCTGGTGACGATAAGGGTTGGTCAATAATCAGTGGTAGCTCGGGGGAGGTTGCGCTAATGATGCCGTATTTGTTTATAATAACGGAGTTAAAGCTGTTTGTTTGTCGATTTAAGCGCGTGACCTCTGCTTGTAATAGCGTGTTGTCATCTATGTTTTGTTCTATTTTTTTAGCTGAATAAGCCAGTTGTTGCATGGCTGACTCTAAAAAGTTATTCGTTGCCGATGCTAATTTATTAGCATAAGCAAAGTTGCTTTTTAGTGTATTACTCATTAGCTGTTCTTTTTGCACTTGATAAGTAGAATAAAGACTACTCACCAAGGTACTTAATGCAGCTAAGAGTACTAACAAAAAAATAAGAAACCGAAGGTTTAAAGCCGATAGCAATTTATTGAGCAAGCGATTATCGTCCACAGTACAAAGCTAATCAGCTTGCACTTATAATTCATACATAAAGCTAGAAATAATACTTTCTTTATGCTTTAAAATCCACATTTGTTATAAAATTGTTACATTTAAATTGTGTTATTAAAACTTTTAGATTGCGAATTTTCGCCTAAATAAAGTGCTTTATGTAAGCGCCTATTCAGCTTTAAAAATCAATAAGACTTAAACGTACCGCTATTGCGTATCTGCTTTGCAGTTGCACTAAAAAATAGATAAGCTGCATGCACTTATCTATTTTATTTAGCTTTGGAGTGTGTTTTGCTAAATAAGTATGCTGTATCGTCTATTGCTTTTTTAATCGGGTGTTTAATGCCATTACAATCTTCTATAGCTCAACCTGCGCTTACGCTTGAACAACAACTTGGCCAAAAGCTATTACTCGACTTTCGCTATTTTTGTCACCAAGGTGCAAGCAAACAGTGCCGAACGCCAATGACTCAATTACCCAATGAACTGGCAAACGCCATTAGTAAATACAATATTGGCGGGGTGATTTTATTTTCTGAAAACACCCAATCTATTGAACAAATAATTACCCTTAACCAACAATTACAACATGCTGCAAGTAAATCGAGTTCGGCATTACCTTTGTTTATTTCGGTTGATCAAGAGGGCGGCCGTGTTGCACGCCTACCGCGCGATGTAGCAACCTCGTTTACCGGTAATATGTCGATTGGTGCTACTTTTGAAAAACACGACAGTTATTTTGCCGCGCAAACCGCTAAAGTAATGGCCACCGAGCTAAGTGCTTTGGGTATTAACGTTAATTATGCGCCTTCAATCGACGTAAATATGAACCCAGATAACCCCGTTATTAATGTACGTTCGTTTGGCGAGGATCCTAAGCGCGTTGCAACTTTAGGTGCAGCTCAAGTTGCTGGGTTTGAAAATAACGGCATTATTAGTTCACTTAAACATTTTCCGGGCCACGGCGACACTAACGTAGATAGCCATACGGGCTTACCTAGGGTAAACCATGCAAAAGAGGTTATTTACCAACAAGATCTAGCCCCTTTTAAACAGATTATTGCCACGCAAAGCCCTGGCATGATCATGACCGCACATATTCAGTACCCTGCGCTTGATAGCAGTACCTTTACCAGTGTTGATGGTAAAAGCATGATTAAACCCGCAACTATGTCGCGTAAAATAATTACTGATATTTTACGCCATGAGCTTAATTATAATGGCGTAGTAGTAACCGATGCACTTGATATGGCAGGTATTAGTCACTTTTTTAATCCTACTCAAGCGGTTATAAACACCTTTGCTGCAGGGGTCGATATTGCCTTAATGCCAATAGAAATTCGCAGCATAGATGACTTAACCAAACTTGATCAGCTCATTAAAGATTTAGTTGCTGCAGTTAAGTCTAAGCAACTTAATCAACAAGAAATAACTGAGTCGGCGCAGCGTATTACAACGCTTAAAAGTAAGTTTAAACTTAACACCAGTTTTAACGCCATTAATGCGCTAGTTAACGCCAAGCACGTTATTGGGAGTAAAGCGCATCGCGATATTGAAGCACAATTAGCGGTAGAGGCTATTACACAAGTTAAAAACACTCACAATACACTGCCACTTACACTTAAAGCCGGGCAACATGTTCATATTATAATGCCCGACACCCGCAAATGCATGGCACTACAACAAGCCCTGCAAAGCATTAGTAAACATACGCTTAACTATACTTGTAGTAGCTTGCAAGGCTTTGATCCGCAACAAGCGCACACAGACATTAATAAAGCCGATGTTGTTATAGCGGGCAATGCAACGCCAAATCAAAGTGCGGTAGAAATTGGCGGTATGGATGATTTAAAAAACGATCCTCAATTTGCACTTAGCAACGCACAGCAGCCAAAAGCACTTGAGTCGTTATTAAAAGTGGCCAAAAAGCAAAATAAAAATATGGTATTTATTAGCCTAAGAGCGCCTTACGACATTGCTGAGTTTAGCGATTATGCGCATGCTGTACTTGCATCGTATGCCTATAATATTGATCACGATAAAAACGATATTGTAACAGGCCCCGCATTTACCGCTTTAGCACACGTACTGTTAGGCAAATTGCCAGCTTATGGCACTTTGCCTGTAACAATAAAAAAGTAAGGAGAACTTAAATGCTATTAAATTGCGATTTAGGTGAAAGCTTTGGTGCTTGGAAAATGGGCTTAGATGAAGAGGTTATGCCGCACATTAATATGGCTAACATTGCTTGTGGTTTTCATGCGGGTGATGCCGATGTAATGGCAAATACGCTCAAGCTGGCAAAACAGCATAAGGTACAAATTGGCGCTCATCCTAGCTACCCAGATCAACAAGGTTTTGGCAGACGATCTATGGCGCTAAGTGCAAGCGAGCTTACAAATTGTCTGCACTATCAAATTGCTGCGCTAGAAGGTATGGCCAAAGTACAAGGCTTAAGCCTTAGTTATGTTAAGCCCCATGGCGCACTTTATAACGATATGATGCTTAACGAGCAGCTTTTAACTAGCGTAATGAGCGCGGTAGCACACTACCCTAGCCCATTAAAATTAATGATTTTAGCAACGGCTGATGCTAAAAAGCATCAAAAAATGGCCGACACTTTAGGGGTAAAATTAATATTAGAAGCCTTTGCCGACAGACAATACACCGACGAAGGGCTTTTAGTGTCAAGGCAGTTAGCAGGTAGTGTGCATAACGAGCAAGCTTTAATTGAGCAAGTAAAGCAACTGTTAGCTGATGGCAGCGTAACTACGCGTTCAGGTAAAAAGTTAATTTTAGATGCCGATAGTTTATGCGTTCACGGCGATAACCCTGCCGGTATTGCACTCATTCAACAAATAAAGTTATTGTGTAAACGTTAAATCATTATTTAATATGTTCAGTTGTAAACCCCCTTTACAGCTGAACCGTTTTACAGATTCAGTCTACCCACGCAATTACTTCATCACCCTAGCTATTATTTTTAAACTCTCTAACATATAACCATTATTATTAACAACCACAGGGATTTGAAATGAAAACATTTTTTGCGCTTAGTCTATTAATAAGCACAGGTAATCTTGCCTTTGCCAATAGCAGTACCCTACAGTTAGAAGATGTATTTACGCTTGAATACGCCAACCAGCTAGACATTACCAAAGACGGTAAAACAGTTTATTTTGTACGTAACAGAATGGATATAAAAACCGACCGTAAAATAGGTAATATTTGGACAATGAACAACTCCCACTAAACGCTGCGCGTTTTGAAGGAGTTTCAAAAAGAAAGCCTAAGCTACCTTTTTAGGCTGGTTCCCAGCCTGAATACCTAACGCCCAGTTTAAGTTAACTTGCGCACTGGCTACATCGCGGGGCTTCTCACAACCACATTCGCATGAGTGCCAGCGGTCTGCTAAGGATTTCTTCTTCTTAGCTCCGCAGTCTGGGCAGGTTTGACTTGGCTTAACTTGCTTTGTTGGTACTTCAACAAATTCGCTACTAGCTTCTTCCGCTTTGTATCGCAGTAAATTAAGAGTCATGGCTGGCGCGGTGTTCAGAATTTCCCGATTCAGACCAGCCTTTTGTTTCACCATTTTTCCGTTTTTCTCGACAGTACCTTTGGCACTGCGAGTCATGTTCTTAACGGTGAGTTTTTCGGTGGCGATCAATGCCGCCACTTCAACTAATTTTGCAGTTTCTTTATGAGTAAAATCGAGTCTTTGACGGGCGATTTTCTGGTGGAGTTTGGCTATTTGATGCTTTAATTTTCGCTGGGTGCGAGTGCCTTTTTTCGCTAACGCGAGGTCACGTTGTAAAGAGGTTAATCGCTCTTTGCTGTTTCTGAGGTAACGGGGGTTTTCGACTTGCTCAAAATTACCATCCTGATCGATAGTCGAAAAGTAATGAGAAACACCCCAATCCAAGCCAACAGCTTTAGTGCCACAGTTTCTCTCAATGGTGTCATACTCCATTGAAACTGAAATGAACCACTCACCATTCTTTCGGATGATTTCGGCAGTTTTCGGCTTGCCTCCTGTGTTTCTAGCTTTACCTCGGATCTTAACGATACCAACATCAGCCAAATAAACAGCACCATGCTTTTTTTCTTTCAGGTTGAGCTTCCAACCATCACCATGAGCCTTGTAGCCCCAACCTTTAAAGCGTTGAAATGGTTTAAAACGTGGGAATCCAGCTTTCTTATCACCTTTTTTGAGCCGTCTAAAAAAACCGTCAAAAGCCAGTGCAACACGTTTTAATGTGACTTGCTCACTCTGAGCATTAGCATTGAAAATGCCATGCGCTTTACGGTTATTACGCCACAGAGTGTTGATTTTGCACTGTTCGTGAAAGTTAAGACTGTAATTAGAATCACGATATGTTTCGATGCGATCACGTAAAGCCCAGTTGTACAACTGGTGATGGTGGACAAACAAATCCATCAGCGATTCTTCTTGAGAAACTGATGGTTTCATTTTATATGTAACTTTACGGATTGCTTTTTTCATAACAACTAATTATATTTAGTTGTTATGAAAAAACAAGCCCTAAAAACGCTGTATCACAGCGTTTATAATATTCACTATCATTTAGTTCTTGTAACTAAATATCGTCGTCGCTGTATCACGCCAGAGGTTGCCGCGTACTTAGAATCTCAGTACAAAAGGTTGTTAAAATCTTGGGATTGTGAGCTTTTGGAGTGCAATGGTGAGCCAGATCACCTTCACCTTTTAATTTCTGCTAATCCCAAGATGCAACCAAGTAAAATGGTGAACAGTTTAAAAACTGCTACATCAAGACTTGTGCGAAAGGAGTTTTCCGAACACTTGGGTGAGTTTTACTGGAAGCCAGTTTTTTACAGCAGAAGTTATTGTCTGGTTAGTTGCGGAGGTGCACCACTTGAAATCGTGAAGCAATATTTAGCTCAGCAGGAAGGATTTGATTAAAGCCACCACTTCGTGGTGGTGCGCCTTTCACCACCACCTAAATTAACTCGCTTTGGCTCATTAGATTTAGATGGAGCACTTGGCGCTATTGGGTAGATTATAAAACACGACAAATTCAACCGCTTACTTCTGGCGTGCATATGGATCATTCGCCCAAGTTGTCGCCGGACGGCTCTCGTTTAGCGTTTATTTCAAACCGTGACGGTAGCAACCAAATTTACATGAAATGGCTTAAAACTGGCGCGGTTAGCAAAATAAGTAACCTTACAAGTACGCCAAAAGCGCTAAGCTGGAGCCCAGATGCTAAGCAACTCGCATTTAGTATGTTTGTTGCCACCACATCAAGCTCACCCATTAACTTACCTGGTAAACCTGAAGGCGCTACTTGGGCAGAGCCAGCTAAATATATTGACGATGTGTATTATCGTGCTGATGGTGCTGGTTACTCTAAGAAGGGCTTTGAGCAATTATTTATTATTGACGCAAATGGCGGCAATGCTAAACAGCTCACCTTTGATGAGTTTAATAACGGCGGCGAAGTTAGCTTTAGTAAAGATAAAAAAGCGTTATATTTTTCGGCTAATAGGCATAACAATTACTTGTTAAAACCAACTAACAGCGAAGTATATAAACTTAATTTAATTACGCTTGAAGTAACCGCTGTAACCGATAGAAACGGCCCCGATCGCCAACCTCAAGTATCGCCTAATGGCCGCTACCTTGCGTATACCGGTTACGATGACAAGCAAACTAATTACGAAAACACCCAATTGTATATTCGCGACCTACGTTCGGGTAAAACAACTAATTTAACTGCCGACTTAGACCGCAGCGTAGCCAAAATAAAGTGGAGCGGTAACTCTAAAGGCATTTACTTTAGTTACGCTGATCAAGGGCAAACCACGTTAGCGTACCAACCTCGTAGCGGTTCACGTAAAGTTATTACTGAAAAAATTGGCAGCGTTTCGTTTGGTCGTCCTTATTCTGGTGGCGACTTTGATGTGAGCGAAGATGACGAAATTGTGTTTACCCTAGCCGACACGCAGCGCCCTGCCGATGTCGCGGCAATTAAACGTGGTAAAGCACAGCGCTTAACAAGTTTAAATGACAACTCGCTGGGGCATAAACAACTAGCCAAGGTAGAAGAGCTATGGCTTAAATCGAGCCACGATCAACTGCCAATTCAAGCTTGGGTAGCCTACCCGCCTGGTTTTGACAGTAATAAAAAGTACCCATTAATTCTTGAAATTCATGGTGGCCCGGTAGCCAATTACGGCCCGCACTTTAGCGCCGAGGTACAATTATATGCGGCTAAGGGGAACGTTGTATTGTATATGAACCCTCGCGGGAGTGATTCTTACGGCAAAGAGTTTGCACAAACTATTCATCATAATTACCCAAGTAACGATTATGACGACTTAATGACTGGAGTAGATGCTTTAATTGCCAAAGGTTTTATTGATGAGTCTAAATTGTTTGTTACCGGTGGCTCTGGTGGCGGCGTACTTACCGCGTGGATAGTTGGCCATACCGACCGTTTTGCCGCAGCCGTGGTTGCTAAACCTGTAATTAACTGGATCAGTTTTGTACTAACTGCCGACTTTTACCCGTTCTTTGCTGACTATTGGTTTCCGGGTAAGCCGTGGGATCATATAGAACATTATATGAAACGCTCGCCAATTAGTTATGTCGGCAATGTAAAAACACCCACTATGCTACTAACCGGTGAATCTGATTTCCGTACACCGATTTCAGAAACTGAACAGTTTTATCAAGCATTAAAGCTACAAGGTGTTGAAACCGCTATGGTACGTATTCCCGATGCATCACATGGTATTACCGCTCGTCCGTCTAATTTAATGGCTAAAGTTGCCTATATTCAATGGTGGTAATCTATAAACACACTAAATAACCTAAACATACCGCTTGGTATGTAAGTTAAAGCCACTTTTTAAAAGTGGCTTTTTTGCATTACCAATAAGTGTAAAGGGGGTTTACAGTAAGTAACCTAAACTCAGGTTAGGTATTTTTAATAGTAACACCAAGGCAAACCACAAACGCCGCGGCAAGTTAATTAACCTGAACTCTGGTTAAGAGATTTACTAACGTATTGAATCATATTTATATTTAATTTTATTTTCTCTAGCCAGAGGTTTTCAGTGAAAACAAGGCGAATTTACGCGTCAATAGCTGGCCTATTGCAAGTAAATTCAACGCAGTTAGCGCTGAAAATAGCTGCTTGAGATAAGTTTATTATCCGGAGATCAGGTTAATATAGCCAAAAAGTACTCTCTACCCCTTTAGGGATATAGTCCACTTTAACTATATTCACCTACACGCTAACATCAGCAATATAGAGATAAAGCCATCTAAATGCTTACTAATACTTAAGCTATCTTAATGCCTAGCTTAAGTATCGGACTTAACTATTATTTGAGTTGGTAAAATTTCGGTTTATACAATTAAATACCCACTGAGTTGGTAAAAAACCGGTTTGAGCTAGTGTTTATAGGCCCTCAGTTAGTAAAAAAGTGTTTTGTGGATTGCTCAAGTTAGTAAAAAATCGGTTTATTATAAGGTGAGTGTTCACTTAAAAAGCTAAAATCAGTCACTTATGGCCTTTATTTACAGTTTATAAAGCCATAAAAGTGCTAAAAAGGTTAAATAATGGGCTTTACACTAAGCTTGGTTAAACTCTGATCCGTAATTATTGCCAGCTAGTTAAATACTGATCTGTTGTGGGTAGCTACTTAACTGAACTGGTTAAAAGGTTTACTAAAGTATTAAACTGTAATGATAATTTTATTTTCTTTAATCAGAAGTTTATTTGAGGAGTGGGGAGGAAACAAGGCAGCTTTACGCGCCCATGGCTGGCCTATTGCAAACAAATTCAATGCAGTTAACGTCAAAAAGCGACTAAAGCTAGCTTTATTACCCACAGACAGGTTACTTAATTATACGCATAAAAAAAGGGCCTTTCGGCCCTTTACGTAACACTATCTAGTTGAATTAGAATTGGTTCATGGTGTTATCTTCACCACCGGCTTTAAGCGCATTATCACCAGAGAAGTACTCTTTGTGTGTATCGCCAATGTTAGAGCCTGCAAGGTCTTGGTGCTTAACAGACGCTTGTTCGCGACGAATCTCTTGACGCTGTACATCACGTACATAAGCCAGCATACCTAAGTCACCAAAGTAACCTTCTGACAAAATATCCGTACTTAGTGCTGCTGTATGGTACGTTGGCAATGTGATTAGGTGATGGAAAATACCGGCTTCACGTGCACCATCACGTTGGAAGTTTTGTACTAGTAAATCGGCTGCTACTGCAAGCTCGGTAGCATCCATTTCTGGTGCCATAAGGCCTTTATTGTCACCCAAGCTTGGGTAAGCGCTAAGGTCACGGCCCGCTTCTTGCCATTCTTGATACACTTGCTCACGAAACTTAAGTGTCCAGTTAAACGACGGTGAGTTGTTATAAACAAGCTTAGCATCTGGCACTTGCTCTTTAACACGATTAACCAGCTCAGCAATTTGCTTAACATGTGGTTTTTCGGTTTCAATCCACAGTAAATCTGCACCCGACTGTAGGCTAGTTACACAATCTAGTACTACGCGGTCTTTTTCTGTACCTTCGCGGAACTGGAATAAACCATTATCAAGGCGCGTTGGTTTGCAAAGTTGGCCATTAAGCTTCATTGCAGTGTCGCCTTCATTTAAATCTTCAACACCGTTAATTGGCGTAGTTTCTAAAAATGCATTGTATTGGCTAGCTAAGTCACCTGGAGTTTGTGAAACCGGTACTTTTTGCGTTAGGCTCGCACCTAGTGAATCGGTACGCGCAACAATAATACCGTTATCAATACCCAGCTCTAAAAATGCGTAACGTACTGCGTTAATTTTAGCTAAAAAGTCTTCGTGCGGTACGGTTACTTTACCAGCTTGGTGGCCACACTGCTTAGCGTCAGACACTTGGTTTTCGATTTGAATAGCACAAGCACCTGCTTCAATCATTTTTTTAGCGAGTAGGTAAGTCGCTTCTTCGTTACCAAAACCGGCATCGATATCTGCAATAATTGGCACTACGTGCGTTTCAAAGTTATCAATTTTATCTAGTACCGCTTGTACGTCGCCACCATTTGCTTTAGCTGCATCTAGGTCATTAAATAAATGGTCTAACTCACGTGCATCGGCTTGCTTTAAAAAGGTGTAAATTTCTTCAATTAGTGCCGGAACTGAGGTTTTTTCGTGCATACTTTGATCCGGAAGCGGACCAAACTCTGAACGAAGTGCCGCAACCATCCAGCCACTTAAGTATACATAACTACGCTTAGTTGTTTTTTGATGGCGCTTAATAGCCATCATCATTTGTTGCGCAGTAAATCCATGCCAACAACCTAAAGACTGAGTGTACTGGCTTGTATCTGCGTCGTATGCGGCCATGTCTTCACGCATAATGTCAGCAGTAAACTGTGCAATTTCTACCCCAGTACGAAAGCGATTTTGTAAACGCATACGTGTTGCATATTCAGGGTTAATGGTTTTCCATGCACTACCTTGTTTTTTACAAAGTGTTGCTAATGTATCTGTTTCGCTTTTATATGTAGTCATAATTAAAATCCTTTGAACGGGGTAAATTATTATAGTGTTATGAGAGTGACTGCTTTAGTTGCTCTGCAGCGCTTAATTAAACATTAGGCTTATTTTTCAGATTTAGTAAATTTATAGTTTTTATTGCGGCTATACATATCATGAATGAGTAAAATGCACTCAACCCCTCTTTTTTACGTTATGGTTACACTACGCACACTAAAATTTACAATATCGCGACCGTTTAAGGATTATTAAAATGCCCCATACTCTCACTCACTCAGGACTCAGCGTAGACAACCAACTAGCTGATTTTGTTAAAAACCAGCTATTACCTGGTACACATTTAAATGAGCAGCAATTTTGGCAGCGCTTTGCGCATATTGTACAAACATTAACGCCAGTAAATAGAGCTCTACTTGCTAAACGCGAACAGCTACAACAGCAAATTGATGAGTATCATCTGGCTAATAAAAGCTGGGATAAAGCCCAGTACCAGACGTTTTTAACCGACATAGGTTACCTTGTAAACGAACCTGAAAATTTTAGTATTGAAACAAAGAATGTTGAGCCCGAAATAGCACAAACAGCGGGACCACAGCTAGTAGTGCCGGTAAGCAATGCACGCTTTGCACTTAATGCTGCAAACGCACGTTGGGGTTCGTTATACGATGCCCTATACGGCACTGATGTACTAAGCGAAGAAGATGGTGCCGAAAAAGGCCGCACGTATAACTCAGTTCGTGGCTTTAAAGTAATGGCATACGCGAGGCAGTTTTTAGATAAAGCCTTGCCACTAGAAAACGGCTCGCATATAGAGAGCACTAATTATTCTGTTGTTGACGGTGCGCTGTCAATTACTCTACGCGACAGCTCACAAACCAAACTAAAAAAGCCTGAGCAATTAGTGGGTTACCAAGGTGAAGCACAAAACCCTAGCGTTATTTTGCTCAAAAATAATGGCCTACACCTTGAGCTACATATAGATCACCATCACCCAATAGGCCAAGCAGATAAAGCTGGCTTAAAAGATGTGGTACTTGAAGCTGCACTTACCACTATTATGGACTGCGAGGACTCTATAGCTGCGGTTGATGCAGAGGATAAAGTACAAGTTTATAAAAACTGGTTAGGTTTAATGCAAGGCAACTTAGTTGAATCGTTTAAAAAAGGCGATAACACAGTTGAACGTACCCTGCAAAGCGATCGCCAATATACGGCGCTAAATGGTGAAACCCTAAGCTTAAAAGGCCGCAGCATGATGTTTGTGCGCAATGTAGGCCACCTAATGACCAATCCTGCAATTACCGACGTAAGCGGTAACGATGTGTTTGAAGGCATTATGGATGCCATGTTTACTGCAACAGCGGCGCTGCATGATTTAAATTCTAGCAGTGCGCTTAAAAACTCCAGTGCGCAAAGTATAAATATTGTAAAACCTAAAATGCATGGTCCTGAAGAAGTGGCATTAACTAACACGCTATTTAACATGGTTGAAGAAGCACTTGGCTTAGAAAAAAACACCATTAAAATGGGCATTATGGATGAAGAGCGCCGTACTTCAGCTAACCTAAAAGCCTGTATTCATGCAGCAAAAGAGCGTGTAGTATTTATTAATACCGGATTTTTAGATAGAACAGGTGATGAAATTCATACCTCAATGCACGCCGGTGTGGTACTGCCTAAAGCCGCTATTAAATTAGAGCCGTGGATCAGCGCCTACGAAGATCGCAACGTAGACATTGGTTTGGCTTGTGGCTTAAGCCATAAAGCACAAATAGGTAAAGGTATGTGGGCTATGCCCGATAAAATGGCATTAATGATGGAGCAAAAAATAGCTCATCCTAAATCAGGTGCTAATACCGCGTGGGTGCCCTCCCCTACTGCAGCAACTCTGCATGCTATGCATTATCATGATGTAGATGTATTTAGCGAGCAGCAAAGCATTGCTAAGCGTGCTATTGCCAGCCTAGATGAGCTACTTACCCCGCCATTAATGGACGAGCCTGAGCTACTTAGCAAAGAAGATATTAAAACCGAGCTTGAAAACAACGCCCAAGGTATTTTAGGTTATGTAGTACGCTGGATTGACCAAGGGATTGGCTGCTCTAAAGTGCCCGACATAAACCACATTGGCCTTATGGAAGACAGAGCAACACTGCGTATTTCAAGCCAACATATGGCTAACTGGCTGCATCATGGTATTTGCAGCGAGCAACAAATTAGATCAACCATGGCCAAAATGGCAAAAGTGGTAGATGGCCAAAATGAACACGACAGTGCTTATAAGCCTATGGCAATTAGTGAGCAATCACTTGCTAATAATATTGCCTACCAAGCGGCACTAGCCTTAGTGTTAGAAGGAGCTAAGCAACCAAGTGGCTACACTGAGCCTTTATTGCACAGCTACCGCTTAAAATATAAAGCGCAGCAGGGTACTTAACACTTAACTTCAAGTAATAACCCCCCCTAGTTAGCATACAAAAACCAGCCAAAGTGCTGGTTTTTATTTATTTGCCAAAAATACCAGCCATTATTAATAACTAAGGTGAATGGCTAACATTCATCTTAGTAGCCGTTATTAGTTTTTAACCACAAAAAAGCGCGTTTTGCTTACACAAAACACGCTTTTTCTTAAATTATTACCGCTTTAATATACAGCTTTAATTAGTTTTTGATGATTGCGTTGTGATAAATATTTTGTACGTCATCACAATCCTCAAGCATAGTGATGAACTTATCAAAGTTAGCAATTACTTCTTCATCTGTAATTTCAATATGCACTTGCGGGACAAAAGTAATTTCGTCTACTTCAAAATTAATGCCTTCAAACGCCTCTTCAAGGGCTGTTTTAGCTTTAAAGTATTCTGTATGTGGGGCAAACACCGATACTTTACCGTCTTCTACTTCAACATCGGTTACATCAACGTCAGCCATCATTAGTGCTTCTAACACAACTTCGTCGTCATCGCCTGAAAAACCAAGCACAGCAAAATGATCAAACATATGCGCGACACAACCCGGTGTACCAATTTTTGAATCTGTTTTAGTAAAAGGCAAACGTACATCTTTAATAGTACGATTTGGGTTATCGGTTAAACAGTCAACAATAACCATACAATTTCCAGGGCCATAACCTTCGTAACGTGCAGTTGAGTAATCCTCCCCTGCTCCACCGGCGGCTTTTTCAATTGCTTTTTCGATAACATGCGCAGGCACTTGATCTTTTTTTGCCTTTTCGATTAAGCGGCGCAAAGTTTGGTTTACATCTGGGTCAGGTTCGCCGTTTTTAGCTGCAACGTAAATTTCTTTGCCGTATTTTGAATTTACTTTAGTTTTTGCGTTAGCCGTTTTAGCCATCGAACTTTTACGAACTTCAAATGCTCTGCCCATCATGTACCTCTAATGAATACGTTAAACTTGTCGACATTTTACCAATTCAAAACGTATTGGGCTAGCACCACGTTAATATATAACGTTTATAACACCACACTAATTACATAAAAAAACAAACAAGGCGCTATTTAACATAACACAACTTTTTGTGCGTAATTGTCAATTAAAGTAACTAACTGCGTAAAATCATGTAATACATAATCGGCCTGGCTAGCATAACTAGGAGTAACATCGGGGGCGTATAAACATGCACGCATATTGGCATTATGCGCTGCCTGAATATCATATAAAAAATCGCCCACATACAATAAATTACTTGGACTCATATTCCACAAGGTAGCAATATTATTTAATGCACTCGGATCGGGTTTTGCTGGCGCGTCACTTCGGGTAAGTACTATTTCTATTGGCAGTGGATTATTTTGTAACTTAATAGCGGCCGCTTTGTCAAAATTGCGTGTAACTATCGCCATTGGAATGTTTTTAGCTTTAAGGGCATTTACAGCCTCACTCACACCGGGTAGCATTTTGGCATGTTGAGCGTCGAGTAACTCATGCTGATGTACAATATTCATTGCTTCTTCGCGCATATATGCTGAAGGCAATTGGGCAATATAATCGAGTAAGTCTTGCTCACACGGGCACCCTATTTGCGCTTTAATTAATGAAAAATCTAATTCTGATGACACTAAAGTGCCATCTAAATCAAAAATCACACCTTTAATCGCTTCAATCTGCATTTCTATATCCTTCCTTGTATTTAATACCCATTGAATTAAACCCTATATAAAAATAACTTCATCGTTTATAAAACTAAATCACTGATGAATAACAAAATTTATATACCTAACCTGACCTCTGGTTAAGATATTTACTAACATACTAAATCATAGTTATATTTAAATTTATTTTCTCTAGCCAGAGATTTTCAGTGAAAACAAGGCGAATTTACGCGTCAATAGCTGGCCTATTGCAAGTAAATTCAACGCAGTTAGCGCTGAAAGTAGCTGCTTGAGATAGATTTATTATCCAAAGTTCAGGTTACCTAGCTTGCTAAAAAGCACACTAATATACAGGTATATTAACGTAATTTAGTATTAAGTCGATCATAAAAACAGGAGTAAAAATAATAAAAACGCGCACAGTGACTGTGCGCGTAGTTTGTAGGATTATTGTTGCTCAAACCTTGCTTCAAGCCAAGTGTCGTCTTGAGTAAAGTTTAAGGTTTTTATTTTTCCTTGTCCTTCAACGTTAACCATATTAACTTGCGAAGGCCATAAGTCGCGCAGTGCACCGTTACTCATTTTAATTCCTGCAATTTTTACCGGAATTGGCGCTTCTTGGTAAACCCAAAAAAACTTGCCATCAACTTGCGCTCCTACAAAATTAAGCGGCAGTGGTTCACCGTTTAACGTTTGTAGCGCAACATGCGACTCTACATACTTAGCAAAGCGTTGTTGATCTATTTTATTGCTAATAATATCAACCTTACCTTTAAATAAGTGCGCCACGGCATGCTCAGTATCGTGCAAATAAAAACGATGCATTAGCTCAATATTATTAGTACGTTTATTAAAAAGCACAGTAGTAACAGACGACTTTAATTGATGCGCCATGCTAGGCGCAGCAATTAATAAACCAACAATAATTAGCAATATGCGCATTATTGTTGCTCCTCACTATTATTATTTTCGTCGCCTTTAGGTTCGTCTTTTTTAAGCTCGGTTTTAATATCTTGCATGATATCGCGGCTTACTTTTGCTTTGCTCTTTTCTTTTTTAAATACTTCTATGCGTGATGGAATAATACGACGTGGGTAGTTATTATTTTCAATATCTACGTCAGCCGTTTCCCAGCGCGGATCGATAGTAACCGACACCAGCGATTTATTTTTGTCTGTCACTATTAGTTTTTGCACATTTTTATAATTACGACGCCAAATTTCGGCCGCAATATAACGCTCTTCTTTGCTGCCATCTTCAAAAGTCAGCTCTAATAGAATAGGCATTACTAAGCCGCCTACGTTAGAAAACTCCATTACGTAGTAGTTTTGGTCTTCTTTTATTGCACGCTCAAGCGTTTTACGCTCCCACGGCTCTAAGCCCTTTAAAAACTTGTTGTACGCGTTGCGTTCTTTATTAGTAACGGTAAAACGGTCGTTTTCATCATAAAAGTCGGTAACATCGGGATTTTCTTCTACCCAGGTTTTTTTACCTTGTGCGCGGTTACGCTCTACAAACAGCGAAGTTGGCTTATTTGCTTCAATATCGCGTAGGCGACTAAAATCAATATCAGGGTTTTTAGTGTCTAAACGCAGTTGATATACCTTATCTAAAGCAATATCTACGTGATCTGTGGTAAAAAACCAACCACGCCAAAACCAATCTAAATCAACACCCGAAGCTTCTTCCATAGTACGAAAAAAATCAGCTGGGGTAGGGCGCTTATACTTCCAGCGCTGGGCGTATTCTTTAAACGCAAAATCAAACAGCTCTCGGCCTAAAATAACTTCACGTAAAATATTAAGTGCAGCAGCGGGTTTAGTGTACGCGTTAGGGCCTAAACGCAATACGCTGTCTGACTGGGTCATTATAGGCACTTGAATTTCTGACTTCATATACGCCACTATATCGCGCGGCTCAACACCCCATGGAATGCTCGGGTCCCACTCTCGCCCTGCAACACCGTCTAAAAAGCTATTTAAACCTTCATCCATCCAAGTCCATTGGCGCTCATCTGAGTTTACTATCATCGGAAAGTAAATATGACCCACTTCATGGATCACTACACCGAGTAAAAATCGTTTTTCTGCTTGAGAGTAAGTACGAGTTCCATCATCTTGCAGCTTAGTGCGCGGGCCATTAAAGGTGATCATTGGGTATTCCATACCACCAACAGGGCCATTTACTGACTGCGCGGTTGGGTATGGGTAATCAAATGAATACTTTGAATACACTTCCATAGTGTGAATAACAGCTTCGGTTGAATATTTTTTCCATAAATCGCCCCCTTCTTTAGGGTAAAACGACATAGCCATAACCAATGGCTGCTCATCACCGCCTTGCTGATAGCCTTTAGCATCCCACATAAATTTGCGTGACGACGCCCAAGCAAAGTCGCGTACGTTATTAGCTTTAAAGTGCCAAGTTTTAGTTTTATCTGTACTGGATTTTTCGTTATCGAGCGCTTCTTCTTCACTAACAATAAACACAGGGCGTTTAGCATTTTCGGCTTGCTTTAAACGTTTGCGTTGCGTGCTCGTTAATACGCTACTTGCGTTATTAAGCTTACCCGTTGCCGACACGATATGGTCCGCAGGTACGGTAATTTCAACATCGTAATCACCAAACTCTAAGGTAAATTCGCCGCCACCTAAAAATGTTTTATTAGTCCAAGCTTCGTAATCAGTATAAGCAGCTAAACGCGGAAACCACTGCGCCACTAAAAATATATCGTTACCATCTTTTTCAAAGTGCTCATAGCCCGAGCGTGCGCCTACTGCATCTTCTTCAACTAAGTTAAACGCAAAGTTCATGCTAAATTCGGCTTCTTTACCTGGCTTTAACGGCTTATTTAGGTCAATGCGCATTAATGTATCAACTACGGTTACACGTAACTCGTCGCCATTGTCATCTTTTACATTGCTAATTGTATAGCCAAGCTCGTTGTCACTCATAAACTGTTGACGACGAAGGTCGCCTAAACTTAACTTGGCGGGTTTATCGGCTGGTAAACTTGTTAAAGTACTTTTAAACGTTTGAGTGGTTTCTGCAATTGAATCATTTTTAAAAACGTTTTGATCTAACTGTAACCATAAGTACTTTAATGTGTGTGGTGAATTGTTTTTATATTCTATTTTTTGGCTACCGCTTATACGGCGCTTTTTTTCGTCTAATTGTACGTCAATATCGTAATTAACGCGTTGCTGCCAATAATTTTCGCCAGGTTCTCCGGCAGCACTTCTATAAACATTTGGTGTTGGCAATGCTTCGTCTAGTTGACGAAACTTATCGATATAGCTGCCTTTGGTTTGCTCAATAGCAGACGCTAAAACAGTGCTCGACATTGCTATTGGCAATATAACCGCACTTAGCGTATAAATTATTTTTTTCATTATTAAACCTGTTAGATTTTAGTGTACGCACTTTGACAAAATTATCGTTTTTCTTCAATAAAATAACGATAAAGTGCGACTTTTTCAGGCTAGTTTTCACTATTTTTTTACAATTAAAGCGCATTATTCTTTTAGATAAAATTAATTAAACGTGAATTAAAATAATAAAACTGTAAAGGGGCTTTACAGTTTGTCGTTTTAAATAAAAATAATTGCCAAATATCAGCTAAAAATAACGGCTTACAGCTACTAAATCTCCCTCTGTATTTTGGCTTCAAAGGTAGCCAAATGTAATTATTTAGCAAAAAAGTTAATCCCTTTGTATGAGAAATCGCCAATAGTGAAGTTTAAGGTTGATCTTTGTATCCATTTGTACTTAGAATCGCCCACTTTTTTCATTTGAGGGTAATTTAATATAATTATTTTCAAATATGTTTATTAATATTTTAGTGTTGAAAAGTGTGGTGGTGTATGGATTTTTATGTTCTAAAAAAGCAGCAAAAACTAATTGCTATTCCAGCAGACGCGCAAAACTGTAAGCAGTATTTAAACTCAGGTTATTTGTATATTGACAAAGTGGCCGCTTGTAACGAAAAAAATGCATTGAAAGCGTTACAAGCTAAAAAAGCCAAAGCAATTAAACTGCCGTTATTTATGGCACTTTTAGCCTTGCCTCTTATTTATGTTGGTTGGTTTAGCTTAGGAGCTAGCTAAAGCCCATTCACCCTAGCAAGATGAGCCTATAAGGTTGCATCTTTAACTGCCTTGGGTATATTGGCGCTCTTACGATTTTTTAAGAGCGCTACATGAAAGTTCTGCACACTTCTGATTGGCACCTTGGCCAACAATTTTATGAATATGACCGTCGTCATGAACACCTTGCTTTTTTCACTTGGCTGTTAGCCACTCTCGTTGAGCAACAAATAGATTTACTGCTCGTTGCTGGCGATATTTATCATACTGCAACCCCCAGTGCTAGCGCCGAGAATCAACTCTATCAATTTATTAAAGATGCCAAAAAGCAGTGCCCTAATTTACATGTAGTAATTATTGCTGGGAACCACGACTCTGCAAATCGTATTTTAGCCGCGCAACCGTTACTCGCTCAATTTGATACCCATGTTGTAGGGCGTTTTGAGGCAACAGCAGCGGCTGATATCGTAATCACTATTAACACTAACAAAAAACGCGCTGTAATCGTTGCCATGCCATTTTTGCGCGCAAGCGATGTAACTACACTAAGCCAAACCAAAAGCGGCCCTAGCTATGCCCAAGGCGTTAAAAAGGCATATGAACTTGCCCTTGAGCATGCAGCTACTTTACAAAGTGAAAATACCCCGTTAATTGTTATGGGGCACCTTCATGCTAAAGGCGGCGATATATCGAGTGACTCTGAGCGCAACTTAGTAATAGGCGGCGAAGAAGCCATATCTGCCAACGTATTTGGTAAACAAGCACACTACGTTGCGCTGGGGCATTTACATAAAGCGCAGCAAGTTGCTAAAAATGAATGCATTAGATACAGCGGTACGCCAATTCCTATGTCGTTTTCAGAGCGAAATTACAGCCACCAAGTAAATGTAGTTGAATTTAATAGCGATGAAAAACAGCAAATTAGTGTAACTGTAAACCCCCTTTACATTCCTCGTTTAGCCGATGTAATAATTTTACCGAAAGGGGAGTGCGTACCATTAGCTGAGCTATGCGAGGAAATTAAAGCCCTCGACACCACAGCCAATACAATAGCACCCTATTTACGGGTAAAACTTAAATCTAGCGATACCGACACCACCTTCAGAGAACAAATAGAACAAGCTCTTGAGGGTAAACATATTCGTTTTTGTGGCATAGAGCGCGTGCGCGAACAAGCAGCTAACAATGAAGGCGGCGCAGTATTTGAAGATTTAACTGAAGTTGAAATGCTCAACCCACTTAATTTATTAGAACAAGCATTTACAAACGACAAAGATATGCACGGTGAAAGCGTACCCGACGCACTAAAAAATCTATTAAACGATGTTATTAACGAACTAGAGGAGCAACAGCAACTATGAAAATAACCGCAGTGCGTATTCATAACTTAGCTTCTATTGTTGATGCCGAAATAGACTTTTTAGCAGCCCCGCTAAAAGACGCCGGATTATTTGCAATTACCGGCGATACCGGCGCAGGTAAAAGTACTATTTTAGATGCTATTTGCTTAGCTTTATATGCTAAAACCGCAAGGTTAGGTGGCGATAGAGGCAATAAGGTAGAGTTTCAAGGCGACAGCATTAGGCTTAATGACGCACGTAACTTACTTAGACGAGGAACGTCTAATGGCTATGCTGAAGTTGACTTTGTAGGGCAAGACAAAGAAAGTTACCGAGCGTGTTGGAGCGTTAATCGCTCGCGAGGCAAAAGCGACGGCAATTTACAAGCAGCACAGCATACGCTTCATTTATTACCTGATGATACGTTAATTTCATCAGATAAAAGTAAAACAGTAAAACAAATAGAAGCCAAAATAGGGTTAACCTTTGATCAGTTTTCGCGAGCAGTGTTATTAGCGCAACACGAATTTGCCGCGTTTTTAAAAGCCACCGGCGATGAGCGCGCACAGCTTTTAGAATGCTTAACCGGTACCGATAAATTTAGCCGTATTGGTGTACGTATTTTTGAGCGTAATAAAGAGCTAAAAGAAAAGTTTGAATTACTCCAAGCAAGTTTAGCAAGTTACACATTACTGAGTGAGGATGAATTAGCCGCTAAACAAACTTCGCTTAATGAATTAAAACTGCAAATTGAACACACTAAAAAAACCTTAACAACTACAGAGCAAAATTTAAATTGGTATAAACAAGCCAATACGCTTGAGCAAGCACTTAAACAAGCACAGCAAAACCAGCAACAAGCGCAAAACGAGCTTAATGCTATTGCTCAGCAAAGTGAGCAAGCTAAACAAGCACAAAGCGCACTTGAAATTAAAGATAACCGCAGTCGCTTTAAAAGTTTAACAGCTCAAAATATTGAGTTAAATACGAAAGTAAGTGACTTAAAAAGTATAGATCACACTGCAATAATTACTGCGCATGCTAATACGCTTAGTAAGCACCAAGAGATATTACAAACAGCTAAAGAACAAAAACAAACTGCTGAGCCTATTATTGCTAAAGCGCGCGAGCTCGACAGTCAATTAGCTATTCAAGCACAAACCATTACAAGCCTTACCCAGCAAAGCGAAAAAGAGCAATTACAATTAAACGATTTGCAGCAGCAATTTAAGCAAAGCCAATCTGTGCTTGATGAAGCTACAAAATTAAGTGCTCAGCATCAACAGTGGTTAACTACGCACACACAATTAAAACCTTTAGCCAATGATTGGAATTACTATCAGCACAGTTTTAATCAGTTTTTAAACGCAACTGAGCAATTAAAAACAACGGCACATCAAAACCAAAAATTAGTGGCTGAGCAGGCTAAGCAAGCGATGCTTTTAACCACGCAAAATACAAAGGTTGAGTCACAAGAACAGCTACTTGCTAGTGAGCAAAAAAATCTTAACCAATTAAATGAGCAGCAACGCCAATTTAATATTGAACAGTGCGATGCAAAGCTTAAAAATATTGATTACTTAAAAGATCAACGCGAGCGCTATAAACAGTTTAATCATGAACTAAAACACAGCACACAACAGCAAACACGCGTTGCAGAAAAAATTACCCAAAGTGAGCAAGCGAAAAACGCATTATTACAAAATTTGGCTTCGTGCGAGCAAACGCTTAAGCACAACGAATACACGCTCAGCCAAGCACGCCTTCGCGCCAGTGAAAATGTAGAACACTTACGCACACAACTTGCTCCTAACGAGCCATGTTTAGTGTGCGGTGCAACTGAGCACCCATATGCAAGCACTCAAAACCAGCAATTAAATAACTTAATAGCCGATTTTGAAACAGCGTATAACAATACAAAACAGCAACGCGATAGCGCCCAAACCCAGCTGCATCAGCACCAAACACAACATGCTGTGTTAATGGCCGAGCAAACGCAACATAGCCAAGCAATACAAATTGCACTAGCTAAGCAGCTAGAAATAAAAACGACCATGCAAGACGCTCGCACCGAGCTTAACGATTTAACAACCGAGAAGCTTGATGAAACCTACAAGCAACTCAGCGAGCAAAAAGCCCAGTACTTTGCAGTACAAACACAGCTGCGTACTTTACAAGAAAAAGTAAATCAACAGCTGAATGCTTTAAAAACCGAGCAACACGTACAGCAGCAATTGCAAAACCAGCATGTTGAGTTAACTAATCAGCTAAACCAATTAAGCAGTAAACATAACGAGCTAAGCGTACAAATAAACGAGCTAAGCACAGCGCTTAACGCGCAATTTGAACATAGCGATTTTTGGCAGCAGCTGCAAAGTGAATCGCTTACCCTAAGTGATTTAAACAAACAGGTTGAGCAATACCAGCAAACACTAACGCAGCTTGAGCAAAGTCAAAAACAGCTCGACAGTGCAAACCAGCACTTACAGCAATTAACGCCATTAATCACTAAAAGTGAGCACGCACTTAAAGCATTAAATGACGATTTAGCCAAAGCGCAGCAACAGCAAAATATTACGCAAAGCGAGCGATTAGCTTTATTTAATAATGAGCAAATAAGCGCAAGCGACTATCAAACCAAACTAGCCATGCAGCTTGAGCAATGCCAAACACAGCTAAATGCCAGCCAACAAGCGCACGATAACGCAATTAAACAGCGTGACGAGCATGCCATAACACTTAAAAATGTTGAGCAACGCTTGCAAGAGCACGCCCAGGAGCTAACCAGCCTTGAGGCACGTTACTTAGAGTGGTTTACTGAATTTAAAGCGCAACATAGCGATGCAAGCCACGAACAGGTCACTATTTTACTAACCTTAAGTAGCGAGCAAATTAAAGCGCACTTAAAACAGTTTGAACAAGTATCACAAACGCTAACCGATACAAATGCAGCGCTTAAACAGCAACAAAAATCGTACACTGAGCATCAAAATACTGACAAGCCTTCAAAAAACCACGATGAGTTAACTGAGCAGCTAAATGTATTAAATACCCAGCAAACAGAGCTACAAAATAGCTTGCTCGCCACTAATACCGCTATTGAGCAGCACAACCAAAATGCTAAAACGCTCAAAGGCAAACAAGCTGAGTTAACTACGCTTAAAACGCAAGTTGATCAGTGGCATTTACTTAATAAAGTATTAGGCGATGCAACCGGTAAAACCATGCGTAATTTAGCGCAAACGCAAACTTTAAAAATACTGCTGCATTATGCAAATAGTCATTTAAAAACCCTTAATAAACGCTATGAATTAACCGCTATTGAGCACTCTTTAGATATTGCTATTATTGACCGCGACATGGCCGATGAGCAACGCTCTGTAAATACGCTCTCTGGTGGTGAATCATTTTTAGTCTCTTTGGCGCTGGCTTTAGGGCTTGCTTCATTGTCGTCAAACAAAGTACAAATCAATTCTTTGTTTATTGACGAAGGGTTTGGTACGTTAGACAGCGAAACGCTCAGTGTTGCAATGGATGCACTTGATTCATTACAAGCACAAGGGCGAAAAGTAGGTGTTATATCGCATGTAAGCGAAATGAGTGAGCGCGTAGCAACACAAGTCCATGTGGCTAAAAAGCCGGGCGGTTATTCTAGCGTAGAAATTGTGTGAGGTTAATTTATATTGATAACACCCATTGTATTTATGATCCCCAAAAAACTTGGGGTCTATAAAGGAAGTAATAATGCCAACATTTACAGATGATCAAGCAACACAATACGATAGCCGCATTACGCGACTAGTACCAGGCTACGAGTTATTGCATCAACTAACTAATGCGCAACTGCAAGCCACATTAAAAGATAACGCACATATTTTAGTGGTAGGGGCGGGGACTGGCAAAGAGGTAATTGAATTAGCTAGCATTAATCCAACATGGAAGTTTACCGCACAAGATACCTCAAACGACATGCTTAGTGTTGCTAGCGATAAGTTTGCTGAGCAAGGAATAAGCGATAGAGTAACTGTACATTGCGGGCCTTTAGAAAAACTTAAAACTAAAGCCGATGCAGCCTTATGCTTATTAGTTCTACAGTTTGTAGAAGATAATGGCGATAAAAAGCAAGTTCTTAAAAACATTAAAGCAAGTCTGAACAAAGATGCTGCGCTGTATATTGCTGATTTAATGCGCCCAGAAACCTTATTTGAGCGTGATGCCCAGCTTTTAACTTGTGCAAAACTAGGCTTAGGTGAGGCTGGACAAACTCATATTCGTCATAGCCTAGAAAATGAATTTTATCCGTTAGATCGCATGCGTTTTAGCGAGCTACTGCATGAGTGTGGATTTAGCACTATTCCTAAATTGTACTTTAAAGCGCTAGGTTTTAGCGGCTATGTAATTTAGTAACAGCTTAACTAAATAACTTAGTAACTTAGTAACTTAGTAACTACACCACCTAGTAGCTAAGCTTTAAATATTAAACAGCCCCGCCTAGCGCAGGGCTTTTTTAATGGGGTATATAATTAAAAATGCAGGTTTCGGGCTCGAACAATATCTTTCATCACAATGGTTGAGGTTAAACGTTGCACGCCTGGCAGCGCCGACAGTTTATCATCGTATAATTTTTGAAACGCGCCTAAATCCCTAGTCACCACATGTATTAAATAATCAGGTGTACCAAACAAACGCTGCGCATTAGTTATTTGTGGAATATCTTCAACTGCTAATTCAAGTTTAGCCAACGATGCTTTATCACCTTCTTTAATAGTAATAAAAACCAACGCAGAAAAATTAAGCCCTACTTTTTCTGGAGAGATCTCCGTCCTATAGCCCACAATAGCTTTGGTTTTTTCTAATTCTTTAACTCGGCGGTGACATGGCGAAACACTAAGCCCCACGCGATCTGCAAGTTCTGAAAGAGTGAGTCGGCCATCAACTTGCAGCTCAGCAAGAATTTTCCGATCTATGCTATCCATATTCAATTGTTTCCTAATAATGGCGTTTAATAAGGTAAAATATAGTATTTTTTCCCCATAAGAAAGCAATAAAATAAGCTCCCAATTATTTTAGGTTATTGTTGATGGATATTAATGTTATTTTTTCTTTTTGGCTGGTGTCAATATTGTTTGTACTTACCCCTGGTGCTGATTGGGCGTATACCATAAGCGCAGGAATTGCGGGAGATAAAATTATTCCGGCAGTTTCAGGGCTCTTGTTAGGCCACCTTATTGCCGCGCTGATTGTAGTGGTAGGTTTGGGTGCTATTTTAGCTTCTCATGTGATGTTAATGAAATTTTTAACCTTATTTGGCGCACTGTATGTTGTTTGGATCGCGGTTTCGCTTTATAAAAACCCGCCAGTACCCGCAGTATATAATGGCGCTGCTAGTGAATTAGGCGAAACACCATTAAAGTGGATGAAAAAAGGCTTTATTATTAGCGGGTTAAATCCTAAAGTAATGCTGCTATTTTTAGCATTATTGCCACAATTTGTATTTCCGACCTTTTCATTTTCGATCACCGAACAGCTGTTAGTATTAAGCGTAATTCATTTAATTGGCTGTGGCTTTGTATATTGGTTTATTGGTGTTAGCGCCCGAAAAATATTAAGCAATAACCCTGCACTTGCGATTAAATTTGGCCGACTTTCTGCCATTATATTATTTATTTTAGGCTCTTTAATGCTGTTTGATAGCGCACAAAAGCTACTAATACACTTACAGTAATACACGCTTGACATCCTCCCCCACCTCGCTTCGCGCCCGACAAGTCGGGAAAGGAGGGGGATTCCTGTTTCATAGCGTATCGCTTTAAATTCAAAAGAATCTAAAGTCTTACTTACGCTCCACAGGCTAACACTGTCTGCCCGACAGCTTTAATATTCAGTGCCGCATTTATGTCGCGGTCTAGCTCGCTAGAGCATTGAGGACACGACCATTTGCGGATATGTAACGGCAAGGGATCGACAACGTAACCGCAGCAATTACAGCGTTTAGAGCTTGGATACCACTTATCAATCTTAACTACAGTTCGACCGTACCACTCAGTATTTAGCTCGACCCTCAAAGAAGTTCTTAAAAGCAGTTTGTTGGTTTCTGATTGCTTGCTGCAAAGGAACGCTAGAAACATCATTAAGCCAAGGGAACTCAGGGTTTTTCTTGAGTTCAGTTAGATAGCTTGATGCTTTGCTGTAGTTAATCTTGATTTGCTCATTGTAGTAAGCATCAGTACGCCAACGAAGAATAGAGTTGTAAACAAAACGCGTACAGCCAAACGTCTGTTCAAGTAAGGTTACTTGCTCAGGTGTTGGGTAGAACCGTTGTTTAACCGCTATCTCTTTCATGCCTTACAAGATACACAGTGTTTTTGTAAGATTCAAGCTCTATTGTTAGCGCGTTGCGCTAAAACCTTACATCCCCGACCTAAAGGACGGAGTTTTTCGGCTCAAATGATAAAAAAATAGTAACTATTCAGCCTCATCTGAAATGAATATATCAGGCAGCTGATTTTTGAATAATAACTCAAGGGCTAGGCTTGCAGATACATATTGTTTTCTGCAAGTCGATAAATAGCTTCTCAGCAAGCAGAACATTTCAGCTCCTTGCTTACTTCTAAAACACCCCGATATTTTTTGATGAACCTTGGTCATCCTAATATCATTCTCGCCTTGGTTGTTGGTAAATGGCACGCCAGTGCTCATCATGAAACGTAAAACATCATCTTGATAATCTCTTAGTCGTTCCAATAATGCGCGGGATTTGGTTCGCTTTAATCGGCCTCGCTGACCTTTCACTCGGCTACTTTTATCTGGTGGTGGACATTTAGCGTCACCTTGAAGCAATATTTTTTGATATTGCTCACGATATTTCTGTTTAGCCCCTTTATCTAGGTCGGGATTATCTATTTGAGCTTTATTCATTTCTTTAAGTAAGGTTTGCATATCCTTCGCCCATTGCATGCCGTCTTGCTCCCAAGCCCTTTCTAATTCTCGGATGTGGTGAGCATTACATAATGCATGTTGGCATTGGGTATATTGATAATATGGCTTCCAATGGTCATGACATAGCACACCGGTAAAGTGCGGTAAAATACCGGCCTCATCCATCGCTATTTTTCCTCTTTTTTCATGAGGATAAAAATAAGTCCACCAAGTCGTTGATGCACCATGAAGCCATCGCCGTTTACCGCCGATATTAATGCCAGTCTCATCAACATGCAAAGTTTGATACGGGCTTTGTAATGCCGCTTTGATGATACCTTCTGCGCCCGATGACTTTACCAGTGCCGCTGCTTGTTCATTAAAGTTAAATAAACTGCCGGCACTGATCGGAATACCTAGTTGGTCACTAAAGTATTCTTCAATGCGGTTATAAGGGAGTAATTGATATTGTGATAAGTAAACCGCATGGGCTTTCACACCAACACCATATTGAATAGGACCGTTAACACCTTGGGGGAATTCACCAACAAACCGCTTCCCTTGCTCATTCTCAAGGATTTGAGCCTGGTATTCGGTCACCACTTTACTGATATCTATATCGACGACTTGTCGCTTTTGAAAACCCACCTCACGATAGTGACCTTTAGGTAAAAAATCTCGGTCAACTAAAATGACTTGTACCTCATCAGGTGTTTCTGTTTGAGTCAGCGTTTTACCTACTCGGCCTTTTTGTCCGCCAGCTGATTTTTCTGACTTCTCTCTCGTTGGCTTTGTACGGTTGATATCTTTTGATGGAGGAATGCTACTATTTTGACTATTAAGTCCTAATTTACTAGCTAGCATAACAACGACAACAAGAATGAGTTCAATAGACATCTTCAACGCTGGCGAGAGTGTTTTATCTTCTTGTAACTGAGTTTTAGTTTGCTCAACTATTTCAGTGATATTTATGCTGTTTAAATTCATTAAAGCTAGAGCGATAGGGTAATAGCTCTAGCTTGGCATACTGGCAGGATCAGTCAATAGCTAAAAAAGATCCTTAGAAAATAATTTGTCTTGGTGAATAGTTACAAAAAATAAAGCCTAAGCAGTACTTTAAACACCGCTTAGGCTTTTTATTACTAATATTGTCTTGCCCTCAAATATATTTAAAAACGTAGGTCGGTTAAGCGAAGCGCCACCCGAAGAACGAATGCCACCATCACTCAGATCATTGTATATCACCTTAAAATAGCTCTCATTTAACATTTAAAGCCAAGCTAGTCTAACCAATCTCTTTCAGCGCATTTAACGCTGTATGGGCTTTATCTGCTTGTACAAAAATATGGTCATGATAAAACGCAGCTACCACATTAGCGCTAATGCCATGCTCTGTCAGTTTGGCAGATACTGCCGCTGTTAAGCCTACAGCCTCAAGGCTGGAATGTACGTTAAGAGTAATTAAACTATATTTTCCCTCGTAAGTAATTCCTGCTTTATCGGCAGTTTCAGCTTTCAAAATAAGGGTTAGCCCTTCTTCTTCAACGTAAGTGGCCAGTGGGTTTAAATGAACATAATCGGCAAGTGAGCCTGCCAAACAGCAAAATATATATTCGCCTTGTTTAAGCACAGGCTGCATTGATTTTAATAATTCGTTTATAGCTAAAATTCCGGCCATAACTGTTCCTTGTACTATTTTTTGAATTGTTTGTAGCGCTCATAAACTACTTTTAAGTTGCGCGACAAGCTCGCTCAATCGTGCAATTTTTATATTACTTAGTTGTCTGTAGTCGAAATACGGGCACACAATAATATTATTATTAGCGTCTATTGCAAACTCGTCATCGAGCCAATCAAACTGCGTTTGTAATTTACCGTGTTGGAGTAAATTTTTAGCGTGGGTACGCCCTGCAATTATGTGCAGTTGGTTTTTATTGCTAGAAGCTTTATCTGCAGAAGTAATAGTAAGATTAGGCGCGCTAAACAGTAGGGCGGTTTTACTGTTTTTTTGAAGTAAAAATTCATCGCGATATTGCTGCCAAGTAGGCGCTTGTTTAGCAAATGAGTAATGCTCACTAGGCAGGGCAAATAATACTTTAGCGTATACGTTAAACACTTTTCGCCAACCATTACCGCAATGTTGGTTTATAGTATTTATTTGCTCATTAATAACGGGCTCTAGGCTGTTGAGCGTTTCGAAATAGGGCATTGGCGGGGCTTTTGCTACGTACACCGCCACTTTAAATTGCTCGTCACCTAAACCAATTAACTGCTTACTCAAATTAGCCTGCCTTATTTTGCGCTAAAATACGATCGAGATTATTAGCAAAGTTTTGGCGATCAGCTTGGCTAAGCGGCGGCGGCCCGCCACTCATTTCTACGCCGCTTGAGCGCATTGTATCCATAAAATCGCGTACGTTAAGTATTGATCGAATATTCTCGGTAGTATAAAGCTCGCCGCGCGGGTTGAGTGCTTGCCCGCCATTATCAATTACTTCGCTGGCCAGCGGAATATCGCCGGTGATCACTAAGTCACCTTTGGCAATGCGTTTTACTATTTCGTCATCAGCAACATCAAAACCCGAAGACACTTGTAGGCGGCTAATATATTTTGATGGCGGGATACGCATGGCATGATTAGCCACTAATATGGTTTCGGTTTGTGTGCGCTCTGCGGCCCTAAAAAGCATTTCTTTGATAACCACTGGACACGCGTCTGCATCTACCCAAATTTTCATGATTAAATCTTTAAATTGCTCTAGTATTTAATTGATCCTATAGCAATTTTTTTTAATCGGCTAGCAAACTTTATTATAGCTATTACGTAATATTAATAACCACTCAAAAAGGAGCTTAAATGAACAAAATAAAATATTTTTTACTCACCATTACACTATTTTCACTCAGTGCATGTACTAGTCCGCCAGAAGGGATCACTGCGGTTAAAAACTTTGACTTACAAAAATATCAAGGTAAATGGTACGAAATAGCACGGCTAAATCATTCGTTCGAAGAGGGTATGGAGCAGGTTACTGCTAACTATACTATTAATGACGATGGCACTGTAAAGGTAATTAATAAGGGCTACATTACTAAAGAGCAACAATGGAAGAATGCTGAAGGCCTTGCAAAATTTGTTGGGGATTCTGACATAGGACATTTTAAAGTATCGTTTTTTGGTCCATTTTATGGGGCTTACGTTATTTTTGAACTTGAGCAAGCTGATTACCAATATGCATTTATAACGAGTTATAACAAAGATTACTTATGGTTTTTATCACGTACGCCACAGGTAGGCGATGAGTTAAAAGAGCACTTTTTAAAAACAGTTAAAGACTTAGGCTTTGCAACTGAGCAAATTATTTGGGTTAAGCAAAAATAAATGTAAAGGGGGTTTACAGTAAATATTTACCGCTAGAGCAATTGTAATAACTATTTAAACTTAATGCTCGCAATAACTAAAATGGCAAGCAATGAGCTTACCATTTTAGTTATTTACTACTTATTTAAAACTACACTAGCAGATCAGTATTTTACTAACTTAGCCTAGTTTAATACTAAAAGTAGAGTAGTTAAGGCTGTTACAACCAAATTTAACACACTAAAAACTTTAACAAGCTGAGTTATAAAATTATAAAAAACCATTATAATTAAAGCGCTTAGCGACATATAACCACAAAAAAGCAACGCACCATACCCGCCTTGATCATTCACACAAAGGAGCAGACTTAGTAAAATACTGATCCAAGCGGTAACTAGGAGGTATTTTCTTTGTAAATTAGTCGGCCGTTTTTTAAAAATATCTTTAAAATGATTAAATTTAGCCAACGCAAACGCGTTAAAAGCCAGCAAACAGAGGCTAAATTGTAATAACTCCATCATGCTTTTTGCCCTTTTAAGTCAGAACTAGTATTTTTTTTTATCGCTTTTGTAGTTGGCTTGGCAGTACGTAATTTTTCGGTTTGTATAAAAAACAATATGCCTGAGAGTATAAACAGCGCATCAAAGGTGAATAACGCCCACTGTTTATTTATTAAATAACTAACTATATTACCGTTAGTTGTTAGCGCATTAATTACAGGCACTGCTAAACAGGCTAAGCTATTTATTGCCGCCATAACTCGCCATTGCACTCTATCGCGCTTTATAAGCGCTACAATAGCCACCACAAGCCAGGTTAAAAAGAACGCCAACACTTCTTTATCAGCACGCCCGGCAACTTGTAGGCTAAGTACTCTATTAGCAATAAAAAACGCACAGGTAGCTAAAGGAAGCCCCATTAAAGTAGCTAGGTTTAATCCTTCGACTAATTTTAAGCCAAACGATGGGTGAGCATTTTTTTTCATTCGCTCACGTAAGCGTTTTGCCCACATAATGCAGCCAGAGGCAATCATTACACAACCCGCAATACCTCCTAAAAAGTAGAGCCAACGTAGTAATGGTTCGGCTAAGCGCCCGGTATGCATTGAGTTTAACGATTCATAAAGCGCTTTACCTGCACTTAGTTCTTCATCGGTTTGGGCTACTAACTCCCCAGTGGCGCCACTAAATATTAACCGCGGCGTTTGGTCACGAAATGCTTTTTGTGGGCTAACTAGTACAGTGATAGTTGATGCTGCCATATTAGGATTACTTACCTGTACACGGCGAATATCAGCATTTGGCCACTTAGTATAAAGTTGATCTAAAATGCTATTTACTTTTACCATAGGCGCTGCACCCTGCGCTTTGTCAGTTACATTATTACGCGGTGTAACATCATTAAAAAAGTCTCGCATACCTTTGTCGTAACTAGTTTCTGCCGGGTAAGGAAACAGCATAAAGATTAAGGTAATTAACCCAGTGTAGGTAATCATTAAATGAAAGGGCAGGGCTAATACTGAGCTTATATTATGAGCGTCGAGCCATGTACGGCTGCCTTTATTGCGCCTAAAGGTAAACATATCTTTAAAAATACGCTTGTGGATCACCACCCCCGACACAATGGCAATCAGCATAAATAAACTTGCAAAACACACAATCCAGCGCGCTGTAATAACATCTATGTAATGTAAATCAAAATGCAGGCGATAAAAAAAGTTACCGCCTTTGGTTTCTCTAAAAGGTGCAAGCGGCTGCATAGTATTTGGATCTAATTGCGTGTCTTCAAATTTACTTCTACGCTGGCCCGGCTCTTTAGGTTTTGCAAAGCCGTAGGTTAAGTAAGGTACGCGTTGTTCAGGAAGTGTTATACGCCAATTTGGGGCATTGCTTGCTTGAGCGTTTAAGTAATCAAAACCTGTAATTATTTGCTGTTTTTGGGCACTTATACGATCAGATTGTGCTTGAATATTATGAATTTCGGGCTGATTCCATAAACTCATTTCGTCTCTAAAAAAGCTCAACGTACCAGAAAAAAAGATCAAATAAAGTAACCAACACACTAATAGCCCAACCCAGGTATGTAACCAGGTCATTGAACGAAAAAAACTATCCTTCATACCCAACCCTTTATTAGTGCTAATAAACTTAATTGTGCTGCAGTAGCTAGTAAAATACTGATCCATACTGTTTTTAATGACTTAACATAAAAAGCGTAAATAAATACCAGCGTATAAATTAAAATACTTAACGACACGCTCATCAAAACTGCATCCGCTTTATTTAGTGGCAAAATAGCGCTCAGTAGCGAACAGCTCACCGCGGTAAAAAAGTAGCCACCGACAATGGCAATTAAAAAGCGTAAACACACTTTAAAAGCATAACTAAAATGGCTTATGTGCTGAAATATCAAAAGCGGCTTTAATAAAAGCAGCTTAGTTGACCCTAAACTAAGTGATGAAGCCTGCATAATGAGTCAATCCCTTAAATATGGCGAAAAATAAAAGTGCTATTATATAGTTTATGAATGCAAAAGATAGTGATTCCTATTTGCATGCGTAAATTAACTTTAACTTAGTATAATATTGATCCCAAATACGCTTAAGCGCCTTGCTTGGTAGTTAACTTAGGTTTATGGTTAATTTACCCTTTAAAAATAGTAAGTAGAATAATGATGAATAATCACGAAAAGCTAAACTATGTAGAGTTTCCAGCCGCTAATTTAACCGCAACTAAAGCGTTTTTTAGCCAAGTTTTTAATTGGCAATTTACCGACTACGGCCCAGACTACACGGCTTTTAGCGGGCAAGAGCTTAATGGTGGGTTTTACCAATCGCCGTTAAAATCGAGTACTGAAGAGGGTGGGGCGCTATTGGTTTTTTACAGCAGCGATATTCATGCAACACAAAGAAAAGTAACCTTATACGGCGGTAAAGTAATTAAACCTATTTTTGAATTTCCTGGCGGTTGTAGGTTTCATTTTACCGAGCCAAGCGGTAATGAGTTTGCAGTATGGGCTGAAAAACACTAGGTTATATAACAGGTTAAGTGCATAACCAGTAATAGATCACTATTATACTAACTAGTAGTTAGGCACGCTAAAATAAACCGATTTTTTTACCAACTCAATACCACAAATAACGAATAGAGGCCTAAATTTGAGTGAAAAACAGTCAAAAAAGATAGAATTGAATGAATTAGTAGCTCAAGTTAGTAAATGCGTGATCTGCGAGCCGCAATTACCGTTAGGAGCGCGCCCCGTTATACAATTTAACCCTAACGCCCGAATATTAATTGCAGGCCAAGCGCCCGGTATAAAAGTACACCAAAGCGGTATACCGTTTAACGATCAAAGCGGTGAACGCCTAAGGCAGTGGTTAGGGCTTACTAACGATCAGTTTTATGATGCCAATAACATTGCAATTTTACCTATGGGGTTTTGCTATCCGGGTAAAGGCAAGTCGGGCGATTTACCACCACGTAAAGAATGTGCCCCAGCTTGGCGCGCGCAGCTTTTAGCCGCCTTGCCTAATTTACAGCTCACTATTGTGCTAGGTAAGTATGCTCAGGCTTATCATTTACCCGACACTAAAAAGCTACCGCTTACTGAGTTAGTAAAATCGTGGCGTGACTATTGGCCAAGCCATTTAGTACTACCACACCCCAGCCCGCGTAATAATATTTGGCTTAAAAAGAATCCTTGGTTTGAACAGGAGGTACTGCCAGAGTTAAAAAAACGCGTAGCAGAGGTATTATTGTAGGCAAGTAGCTTGTTGCCGCGCACACCTAATGCAAACATTTAAATAATTATATTTTCGTTGAAAATATTGCGCCAGCAAGCTTAGCGCCTACGAGTAAAACCAAGTACGTTTGCTTTTGTCTACTCATATTACGCGTATCTAATGCAAACATTTAAATAATTATATTTTCGTTGAAAATATCGCGCCAGCAAGCTTAGCAACTTCGAGTAAACCTATGGCTGTGCTTAAATTTTATTGTAAGTGCGACTTTAAATCGCACTTAGTACTAAACGCTTTATTTTTACTGATTTTGCAACAAAGACAATAACTGATCTTTTGATAATTGCCCGGTGTTGCTGCTGCCGCTGAGCACTTTGTCGGCAAGGGCTTGTTTGTGCTCATGCAGTTGCAGTATTTTTTCTTCTATGGTGTTTTGCGCAATTAAACGATACACGGTTACAGGGCGTGTTTGCCCTAAGCGGTGCGCTCTGTCGGAGGCTTGCTGCTCAACCGCGGGGTTCCACCAAGGATCTAAGTGCAGCACATAGTCGGCGGCAGTTAAATTAAGCCCGGTGCCGCCAGCTTTTAAACTAATTAAAAATAAAGGCGCCTCACCTGCCTGAAACTTATCAACCTGTTGCTTGCGTTTGTTGCTGCTCATGCTGCCATCAAGGTAACAATATGCTATACCGCGTTTTTTTAGTCGCTGTTCAACTAATTTAAGTACATCAACAAACTGGCTAAAAATAAGTGCTTGGTGATCATTTTCAAGTAATTCTTCAATTATTGCTTCGGCGGTGTCGAGTTTACTTGACGGTAACTTACTGTTTTCAATTAATAACTGCGGAGCAATACACGCGCGGCGCAATTTAGTTAATGACGCCAATATAGTAATGTATTGGCTGTCTTCTTGGCTGGCTTGCTCAAGCGCGTTTAAGCGAGTGGCTTCGTAAAGAGCTTGCTCTTTATCGCTGAGCGCAAAAGTAAGGTTTATTTCGGTTTTATCGGGTAACTCGGTAAGTACCGTTTTTTTATTACGGCGTAAAATAAACGGCGCAATTAATGTTTTTAACGTATCAGCCTGCTGCTGATTTTTATCGGCATTACCAAAGCGCTTTTTAAACTCAGCTAATGAATGTAAAAAACCCGGCATTAAAAAGTTAAATAGGCTCCACAGTTCACCTAAATGATTTTCGATAGGTGTGCCCGAAAGCGCAACTTTAAACTGGCCATTAAGTGCAAAAGCAGCTTTAGCGCGAAGGCTTAATGGATTTTTAATGGCTTGTGCTTCGTCTAGTACAATATTGGCAAATTCGTACGCAGCTAATTGATCCCCTATTAAAGGTAATAAGCCATAACTAACAATTACTAGGTCATTAGCGGTAGCACCGGCTAGCACCTCATCAGTTGCGGCTGCATTATCAATAGTTTTAATATTGAGGGTAGGGGTAAATCGCGCAGCCTCTACCTGCCAGTTATGACATACCGATTTTGGCGCTATAACTAAGCTGGCACCTAAAGCACTGCGCATTTGTAATACGTTGAGTGTTTGTAGCGTTTTACCTAAGCCCATATCATCGGCTAAACAGGCATTTAACCCCCAGTTAGCCAGTTGCATTAACCATTTTACGCCAACCACTTGGTAGTCGCGTAATATATTAACTAAATGCGCGGGTAATACAGGTTCACTTGGGCGCTCAAATTTAGCTAAGCGCTGTTGCCAGTTTGCACCAAAGCTAACATCACTCAATTCTGCAGCACTGTGATACAAAGGAAGAGCGCGCGCATTAGCAATACGAAGTTGATCGTCGGGGGCGTTTTTAGTTTTACTTTGCATGCCCTCTAAGCGATTTAATAAGTTAGTTAGGCGCTGATCTAATAATAACGAGTTATTTTCGTCAAACTCTATAATACTGCCACGACGCGGGGCTTTAAGGAGTGTTTGCAAAGCAATAATTTGACCATCGGGGAGCGATAATTTACCACTAACACTGAGCCAATCGTTATCATCATTTAAATTAAGAGAAAGGTGCTTACTATTGGCAACCTTCATACCTTGGGCGTTTTCATCCCAACTTAATACTAGTGCGTTGTCTTTTTGCGCGGCTTCTAATTGTATTATGGCTTGGCTAATATCTTCTGGTAAATAAAACTGCTGATGCGCGCTGTTATACTGCGGATGCTCTTGATCGGCAAATACGCCAGCTAAATTACTAAGTAGGTTTTTTAAAGCGCGTTTTTCTGCTTTTAAATCACGTTTTACAACGCTGTTATCGGCTTGCTCGTTATCGCTATAGGCTAAGGTTATTGCGCCTATTGCGGGCTCAACCCATGGGCCGTCAACACCAAATGGCATAGTATAAAAGTTAACGTCTATACCCATTGGGGTTAACTTAATTACTGCGGCTAAATCAACAAGCCCTTGGCGCACGTTATTAACCGCAGAAAACTCGCTGCGGCTACTGCTAATATAATGATCCTCCGACAAGGCCTCTAATGCCGCATTAAGTTGTGGCAGTTTTTCTTCTGTTAAGTTATTAGGTTGCTGAGCAAGCAGGCTATTTAGTTTGTGTTGTTTGTCGTCTACTACAAATACTTGGTAACTATTAGCGTGGCTGTGGGTAAGTAAAAAGTCGCCGTCTATGTCGGTAATTTTAGGCTGTATAATTAATTGGTAACAGTCGTTAATATTTTGCCCAATTTCAATTATAAATTCACCTTTGTTAAGCGTAACTAAATTACCTTTAATGTCTTCAAGCCCTTTGAAGTTAATTAGCGCTTGCAACACCGCGCTGGTTGCTTGTACTTCACTGTAACCAAAGCCCGCATGATTACTAATTACTTGCACTAAATTATGATCGGCTGGGCTAAGTAAATGTCGGTATTGAGCATTGTCAAGATCATAAATATTTACTTTACGGCCTTTAGTCCATTCGCCTTTGCTGTTGTGTTTTTGCACTTTGGCTTGAATAAGTGGCAGGTCTAAATGGGTAAGGTCTAGCTGCCAAACTAGGCGCTCATTTTGCGTTGGAGTATCTATTTTACTTACTTCATTTAACCAACGCTGCCATTGTGGCACGCGTTTAAAATGCTGTAATAAACCGGTATCTGGCAATGGTGTATCGTGCGTTAGCCAATTTGCTAAATGCGTGCACTGCTCACCTAGCCAGTGCTGATGCTGTTGGCTTGAATGAATTAATTGGCTCAGCAGTTTACTGTTATCTCTAAGGGCATTAGTTTGCTCTTCGCTGCCGTGCTTTATTAAAGCCAATAATAGGCAAAAAAGAGGCGCTAGTGCATTTGGGTTTGCCTGTAGGTTTGCAATCGTATCGTGTAGTAAGCGCTGCTCAAAACTTATTACTTTTTCGGGTGCGAGTAACAAAAATTCAATGGCTTGCGTTGTGCTACTGAGCTCGCCGAGTTGTTTGTTATACCAATTTTTATGTGTTTTTAGCTGTTTTAAATCGGCTTCAGTACCACTGGCATATAAACACACCATATACAGTAAACCGCTTATTTCACACGGATAGCTACCCTTAACAAAGGTTTTACGATAAAGCGTTAACCCCGTTTTAAATTGTTGCAGCGCTAATTCTAAATGAGTGCCGTCAATGGCAAGGCTATTAGCCTGACTAAATATTACTAAGTTACTGTGCGACTTATCAATGAGTAATTCATTATAGTCAGGTTGTTGCAGCAGCGTAGCTAAGCTTTCGTTTAGGTAAATTCGCTTACTTGGCTCAATAGTGGTTGCGGTACTTTGTACTATTGATGGCCATGAATGCTCAGCAGTTAGATTAAAAAATTCACCGCGAATAAAATGCTCTAAACATATTTGTTGCCACTGCGCGGGTAAAGCTAACCACAGCTGCTTACTGTATTTTGATTGTGCTAGTAAATTAATAAAGTGATGATCAATTTCAGGCTCTGCAGATGACGCTAACGGCGAGCCTTCACTTTTCTCAATGCTATTAAATAGCTCAAACATAAACATTAAAGCACTGTCGTTAAAGCGGTATATGGTGGTTATTTGCGTTAAAAAGCTTTTAATTAAGCCAGGGCAGTACTCTAACAAACTTACAATTGCATATACGATGGCATCAATAGAAAGTTTATGATTTTGCCTAAACGGTTGCTCCCAAACCAGTGATTGTTCTTCTAACTCGCGGGTAATTTTTTTTACTTCGGCGAGTGAAAACGAATACCCGTTTATAAAATGATTAAATAGCAGTTTAGAAAACAGCTGAGGCGAATTTTGATAGCTGTAAGATGAAGAACTTAAAAGTAAACTTAATAAAACACAAAGCTTTTTTTGATCATCAATCGTGGTTACTGGGGCAAAAGTAGATAAAGACATAAAACACTATAATAAACACAAGATAACTGAGTATATACTCCCGCGCCTTTAGGTTACAACCTAAAGGGCTGCTTAACCCGTTAAGGGTTAAATTTACGCCAATTAATAGCTGCTTACCTTGATTTGGGTATAGTTAATTACAAATGGTATACTAGATTTTTATAAAAACTAGCTGAGTCTAATGTTAACTATTTCAAATACCGTGACCATTGATGAATGGGAAGTCGAATTAACCGCAGTTCGCTCGCAAGGTGCCGGTGGACAAAACGTTAATAAAGTAGCCAGCGCTATCCATCTTCGTTTTGATATTAACCGCTCTAAATTACCCGACTTTTATAAAGAACGTTTACTTGCACTAAACGACAGCCGCATAACCAAAGACGGCGTATTAATAATAAAAGCGCAAAGCCACCGCACACAAGAGCTTAATCGCGAAGATGCATTTAAACGCTTAAAAGATCTAATTATTAGCGCAACTAAAGTAAATAAAGCCCGCAGAGCCACTAAACCGAGCCGTAATTCGCAGCGTAAACGCATGGATAAAAAAACCAAACACGGCCAAACCAAAGCGTTACGCGGCAATATTAAGCTTTAAAAGTAAGGCGTTAAGCTTGCTGACGCGCGGGCGAAGCCCGAATATTTTCTTGATATAAGACTTCTTCTTTTTCTGATATCTATTTTATATGCGTCTGTTTTTTGTGTAATAGCCCATTAAGTAAATTATTCACAAAAAAGGGATGAGGCGCTGCGCTTTAAAGAAGAAAGGGAAGTGGGCTGCAAACTCAGCGCTTGTAACCCAAAATCAGCATCGATGTTAACGCTAATCGTAGGTATGATGGCGTGTAGTATTAAATTTATTTAATAATCTATGCATCGCATATACCGCACTTAAGCTAATAACAACAGCCACTGTCACAGAGCTAAACCTATACAGCGCACTGTAAATCAAGTCTTGCCCCGGGGCTAACGACTGCCCAAATAAAATACCAAACGTGGTTAAAACACCAAAGCCAATGCCCGGCGGCCCCCCACCTAAAATATGAAAACGACTAAATATAAACGATAAAATCCACAACACAATAACAGGAAACAGTAAAAAGTCGGTATGGGTGTATAAAAATAGCTGCGACAAAAGTGCGGCATTACAGCCTATAAGCGTGCCAATTATACGCTGCCAACTGGCTATGCCTGCGGCTTTCCAGCATAACGAAAATAAAATTAAAATAGATGCCGCCTGCGCCGAAATAGAGTCTTGTAAATCCAGTGCCTGAAAAACAATAAACGATAACGTAGCCACGCTCGAGCACAACAGCACTTCGTGGCGAATACTTGCTTTATCTTTTGTTGGCACTGCACGCCCAGGGCGCGCAGTAACATCGGGAAATAAACCATGCATTACTGCTGCAATTACTACAGTTAAAATAATGGCTATACCGTTACTTAAAATAAGCGGATAAATACTGCTACTACCAGTTACATAGCTGGCAAAGTGTAATTGAATCGATAAACTAACCGCACCTAAGGCACCAAACAAAAAGCCACTTCCGCTACTCATTTGGTAAAATAAAATACAAAAGCAGGCAAATACAATCAGTACCATAAGTACCGGCAAGTGCGAAAATAACCCCTGCAATATAAGCACAACAAGCGCGCTAAATGCGGCACTGGCAAAAAACTGCCTAACCACAGATTTATTTAACGTTGGCACTAAACCTAATAGCAACATGGGGTAAACAGTAAAAAAAATCCCATTTGGCCAGTTCATTAATTTACTAATAGCAAACCCTAACGTGCACCCGCCGGCAATACGCAGCGCTTGGCGTAGGCCGTTAGAGTCAAGTTGTGGAGACTGGCTAATTTTTTGACTCATTTTGCCTCCACTAATAAATGTAATGTAACCAGCTAATAAAACGTATTTGTGATGCGCCTAACCATTGTCCAAATTTTGACTCTGGAAGTAGTTGCACCGTAGCACGCGCGCCACTAGGCATATTAGCAATTAGCGCTTGATCGTTTTTTAATAACTGCAAATGAATACGTTGGCGCTGTGCGTCGCGTACCCAACGGTTACTGGTTTCGGTAGTGCTTAGCAAGCCATTGGCACTTAATTGGCCATCGCTTACACCCGCTTCAAAAGTACTAATTTTTGCGTCGTATACTTCACCGGGACAGCTATCAAAAACCACTTTTGCTAAACTACCTGGGTGCATATTAAGCAGTGATTTTTCACGAAAGTCGGCTACTAAATCAGCCTTTTTAGCCACAATAGCTAACAAAGGTTGGCCACTAAGAGCATAAGCACCGTCAAGTAATTGCAAGTTGGCAACCACACCATCGCTTAAAGCACGTATTTGTGTATACGATAAGTTAAGCTCAGCTTGCGCTAACTGATTCGCTCCATGGCGCAGCGCTAAGTTATCCTCCCCTGATGTGCCACGCGCTAAAACAGCTTCGGCTAATTGCGCTTCAAAAGCCGCTACGTTTGATTTACTTGCAGCAAAGTTAGCCCGAATACTCTCCAGCTCTTGTTCCGATATAGAGTTTTGCTTATAGAGCTTTTCGCCTCTACTTTTTAATAAGCTTTGCTCATGTTGTTTTGCTTTAGCTGCACTAATTTGTGCCTCAAGCGCTTTAACATTAGTATCAAGGCGTTTATTTTGTAATTTGGCATCATCGAGGGTTAGTTTAGCTTGTTCAACAGCCAGTAAGTAAGTACTTTGATCTATCTCAAACAATATATCACCAGCCTTTACCGGTTGGTTATTGCTAACTAACACCTTAGTAACACGGCCACTTATTTGCGGTGAGATTTGTACTACTGGGTGGTAAACACGCGCTTGTGGCGTTACTGGCAGCCAAATATCGGCTATAACATAGTATAAAAACACTAAAATGAATCCAACGAGTGAAAGCCTCACATAGCGCGCAAATTTTTGGTCAGGTGTCATTGTTAACCTTATTAGAACTGTGATATTTAATATAATTTTTTGCGTTGTCTTCCATTTTAATTAAACCATGAGCCATTGCATCTAACTGCTCATCGTTTAGTCCATTATAAAGCTGATTTTTAATATCAGTGATCTGTGCCTCTACCGCCTTTAATATATTGCGGCCTTGCTCTGTAAAATAAATTTTTTTACTGCGCTTATCGTGCTTATCAACTTGACGGGTAATAAGAGTAAGCTCTTCGAGTTGCTTGAGGGTACGCGTAAGCGACGGCATTTCTATGCCTAAACTATGCGCCAACGCTTGTTGAGTTACTCCCTCTTTCAGCATATTTATATGCACCAAAGCAATCCAACGCGATTGAGTTAAGCCTAGCGGCTCAACGGCAACTGTAACAACTTCTCGGCATAATCTATGCACTCGACCCATACTGCCACACAAGGTTAAATCGAGTGTTTCATGAAAAGGAACCGGTTTAGACATTTCAACCTCTAACTACTTAGCATGCTAAGCACTTTACCATTAGTTAGCATGCTAAGTAAATATTTAGCTAGGGTTTAGTAAAGGTTTAGCCGCTAAAACACTAGGGGTTGTTGATCTTTTAAGATTTAATTTGCAGCGTTATATTTGGTTTTAGGTAAGGCAGAGCCTGTGTAGTGTGGTTACTCCCATAAAAAGGCGGTAACCACACATAAATACCAAACACGCCCTAGGCTAAAAGTTGAGTAGGTTAGCAGGGGAGTATTGATCGGTAAGGACTTTTGTATTTTCAGGCCAATCGTGATTATTTTTTGTAAAGTGCAGCATTTGGCTAATAGCTTTAATATTTACACCGTAAGGCAATAGCAGAGGGGTTAACTCACTTACGCGTTTATTTATATGCGCTTGGGTAAGGGTACTTTTATTGCCGGCTAAAATAATACGATTACTGTGGTTTTTTCGGCTAACGTTAATAAAGTCGCCAAAAACAGCGTTATAAGTGGCCGACTCGTGCTCGTACAGTTTGCTCGATGAAAACGTATTGGCCGCAATAACGCCGTCACTCGCAAGCACACTTTTTAACTCTTCAAAAAACTCTTTAGTTAGTAAATGTTCGGGAATGTAGTCGCCATTAAATGCATCTAAAATTATCCAATCAAACTGCTGTTTTTTAAGCGCCGCACGTTTTATAAAAATACGACCATCTTGTACTTTTGCCGTTACCTTAGTACTTTCTTTAAAATTAAAGTAATCGCGGGCCACTTTAATTACCGCAGGATCTATTTCAATATTTTCGATTATTGCCTTAGGGTAAAGCTCTGAAATGGTGTTAGACAAAGTGCCACCGCCTAAACCAATAATAAGTACTTTTTTAGGATCTTCTATTAGCAACAAGCTTGAAAACACCAATTTAGTGTAATTAAAAACTAACTTTTTTGGCTCGTTAATATACATGCAACTTTGACTACTTTGGCTAGATTTTTCATCAAACTTTAAACAGCGTAAATTACCGGTTTCTTCCACTAATATATTACGATAAAGCGAGCGCTCGCTATGTATTGTTTTAGCCACACTTAAGTGTGAAAACAACAAGCTTAATAACATCAGCACATATAAAACCATGTAAAAATTGCTTTTATGCATAACGACGCTCCGCTAAAAATAGTTTATTTACCAGTATGGCTAGTAAGCCTAATACCGCTAAAGTTAAGGCAAAACCAATTATTATGGCGTTTACGTCAAACGCGAGCACCATATAAAATGAGGTAATAATAGTGCCTAGTGCGCTGCCCAAGGTACTTACAAAATATAACCCGCCAGCAACTTGGCCGCTGTGTTCGCTGTCGGTAACTAAAAGCCGAACCGAGTAAGGGGAGATCATACCTAATATAATAGTAGGAACAAAAAATAATGCCGTAGAGGCGAGTAACGAGCCATAGCGGCTGTCTTCAATGTGAGTAAAAATAAATTCCATTATCGGGTTAGCAAATAACGCAATGGGCAACACCATAATGCTTGCCAGTAAAAAAATACTCCCGTACTTGGCTAGGCTAGGGCGCTTAATTGACATTTTACCGCCAAGTAAATAACCAAACGATAGGCTCAGCATAAATACCGTAATTATACTGCCCCAAATATGTACGCTACTACCAAAAAACGGCGCTAAAATACGCCCACCTAATAGCTCAATTCCCATAATACTAAAGCCACTACTAAAGGCCAAAAAGTAAATAAGTGCATTGGTTTTGTTTAACATTTTATAATTCTTATCGTGTTATTTTTGTCCATATTAACGTGATGCTCAATAACTGGCTATGCTTTATTTTTATACTGTAAAGGGCGTTTACAGTACTGCCCCAAATGAAGCAGCTAAGGCAACCAACTAAAACCCAATTAAGTAGACACCCACTTTATAATTTATCAATTAATTAGACACCCATCTTAAAAACCAGTGATTATTTAACTAAGAATAGTTGTAACTATTCAGCCTCATCTGAAATGAATATATCAGGCAGCTGATTTTTGAATAATAACTCAAGGGCTAGGCTTGCAGATACATATTGTTTTCTGCAAGTCGATAAATAGCTTCTCAGCAAGCAGAACATTTCAGCTCCTTGCTTACTTCTAAAACACCCCGATATTTTTTGATGAACCTTGGTCATCCTAATATCATTCTCGCCTTGGTTGTTGGTAAATGGCACGCCAGTGCTCATCATGAAACGTAAAACATCATCTTGATAATCTCTTAGTCGTTCCAATAATGCGCGGGATTTGGTTCGCTTTAATCGGCCTCGCTGACCTTTCACTCGGCTACTTTTATCTGGTGGTGGACATTTAGCGTCACCTTGAAGCAATATTTTTTGATATTGCTCACGATATTTCTGTTTAGCCCCTTTATCTAGGTCGGGATTATCTATTTGAGCTTTATTCATTTCTTTAAGTAAGGTTTGCATATCCTTCGCCCATTGCATGCCGTCTTGCTCCCAAGCCCTTTCTAATTCTCGGATGTGGTGAGCATTACATAATGCATGTTGGCATTGGGTATATTGATAATATGGCTTCCAATGGTCATGACATAGCACACCGGTAAAGTGCGGTAAAATACCGGCCTCATCCATCGCTATTTTTCCTCTTTTTTCATGAGGATAAAAATAAGTCCACCAAGTCGTTGATGCACCATGAAGCCATCGCCGTTTACCGCCGATATTAATGCCAGTCTCATCAACATGCAAAGTTTGATACGGGCTTTGTAATGCCGCTTTGATGATACCTTCTGCGCCCGATGACTTTACCAGTGCCGCTGCTTGTTCATTAAAGTTAAATAAACTGCCGGCACTGATCGGAATACCTAGTTGGTCACTAAAGTATTCTTCAATGCGGTTATAAGGGAGTAATTGATATTGTGATAAGTAAACCGCATGGGCTTTCACACCAACACCATATTGAATAGGACCGTTAACACCTTGGGGGAATTCACCAACAAACCGCTTCCCTTGCTCATTCTCAAGGATTTGAGCCTGGTATTCGGTCACCACTTTACTGATATCTATATCGACGACTTGTCGCTTTTGAAAACCCACCTCACGATAGTGACCTTTAGGTAAAAAATCTCGGTCAACTAAAATGACTTGTACCTCATCAGGTGTTTCTGTTTGAGTCAGCGTTTTACCTACTCGGCCTTTTTGTCCGCCAGCTGATTTTTCTGACTTCTCTCTCGTTGGCTTTGTACGGTTGATATCTTTTGATGGAGGAATGCTACTATTTTGACTATTAAGTCCTAATTTACTAGCTAGCATAACAACGACAACAAGAATGAGTTCAATAGACATCTTCAACGCTGGCGAGAGTGTTTTATCTTCTTGTAACTGAGTTTTAGTTTGCTCAACTATTTCAGTGATATTTATGCTGTTTAAATTCATTAAAGCTAGAGCGATAGGGTAATAGCTCTAGCTTGGCATACTGGCAGGATCAGTCAATAGCTAAAAAAGATCCTTAGAAAATAATTTGTCTTGGTGAATAGTTACGAATAGTTTTGTTCAAATACTAACAATAAGTGTGGGTGTTTGTTTAACTATTAACTATTAAGTAGACACCCACTTTAAAAACCAGTGATTATTTAACCAAGAATAGTTTTACTCAAATATTGATAATAAGTGTAGGTGTCTACTTAACTCTCTATCTGAAATAATTATCTAGACACCTAACTATCTGAATACCCACTTTAAAACCAATGATTATTCAACTAAGAATGGCTTTGTTCAAATACCCTAAATTCGGATAATAAGTGTGGGTGTCTACTTAATTTTAGGCAATAAAAAAGCTGCAGTAGCTTACTGCAGCCTTTATATATTTTAATACTAGCTACACACTAACTTAGTATGCACCGGCGCTATAAATAAGTTCGTAGCTGTGGCTGTATATTTCTAGGATATTACCAAACGGGTCTTCCATGTAGATCATGCGGTATGGTTTTTCACCTGGGTAGTAGTAACGTGGCTCGGCCATACGTTTTTTACCACCGGCTGCTACAATACGCTCTGCTAGGCCTTCAACATCTGGGTCTTGCACACAAAAATGAAAAATACCGGTTTTCCAATATTCAAAGTTATCTTTTGGGTTTTCTTGGTTTTTAAATTCAAAAATTTCTACACCAATACGATCGCCTGTAGATAAGTGCGCTATTTTAAATTTTTCCCATTTTTCACCAAACACTTCAGTACACATTTCGCCTATTGGGCTTTTGTCTTCGAGAATTTCGGTTGGCTCCATAATAGTGTACCAACCCATAACTTGGGTATAAAACTCTACTGCTTTTTCAACGTTTGGTACCGAAATACCAATATGCGAAAAACTACGTGGATAGGTATGACTCATAATAATGTTCCTGCTTATCTTGTTACTGGTTAATGCGTTTAGTTTACGAAGCCAGTTAAATTAAGTAAAATAATCATTAATCATCATTTTGAGTACATTTTGTAATGATAAATCCCATATGGTTAAATACGTTTTGTACTTTGGTTGAGGTAAACCACTTTACGCAAACAGCCGATCGCCTCCACATGACCCAGTCGGGTGTAAGCCAACACATTAAAAAATTAGAGCAGCACGTTAACTGTGCTTTGCTAGAAAGACACGGCAAACAGTTTTCGCTTACTGTGCATGGGCAAAATCTATATCAACAAGGCAGTTTATTACTTAAAGAGTGGCAGTTTTTAGAGCAGCAATTAAAAGACGACTCGCCTTACAGCGGTAAAGTAAAAATACAGTCGCCTGGTAGTTGTGGATTGCAGTTTTATAGCCAGTTATTAGCTTTGCAAACAAAGCACCAAGGGCTGAATATTGACTACCGCTTTGCGCCAAATATAAGTGTTGAGCAGGCTGTAGCTAACCATAATGCCGACATTGGTTTTTTAACCCAAGCACCCACACTTAGCGAAGTAACCAGCCATAAAATAGGTACAGAGCCGTTACTATTAGTTACCCCTGCACATATTAAAACCCCAACATGGCAAGCTTTATGTGAACTTGGCTTTATTGCTCACCCCGACGCTAAACACCACGCGCAACTTTTGTTGAGCGAAAACTACCCGCAGTTTGAACATTTAGAGCAAATAAAACACACCGGTTTTTCTAATCAAATTAGTTTAATACTGGAGCCGGTAAGCTTAGGCCTGGGCTTTACTGTGTTACCTGCGCATGCAATAAGTGCGTTTAATAAGCCTAAACTTATACAAACTCATTATTTGGCAAACCCTATAAGTGAAAATATTTACGTGTGCCACCATCGCAACAGGCCATTAGCAAAACGTATGCATACAGTAATTTACACAATAAAAGAGAGTTTATAATTGCTGTAATAATAAATCCCTTAACCAGAGTTCAAATTAAATAATTTAAAGGACTTATAAATAGTTACAGTCCATAATAGTTTTTCTGTTACGTTATAGTTACGTTATAGTTACGTTAAAGCTAAGTGATTGAAGTAAGGAAGGTCATAATGCAAGTAAAGCAACTCCCAAGTATAACTTTAACTGGTTTAAAGGTAAGAACGTGTAACGCCGATGAAATGAACTCTGGCACTGCAAAAATAACGGAGCTTTGGCAAAAATTTGGTGATAAGCATGGACAACAGCTAACAAAAAATACAAAAACGTATGGTGTTTACACTAACTATGAAAGCGATGTAACCGGTGAATTTGATGTAATAGCCTGTTGCGACGACTTATCGATTGGAGATCAAAAGTCAGTAAAAGTAACTACCGAGGCAGGGAGTTATTTAGTATTTAACGGGACAGGTGAAATGCCCGATGCGGTAATCGACCTGTGGGGCGAAATTTGGCAATACTTTAGCTCAGACGACTGTCGTTTTATTCGTACCTACAGCAGCGACTACGAATATTACAAAAGTGCTGATGAAGTAGAAATAGCCATAGCGGTTAAAGAATAAAGCTTTAGGCTTTAGGCTTTAGGCTTTAGGCTTTAGGCATAATTAAAAACGCTAGCTTAACTTGCTAGCGTTTTTTTATGCGCGTAAATATTAATTTTAGCGACTAGCACTTTTAAAGCCCTATATTACTAAGCTTCTAGCGCCATTGCTGCCATTTTCATCGCACTTGCAAACGACTTTGCGCCAGCAATAAATAAACCGTTATGACAAAAAACAGCATCTTCAAGCCCAGTTTCGTCCTGAAATTCTTTATCAGATAAACCAGCCCACGGTTTTGGGAGTGACTTGCGGTCTTCAAACGATCCTGGCTCAACCGGTACAGTTTGCACAATCCACTGGCCAGAGTGCGAAGGATAAACCATATATAATGCTTTATCAGAAAGCGCATGCACGGTTTTTTTCCACGGTGTGTATTGCTCTAACACAATTACACGTGGATCAGCTGCATTTTCAATCGCTTTAGCAACAATTGCTTTTGCATTAATGCCACCGTTAGCCGCAGCTATAAAGCGAGTTAAAATGCGCGATGCAAACTCAACCGCTTCATCAAAACAGGCATCAAAGTTACTCTCTTCTTGCCACGTTGGGTTAAACATTGAAATAGTTTGACTAAGGCTAATGCCTTTAGCAACGCCTTCAACATGGCCGCAGTCAATTGCATCAATAGTAGAGACTAAACCAGAGTCAATTGCATTGGCTGTTTCTTGGCTGCCTTGGCATATTTCAAGGCCATATTTTTGCCAAATTAGACCAAATGAAGAAAAAGGAATACCATTTTCACGCGCCCCGGCACCGCCACGTTGGTGGTGATCAAAACGGCCTGTCTCTGGGTTATGCTCGCCACCTACATCAATCACAACATCGGCTTTGCTTATAAGCTCCATATCGCGGGTACGTATAAGTTTAAAAGAAGGATAAATATACTTAAGTGCAGCTACACTAAAAACATCATCTGCATGAAAAGTACCGTTGTGGGTTGCTATCGTTATATCATTCATTGGTTTTGTATCATTTTCTAAAAGGATAAGAAGGTCTCGCTATTTAAACGTTACGGTTTTGAAAATACTTAACAAGTAAAAATCATAAGGCGGATTCTATCTGATGAGCGCTAACAAAAACAGTAAACTGTTTTTTATCCTTGTTAAAGTAATTAAGCTCGCATGCAATAGCCTACTAATTATAGAGAGATGCAAAGCCACACGTTATTATTTTGCTGCGTTATTTTTGTATCAACAACCAAACTTTAGTTAAATTATCAGCTAAAGCATGGCTAAATGCCCTATTTTCTTAAACAACATAATATAAATGCAGATAAAATTATTTTAATTTTTATTATTGCTGTAAGTGCTAAAAAACAAAGCATTGCACTTTAACCTTTATAAAAACAAGCTAACCATCTGTTTAAAAACAATAAAATCACATTTAACATCAAATACTACATTCAGCTATAGGTATATAAATGTTACTAAATAGTTTCATACAAGACCTTTGACTAATCGTAATCTGTTGCTAGCTGCTTTATCCTGCCGCCTCAATTTTTATTTGCTTTAAACAAAGCTGTATTTTTATTTTGAGTGAGCAACTATGTTGCAGGAGAAGCCATGAATACCACGCCGCAAGATGATATTTCATCTGATGCCAAACCAGGAGCGGATACTCAAACCGCTACCAATAGCTATAAAAATCTACACAAGCCTAGCTCTGAGTTTAATAGCCGAGACGAATACCTAGAACACGAGCTGCAAATTATGCAGCCTAAACGCTGGCGCCCAAACTTACCCTTTAGAGACTACAGATTCGAATTTGAAGACGCTATTCCTGCAATGGCTGCCACCATAGGTAAAGTGGTTATGGTTGCCGCTATTGCCGCAACGTTTGCAAGCCCACTGGGTTTAAGTGACGCTTTTGTTTTAGAAAACGTGCGTTACGAATTACTTATCGTCGCCTTTTTTATTATTTTGTTTTCAGGCTTTATTTTACCTACCGCTAACTTAGCCGGTACTCATGGCCCTTTAATTCCGTTAATTCCAATTGTAGTTGCAGCAGGGGGGCACCCTATGGCATTTGGCTTGCTCATAGCTGCCTTTGGTTTAATTTTGGCAATAAGTAAAGGCGGAACCCTACTGGCTAAACTAACCAGTAAAGGCGTATGTGGCGGGCTTTTACTCTACCTAGGGTTTATAGGCATAACCTCGCAAGTTAAAAAGCTGTTTGCATGGGCCGAAGCCATCGATATGACCCACATTGCCTTTATTGTTATTTTTTCCACTATAATTTTATATGCCATGTTAGAGCATTTTAAAAAGCGTTGGTTAGCCGTACCACTTAGCTGTATTTTAGGCGGCGCAATAGCTTTTGCATTAGGCGCACCGTTTGAGTTTCATACTGCACCGGGCCTGCCAAACATGGACCCTATGTACTGGTGGGGCGAAGACACTGGCTGGATGTTAGGCTTACCTACCCTAGAAAGCTTTGTAGTAGTACTGCCATTTGCAGTGCTTGCTGTTGCTATGTGGTCACCGGACTTTTTAGGCCATCAGGTATTTCAAAAAATAAGCTACCCAAAACGTACCGAAAAAGTACAAATGAACATAGACGACACCATGCTTAGCGCATCAGTTAGGCAAACCTTTGGCTCGCTACTGGGCGGCGCTAACTTTGCATCATCGTGGGGCACTTACATAGTGCCTGCAGCCATTGCTAAACGCCCAATACCAGCAGGCGCTATTTTAACCGCACTATTTTGTATTATTGCCGGCGTATGGGGCTACCCTATGGACCTTGCAATTTGGCAACCTGTGCTGTGTGTAGCGCTAATAGTAGGGGTATTTATTCCACTACTAGAAGCCGGCATGGAAATGACTCGCGTAGGTAAAACCACCCAATCAGCTGCTATTGTAGTATTTGCTTCAAGCTTAGTTAACCCAGCATTTGGTTGGTCACTCACCATATTGCTAGACAACTTAGGCTTTATTGGCTGTAAAGAAAGAAGTAAAGAACTCACCCGCATGAGCCGCTGGATCATTCCACTGGTCATGTTTGTACTACTAACCAGCGTAATGGCCATGGTAGGCATGCTGCCAGGTATACCCGCGCTAGTATCAAGCTTTAGGCACTAACTTTAAAAGTTAGCTTAAAGTAAATTACTCCCAGTAAGCGCATTTTATATGCGCTTACTGCGTTTTAAAGCTTAATTTTTTAGGTGGCAGCATAGAGCGATCAGCGGACGGTCGGGTAAACTCGTTTTTGGACATTTATGAGTTAGAATCGACAGACGGAACTGTACAATGGCTAGATATTGGTAACGCTTGTAGCACAAGCCAATCTTAGGCGAAGCGGATTAGTCTTTGTGACTACACTTGTTATATTTCAACTATCCACACCTATGATATGGAACTCTGCTCCAGAAGCTCTGATAGCACTTTCGGCACTAACCAATAGAACATCCAATTGCCTTTTACTGTTGGAGCTCGTTGCGCCAGTGTATACAGTCTTTTTTGTGTGAGGTTGCACGATTACGACTCTAAACCGACATGTACTAGAACCACTTATTTTATCTAGTTCATTCAAAAAGTCTTCAGCTTTTACGGGCTTTCCATCTTTCCAGCACTGTTTTGATGTTGAATTTTCAAACCTCTCTCTAAGATCAGTCGTTAAGTTTTTTCTCATACAGTACCTTAGATTCTTCACTCCTTGGTTTAAAACAATATCGTGTGCTCCAACCGATATTCGGCGTTTATCTGAGTTTGATTTTGCAGCCTTGACATGGATCAAAGAAATTACGTTAAAGCCTTCAAATTCTGTTAAATGAATAAAATCAGCTTTTTCCCCAGCACCATCGTCGCAGTAAAGCCACCCTTTGGGCTTCTCAGTAGTATTGAATTTTTTATAATCACTCCAGTCGCCATTCCAGCGGTTTTTCACCCAGCAGAATAATGACTTTTGATTTCCGATATCATGCAAATCCGGTTTTGTTGGTACTCCAGGCTTTTCTATCTTAAGGTCATAATTTTCAAAGTCAGCCCATATGAACCTATCAAACTTTACATCTTGGTAGCCTGTCTTAAACACCATTCCATTAACTAAAGCATGTCCCGAATCAAACCAACACTTTATTATTTCAGGATACTTAAAGATTTTCTTGTATGTGTCTAAATAAGTTTTCTTAATAGCTATTTCTGACTTAATTTTGAACGTAACTTGGTAGTCGTTTATTTGAGGCTCAACAACAATACTCCCGACTTTTCCTCCCTGATAAAAAACATCAAGTGCAATGTCAGATTTAATAAACGTACCTTGCAACTCAACACTAAAGTCATAGTAGAGTTTTTTCAAAAGCTCTTTCCGATGTTGGCCATCTTCCTCCGGATAAAATTCATAGTCTATAAGTGAAAAGTCATATGGATCAGCTAGGCCAGAGCAATTCGGAATTGGATACGAAAGTATACTAATTGGGTCTGCTTTTTTCTTTATGCTATTTGCTAGCAAATCTAAAATTTGAATTACTCTATTTTCGAATGTTTTCCAATCCTTACAAGGCCCTCTCCATATTGATGATTTAAAAGGGTTTATTCCGATTGAAGACTTAGAGTTATTTACAGCTTCAGTTCTCACAGCTGACATCATATACGACTGATCGATTAGAGGGTCTAGTGTATCTGCTACACTTTCCCCGCCTAAAACTTTGGAATCAGCCTTGAAGTTGCTTTTTCCATGTATTCCGGATAGCCATAGCATTTTTATCTTATCCTCGTTGATAAAATTGCTATTTAGTTCGTCAATCGGCACTGGGCAAAGATCTTTTAATGAGTTTTTAGCAAAATTCTCTCGAATCTCATCTTTTTTACCTTTCTCAGAAAAGTAAATTCCGATATAGCCATTAACATTAAATGTAACGAAAACATGGTGTTCTACATCCATTACCTCATAACCAGAAAGCCAACTGGGTGCTTTCATTATTCGATAAGGTGTAAAAGAGACCTCCGCTACCTCACCAATTCTTTCGCTTTTGCTTTCATAGAACGAAATCTCATTTTCTGAACTATCTTCCAGTAACTTTTTAACACGTTCATGAACATCACAAGGACCGTTATTCGTATCCTTGACTCCCATTAGAATTGACAAGTATGGAGCAATATTTTCTTTTTCTAGCTCGTACATAGCAGATACCTACCTATGGAAATACCAACGCCGCGCTCTGCGGCAAATTTGGAGCGCAGCTGAAAATTTATCCGACAGCAGCGCTTTGTTAAATGCTTGATATCAAGAGTTTGAGAGCAAACCCATTAAACTTATGATTTGGCCAATGCTCTACAACCAAGGTGATTGTCTTATCCTCAACTTTCTCAGAATATGAGTTACAACCTGAAATAGCACTTTTCATACCTTTGGATAAAGGTAGGTTTAAGCTAGAGATACTCAATGCTTCTGCCATAGCCTCTAACTTTTCACATGCCTGATGGGTTCTGGAAGCATCATTCACGTTCACTTTAAGCTTCAGTACTTTTGCAACATCTTCAGAACCTTCAACATAATAAGCGATATTGTCCGGGATAATACCATCACTAAATTCTTCCATTGGGGATGATGCAAGCCATTCTTCTTCGAAAGATTTATTATAGAATCCGGTGCTCAGCCCTTCGTTTACGAGAAATTCTTTAGCTTTGTAAGGGCTCCAACCTTGCTCTTTTGGCACTTCCTTTGGATTTTTCTCAGAATATCTCACTTTAAATATATATTTAAAGGTATCAATCAGATCCGAGTGTGACTCTATGTTTGCTTTGGCGACTTGAAATGACCATCGTTCAAGCAGACTGAGCCGAACATTAAACAATATAAATGCATAGAGTTTAGCAGCATATCTATGGAACCGGCTTTGTATTGAAAACCTTAGACGAACAAAGACCTGCTCATATGTTGAATAAACCAACATAAAGAAAACGAATGGTAAGTAACAGAGAGTCAGCAGTGGTGGAACAAAGAAGTCGTACGCAGTTTTTTCTTTCCCAAATTCACCAAAATTAGTTATTAACATGCACAAAGTGTAAACGATTAAGACTGCCCCGAAAGAAGATAGGCAATATTCTAGAAACACCTTTACCTGATGATGTTTTCTGTCGGTTTCTGCAATAGCAAGCATAGCTCCCAATAATGCTAAAACTGGAACTAGCAGAACCTCGACCCAAAGAGTGAAAGTATATACACCAACGACAAATTGAAGAATCGCTAGTAGTTTCAAGTTATCCATAACTGAATGCTTGAAAAAATGCTTATCTTTTTTGATTTTTTCAAGCTTAAATAGCGAGATGAAACCAACAGAAACGCACCAAAAAACAGTATTTTTTAGCTGTTCAAAATTCCATAGCCCCAAATCAGAAAGCCAGTAAATGACAATTACCATGTAAGCAACCATCAAACAAAGGACAGACATTATTTGCCGAACAAATAAAGCTGCCATGACGCCTTTGAAGGCGTTTCTGACCTCTGCCATTTTCGAGGAAGAAAAAATGTAAATCGAAATTGCCAGAAGCCATAACGCAATTGCAATTTCTCGATTATTTAGAATATCCACGAGCTTCCTTGTGCATTTTACGCCGCCAGCAGGGGTGACAAAACCAGAGCGAACCGGCGGTTTTGGCATCCCTCTGGCTGGCCTAGTTACGTATTTTTACGAACAACCGTCTGATTAACGATTCTCCAGTTAATTTTTTGCTTCCAAGCAAGCTGCTTCTCTGAGAGTTTACGCTTACGCCTTGTTTGCATTAAAAATTGATACTCTTTTTCGTAGATATAGCCCAGCTGATAAGCGTGAAGAATCAGATCTTCATTTGCATTAGCTGAGTTATCTTTTGCAATACGTTTCAACCCTGCGAATAAATTACCTGTTTGGATGCCGATGAACTGGTTTACACAAACATTTCCAACATACGTTTTGTTGCCATTAAATTGATTTTCAATGTAACAAAGCTCTTTAATAGTTTGGCCACATGGGCAATTATCCCAGTCTTCCTGTATTTCTACGCCTACAAGTTTCCATTCATTCTTGGCAGCATAGAAATCCTGCGAATTTGAAAGCGGCAATATATGTGCCTTCAACCTCTCAAAATTGTGTTCCATTGCTACTCCTTTGCACGAATTGACACGTAACGCCTTGCTCACCGGAAAATGAGGAGCGTAGTGAGCAATTTTCCGAGTGCAGCAACTTGTTAGGCCTCTGCGTCATAAATTTTTCTGATTTTTTGTTCCATTTGCGGAGTTAATTTGAAACCTTCTGCGGTAATGTGACTTAGTGCTACATAAGGTTTGCTACTACCACCATTCGGTAAGCCCAGCTCTTCTTCTATATCGTTTTCTAACACGACAGATGAACCTATATTGACATCAATCTCATCAACAATTTTTTGTGTTGAACGATCTGCTGATGCAATTGCGTCTACCCCTTTATGAGCTTGGTGATCTCTATCATAAACAGCCAAGTATGGGATAGAAAATTTATTCATAAGCTTAATGTAAAGGGGAATATTATCTTTTGAGCCGCAATCGATTAGCGTATATTCGTACCTAAAAACACCAAGTTCCTTAGCCAATAGAGGAAATACAGTTTTTTCGGTAGCACCCTCTAGCAAAACAACTTTACTAGCAAAAAATAACTCCCCACGGTCAGGATTGATCCAGTAAGAAAGATTGAAATCTTTCTTTGAATCTCCTTCAAATAAGTCTTCAGTGCATTGTTTTACTTTTGTTCCGTTTAACTCATCGTTTTTAGTTGCTATATAAATAGACTTATAACGCTCAACATCAATTAAACCGCTTGAGTGAGTACAGAGGATAACTTGACTCCCTGAGTCAGACAAAGCAACGAATGAGTCGAATAGCGACCTTTGTGCTTGAGGATGCAGATAAAGCTCAGGCTCTTCAAATATGAAATACCTAGAGTTTGATACTTTTCTAGTACCTTGTTCTTTTGCTAATTCAGCCTCAACAAAAGCCTTCTTAGCAACTACTTGTATTAACGCAACTGTCAGAGCCCGCTGTAAACCGTGCCCTTTCCGTTTTATATCTGTTCTAACACCGTCATCAACCCAAACCTGAGTATTTGCTTTAAATACACTTTCAATATCAGGGGCGCTTACTTCAATATCAACTTTCGCACCCCATGCAATAAGCTCATCAGTTAACTCTTTTTCAAAGTCAGTTAATTGCTTGGGTCTATCAATATTCTCATTGCCTTCTTGATCTTTTTTGTTAAGAGTTGAAAATAATTTACCAAGTTTTTCTTTTGTTTCCTTCCAGTCATTATTGTGTTCAGACATTAATGCAACAACATCGGCATACATTTTCCCGAAAATACTAGAGTCTTTAGAAGAAAAATCATCCGAGGCTTCTTTTACCGCAGGTATAAAGTAAACTTCACCGAATATCCCCTTTGCTACACTTTTCAACCCAAGAAAGTTTGTTGTCTCAAGTTCAAAAGAAAATTGAATATTTCCCATGTTATTCTGGATATATTCATTTTGGGCATCGATGATATTCTGCTTGGTAATGCGGCCAGAATCTGGGATATAAGGATGAAATGGAAGACTGGAAGCAAGCTCTCTTTTTGTGTAAGCTGAAGCATTAACTTCTTGAAGCCAGTCCTCAGATGGATTTTCTATGTATCCTCGGTATTCAAAACTGCCGCCTAAAAAAGCGGTTTTCCTTACAACTATTTTTCCTTGGGAGGTTAAATACTTCTTGAAAGTAGTTTTATCTGATTCGTCAAGGTCACCAAACTCAATTTCCACAAATAGTTCAGCTGAGCCATGATAAAAATCTAGATCTTGTTGCTTAACCTCGCCAAAGAAGAACAAGACGGAAGACAAAAGGTTCGATTTCCCGTGGTTATTTTGGCCAATAATAACCATCAGGTCTTGGGCCCTGAGTTTTTCTTCTTTTACGGAGCGCCAGTTTTTAATCCATATACTTTCAATTTTCACGATATACTCCCTGTGACCTAACAATTTAGTGTTTATGCGACACGTAGTTTGTGTTGCATAATCGCTTGTTGGACTGAGCCGCTACCTGCTCGGAGTGTCAGAGTTGGTGTTGTTTATGCTATCGGAATTTGCTTTTTATGACCTAAAATATAGTAAGCCAATTTCATTGGAGTATCTGGCCTTATTTAAGCTTTCCCTGCACTGCTCAGCGTTTATTATGCTTCCATTACACCTAAGTTTGGTTAAATAAGCAACTATATTTTTGCACGCACAAAGCAGTCGTTAGAGCATTTAACCTAACTTGTTTTGGGGCAGAAACGAGTTAATCATGAATGACTGCTCATGGCACTTTCCAGCCACTCGATAACATAAAATGCTGATAATAATAGGCAAGGTATTTTACTGTGTCGGAGGGCGCGCTTCGCTTATCCGACCTACAATTGGCACTGCGGGGCTAATTTTTAATTGAAAACTGCTTGTTTGCGTATTAAATGAACGTATAAGTAACTGGCAGTGCAAACGTAAGCTATCCATATTTTCACAAATCTACCCGCTAATGGGTGCTATTTTGCTACTTACAAACCAAATACCCGCCTTTAAATGCCATTTATGGGATTTACTATGCAGCTTATGCTTATTTATAAAGTCAATTAAGGTCAATATACTAAGCTAGTATTTTATTAATCGTTTAATTAAATAGCAGGCAATGTTCTGTCGTTAAATAAAAATTGGCTGCCTTGCCTGTTTAACAGCTTAAAACTATTTATATTGCGACTTTCTTATATGGTGTTTTTGTAAGCCTTTATTACCTTATCAATTTTAAGCTAAGAATGGTGCAAGGGATCATGTTGGCTATGCAATTTAATGGCAACATTTCTTAGAGCGGCTACTTCATTCTAATTTATAAAGGAATCATTTAATTATGTGGATAATTTTTGCATTACTCGCCACGGTTTTTTTTGGCGCACGAGGAATAATGTATCAATGGACATCCCAGAAAAAAATTAATCGAAACTTATTATTATTCGGTGTGTTTTTTGTCGGATTTATAATCAGTGTTTTGGGTGTAACCTTGTTAAATCAAAAGTGGTATGGCTGGGCTGATATTACTGTTGGCTTAGCATTGGGCTTTGGCTCTTTTGCCGCGAATGCTTTTTTGCATAAAGGTTTTTCGGTTGGAAAGGCTTCGCTTATTAGTATTTTGTCGGGTTTAACTCCTTTATTTGTGTTGGTTTTTGCCTTTTTATTATGGCAAGAAACCTTAACAACGCTGCAGCTAATTGGCTTTTTTATTATTTTTGGTGGGCTTTATATTATTCGCTACTCTAATGATATTTCGTTTACTAATTTACAAGGGGCGCAATGGGGGTTACTGGCTGCATTATTCTTTTCATTTAATGACTTACTAGGTAAGCAGTCTACTTTGCTGGAGGCCGATACGTTCGCTACGCTCACCTCTATGTTTGGTTTTGGTAGTTTGCTTTTTGCTATTAGTTGGTTAGTAAGTAACAAAAAACAGGCCAGTGACGCAAATGACTCTCGGCCTAATTGGTCGCCAGTAAAAACGTTTTCTTGTGGGTTACTTATTGGATTGACGAATGTGGCTGGCATGGTTGCAATAATATCGGCTTTTGCAATTGGCAATACAGGGCTGGTTTCTGCTATTTCTGGTATGAATATTTTAATAATTCTTTTGTACTCACGCATTATTTTAAAAGAGTCGTTTACTCGCCAAGAGTTGTTAGGACTAACGACTGCTTTTATAGGGGTAATTGTACTAAGGCTGAGCTATTAACGCTTAAAACCACACACAGTAAGGACGTTTCGGTAAATAATTAAATAGGAATAGTAAAAATGAAGAAGAAGTTAGCACTAATAGGGTGTGGTTATTTAAGCCAAACTATTGCTCAGGCTGTAAAAAGTGGCTCTCTTGCTGGTTACGAGCTAGTTGCGGTATTAGGCAGAAACCCAATTAGAACCAAACAATTTGCTGATTACTTTAACTGTACACCATGCACAGATATTGATGCGTTTATAGCTTTAAAGCCTGAATTTGTAGCCGAAGCTGCATCGGCGGTATCTGTAACCGATTATTGTGAAAAAATATTAGCCGGTGGCTCGCACTTAATTGTTTTATCTACGGCGGCATTTGCAGATGTAGCTTTGTACCAAAGAGCCATAGCTGTAGCATTAAAAAATAATACTAAAATATACATTGCCGGTGGTGCAACAGGTGGCTTTAACCTGCTTCAAACCGCTTCATTTATGAGTTCAACACCGATTGATGTAACAATAACATCTAAAAAATCACCTGGTTTTATTGCTCGAACCCCTTTTAACAAAGAGGGCTTAATGAACATAACTGAGCCAGAAAGAGTTTTTAGCGGAACAGCTAAGGAAATTATTGATATTTTTCCTTATGTTTTTAATGTTATTTATGCAACTTCGCTAGCAAGTGCGGGGCCAAAAGCAACTAAATTTAATATTGATGCTGTACCTAACTTTGCTGGAGATGACTACAGAATTGAAGTTAAAGGTGAACAAGTAGCTTTAGATTTAACAATTAAATCGGGCGATTATGCTATTGCAGCATGGAGTGTGGTGTCTATTTTAAATAATGCGGCTTCTCCGGTCGTTTTTATGTAAAACACTAAGCTGAGCGGCTATAGCAGCCTGCTATTCTCACCTTATAATATTTATTATTCATAAATAAAAAGCCGATACTGCAATCAGTATCGGCTTTTACCTATTTGTAATTCAGGTATTAAAAAACTAATTAGTTATTGCTGAGTTTTAATTAGCTTTGCGGTGTAATTAAGTATTTTTCGCCTGTGGCTTGTTTAGAGTAAGCCGCTATTGATGCTAATTGTAGCGCCTCAGACAACGACACTTCATGGGTGTAATTGCTGGCAAATGTGGTAGTAATTTCATCGGCTATACGTTTACGCATTGCCACTACCGTATTCGTGCCTAATTTACCAAGCGCATTAAATAATAAAAACCCATTTACGCCCCAAGCAAAGCCAAAATTACGATTTAGCGTAATAGGGCCGCGATCAAGTGCGCCATAAATATAAACTTGCTTGAAAGTATCTGAGCCATACACGCTATACTCTTCTACGTCGCGAGTTATAGCAGCTTCCATACAGTTAAGAATGTCGCTGGTTAGTTGGCCACCGCCAATTGGATCAAACGCAATTGTGGCACCAGTGGCAATAATTGCTGCGGTTAAATCCTCAACAAACGACTCACTACTAGAATTAACCACATACTTTGCGCCCATGTTACGTAACAGTGTTTCTTGCTCTGTTTTGCGTACAATATTAACTAAATCAATACCGTCGGCAATACAAATACGGTTTAACATTTGCCCAAGGCTAGATGCCGCCGCCGCATGAATAATAGCTTTATGGCCTTCGGCGCGCATGGTTTCTACCATAGCTAGTGCTGTAAGCGGGTTAACAAAAGACGATGCGCCTTGCTTAGCGGTAGTGCCTTCTTTTAACTCTAAGCAACTTTGTACATTAACGCAGTGATATTGACGGTACGTTCCGCCGCCAATTACAGCAACCATTTTACCCATTAATGCTTGTGCCGCTGGCGATGAGCCCGCAGCAACTACAGTACCGGCACCTTCATTACCTACAGGCGTTGCTTTATTAACACGTGTTTTGAGCGCTGGCATAAACTTAGCTGGCACATTAGCTGTAATAGCTGGGCTTTGCCCAGTACCCGATTGCGTTGCTGTAGACATGTCAGCGGCGCTGAACATAACCGCTAAATCAGATGGGTTTAATGGCGCAGCTTCAATGCGAATAACCACTTCATCGGCACTTGGTTGTGGCATGTCGATGTTTTGTAAGGCAAGCGTTAGTGTGTTGTCTTCGCTGATTGTTGAAGTAAGTTGGATATTTTTGTCTGTCATCGGGATTTGCTCCTGCACATTATTAAATTAGTTAAACCAATAAGGTTAATGAATTGGCTGTTTTATAGCTAAGCATTAGCTGCCTGAATTTGCGCTGTGACCTTTTGCATAAACTCGGGCATGTTTGCGAGCCGATCTACCTCTACTTTTTGCGCAATAGCAGATTGGCGCATGGTGTCGTTCCACTGTTTCATTCCCGGTACATCACCCAGTACATCCCAATTAAGTTGGCTGGCACCAAAAGCGTTAACTATGGTATTTACGTGATAAACGTAAATATCTGCCATAGTAAACTGCTCACCCGCAATCCAAGGTGAAAACTTACATAAGCGACTCAAGGCGGTAACACCACGGGTTAACACTTGGCGTACCTCATTTTTAAGCGATTCTGGCGCGTTTGTACCACTAAACGCATACGGTATAAGGCGTCTGCTTGGCAGTTCAAAGTACAGCTCTGCTATTTTCATTATTTGGCGCACTGCTGCACGCTCTGTGCTATTTTTTGGATAAAGCGGAATATCTGGGTATGACTCTTCAATATAGTCGCAAATAACACTCGACTCTGAAATATTAACGCCCTGAGATGTTGTTATAACTGGCACTTTACCCGCAGGACTCATTGCCAGTAACTCGTCACTACCGCCGTAAATAAGGTGCTCTTTAAATGGCAGTTCTTTATATAAAAGTACATGTTTTACTAGGTTGTAATAGTTGCTAGCAGCAAAACCGTGCAAAGTAATCATAATAAATTTTCCATCATTAACGTGAAGGGACTTTTTAATTACCTAAAATGCAATTAATGCCTCAGTGCTTAATACACTGCGACTGGGCTATTTAAGCTAAACACATTATTACTGGTTTTAATTTGCTTATATATAGGGGTAAATGCTAATCACTTTTGCTTTTAAGACAAAAATAGAAAACTATTTGGCAAGGAAGTAGTGGCGGTACTAGCGCTCCCTATTTACATTTTTTAATAGGGAACCCCAGCTAAAGAAGTTATTTTTGTTGGTAATAATTTACGTTAAATTAAGTAAAACAGGTGAACTCAGCAAAGTTATGCCAACAGGCTAAACTTGGTTATTACAAGCTCGGCGCTGAATTACTGCGGCTCTAATATGGTCGTAACTCAAGTTAAATAAAAAAGCATAAATAGTAATAAAAATAGTCACGCCTAAATCCATTAAAAAAGCATTCCATAAGCTCACCGATAATAAATAAGCCATAATTGGAATAGTTAACACCAGTAAACCCGCTTCAAATAAGATAACGTGAAATAGCCGCATTGAAAAAGTACGCTTAGTTTTATCTCCTTTAACATAAAGATCAAAAACCCAATTAAAAGCATAATTCCAAACCATGGCGACACTCGCAATAACTATCATAGTTCCTGATAATGCAGCGATATCGTGCTCAGTAAAAGCAGCTAAACCGGCAATCGATAAAGTTACTGCTATTACTTCAAATGACACAGAGTGAAACACACGCTCTACAGCTCTCATTGTTATATTTCTCCAATAAAGGTCTTACTTTAAAATTAAGTGATTAACACAAAGCAATTAACACTAAGGTGATAAAAAAGGATAACGAAATTATTAAGCGGCGATTATGACAGTCAATCAAAACAGATAAAGTTAACAGCTATCACGAATAGTGATAATCTGAGCCAAATACCTGTAACTCTCAGACACACCATGTATAGCTTCGAGCAATTGAAAGTATTTATCACTGTATGCGACACCGGATCTTTTTCAGCTGCTGCTCGTAAATTAAAGCGTGCTCAATCGGGGGTAAGCCAAGCCATTGCAAACCTTGAAATAGCCATTAATCAAGAGCTGTTCAATCGTGATAAAAACACTCCGGTATTAACTGATAACGGCAAAACCTTGCTGCCAATTGCAAAGTCTATTTTGCATCAACAAAAGTATTTTGATCAAACAATAGAATCGCTAGCAAAAGAGCATGAGCATGAAATGGTTATTGCTGTTGATGAGAGTGTAATGAGCCCAGACTTTTTAAATATTCTCATGCCGCTTGCCGATAAATACCCAATAACTCACTTTGATATCATCACCACCTCAACCTTTGATGTAGAACAACTCGTTCGTTCGGGTAGGGCGCAAGCCGGTATTGTTTATGCCGACGGTGAGTTAAAGGTGGATATGGATTTTTTCTTGCTAGGGCAAGCACGCTTTTTAACCGTAGCATCATCGACCCACGAATTAGCCAAACTAGCTAAAGTGCAAGGCTCTGATTTAAAACGTTATAGACAATGTGTACATCGCAGTGCTTAACATAAAGAGTTATGGTTTAGTTACGGTATTAGCTCTATGTTGTGGTATGCCAACACTCACCAAACACTGGTTGAGTTAGTTCATGCGGGCATGGGGTGGGCAAACGTACCTGAGCTATCAGTAAAAGAGCAGATAAACCAAGGCCATATTGTCGCATTGCCTGTTACCCATGAGTACAATGGGTGGTTAACGCCTGTAGGATGCTTAATTTCTCGAAGCCATCAATCGGGGCCTGTACTAACGAGTTTAATTGACACTCTTCAACAGTATCATTTTAGTAAAAACAGCTGGAAAATCAGATAAGCTACCCATTGTTTTGATAGAATAATTGTCACTTTTAAACAAATTAATCTATCATAAATACATAAATTTTAGAGCCTGCTTTATGATAATTTGAGGGCGTTTTTCTGCTTAAATTTTGCATTTAAAAAGCCAGAGATTAATGTTTTCCTTACTCCTGCGTTTAGTAAAATATTAATTTTATTTCAGCTTTTTATGAGCAACGTCCTTTTCAAAGCCTTGTTATTCCCAAGGGCAATTTTAAAGTTGAGTTAAAAACAACAAATGGAGCAGCTCGTTGGATCAACTACGTGCAATTAGGTATTTTAGTAAAGTAGTCGAAACTGGCAGCTTTACCAAAGCAGCCAGTACTTTTAACGTGCCGCCGTCGTCGTTATCAAGGCGCGTTGCAGATTTAGAAAAAAGCTTAGGCGCTACGCTGTTAAAGCGCTCAACCCGACTCGTTAAATTAACAGAAGTAGGGCAAATTTATTAGTAACTATTCACCAAGACAAATTATTTTCTAAGGATCTTTTTTAGCTATTGACTGATCCTGCCAGTATGCCAAGCTAGAGCTATTACCCTATCGCTCTAGCTTTAATGAATTTAAACAGCATAAATATCACTGAAATAGTTGAGCAAACTAAAACTCAGTTACAAGAAGATAAAACACTCTCGCCAGCGTTGAAGATGTCTATTGAACTCATTCTTGTTGTCGTTGTTATGCTAGCTAGTAAATTAGGACTTAATAGTCAAAATAGTAGCATTCCTCCATCAAAAGATATCAACCGTACAAAGCCAACGAGAGAGAAGTCAGAAAAATCAGCTGGCGGACAAAAAGGCCGAGTAGGTAAAACGCTGACTCAAACAGAAACACCTGATGAGGTACAAGTCATTTTAGTTGACCGAGATTTTTTACCTAAAGGTCACTATCGTGAGGTGGGTTTTCAAAAGCGACAAGTCGTCGATATAGATATCAGTAAAGTGGTGACCGAATACCAGGCTCAAATCCTTGAGAATGAGCAAGGGAAGCGGTTTGTTGGTGAATTCCCCCAAGGTGTTAACGGTCCTATTCAATATGGTGTTGGTGTGAAAGCCCATGCGGTTTACTTATCACAATATCAATTACTCCCTTATAACCGCATTGAAGAATACTTTAGTGACCAACTAGGTATTCCGATCAGTGCCGGCAGTTTATTTAACTTTAATGAACAAGCAGCGGCACTGGTAAAGTCATCGGGCGCAGAAGGTATCATCAAAGCGGCATTACAAAGCCCGTATCAAACTTTGCATGTTGATGAGACTGGCATTAATATCGGCGGTAAACGGCGATGGCTTCATGGTGCATCAACGACTTGGTGGACTTATTTTTATCCTCATGAAAAAAGAGGAAAAATAGCGATGGATGAGGCCGGTATTTTACCGCACTTTACCGGTGTGCTATGTCATGACCATTGGAAGCCATATTATCAATATACCCAATGCCAACATGCATTATGTAATGCTCACCACATCCGAGAATTAGAAAGGGCTTGGGAGCAAGACGGCATGCAATGGGCGAAGGATATGCAAACCTTACTTAAAGAAATGAATAAAGCTCAAATAGATAATCCCGACCTAGATAAAGGGGCTAAACAGAAATATCGTGAGCAATATCAAAAAATATTGCTTCAAGGTGACGCTAAATGTCCACCACCAGATAAAAGTAGCCGAGTGAAAGGTCAGCGAGGCCGATTAAAGCGAACCAAATCCCGCGCATTATTGGAACGACTAAGAGATTATCAAGATGATGTTTTACGTTTCATGATGAGCACTGGCGTGCCATTTACCAACAACCAAGGCGAGAATGATATTAGGATGACCAAGGTTCATCAAAAAATATCGGGGTGTTTTAGAAGTAAGCAAGGAGCTGAAATGTTCTGCTTGCTGAGAAGCTATTTATCGACTTGCAGAAAACAATATGTATCTGCAAGCCTAGCCCTTGAGTTATTATTCAAAAATCAGCTGCCTGATATATTCATTTCAGATGAGGCTGAATAGTTACATTTATTATAACGATATACAGCAAATTTTGAGTCAACTAGAACAAAGTAATGAAACCGTACGCAGTTATCAAACAACGCCAATGGGGCGTTTACGTATTAGCTCTATGGTGGGGTTTGGTGAGCAAATATTACTACCTTTGCTAGATGAATTTAGCGCCTTATACCCTGAAATAGTGCTGGATGTTAGTTTAACTGATCAGCTATCGACACTCGGACGCGACGATGTTGATATTGCTATTCGCGGTGGTTACGCACCCAATGAGCGAGTACTAGCAATAAGGTTAATGGACAATGGCTTTATTCCGGTGGCATCACCTTGTTATTTAAAAAAACACGGAACACCTAACAATGCGATGGAACTAAAGCAGCATAATGGCCTTTATTTTAAAGCGCCAACGGGGCCAACGCCTTGGTTATGTAATATGGACGGCCAATGGCATGATGTATCTGGGCCTGCTGTGGCTATTTCTAATAGCGGATCGTGGCTAGCAAAAAAAGCGTGCAACGGTGAAGGTATTTTAATGTCGACTCGGTGGGCGTTAGCCCCTTATATTGACTCAGGTAAGTTGCAACAACTTCACTTTGAACATGAGTTAGCTATAACTCAAAATGCTAATATGGCTGTGTATTTGTTGTATCAAAAACAGCGCTACTTAGTACCTAAAGTAAAAGCGGTAGTAGACTTTTTAGTGCAAAGAATAAAGACAGAAAATGAACAATAAACACAAAGTAACAGATTCCCTAGGCTGATTAATTTACAACTGCGTGGTTTGTTAAACAAAACTAACCGCAGGTTACTTTCGTTTTTTGCTTATGCAAACTGTAAACCCCCATTACAGTTTGCACAAAAGCCACAAATTAACACTGCATTTTACGCTATAGGCACTGTGCTAATAAAAGGATTAAGCTTAACTTTTAACGTGTTTAAAAAACACCTTAAAGCGAGTGTTCGCGTTTGAGGTTACCACTATGTTGCCCCCATTTGCTGTAACTAGCGCTTTTACTATCGCAAGCCCTAAACCCGCGCCGTTGCCTTGTCGCTGCCTTGATTTATCGGCTCGATAAAATCGGTCAAATAAATAGGGTAAATGCTCTGCTGCTATTTTTTCGCCTGGGTTGGTAACCGCAATACACACTTGATCATTTCCAGTGCGCTCACTACTAATAGTTATCGATTCGCCTGCTGGGGTATACCTAATCGCATTTGATAATAAATTAGATAACAACTGCCTAAAGTGTAATTGTTCACAATAAAACTCAACATTACTACCTTGTTTAATAAAGGTAATATTGGCATCTTCTGCTACCGCATCAAAGTATTCTAGTAACGCGTCTATTTCTTCATCACTTTGTAATACTTGTTGTTGTGCTTTTATCAGTCCATTTTGAGTTTTTGCCAACCACAGCATATCACTCACCATTTTTGTTAGTCGCTCTAGTTCTTCAAGGTTTGAAAACAACAATTCTTGGTATTGCACAAGGTCGCGCTGTTTTGTTAAGCCAACTTGTGTTTGAGTAATAATATTAGTAAGCGGGGTACGCAGTTCGTGGGCTATATCGGTAGAAAAATTTGATAAACGCATAAACTCATCTTGTAATCTATCCAGCATGGCATTAAATGAATGCACCATATTCACCAGCTCAATTGGCACTTTACTTTCATCTAACCTAACATCCATTTTATGGGTTTGAATGTCATATATTTTTTTGCTTAAGCCACGCAGTGGATTTAACCCCTGATGTACCGCAAACCAAGCAACAAGTAAAATGAGCACAGCTGAGCCAAACATAATCACCCATAGGCTTTGTTTAAATTGGCGCAAAAAATGTTTATGAAAACTCATATCAATGGCGGCGGTAATTTTATAATGCTGTTGCTGCACGTTAAAGTCGCTAACTAATGCGCGATAGGTATGATCATTGGCTTGCCAATGCACTATGTTATCGCGATTAAAACCAAGCGCCGATGGCGCACTCATAATCTGCTTAGTAAAATCGCGACCTGAACTTTGGTAAATTAAGGCTCCTTGCTGGCTATTTACTTGATAATAAACACCATGGTGCCCTGCCACAGCTTTAGATAATGCCTGCCCTAAAGGTTCACTTGAGCTATGCTGCTGGGCTAAAACAGCTGCAACTGACTGGCTAATAACCTTTAACTCGCCACTGTCTTGCTCAATAAAGTGATCCTCAATGGAGGAGTTAATTAATGACGCGACTAAGGTTAAACAGGCTATTACAGTAACAGCAATAAACAATACCACCCGCATGGTCAACGACATTGGTCGAGCGTTAATTTTGGGCATTTTCGACCTCTAATTTATAGCCCATACCGCGCACTGTATGAATAAGCTTAATACTATACTCATCGTCAACCTTGCCCCGCAGGCGTCTAATCGCAACATCTATTACATTGGTATCACTTTCAAAGTTCATATCCCATACTTGCGACGCTATAAGTGAGCGAGATAGCACTTCGCCTTCTCGGCGCAGTAGTAGCTCTAATAAGCTAAACTCTTTATTACTGAGCAAAATACGCTTGCCTGCTCGCTGTATTTTACGCTTTGGTATATCCATTTCTAAGTCTGCAATCGTGAGTATGTCGGCCACTTTTTGCACGCCACCACGGCGAATAAGCGTACGTACGCGGGCAAGTACTTCTGAAAAAGCAAACGGTTTTATTAAGTAATCATCTGCGCCAAGTTCAAGCCCTTTTACTCTGTCATCAACACTATCGCGAGCCGATAAAAATAATACTGGCGTGTCGTTTTTGGCTTCTCGTACCGACTCTAAAATTCGCCAGCCAGATACATCGGGCAACATTATATCTAATATAATCACATCAAATAATTCGGTCATTGCTAAATGGTGACCGTCAAGGCCATTGCGCGCCAAACAAACCTGAAAGCCGGCTTCGGTTAAGCCCTGTTTTAAGTAATCACCGGTTTTAATCTCGTCTTCAACGATTAGTAAGCGCATATAATTCCTTTGTTACTTTTATTATAATTTTAGTTATCACTTAAACAGCACTATGCCATATGCGCTACAACAGCAACATGACATTAAGATTACAACTTTGTAATGTTCGCGTCATGTCGATGTCAGGTTTAAATATTATACTCAATGCATATTTTGCTATTCAGGTGTAATAAAATGGGTTTTAAAGAGTCATTACAGCACATTTCAAAGCCACGTAGGCGTTTTGTTCAAGGATTAATTGCAGGCGGTGTGCTGGCAGCTTTTCCAACTGTTTTACATGCAGCATCATCTTTAGCGGCTTCAACATTAACAGGTACTGTGCCTGAGTTGAGCGGTAAAGTTATTGACCTGGTTATTGATGAGTCCCCAGTAAACTTTACCGGTGTAGTGCGTATGGCAACCACCATTAATGGCTCTATTCCCGCGCCAACATTACGCCTTAAAGAAGGTGACGATGTGACCATTCGCGTTACCAACAATTTAGCGGTACCTAGCTCTATTCACTGGCACGGAATTATTTTACCGTATCAAATGGATGGTGTACCGGGCATTAGCTTTAAAGGCATTATGCCTGGCGAAACGTTTGTTTATAAATTTAAGTTACAACAAAGCGGTACTTATTGGTATCACTCACACAGTGGCTTTCAAGAAATGACCGGTATGTATGGGGCGTTAATTATTGAGCCTCGTGAGCAAGATGTTATCAGCGCAGATAATGAACATATTATTCAACTCTCTGATTGGACTGATGATGATCCCATGGAGTTATTCCGTAAATTAAAAATTCAGGGGGATGTGTTTAACTTTAATCAGCCCACTGTACCTGAGTTTTTTGATGACATAGCAACAAGCGGCGTTGCTAATGCACTTCAACGACGTGAAATGTGGAACCAGATGCGAATGAGTCCAACCGATTTAGCTGATTTATCGGCTTCGGCAATGACCTATTTAATGAATGGTACTGCGCCAATGGCTAATTGGCGTGGGCTGTTTAAAGCGGGCGAAAAAGTACGTTTAAGATTTATTAATGGCTCAAGTAACACCTTTTTTGATGTACGTATCCCAGAGTTAAAATTAACTGTGGTACAAGCAGATGGACAAAATGTTGAACCCGTTACCGTAGATGAGTTTCGCTTTGGTCCAGGTGAAACCTACGATGTGGTTGTTGAACCTAAGAATGACGCATACACAATTTTTGCACAAAGCATGGACCGCTCAGGTTATGCCAAAGGGACTTTGTCTGTCGCTGCTAATATTGATGCGCCAGTGCCTGCACTTGACCCCGTTGAGTGGTTAGCAATGCGAGATATGATGGGCAATATGGATCACTCTGCTATGCCTGGAATGGATCACAGCGCTATGGGCCACGCTAGCATGGACAAAACCAGTATGGATCAGGGGGCAATGGATCATAGCACAATGGACCACGGTGCAATGGCAATGGACCATAGTAAGCATAATATGGGTAAAAACCCACTGGCTGTTCCAAGTCAGAAAGTTCGCCACGCTGAAACAGAATATGGCGCCTCAGTTGATATGCGCGTTGATACGCCACGCACAAACTTAGACGATCCTGGTATTGGGCTGCGCAATAACGGCCGTCGTGTTTTAACACTTGCAGATTTACGCTCTCTTGATGGCATAGTTGACCACCAAGCACCCGAAGCCGAAATTGAGCTGCATTTAACCGGCAACATGGAACGCTACAGCTGGTCTTTTGATGGCTTAGAGTTTGGTAAAAGTACCCCTGTGCATATGAAGCATAATCAGCGGGTACGAGTTATTTTACAAAACGATACCATGATGACACACCCTATGCATTTACATGGTATGTGGAGCGACTTGGAGAACGATCAAGGTGATGTGTTAGTTCGCCGCCATACCATAATGGTACAGCCCGCCCAAAGAATTAGCTTTTTAACTACGCCACATGATGTTGGTCGTTGGGCTTGGCATTGTCATTTACTGTTTCATATGGATGCAGGTATGTTTAGAGAGGTGGTTGTATCATGAGAAATTTAACCTTATCAACAGTACTTACTAGTGCACTATTAATTAGCGCACCGTTATTGAGCCTGCATGTGTTTGCTCAAACTGAAATGGGCGACATGTCTGGCGATATGGCGGGCGATAAAATGCAGCCGCAAGGCGGCGATGCCCCTAAAAATGCTCGCGATCCACACGCTTATGCTAATGGCACAACCTTAACGCAAGGGCCATATGCTTTAGCAGATGGCGAGCGCTTAACCCTTGCGGATGAGCATAAGTTTTACGCTATTTTAGGTGATCGCCTTGAGTATAACGAACAAGCCGATGCTGCTGTTTTCGATTTACAAGCTTGGTACGGCACCACCTTTAATCGATTAGTGATAAAAACCGAGGGTGATGTTAGTGATGGCAAGCTTGAAGAAAATCAAACTGATATTTTATGGGGTCATGCAATTTCGGCTTACTGGGATACGCAAGTCGGTATTCGCTACGATTATTATAAAGAAGGCAAAAACCGTCAATGGTTAGCGTTTGGTATTCAAGGCTTAGCACCTTATTGGTTTGAGCTTGATATGACAGCGTATGTAGGTGAGAGCGGCAACACAGCATTTACAGCAGAAGCTGAATATGAGCTGCTTTTAACACAAAGGCTCATTATACAGCCTCGTGCTGAAATAACATTTTATGGTAAAGACGATGAACAAAATGAGCTAGGCAGTGGGCTATCTAGTACTGCTATTGGCGTTAGGGTTCGTTATGAATTTACTCGCCAATTTGCACCTTATGTAGGTGTAGAGTGGACTAATAAATTTGGTAGCACAGCAGATTACGCCAAGCTAAACGAGCAGAGCAGCAACGATACTGAGTTTGTTGCCGGTATAAGATTTTGGTTTTAATATTTAAAAATAAGAGGTAATTATGAAATTTATAACTATTGCGGCAATTTTAGGCTTAGCTTTAAGCTTTTCGGCATCAGCTCATATTTCGCTAAAGCAATCAACACCACAAAATAGTGCGATGCTAATGCAAAGTCCAGAGCAACTTACGTTAACGTTTAGCGGCGAAGTACAACTTGCCAAAGTACTCTTAAGTGATGCTGCAAACAAGCAAGTAGATTTTAACTTTAAACCCAGTGCAAAAGCTAATAGCAACTTTAGCTGGCCGTTACCCAAGCTTGAACAAGGTAATTACACAGTTAAATGGATAGCGCTTGGTGGCGATGGCCATAAAATGTCAGGCAATTTTGACTTTATGCTGCACGCCAGCGACACACATTCTAAAATGAAAAACATGGCGGCTAGCCATAAACAACATAATCATTAGGTAGTCATATAATGCAATTAAGTGATTGGTCAGTGCTGTTACTATTATTAAAAATAGTAAGCTATTTAGCTATTGCAGCCCTTGCGGGCTGCTTGCTAATGCGCTTACTTAATAATGAGAGTACAACGCCAGATACACAATTAAGCTGTTTTAATCGGTATTTAAAGCGCTGGCAAATCACCCTTGTTATGGTGGGCTTTATTGGTGCAATATTACAAATACCAATTGAAGCGGGGGCCATGGCTGAATCTGGTTTTGCTGGCATGATAGACCCCTTCATGCTGGATATAATTTGGCAATCAGTAATTGGTGAGCAGGTAAGTATTAGAGTGCCTGCATTTATAATTGCCTTGTTTGCGGTGTGCACTTGGCGCACCCATTCAAACTCAGCTAACGTGGCTAATTTTGTTATTACACTATTAGCACTTATTATCCTTACCTATAGCTTTACCTTAACCGGCCACAGCGCCGAAAAAGGCCTATTAATTAAAAGTATATTAACACTGCATTTAATTGCCATTGCTAGTTGGATTGGCTCACTATGGCCTCTTTATAAAAGTTGCCAACTGCTATCGTTAAATACGATAAAGCATTTAATGGAACGCTTTGGACAGCTAGCAATTATTATCATAGCGGTACTGCTCATATCTGGTATAACCTTATTATGGCAATACTTAAATTCATTTTCTGTATTATTTACTTCAAATTATGGCCAGCTAATAATGTTAAAACTGTTGTTAGTGAGTGCTATGTTACTACTGGGTGCTTGGCATAAACTACGTTTAGTTCCGCAAATTACACAGCAACATCATGTTGTTACTTTAAAGCGTTCTATTTCTGTTGAAATGGTTATTGCCGTGTGTGTATTGCTAACCACCAGTGTATTTACCACGCTCGTTGGGCCGCCCGTATAATTTATCTTATAAAGAGAAAAACATGTTAATAAAACACCCTAAATTTGGATTGATCTCAGCGCTGTTACTTACTGCAACAAGCTCTTTTACTGTAAACGCGCATGGTGATGAAGAGCACGCAAAAAAATCAGCTTTATTTGTTAATGTAAGCAGTGCTGCAGCAAAAGTTGTTAGCTCGTTTCATACTGCGCTTAAGCAAGGCGATAAAGTAACTGCTCGACAATTACTAGCCGATGATGTAATTATTTTTGAAGGTGGCGGCGTTGAGCGCTCAGCCGATGAATACGCTAACCACCACATGTTAGCTGACATGAAATACCTAAGTGCAATTAACAGCGACCTAATAGAGCACCAAGTGTTTATTAATGGTGATATGGCTTACTCGGTATCAAGAAGCAAAAACCATGGCAACTATAAAGGTAAAGAAATAAGCGCCACAGGTATGGAGTCAATCACCTTAAAAAATACCGATTCAGGCTGGAAAATAACTCATATTCATTGGTCAAATTAAGGCGTTAATTATGCGTATAATTAAAATCAACTCAAGCGTGCTTTTAGCACTAGCACTGCCTCTTATGGGGGCGTGCTCTGAGCAATCACCGCAAGTACATAAAGCAACTAGCTCAGCCGATAGTCCCAAAAAACAGGAGTTAAAGCTTACTGTTTATAAAGATAAAAACTGTGGCTGTTGCAAAGGCTGGATTGAGCATATACATCAAAGCGACATTAATACAAAAGCCATTGATGCAGACGATATGGGATTAATAAAATCGCAATATCAAATAAAGCCTAACCAGCGCTCATGCCATACAGCTGTGTCGGCCAACGGTTTTGTGTTTGAAGGCCACGTACCGGCTAAGTTTATTAAACAATTTTTATCGGAAAAACACCCAGCGCATATTATCGGTTTAACCGTACCCGCAATGCCACTAGGCACACCAGGTATGGAAATGGGCGATGCATTTCATAAATACAACATTGAATTTATTACCACAAACACCACCACAGGTGTGTACAAGCACATTAGTCAATACGACGAGCAGTTTTAACTATTGTGGCATAGTTTGTGAGACTGTTTAGTACCTATAAAGAACTGTAACCCCCCATTACAGTTTGCACAAAAAAGCCACAATTAAAAATTGTGGCTTTTTTAGTTTTTAATAATTAATTAGACATTATTTTAGTAAGTTTTTCTCAAAAAATTCGGCCATCATAGTGTGGTAATGCAAAGCCGTTCCTTTGCCTTCTTTTAGGCTGTGTGAACGATTAGGATAAGCAAAAAACTCAAATTGTTTATTATGCTTAACAAGCTCGTCAATTAAACGCTCAGACCCCTGATAGTGTACGTTATCGTCGCCAGTACCGTGGATCAGTAATAATTTACCGCTAAGGTTTTTAGCAAAACTAATTGGCGAGGTATTATCATAGCTTTGTGGGTCGGTGTTTGGGTTACCCGAATAACGCTCTTGATAAATAGTGTCATATAAACGTATATCGGGCACAGGTGCTGAAGCAATACCTACTTTAAATTTATCTCCGTGACGAAATAATAAATTAAGTGTAGAGCTGCCGCCGCCAGAGTGTCCCCATACGCCAACCCGCTCTGTGTCTATTACATCCCAGCGTTTAGCCATCGCGTCGAGCGCGTCAACTTGGTCTTGCACTGTAATTGAGCCTATTTTTTTATAAATAGATTTGCGCCAATCTCGGCCTTTTGGTGCGCGTGTACCGCGGTTATCAACTGATGCAACAATAAAGCCTTTTTGAGTTAATAACGATTTGTATAAATAGCTATTACCTTCAAAGCGATCTTGTACGGTTGATCCCCAAGGTTCGCCATAAACATAAAATACGATTGGGTACTTTTTATTTAGATCCATATCCGCAGGAAACATAATATAACCATCAAGCTCGGTGCCATCACGCGCGGCTACTTTAAAAAACTCATGGTTTGGTAAACTTTGCTCTGCTAATTTTTGTTTCAGCTCGCTGTTTTCGACCAAGGTTTTTACATTACTGTGATCGCTCACCTTAATAATTTGCTTAACGGCCGGCTGATTAAATTTAGAATAGGTGTGCATGGCCCAAGAAGCATCCTTTGACACGTAGTAACTGTTGGAGCCGTTAAACTGTTCAGGTGTTACTCGTACTGGTTTACTGCTGCCATCTATTGCTGTGCGATACAAATAGCGCTGAGCTGCATCATCTGGCGATGCACTAAAATACAATACGTTTTTGTCTTCGTTGATTGCAAGCATATCAACAATGTCGTAATCGCCAGGGGTTAGGTCGATAATTTTTTTGCCATCGCGCGATATGCGATATAAATGACGCCAGCCGTCGCGTTCGCTGTGCCAAATAAAAAACTCACCACTTTTTGACCAATTAGCACTATAAAACCATTCAATAAACGCATCGTCTTTTTCTGCCAGTATTTTAGTTAGCTGCTGCTTTTGCCAATTAAATAACCATAAATTATTATGGTTTTGTGGGCGGTTTAAGTCTTGGATAAGTAACGACTCACCATCGCCTGCCCAGCTAATGCGTGGTATGTAACGATCGCGGTTATCGCCCTCAAGTTTAGCCCACCGGGTTTGCTTGTCACTCAGGCTCACTACGCCTACGCGTACAGCTGAGTTAGTTTCGCCCGCTTTAGGGTATGGAAATTCAGTAAGGCTAGGGTAGAGCGCTTTGGTGTTGTTGATCATGGTAAAGTATTTAACGCCGCTAGTATCGAGCTGCCAATACGCGATTGATTTATTATCTGGGCTCCAACTAAAGCCATCACGAATAGAAAACTCTTCTTCGTATACCCAATCGAAATTACCATTAACTGTGGTAGCGCTGCCATCGGTTGTTAATGCGCTAACGGTATTGCTGCCAACTGCTTGCATATAAATATTATTATCGCGCACATACGCTACTTTTGAGCTGTCGGGGGAGAACTTAGCAAACATAAGCTTTTTGGGCTCAGGGTTTTCGCCGCCCAACTGCGAGAGTTTATTCGTATTTAAGTTAAGTAACCAAAAATCCCCTCGGCTGCGCGAACGCCATACTTGCTCACTGTTGGTAAATACCATGAGCCACTGGCCATCTTTAGAAAATTGATAACTCTCAATTGCAAACGCTTCATCTGCGCCCTCTGGCAGTAACTTTTCAAAAGCAACCAGTACTTTTCGCCCTGTGCCATCGGCGTTGTAAAATACAATGTCGTTGCCTTTTACACCGTGCTCTTTTTCGTCGTCAGCTTTAACGCCTACTTTTTTATCGGCTTCACGTTGCTCAAGTACTGTGTAGCCAGTGCCATCGTCTAACCATTTAAAGTAAGTACTACGCTGTGCTTTAAAGTATTTATCTTTATAAATTTGCTCAAGAGTAAGCGGGTTACTAATAGGTGTAACTGCATTACCTGTTGTTAATGGTGATGTATTTGATGTCATAGAACACCCTTGTATGGTTATACCCGCCAGAATGGCAACTAACAGTGCTGAGGTTTTAATTATTTTCATCGTGTTTCCTAGGGGGGGTTATTAAATAAATACTGACCCCGCTACTTTAGCAAATAAGCAAAATAGGATCTGAGCGTTTATCGCATTATTAAGGGATTAAGCTTAAAAACGGAATTAATACGCCATGTTAATTAAAAGTAGGCATTAGCTGTGTAATGAAGGTTACCGTTTTTAAATACCTAACCCTTTTGCTACGCAGTTAATCTAATTCTAAATTTGCACGTTCAACACTCTCTGCTGGCAGCTCTTTTTGTACCGATACGCCCAGCTCTTTAAACTCGCTTGCCTGTTTAATTAGGTTACCTTTACCTCGGTAAAGCTGCGAAAACGCTTTGTCGTAGCTTTCTTTAGCACGATCGAGCTGTTTGCCAACCCCTTCCATGCTGGTTAAAAAGCCGTTGAGCTTGTTATAAAAACGCTCGGCTCGAGCTGCCAATTCTTTTGAGTATTTAGTTTGCTCTTCAAAGCGCCATAGCTGTTTAACTATATTTAAACTAGTGAGTAAGGTAGTGGGGGTTGCCACTAGAATATTTTTTTCGATTGCTTGCTGGTAAATATCACTTTGGTATTTAAGCGCTTCAACAAAGGCTGACTCTATTGGTACAAACATCACCACTACTTCAGGCGAGTTAAGCCCAGGTAGACGGTCGTACGATTTACTCGCAAGCTCGTTTATACGCGCTTTAACAGCCTCAACGTGCTCTTTAATAGCTTGCTGTGCTTCTAGCTCGTTATCGGCGTTAACATAGCGTGTGTAGGCGTTTAACGAAGTTTTAGCGTCAATAACTAAATGGCGACCTTGGGGTAAATACACAACTACATCGGGGCGTAAGCGGCCGTCTTCGGTGTTAAACGACACCTCGCGTTTATAGTCTACGCCTGCGCGTAAGCCTGCGCTGTCGAGCACGTTTTCTAGCATTAACTCGCCCCAATTGCCTTGGGTTTTCTTTTGCCCTTGTAGAGCGTTACTGAGCCTGTCGGCTTGCTCGGTTATGGCTTGGCTTTTTGCTTGTAAATGTAATAACTCGGTTTTAAGCGCGGCGCGTTGTTTTAAGTCTTCAACATGGATTGACTCCATTTTGTCGCGAAAGCCTTTTAGCTCGCCTTGCACTGGTTTTAATAGTTGCTCAATGCTTTCTTGATTGAGCACTTTAAACGTTTGAGACTTTTCTTCTAAAATTTGATTCGCTAAGTTTTCGAACTCTTTTTTAAGCATCTCTTTGCTTTGCTCTATTTGCGCAAGTTGTTCGCTAAAGTGTTGTTGTTTTTGCTCAAGCGTAGTGCGTATATTATTTAGCTCTACATCGCGTTGGCTATATTGTTTGCGCAGTGCACTTAGCTCGGCTTCGGCTTTTTGCCAAAACTGATTATATTGCTGGCTTTGTTTTTCTTGTTCGGTAAAGCGGGTTTTAAAGTGCTGCGCTTGGTCGCGTTGCTCTTGATGGGTATGCTCTAAAAGTTCGTGGTCATCCGCTAACTGGGTGTATTGCAGGGTTTTGCTCTCAAACTGACTTTGCAATAACGACAACTGCTGTTGCTGCTCACTAAGTTGTTGTTTTAATTTTTTACTAAGCGATGCAGATACTAGGCTACAAATTACGCCACCTGCGGTAACGCCTACGCCTACACTTAGCCAATCAATGCTAGTTAATAACTGAGAAAACATAAAATAAACTTATTAAATTTAGAGACATGCCATCATAACGAATAACTATCGATAGCAGTAGGGGCGGGATATAAATTAAAGGCATAAAAAAAGCCAACCTATAAAAGGTTGGCCTAACATTACTAAAACTAGTAACCAAATAGGGAAATCAGCATGAAACTTGCGTTAACAACAATTCATCACAAGCATAATAGTAGACGGCAAATTGAATATTTAGTTCAACAATAATTTAAATTTATTTATATGTTGTTTAAGAAGGCTACTAAGTAAATTTTTTGCAAAAAAAAGCCAACTCAAACGAGCTGGCTCAATCATTACTAAACTTAGTAACTAAATAGGGGAATCAACATGAAACTTGGTTGAACTGCAATTCAACCGCTAGCAAAATAGTAGACGCTGCATATTTAATTAAGTTCAAAAAAAGTATAAAAAAATTAAACTTAAGTTTTGTGTAAAGCAGCCGTGTAAAAAAGGCATAAAAAAAGCCAGCCCTAAAGTGGGCTGGCTAAATCATTACTTATTTAAGTAACTAAATGGGAAATCAACATAATGCTTGGTTAAACTGCAATTTAACCGCTAGCATAATAGTAGACGCTGCATATTTAATTAAGTTCAAAAAAGATCTGAATATTTACAAACATTTTTAATCTTTAATTAAAGAGAGCATTTGTTGCTCGTCAAACTGGGTAAAACTCATTGATTTTTCGGTAAATAATGCATCTACAAGAGCTTGTTTATCTTGTTGCATTTTAAATACTTTTTCTTCAATTGAATTTGCCATAATAAGTTTATACACAAACACAGGATTAGTTTGGCCAATACGATAAGCACGATCTGTCGCTTGTTTTTCTACTGCTGGGTTCCACCAAGGATCGTAATGAATTACTGTGTCGGCTTGCGTTAAATTAAGCCCCGTACCACCGGCTTTTAAACTAATTAAAAACACCGATGTTGCACCACTGGTAAACTCATCAATCACTTTATCGCGCTGGCGCGTTTGTCCGGTAAGTAAACTAAAGTTTATATTTATTTCTTTTAGGCGTTCAGCAATAAGATCGAGCGCAGAAGTAAACTGACTAAATATAATTACTTTTCTACCTAGGCTTAGCATTAGCGGTAAGCGATTACTTAGCCATTCTAGTTTTGCACTGCCAGCCTGAGTTGTTGGCTCTATTAATTTAGGGTGACAACAAATTTGCCTTAATTTTAACAGCGCTTCTAAAAAGGCGAGTTTACTTTTTTGCATACCTTGTTCAGAAAACAGATCAGTTAGTTTTTCTTCTAATGCCTGAGTAATACTGTGGTACATTTCTTTTTGTTTTGGCTCAAATTCAAACTCTTTAATTAACTCTGTTTTTAGCGGTAACTCTTGTGCAACTTGCGCTTTAGTACGGCGTAATATAAACGGCATAATTAAGTCTTTAAGTTGCTGTGCTCGCTCTGCATTGCTCTCACGCTCAATTGGCGTTTGGAAGTGAGTTTTAAAATGCGTTTGCGAGCCAAGTAATGACGGCATAGCAAAATCAAGTAATGATTTAAGCTCGAATAAGTTGTTCTCTATTGGCGTACCACTTAAGCAAAGCTTAAAGTCGGCATTAAGGCGCTTCACTAAACGCGATACCTGCGCGGTATCGTTTTTAATATATTGCGCTTCGTCGAGTATAATATTTTCAAAATAAAGTGGTGAATAATACGCAATATCGCGTTTAAGTAGCGGATAAGTAGTTAATATACATTGTGCTTGCGCTACATTTTGTAATAACTCATTACGCTGGGCACCAAAAATAGTGGTTACTTTTAAGTTTTTAGCAAACTTGGTTATTTCTTTTTCCCAATTGCTTACTAGGCTTGTAGGGCACACAATGAGTGTAGGGCCTGCTTGCGCATTATTATAACTACTTGTTAGATAGGCAATAACTTGCAGAGTTTTACCTAATCCCATGTCGTCTGCTAAAATTCCGCCAAGCTGATGGCGTTTTAAAAAGTTTAACCACGCAACGCCTTGCTGTTGATACTCGCGCAATACAACTGAGTCATTTAACCCTTGTATAAGCGTAGTGGGGCGCGACTGGTCATTGCTATTTAGCTCTTCTAAATAACGTGACAATGACTCGTCGTGTAGTTCAACATTTATAGCAGTATGACTTACCAGTTCAGGCAAGTATGAAAGCGGAATATTAAATTCATCTCTGGTTTTTATAAATTCAAATCGTTGTTTAAACTCATTTAACAAATGCAACGCTGCTTTATTTATAGCGCCAAACTCACGACCTATTGGGTAGTAATAAAACAACTCACTTTGACGATTTAACGATTCATAATGAGCATCTGTTTGATTAAATAATAATGTAGCTTTAGCATCGTTTAATATAATTTTGCACTGCATTTGATGCCCCGCAGTACGGTGTACATACAAAGCTACTTGGCTTTGTGGGTTAACAGCATTTACTTTACTAACCGATACTTTCCAGCCTCGTTGAACAAAGCTAGGAAACACCTCATACACTAACCAGTGTAAGTGAATTGGCGATTGTTTATTAAAAATAAACTCACTTTGTAAACCCCCTTTACAAAAATCGAAACCTAAGTTTATTAGCTCGTTTTTTACGGTGTTTTCAAAAGCACTATTTACTAGGGTTTCTGGCGCTGTGCCTGCCAAATAATTTTTATTTTTATATTTAAACAATAACGAAAGCGTTAATCCTTCCGCCGACATTGTTACTTTTAAAACCGCATTACTAGAGAGTTTTGAGGTATTGTTTTTTTCATTAGTGGGATGCGGAATAACACCCGAGCCAAAGTTATCGGCGAGTTGTTTATAAATACGGTCAAAATTAGTGTCGTGTAATGCTGGAATTGTTTGTAAATGAGCAATTTCGTCTGCACTTAAAGGGGTGCGAATGCGTCCTACTTTATAAGTATCAAGATCTAAATAAGTAGGTGGCGTAGTTTTAATTAGTGTCCAATTTTTGCTGTTTTCTAAATTAACTTTTAATTGAGTAAGATCTTTTACTTGCTGCCAACTAAAGCTTAACGCTTGCCCTGTTTGCGCTTTAATTGATACGCGTGATCGTTGTAAAAACAACCTATCGGTTGCTATAAGCTGTTGCAGTGCGTTAAAACCCCATTGCCCTTTAAGCTCAATATTACCTACTGCATTTTGTGAACGTATCCAGCTAAATAATCTAAAGTCACTTTCTAATAAATCGCTAGGAGTTACAAAGCTGTTTAGCTGTTGCTCGGTAAGGTTACGGCCTAAGGCATAACTTTGATTTTCATCGTAATTAGCTATTTTAGGCGTTAAAAACACTTTATTGTTTTCTACATCTAATACAAATAAAAGCACTTGTGAAGGCGGTTGTTCGATACTGTTTTTAAGTGCTCCGAGTTCAGTAAACCAATCATTAATAAAGTAGTCTTCGCCGTACTCACCCGAGTGTTCTATTTTAAGTTTGAGCAAAATAGCAGCTAAGTGGCGGCATTTCGTTTTAACGTTACAGGTACAGTGAGTATCTACCGAATAACCAGTAGGTACTTTACTGATCTCAATACGTTGATTAAACGAAATACCTTTGTCGCCACGTACTGTTGAATCCACAACTGAAAAATCGCTATTATGCTCTAACCAGCTAATTTGGCCGTTTTTATAATACGCTTTACCTTTAGCCAATACGGCGGGCTTGAACAATTTTTTAATGAAGCGTTCAGAAAGAGGAAACTGGGTAGCCTGCTCATTTTTAATTTCTTCAAAAATAGCCATTAGATCAGTTTTAGATAAGTTAGCAGACATGTCACTCAAAGTATTAAATTTTAAAAACAATTTTTTTAGTATATGCCTTATATGCTCTGAGCTAAAGCAATATTAACGCTAAATAAACTGGTTGGAGCTGAGCGCTTAGTAAAAAATTGCTTTATAGCTAAATAATGCGCTAATTATTATTTATTTAAAATAAAACACACAGCTAACTCACAAGTTAAAAACAACTTACTAACACAAGGAGGGGGTTTACAGATCAGCTTTATACTAACAAAGCGCAAAACAGGTAGGATCTAAGATAAAAAGGTAATTTAGTTAGTAAAAAGCTGATCTAAAATAGGTAAGTAACTCTTTTATGCTTAAATTTTGCTATATGGGATCAGTTTTTTACTAACTTAAAGGGTGTGCAGATCAATATTTAACTAAGCTAACACCCTTCTAGATCATTATTTTACTAACTAGTTAAATGCAGATAATAGCTTAGTAAGTTGTTCTAAGCGCTTGTCTGTCATCACTTTATTGTTTATTTTTACTGAAACATCACCATTTTTTAAACTGCGCTGTACTGAAACAAAGTTACTCTCAAGCACAACTTCACGTTTAACGGCTATTTGTGGCTCGGTAGTTAAATACTTAGTAATGGCCATTGCACGCTTGTCATCGCTTGCTGCTGCGTTTATGTCTTCATGGTTAGCAATGTCAGCAACTAGCAAGTTAAAGGCTGCTTGGTCGCGCTCCTTTGCGCTAATCAGCTTTTTAGCCACTTCACGGCCAACATGATTAGCTGTAGGGTAAAGTGCAACAACATCTGCAGGGATTTGCTCGAATGCTTTTATTGCATCGGCAACCGCGGTATGCGATACGCCTTCAATAACTGCAATTTCACGGTAAGAGCCTTTTTTACCTTGCTCAATTAATTCATTTTTAGTGTTTTGATAAGCTTGTCCAAGTTCCCACAAGCTTGGTGCTATGTATTGATCAGACGAAACAGCTAAAATTTTTGCATCTTGATCTGTAAAGTCGCTAGAGCTCAACACTAAATAATCAGCATTACCCAAAATGCAGGCTTTACGGCGGCGTGATCCCGCAAGTACTAAGCTTGTATCGCCTTGATCCCAAAGAAGTGCCGGGTGTTGATTACGGCCATCTTCTTTTATTGCCGGTAGAATATCGGATACCGACTTTTCATTTAACAGCGACTGTACACGGCGGTTTTTGCCATATACCTGGGTTGTTGACTCAATGTCACTATGGGAAATTACTTTACAAACTAGGGTAATTTCTCTGCTAGGATCACTTGGCGCTGGCATACGAATTACATCGCCTGCATTTGCTTGCTCTAATAAAGCATCAAGACTACTACTACCAACCGCTGTTGCAAAAGGGTCTAAGCGGGTGTCATTTTTACGTTTTTTAGCCATTTTTGTTTAACATCCTTACTTAGGGGTATTTAGTTTTGATTGTGTAGATTGCCAATTAGAGCGGATCAGCATTTCGAGCTCATCAACTACATCTTTTATATTTTCTTGGGCACGCATTAACGATTCGCGACTCGCTAAACTATCTGATGCTTTTTGATCAAAAATAGTGTTAAACGAAGACGAACTCGCTGTAATTGCTGAGCTATGATTAATTGGGTAACTCATTACTTGGCGACCAAAGGCACTACGAACATCTTTAACGATATCGCGTTGCGAGTGGTTACCTTTTACATAGTTAGTTACTAAAAACTGCATAAAGTCCCATCCTTCATGGCCTAGGGCTGCAACTGTATGATAAATCTCACCTAAACGTTTTAAATATTTATTATTTGCATCAAAGTCCACTGCTTCTGGATGAACTGGTATTAGCATTGCTGTAGATGCCATTAACGCATTATAAAACATAAAGTTAAGTGTTGGAGCTGTGTCGATTAATAACACATCAAACTCGTCTTTTACTGGGTCAATTACTTTTTCAAGTAACTTATGATAATGACGGGTTTGTTCATAATTTGAGGTGTCTTTGAGTAAAGTAGCTGTTTCATGTTCAAAATAAAAATCATCCATACCAGATGGTAAAACACGAATATTTGGAATATGCGTAGGTAAAAATGAGTTTGATACAAATTCAGGCCAGGTTTCCCCTTCGTCTAAATCAATACAATCACGCATTAAATCGCCAACGGTAATTGGATCGGGCTCTGCCGATGGAAAAAAGCTAGATGATGAACCTTGAGGATCTAAATCAATAATACCAATACGATAGCGTTTAATATTTGTAGTTGCCAATGCTGCTGCAATATTAACCATACTAGTTGTTTTACCACAACCGCCTTTTAGGGAGTTAATTACAATAACTTGCAGTTTGTCATCACCAGTACGGTGATCTGGCTGAATATCCATAATATCGGCCATAGCAAAAATATTTACCAAAGTGTAAGCGTAATGACCATTTGCACCACGTTTGATATTTAAATTATCAAAATCACCATTGTCGTGGCGTCTTTTTAAGGTACGATTGTTACAACCAAGCAGATCGGCAGCTGCTTTTTGCGTATAAGTTCTTAATTCTTTTTCTTCAGATTTAAGATGAGCGCGATAATGTTGTATACGTCCTTCTAGTGACTTTTCGGCAACTTCAGCTGTTGCTTTCAAAAGCCGGTAGGTACTTAGCGCATTATTATTGATAGACATACTTAATTCCTCAAAGTTAGGCTGTTAGTATAATGTCCATTCAATTTGCTGTAAACAACTATTTATAGTGACATGTGTTTTATAAACAAGACATCTAATAATATTTTTACATGCTTAATATCTCTTAGTATAAATAGAGAGGTTAAGTATGGTTAAGTATATAAGGTATTAAAGGATAGAGGCTTAAATAAAGGTCATAAACACATGATTTATATGAATAATAATAAAATAAGCAGATCAGCTTTATACTTGGTTAAGATCAGATCTTTATCTACTAGCAGATCAGCTTTTTACTAAGCTGAAAATTAAAACAATAGTTACGCACAGGTTAATCATTAAGTTGTGCACAAAAAAGGTCTGATAGATCAGTTTTATACTAAGTAAATTATAAAGTTATACACCGACTCTGTAGTAAAAGAAGGCTTTTAATTAGTATAGATCTGATCTGTAGTAGGTACAGATCAGATCTATGCTAACTCAATATGTGCTTATCCACAGGGCTTTTAGTTTTTTAGTTGATTTGTCGTGTTAAATATTAAAAATTTAGCTTTGTAATGGACAAAAATCTCACTGAGTTAGTAAAAATGAGATTTGTAACTGCCTAGTTAGTAAAATAATGATCTGAAATTGAGTTAATTAGCATCCGCTTAGTATAATAGTGATCCGAAGGTTTTATTTTAGCTCAGATCACTTTTATACTAACTTAAACATTTAACTTTTTTGTCTTTATGTGTTGTTATTAGCTGTCGCAATAAAAATGGAAATAACAACAATGAGCCGAAAGGTCAACATCTCGGTAGATAACTTGCCCGATACACTAAGGGGCCAAATTCACGGGGTGGAAAGTGCAATTGATAATGAAAGCTTAGCACTGTTTACAGATAATAAAGATGTGCGGATTTCGATAGAAAATGCAGCTCATGGATTACGTGCTTATTCGAATACTTTTAACCATTATGATTTATGGGGACGCTTTGTCCGTTCAGGGCATAAAAAATTACCATTAGAAGAAGCACCTAAAAAAACAATAATTACACGCAAAATATCTGAAAAAATAGATGGTATTTTGTACGATGGTGAATTAAAAATAACGCCGGCGGTTGTTAGCACACGCAAAGATGGTGAAGACGTAGAATATTTGGTTTGGCCATCAGATCGAGAAGAAAAAGTAGAACGTGCGCTGATCCGTTTAGCTTCTAAAGGTAAAATAGTAAAAATAAATTTTAAGTCCGGTATTCAATATGCTGTTGTTTTTTCAATGAACGAATTAGCACAAGAGCTGAAAACCGTTGGCCAATCTATGCCATATCCACAAATTAAAGAATCACTTGAAGCATTACAAGGCTCGAAACTTTCGTTTAAATATTCAGCAACAGATACAAAAAATACAAATATTGATGATTCATTTTACGAATCGAACATGAACTTTTTATCGTCACTGCATTTTAGTGGAAAAAAAGGGCAAGGCGGTAATGTTAAATGTGTTGCGTGTTTAAATGCATTTGTGCATAACATGATTGATAACCTTGAATACAAAGGATATTACTTTAACAGCGCCCAAGAATTAAAACGCGGATTGTCGCGTTGGATGATGCTGCGCTTGTATCATCTTTGGCGTTATGCAGCGCCGGGTAAAACATACCATTTTAGATTACTGTCTATTATGGAAAAGTACGGCTCAATTTATTCAACGGATAATATTACCGAAAATAAATTAAAAGCGCTGCGTCGTGATATGACCACAACAATGAAAGATTTGATCGAGAAAGGAGCTATCTCTGAGTACAGTATTACCAATGTTAAAGACGATAAAACCGGTAATATTATTGACTACACTTACGAAATGCATCCATCAGACCAATTTTGTGATGAGATACTTACTCTGAATAAACACAATAAACGTATTGAAATACAAGGCGGTAAGCGTATTGTAGAAAATGCTGTGCTTATTGATGAAGACAAACTTGTTGAAATAGTAGATAAGTAATTTTTATTACAGAGTCCAAATAATAACAAAGGTCACCTAGCGTGACCTTTTTAACATAATCACTTTTCTACTTGTTCTAAATAAAGTCGATCTACTAAAAAATCATGGTCACGTTTTCGTGGATGACTTAATGGTTTTTCGTAATTTGGTAATATCCCAAGCTTTACGTCTGGTTCTGGGTTTATTAAAATAAAAGGTAGCGCCGCACTGACGTGATAACGGTTTTGCGCGGTATAACGCACATTTACCTGAGGGCTAACTCGAGTAGGGCGCCTAATTCTAAGTTTTTCTTTTTCACCTAAACTTGCTACCCGTAATTGCTCTTGTGCTACTAGCGCCTGCCATTTTTGCTGGTCGATCATTCTGGGGTTTCTATAACTAGCTGACTTTTGTAACATTTCGAGGGCCATTTTTTTGGTCAGTGTTTTAGTTGCATGTTTGTGCATCCAGGTAAATCGTACTGAAAAAGGCGATTCATGTTCACTATGAATTTTTCGATAAGCAGCCAAAGTAATTAAGTTGGGTACTGCATTATGCACCGCTTCAAAACGAGCATCGTTGTTATCAATAGCTAAAATGCACTCTTTAAACGCTGCTTTTGCCTTATTTACTTGAGCAATTCGATTAATTAGTGCTTGTTTGTCAGCATTTTTTATAACTAATAGGCCAGGATGACGCTTTAAAACTCGGCTACTTAGCCCTTGTTTTTTATAAATGTCAGTAAAGGAATTTAATATAGCTTTATGTGCTAGTTCGCCTGATATTTTAGTAACTTTAATCGATTCGGCCACTTTATCTTCATCAACAGTGCTTATATCAGGAAGTTGATAATATTCGGCTTTTGTATATTCACATAGATTAAGCTCTTCTATTAGCCTTAATGTTAGTTCGCTCATTAAATCAAACTGACTTCTTATTTGTACTTTAGTTACCATGCAACCTCCAAAGAACACATCTTACTAAACTAATTATCGCACATAACCTTATCTTTGTTTAATTAATCATTTATTTTTACTCAGAGCTAAGTTTGAATCTATATTTGAATTAAGTATGATGTGTTCTTCTGGTTGGTTAAACTTAATAACTTGTGTTTATGCATTTGAGTAAGTTAGGTATTATTAGTTACCAAATACTCACATTTGTATACCGTTGTAAGTAATAGCAATAAATGGCCTACAAGTTTCTGAGTGCAATTTAACTTTAGCTATAATTTGTAGCAAGGCTTTAAAATAAGATTAATATAATTAACCTGCTCATACTTTAAGATACTTAAAGCGTTTAGCTCGTGAGAACTAAATATACATTTATTAGGGTTTGAGTTGCCAGTAGCTTAACTAATTAAGAAGCAAGTGGTGTTAATTAGCGCCGCTCTCAACATTCATACAAAGAGCAATTTAATACATTGCTGATATAAGCTTTACGACTTGTATTATGTATGGGGGGAAATGCAATACGTTGTCATGTCTATTTATACTGCCGCATAAGATCTGCAAAGCGTAAAGATTATACATATTACAATAAGTTTTAACCTAAGTAGTAACTACCACTATCCACATTTTTATAAAAACTTAGTACAGAACCAAAAGAAGTCTTTGTACTTTAACCTTAGCCTAATAAACCTACTGTTTATAGATCTCTAGTATGTGTTGCAGTGGCAAATAAAATGCGTCATAGCATGTATTTTTAAAAGCGCATAGTTATTGCTCAACTTTTATTAAAGTAACTGTAAAGCTAAGAATACACATGATGCAATTTAAGTATGATGTGTTCCTAGTTTGACCTGTTATAATAATTAACTCGGATTGAATGTAAGTCAACAACTCAAAAGTAACCATATAGAAGCTTAACTATATGTTTTAAATAGGTTATATGTTTTCTATTTGTCATTTTGTATTTGCGCTAAGGGCCCAACATATACGGCTAAATATATTAATTACCTAACCCATAACTAAATAATTAGTAAATAGTGAATTTAGTCCTTGAACAAACAGCCCTGCATACGTTAATTTCGTTGTATCAGGTAAATAGGAATGAGGAATGAATATGCAAACGTGGAACCCAAATAGCTGGAGAGAACTGCCAATATTGCAGCAGCCAAACTACCCAGATCAAGAATCACTTAAATCAGTAGAAGCGCAATTAAAGAGTGCTCCGCCTTTAGTATTCGCTGAAGAGACCAGAAGTTTATTTAAGCAGCTAGAAGATGTATGCGAAGGGCGCGCTTTTTTATTACAAGGTGGTGATTGTGCTGAGTCGTTTAGTGACTTTAATGCCGCTAACATTCGCGATACTTTTAAAACAATTTTACAAATGGCCGTGGTATTAACTTACGGCGGTAAATGCCCAGTAGTTAAAATAGCGCGTATGGCAGGGCAGTATGCAAAACCACGTTCAGCAGATTTAGAAACGATTGATGGCGTATCACTACCTTCATACCGTGGCGACATTGTTAACAATTTTGAGTTTACCGAACAAGCGCGTATTCCAGATCCACAACGCCTAATGACAGCGTATCATCACAGTGCCGCTACGTTAAACTTACTGCGTGCATTTGCACAAGGTGGCCTTGCTGACTTACACCAAGTAAACCGTTGGAATATGGGCTTTGTTGCGGCCAATCCACAAAAAGAAAAGTATCAACAGCTAGCTGATAAAATTCAAGATGCGCTTGAGTTTATGGAAGTGTGTGGTATTAATTCTACTATTGCACCAAGCTTAAAAGAAACCGATTTATACACCTCTCACGAGGCGCTATTACTAGGCTACGAAGAAGCACTAACTCGCCGTGACCATTTATCTGGCGATTGGTACGATTGTTCTGCGCACTTTGTGTGGATTGGCGAGCGTACGCGTCAGCTAGACCACGCGCATATTGAATTTTTTAAAGGAATTAAAAATCCAATCGGGGTTAAAGTTGGCCCAGGCATGGACCCAGATGATTTAATACGCTTAATTGATGCATTAAACCCAGATAACATTCCAGGTCGATTAACATTAATTACCCGTATGGGCGCAGATATACTCCCTGAAAAACTACCGGCACTGGTACGCAAAGTACAACAAGAAGGCCGTAAAGTAATTTGGAGTTCTGATCCAATGCACGGTAACACCGAAAAGGCGAGTTCAGGATACAAAACACGTAGCTTTGATAACATCATGCGTGAGATCAGCCAGTTTTTTGCAGTGCATAAAGCCGAGGGCAGCTATGCAGGCGGCGTGCATTTAGAAATGACAGGTCAACACGTTACTGAGTGTACTGGCGGTGCGTACGGACTGTCTGACGACGATTTAGCACAGCGCTATAAAACCCAGTGCGACCCACGTTTAAATGCCGATCAAGTATTAGAACTAGGCTTTTTAGTTGCCGATTTATTAAAAGACGCACGCAAATAAGTAAAATGAATCCCCTAAATACAAACGCCGCTAATTAAGCGGCGTTTTTTTATACTTTCTAGTTAAGCTAACCACACTGTAAGTTAGTACTTACGGCGCTCTAAATCAGTATCAGATATAATCTTCGCCGATATTTCTTCAACTGAGTGATGAGTAGAGTTTAAAAATGGAATTCTATTACGCTTATACAGCATTTCTACTTCGCGCACTTCTATACGACATTGACGAATAGAAGCGTATTTAGAATTAGCCATACGCCTGTCTCTAATGGCAGCAAGGCGCTCAGGATCAATAGTTAAGCCAAAGAGTTTATGTTTAAAAGGTATTAAGCATTTAGGCAAGCCTTCAGTTTCAAGGTCGTCTTCGGTAATCGGGTAGTTAGCGGCTTTAATACCATATTGTAGTGCTAAATATAAACTCGTTGGGGTTTTACCACTGCGGCTCACACCGATTAAAATAATATCGGCCTCTCCATAGTTTTTAATATTACCGCCATCATCATTCATCAGCGCGTAGTTAACCGCATCAATTCTAAAATCATAGCTTTTTTCATGAATAGAGTGAGTTCGATGAATTTTTGGTACTGGCGCCACATTTAGTTCTTTTTCTATTTTTTCGCTATAGGTTGTCAAAAAGTCATAACACACTGCATTAGCAGAGCTAATAATTTCAGTTAAGTTGTAATTTACAAAGGTAAAAAATATTAAAGGCTTTTCACCGTCTCTTTTAGCCGTTGCATTAATTAACTCTTTAATTTGATGCGCTTTCTCTTCTGTTTCTACAAAGGGAATGGTTTTATGATTAAATTCAACAGGGAACAGTGACAAAGTAGCATGGCCAAAAACCTCAGAAGTAATTGCTGTGCCATCTGAAATATAAAAAGCAGTTCTCATAAATCCTCTTTTTTATTACTTTTAATTTTAAAATTAAGTTTCTCACGGTTTACGTGAGGACTGTTGCCAGTGTAGAATGGGTGTGACCTTTATAAAAGGTTTTCTTTCTTAACTCTCACAGTTATATCGATTGTATTAAGTAAATAGTCAATTATAGCGATAGGAAGCGCTTTATTAGCAACATAAAAATTAACAGGTAGTTGTTCTACATGAAAATTTTTAACTTGTTAATACAATGTCTAACTCGCTAAAATGATTAAATGTTAATTAGTTGGTATTTAGTACTACAATTTGTTTTTTTGGAGAAAGATCCGTGCAAGAATACGTTCTCTGGTATCAAGAGCTTGGTATGCAAGATGTTCCTCGTGTTGGCGGTAAAAACGCTTCACTTGGCGAAATGATTTCAAACCTAGCAAACGCAGGTGTACAAGTGCCGGGTGGTTTTGCAACTACCGCTGATGCTTTTAATGAGTTTTTAGATCAATCAGGACTCACCGCAAAAATTCACGATATTCTAGATACACTTGATGTTGAAGATGTGAATACACTCGCTAAAGTCGGTGCCGATATCCGCCAATGGATAATCGATACACCATTCCAACCTAATCTAGATAAAGCCATTCGCGAAGCATACAGCCAACTCCACGGCGACACAGCAGCCGATGTTTCATTTGCAGTACGTTCATCAGCTACTGCTGAAGACATGCCAGACGCATCATTCGCAGGCCAGCAAGAAACTTTCCTAAACGTTGTTGGTATCGACTCAGTAATGGTCGCTATTAAACACGTATTTGCTTCATTATTTAACGACCGCGCTATCTCTTACCGTGTTCATCAAGGGTACGATCACCGTGGTGTTGCACTGTCTGCTGGTATACAACGTATGGTTCGTTCAGATAAGTCAGCATCTGGCGTTATGTTTAGTATTGATACCGAGTCTGGTTTTGAAGATGTTGTATTTATCACATCAAGCTACGGGCTAGGAGAAATGGTTGTACAGGGCGCAGTAAACCCTGATGAATTTTATGTTCATAAACCAACATTACTTAAAAACAAACCTTCAGTAGTACGTCGTAACATTGGCTCTAAAGCCATTCAAATGATTTACTCAGAAGACAAAGCACATGGGAAGCAAGTAGACATCGTTGATGTTGCCCCTGAGCTTTCAAATAAATTTTCGATTACAGATGAAGAAGTGCAAGAACTTGCCAAGCAAGCTGTAATCATCGAAAAACATTACGGTCGTCCAATGGACATCGAATGGGCAAAAGACGGTAACGACGGCAAACTATATATAGTTCAAGCTCGTCCAGAAACGGTTCGCTCAAACGAAGATGCCAACGTAATGGAACGTTTTCAATTAAATGGCACCAGCAAGGTTGTTGTTGAAGGCCGTGCAATTGGTCATAAAATTGGTAGCGGTGTTGTTCGTGTTCTTAACTCAATCAAAGAGATGGATCAGGTTCAAGTAGGCGACATTTTAGTTACCGACATGACCGACCCAGATTGGGAACCAATCATGAAACGTGCAGCAGCGATTGTTACAAATCGTGGTGGCCGTACTTGTCATGCTGCAATTATTGCACGTGAACTTGGTATTCCAGCCGTTGTTGGTTGTGGTAACGCAACTGATTTAATTACAGCTGGTCAAGAAGTTACCGTATCATGTGCCGAAGGCGATACAGGTTTCATCTACGAAGGTATTTTAGACTTTGAAGTACTTACTTCACGTGTTGACGAAATGCCTGAGCTACCAATTAAAGTAATGATGAACGTAGGTAATCCAGATCGTGCATTCGATTTTGCTCGTTTACCACATTCAGGTGTTGGCCTAGCCCGTGTTGAATTTATTATCAACCGTATGATTGGCGTTCACCCTAAAGCACTACTTAATTTTGATGCACAAACTGATGCATTAAAAGCAGAGATAACCGACATGATGGCCGGTTATGAATCTCCAGTAGAGTTTTATATCTCTAAATTGGTTGAAGGTATTTCTACTCTGGCGTGTGCATTTGCACCAGAGCGTGTAATTGTTCGCATGTCTGATTTTAAATCAAACGAGTACGCAAACTTAGTTGGCGGCCAACAATACGAACCGGAAGAAGAAAACCCTATGATAGGTTTTCGTGGCGCCGCTCGTTATGTGTCAGAAGCTTTCCGCGACTGTTTTGCTCTAGAGTGTGAAGCAATTAAACGCGTAAGAAACGGCATGGACATGACCAATATCGAAATCATGATCCCATTCGTACGTACCGTTGAAGAAGGTAAACGTGTTATTGAACTACTTGAAGAGCATGGCCTTAAACGTGGCGATAATGGTCTGAAAGTAATTATGATGTGTGAACTGCCTTCAAACGCACTATTAGCTGAAGAGTTTTTAGAGCATTTTGATGGTTTTTCTATCGGTTCAAACGACTTAACTCAGCTAACGCTTGGTTTAGATCGTGACTCTGGTTTAATCGCACATCTATTTGATGAACGCGACCCTGCAATCAAAAAGCTACTTTCTATGGCAATTAAAACAGCTAAAGAAAAAGGCAAGTATGTAGGTATTTGTGGTCAAGGTCCTTCTGATCATGAAGACTTTGCAGCATGGTTAGTAGAGCAGGGTATCGACTCTGTTTCATTAAATCCAGATACAGTACTAGAAACATGGTTATACTTAGCTGAAAAACTAGCTAAATAATTACTTTGTTTAATAAAAATGCCAGCTTTTGCTGGCATTTTTGTTTGTGTAATTTAAAACAAAGTTTTAACGAGCTAATTTTTTATCTAAATATCTCACGATTTAGTTAACGCTTTTTGACAAAGCCCCAAATAATGCCTTGCTTTTGGGTAGTCAAAAGAAAAACACAATAACCCTGCCATAAAAAATATTAACGATGGTCCAGGTACAATCGCAAAAAATAAACCCAGTAACATGCACAATACACCGGCTAAAAGTAATAGTATTTTTTTCATAGTTAAAGCCCCCTAGTAACTGTTAACTTGAGTATAATTGCAGTGCGAATAAAATCGATTAAAAGAGTGTTACAAACTGTAAAATCTTCAATTTCTATTACCCCGCAGCATGATATAATTAATCAAATGCCTTAAAATATCGCCGTCATGATAGCAACTATTACACAGCAAGATGCCGCGACAGAAGTTGTCGCAAATTACTTAAGTACCATTAAAAATCAAGGGTTTACTGGAGACACTGATGCAAGTTATGCAACCCGCATAACAGCTTCAACCGATAACAGTATTTACCAAGAGCTACCGCAAGGTGTTATCTTTCCTAAAACCGAAAAAGATATTCAACTTGCGTTGCAAACAGCATCTCGCGACCCCTTTTTATCGTTAACATTTGGTCCGCGCGGCGGCGGCACTGGGACTAACGGGCAATCATTAACCCCTGGTATTATTGTCGATTTATCACGATACATGCGTGAAATACTCGAAATAAACACACAAGAAGGCTGGGTGCGTGTACAAACTGGGGTAATAAAAGATCAGCTTAATGACTTTTTAAAACCTTATGGGTTTTTCTTTTCACCCGACTTATCTACCAGTAATAGAGCAACCATTGGCGGTATGATCAGCACTGATGCATCGGGCCAAGGCTCGCTAGTTTACGGTAAAACGAGTGACCATGTTTTAGGGCTAACAACTTATTTGGTCGATGGTACACCTATGTGTACTGCAGCTATTGATACAGAAAAAGCAAAGGTAATCGCAGAGCAAGACACATTAGTTGGTCATTTATACAAAACCGTTTTAGCTATCGCACTAAATGAGCGCGAAGCTGTATTAGCTAAATTCCCTAGATTAAACCGCTTTTTAACCGGATACGACCTAGAGCATGTGCTAAGTGATGACTTACAAACTTTTGATATGAGCCGCTTAATTACCGGCTCTGAAGGATCATTAGGTATAGTTACCGAGGCTAAATTAAAGCTAACCCCCATTGCTGAATTTAAAACTTTAATTAATATTAAGTATGATAGTTTTGATTCGGCACTACGTCATTCACCATTTTTGGTAGCTGCGAGAGCAACCTCAGTTGAAACTGTCGATAGCAAAGTTTTAAACTTAGCCCGCCAAGATATTATTTGGCATTCAGTATCGGACTTAATAACCAACATTCCTAATAAAGATATGCAAGGGCTCAACATGGTTGAGTTTAATGCAGTATCGCCAGAGGATATAAAAGACAAAGTAGACACTTTGTGCAAACTATTAGATCAGTGCGTGGCACAGCAAACTAATGGTGTTATTGGTTATCAGCTAACCAGTAATAAAAGTGATATTTTAAAAATTTATGCCATGCGTAAAAAGTCAGTTGGGCTTTTAGGTAATGTAAAAGGCAGCCAAAAACCACTCGCCTTTGCAGAAGACACTGCGGTACCACCAGAAAACTTAGCTGATTATATAGTAGAGTTTAGAGCATTACTCGACAGCCATAATTTACAATATGGAATGTTTGGCCATGTTGACGCTGGAGTTTTACATGTTAGACCCGCGCTCGATATGTGTGACCCAGAACAAGAAAAACTGTTGCGTGTTATTTCAGATGAAGTGGTAAAACTCACCGCTAAATACGGTGGTTTAATGTGGGGCGAACACGGTAAAGGGTATCGTAGCGAATATGGCCCAGCGTTTTTTGGCGACCATTTATTTACTCAGTTACGTAAAATAAAAACTGCATTTGATCCAAACAACCGAATAAACCCAGGTAAAATATGCACACCTATCGATAGTGAAGATTCACTAGTAAGTGTTGATGGACAAAAACGTTCATGGTTCGATAAACAAATATCTATTGATGTAAAAACAAGTTTTAATAATGCCATGACTTGTAACGGTAACGGAATATGCTTTAACTACGATGAAAACTCACCAATGTGTCCGTCGTATAAAGTAACCGGCGATCGCCGACATTCACCTAAAGGCCGCGCAAGTTTAATGCGCGAATGGTTGCGCCTGCAAGAAGCAAAAAATATAGATTTACTTGAGGTCGAAAAGCAACTTAATAAAGGCGAAGTAATTACCTGGTGGGAACGTTTTGTTCACAGCCGTGAAAATAACAAAGGCATTTACGACTTTTCTCACGAAGTTAAAGCTTCGATGGACGAGTGCTTAGCCTGTAAAGCATGTACTACTGCTTGCCCAATTAAAGTAGATGTACCTACTTTTCGTTCGCGTTTTTTAAATTATTATCATAGTTACTACGCACGTCCACTCAAAGATTACCTAGTGGGTAATATAGAAGTTAGTGCGCCATTAATGGCTAAATTTGCACGTATTATTAATCCTATAGTAAGTACAGACCTAGTTAGTAACATAATTAAAAAAACCGTGGGTTATGTAAATACACCACAATTAAGTATTCCCGCACTAACTAGTCGAGTAAACAAAGCTCATACTTTTAATTTTGAATTACTAAATAAATTAAGTGCTGAGCAACAAAACGAATATGTATTAATAGTACAAGACCCATTCACTAGTTTTTATGAAGCAGAATTAGTAGAGAGTTTTATTACGCTTATTACTCAGCTCGGCAAAAAGCCAATGTTATTACCTTTTAAACCCAATGGAAAACCACAACATGTAAAAGGGTTTTTGCATGAGTTTAAAGTAACAGCAAAAAACGCCGCGGAGTTTTTAAATAAACTTAACGATATTAATGCGCCACTGGTTGGTTTAGATGCTTCATTAGTTATGTGTTACCGCGATGAGTACAATACAATTTTAGAAAATAATCGTGGTGATTTCCATGTGCAACTTGCTCACGAGTGGTTACAAACTCAATCGTTTACACAATTAAAAGCAAAACAAAATACTAATACTGAATTTACTTTATTAAGCCACTGTACCGAAACTACCGCCTTACCAAAAGCTGCGAGTGTTTGGCAAAATATTTTTAGCGATATTGGCTTAACATTAAAAACAACCAGTACTGGTTGTTGCGGCATGGCGGGTACTTATGGTCATGAAGCACAAAACCAAAACAACTCGCGCGCACTATACGAAATGAGTTGGAAACCTATTGTAGATAAAAATAAACCCGAGCAACTGTTATCAACAGGATTTTCTTGTCGTAGCCAAGTTAAACGATATGAAAAATTTAAACCTAAACATCCAATTGAGTTACTTGCACACCTACTTAGCAATTAAACTTTATTAGGCTGATTAAAAAATGCGTAACTTTATAAATAAAATTACGCATTTTTACTTTTTAGCAAAGCTATCTGCAATTGGCTTAGTAGTTATACCATGAATAAATACACTAAATAAAATAGTGGTCATAGCAATAGTTGCAATCTGATATTTATTTTCTATTTGAGTATCAATTACCATTAACGTAAATACTATCGATGCGAGTCCTCTTGGTCCAAACCAAGCAAAAGTAAATCGCTCTTTTATATTCAGTGCAGTAAATTGCAGTGACAACATAACCGGAATTATTCTGATCAAAGTTGCACTAAGTAAAGCATAAATTATTATTTCAAAACTGAGTTTTGGTAAAACCAAATAGGCACTTACAAAACCAAATAAACACCAAATTAATAATGCTGCAAAATCGGCTATGTGCTCTGAGTCTTCAACAATTTCACAACGTATCGACTCTGGAGAATATCGGTCAAATAATAAACCTGCTACAAACACTGCAATAAAACCACTACTATGAAAATACTGTGTAATAGAAAATATCGCCATTGCAAAACCTACCAGCAAAAAAGGACTGGTTTTTTGTGCAAAATAATGGCGTTGCATAGCAAAGTTTAAAGTTGGAATAAATATCGCAACACTCGCAATCGCAATCAATAGCGCTATACCAAGTTCCCGAGTAAAAATAATCATAGTTTGTGAAGCGGTGATCCCAAGCTCTGGGTTATTAGCTAATAACAAAAAAATTAAAAATACAGGTACACATAAACCATCATTTAAACCACTTTCAGTATTTATTCCTTCACGGATATTTTCGGGCACTTGTGTACTTTCTAATAGTCCTTTACTGAGTGCTGCATCGGTTGGTGTTAAAATAATTGCTAATAATGCAGCTTGAATAAGTGTTAACTCTGCAAATAAAAATAATGCAGTGCCAATACCTAACAACAAGGTAAGGGGTAGGGCAACAAATAATAATAAACTTGGATACTGATAACTGTGTTTTAAAACGCTTAGTTTTGTTTTTGTAGCGTCGGTAAATAAAAACAAACTTAAAGTTAATTCAATTAAAGGTAATATATAAGCTCCACCATTTTTTAATTGTTCAACTTCCTCAGGTATAAACCAAGCCAGTGCTATTCCTCCAATCACAAAAAACATTGGGCCAGTGATTTCGGTTCTTTCTAATTGCCGGATTGTTAATGAATAAATCAAAAACAAACTGCCAATAAAAGTAATGACTAAATATTCCATTATATTTTCCTTTTTAAACCAGATTTTGCACGTTCTTTTATATTTGTTTGAATATAAATTTGATCTGTAGTTGCTATTTTTGCGTGTCCTAAATCTTCAGATAAATGTTTGAGTGGTCGTGTTTGTGCATCGTGTGTTGCACCTGTATGTCTAAGCCAATGTGCGGTTGCAGCTTCAAGTTGTTCAGAGTCATCTTTAAAACCATCATCAAGTAAAGATTGCTGAGCTAAATCAAAACTTTGTTGTACCAAACGTCGTATTTGCCTAACTGTCATGCCACCTTGGCCACGAATTTTATGCACCAAAGGTTCAGATTCATCAACGCGTGGTAGGGCAGGTAAACCACGATAAAGTCGGTAGCGTTTTAAATATTCAACAAAATCATCGCTTAGAGTTACATCTCGTAATTTATTACCTTTACCCATAATACGTAAAAACCAAAAGCCATCGTTGTCTTGCCAAAAATGCGACATAACGGGCGACCATTGTGGCCGCTCTGACAATTCGGATATTCGTAAATATAATCCTTTTAAACATGCCAGAGTGAATAAATTTCTTTCTAGATCAGGTTGTTGCTCACATAAGTCGCGCGTTACCCCAAACACATATTCCCATTGTATATCGCTTAGCGTATCGGGGATCTGTATTTGCGATTGAACCACTAAATAGGGACTATTCTTTTTTACTACAGGCACAAAATTGGCAAAGGTTTTTTCTTCTAAAATAGCAAATTTATAAAATACGTTAAGTGCAGTAAACATTGCCGATAATGTTTGTTGGCTAGCAATTGATTCTTTTTGGATGAAAGGGCGCCAATTTGTATTTAAACGACGAATACCTTGCTCGTCTTTATAACGCCATTGTACTGATGTTGTAGCCCAAGCTTTATCTGGTTCAACAACAAAATCTACATAACCTTCAATATCTTCGCGCTTTAAATCAAATACTGATTTTTCAGCCACTAACCATGCCCATAAATAAAAACGTTCAAGCTCACTTCTAAACCGACTATAGGTTGCTTCCGATTTGCGACCATAAACATATAAAAACTGGTATAAGAAGGTAAGATCTTGTTTTGATTCAGTTACAGTCAAGCCAACTTGCTGTATAAAGGTAGCCAGTTCTGGATATTCTGAATTTAAAGTATTATCTTCAAGATGAGCAATTTGATATCTCAATTGTTTTAACGTATCAACCAAAGCAACTAGCATAGTAATAAAATATTCAATAAAATAATAGACTTATAGATTAACCATAAAGTCCGATACTGTCTATTGTATATAGTGATATTTATGTGTACTTTTCTTTTCAGTTAATAAACATTACCTTTATATTTACTACAAAATAGATTAACTTGTTGATATCAAGAATAATTAAAACTTAAGATGTCAACAGTTACCGTCATTGCAAAAATCATTACAGATAACACAGGCTCGTGGGTACATGTTCCTGTAATTCTTACCGTTAAAGGTGACATACCATTAATTACAGACTATTTCCTAATATTAACCGCACAAGGGAAAAGTCGCTCCACTCTTTTATCTTATGCAAGAGCTTTAAAACTATTTCTTGATTACATGGAAGCTAATAAAAATATATTTAGTGACCCAGAATTATTGCTTACTTCATTCATTTTAAGGTTGAGATCCGGTACTTTAGATGAACAGGGATTCGATCCTTCAGGCCTTTATTGGGAACCAAAGTCTTTTTTTAATACTAAAAACATTACTCGTTATTTGGTATCATTTCTAAATTGGTTAGAGCCAAATTGCGCAAAAATTCAGAAGCTTATCCCTAATGATTTTCACAGTGTATTACTATATTCAGCATGGTATAGAAAAAATATAAATGACTTTCTTGGGCATATAAAAAAATTCAGAAACAAACAGTTAAGCTTCAGAGAAGTAAATTACACCTCAACGAAACCACATTTATTAGTCGAAGGTGATGCAGTGGCTTTTCCTGAAGATAAATTTAAAGTTTTTTTCGTCGATGGTTTTTCAATTCAACGTGATTTAAGAATTTCAATAAGAGACAAACTAATTTTACTACTTATGCATGGAGGAGGGTTAAGAGAAAGTGAAGCTATGGCTTTGTGGGTTTCAGATGTTGAATTAGCCCCCCTAAATAATAACTCTGCGCTTGTTAAGATATATAATGAAGAACAAGGTATTGCACCGTATGGCTGGAAATCAAACAGAGGTGGAAATACTAGAAAATTATACCTAAAAGAAAAATATGGTAGAATACCTCGTGTTTCTATGTTCAATACTGAACATTTAGGCTGGAAAGGTGGGACTATAGACCACAGAGATGGTTATATAATTGTTAATTGGTTCCCATCATACTATGGCGAAATTTTTCTTAGTCTCTGGAAAGTTTATCAAAAATATCGAGCTTCGATATTATGCAATCATCCCTATGCCTTTATTTCATTTCATCAAAAATATTTCGGCTCTCCTTACACATTAAATGCATTTCATCAAAATTATAAAAATGCATTAAAGAGAATTAATTTACTTCCCTCAAAGCATGAAGGTTATGACCCACATGGTCATAGACATAGCTATGGTAGGCGTTTACGAAGAGCCAACGTAAACCCATTAATAATCAGAAGATGTATGCATCACAAATCTCTTGATTCTCAAACTCCATATACAGAGCCAAATTTCAACGAAATATCAAATACTTTAACTACTGCTACAGAAGCATTAGTTAAAGGTGAAACACCATTAGATTTAAGTTGGGAAAACCTTACGAAATATGGTTTCAATGACATAGATCCTCATCAATACTTTTCGGGCAAAAATAAAAAATTTAAGGAATAAAATGATAAAACCAATTAAAAAAAATGACAATCGGAGTGTTGATTTAACATTTAGCTGGTTATCTAAAGCTATTGGCACTAAATGGCTTTCGTGGGAGAAGTTGGCTGCCGAATGGATGAAGATGCAAACAACTTCTATTGACGTCAAAAGAGTAGCTCTTACTTTTTTATTAGAAAAATATTTTTTAATACATGCTCCCTATGCATCTAATATCGATACTTTTTTTAGTGGTTCAAATGGTCATATAAGTAATTCAGATGAATTTATTGAAGTAATGAAAATATCAGGTGTCAACGACCTTAACGAGCAGGCAAGGAGACCAAATTATATAGTTGATTTCATTGACTTTGTCATCGAGAAGCATTTTACAGTTCGTGATCAAAATAATGTCTCCATAAAAACGGTTGTTAACCCATTTACAAAGGTTAAATTTAAAAGTGTTCCTCTTGAGACTGTTCGCCAACCACTCCCTTATAAATATATACTCTCGCTAAGAGATATAATTTCACCGAGTAACGATAAAACAACTAAGCATGATAATACATCCCACTGTCCATCATTCAAAGATTGGCTTTGGGCACAAGCTCAAACAGGGGTACGTTCAGGAACAAGGGGTGGTGATTGGTTCGAGGTACCTGAAAGTTTAATTAACAAAGATGATCCTGACTGCGTTTGGCGCCAAAGAAAAATCAAATCAAAAGGCGCTACTGATAGAGTAATTATTCAAATGTGGTCCCCAGTCAGGGCATTGGCACTCCTGATAAAACTGCATTTACCACTGAGAACCTATCAAATAAGAATGTTAGACTCCGGAGAGGATGATACTTGGAAATATGACAATAAATCTTGGATACAAAATGAAAGTAAATTAACAAAAACCTCAAGTCCTAAATTGGTTGAAAAAGGTGTTTTTAGGAGAATATATGATCAATATACTTCAACTTATACAACAGGACTATTCATAAACACTAATAAAACCTCTGATGCTGAAGTTGACGCTGGGTATGTAATACCGTGGAACCACCAAGAAGTTTTATATTGGCTTGAAAAACTTAGAAACTGGCAGAAAAAATATAACCCGATACAAAGACCTATACATTGTAAAGAACTTTCAAAAAGGCATTTAGGCACTACTAAATCTAAACTTCAACTCAATGCAATGGGAAATATGTGTTTTTTATTTCGAGACCCAACAGCTCAAGGAGATGATAAGTTTAAACCTATTGATGCTGATTCCTTAAAGCGTTTTTGGCACTCTTTATTATTAGAGCTCGAAAATAATCTATTTAGTGCGGGTGATACTCTTGATAATGGAGAAAAACTCAGCCTAGTTGTAAATTATGAAAATGAAAAATTAAAAGGGTCAACAACACATTTCCCTCCACATAGCTTGAGAGTAAGCTTAATTACAGCTTATTCAATGGATTCTAACGTACCGATTCCAGTAATTTCTAAACTTCTTGCCGGTCACGCGAGACTTATTTCAACAATATATTATAACAAAATATCACCATCTGTTATGGCAGATAAAATGCGATATGCAGAGGGAGAGTTGCTCGAAAATTCGGATAGCTCACTTCGCTCATTTTTAAAAGATGCATCAATTAATCAAATTAAATGTAACGTTGTTTATAACAGTGAAGATAGTATCGTTGCATCGCTAGCAAATAGAAACCCTATAGGATGGGAAGAAAGAGCTTATGGTATGTGCTTAGTAGGTGGAAATAATGTTCGCTCCGATGAAATGAGTACACTTGGTGGATGCTGGAATGGTGGTGAACTTCTAGTTAATAAAGCTAGAGCAATAGACCGAGTATATGGAAAAGTACCAAATGGTCCAGAGAATTGCATTAGGTGTAGGTGGTTCATCACCGAAGCTGTTTATTTACCAAAACTAAATGCTTTATTTAATCAGTTAAGCTACAAAGCTCATGAAGCGTCAAGCTTAGCATTAGATTTAGAAAAAAAGTTAGATAAACTCAAAGACACAAAGTTTATCGCAGAGCAGAACAGCAAACCATTTTTAAAATTTGAAGAGCTTCGATCACTACAACGTAGGTATGAAAAACAAAAAGTTGAATCTGATGAATACACTAAAGACTGGATATCATGTTTTGGCCTGATATCTAAAATTATACAGCTAGAAGAAAACCGAGAAACTGACAATAATAAAAATAAATTAATTGCCTTAGGAAATACAACTGATGTAAATATGGCTTTGAAGTTCGTTGAAACTAAATCTGAACTATTACATCTATCATGCTTATGTGAGGATGCGGAAATATACCCAGATTTTATGGATACATTACAAAAAACTCCAGCATTAAAGCAACGTACAATTCAATTAAGTCGGATCTTACTCAAGCAAGGTAAGAAACCTATTTTCTTAGAAATGGGTGATAAAGAACAATTAATTGCTGGAAATGCAATGATAAGACAAATGGCTAAAATTGCCGCCCCGAATGATAAGTTTGAAGGATTTAGAGTTGTTGCTGATTATCTTGAAGCCGAAACATACCTCACTGACTCAAAATTACTAGATGCCGGGTACACTGAGACACATAACAATTATATCAACTTACCTTCTCATAAATGAGGCACCCAATGCAATCAAACTTAGAAAAAAAGCACCAAGATGAGAAGCTAGAAGCTCTAAAAGAAGGGAAAACACAAAAGACTAAAGATACACTTGATAAATTGAACTTAATTTTATCTAATTATTTTGAGCAAGGAAATGTTGATTTTTCAATAACAAATATCGGAATGATAAGTTATAAAAATAGCGGTCCCAGTTACGAAACGCTTCGTGCAACAAAAAATGTGCACTATAGAAAGCTAATTAGTTATTGGGCTGAATTAATCAAAAGTCAATCGGTTGACAATAAAGTGGTATTACCAGCTACGGATAATGAGCTTTTAAATACGATACCCGATATTGCGGCTCGCGCATACTTTGCAAGAATTTTAGCTGAAAGAAAGAAATTTAAAACCGAGCTGAATATCTTAAAAAGTCAATCGGAAATAGTAATCGATAAGCGTAATCAATATACCCAAACTACAGACTTTATTCCTAACTTAAAACTAACTAATAATGAGTTATCAGCGCTTACTTATGCTGTATCGGATGAGTGTATTAAGCTCAATGGTTGGCTAAAAACTGAATTAGGCCAAATAAAAGGAAGTGAATATCAAAATGAAATATTCCCAAGAGGCTTTATACAAGCTTTGAATAAAGTAATTAAGTCTAATGAGTAATATAAACACAATGTACTACCTATGAGGTTTGTTATTAAAATTAGATGTATATTGGTCTGTCAAGTGGGTTTAATTTATGAATCTGACAGGCTGTTATGTGCCATAAGCCGACCTTGAGACACATAGAGATTAAGACTGCAAAGATACGAAAGCGGAAGTTAGCTTTGGCCTGTTTAACGACAAATATTCCGACAAAGCAGTCATGACTATTAGTTTATTGTTAAATCTAATCTTTCTTTTCGTTCATCTACTCAATAACCCCACGCTAAACGTGACTTTAGCGTGGGGTTAGAGTTCACAGTAATTTTATCTGGATAGCTCTTTTATTTTTTTCTCTGAAAACCAGCGATATAAAACAGGTAAAACAAATAATGTTAACAGTGTTGCAGTTACCAAGCCGCCAACAATAACACTCGCTAATGGGCGCTGTATTTCTGCACCAACACCATTAGACATTAACATCGGTATCAAACCTAAAGCTGATGTTATAGCAGTCATAAGTACAGGTCTTAATCTTGAAGTAGCGCCTTCAAAAACGGCTTTAGATGCTTCTAGACCGTCTTTAATACGTTGGTTGATACTTTCTACCATAACGACCCCATTCAATACCGCTACACCAAATAAGGTAATAAAGCCAACGGAGCTTGGTACAGACAAGTATTGTCCAGATAAATATAAGGAGAAAACTCCGCCAATTACAGCAAGCGGCACGTTGACCAATATCAGCATAGCTTGACCAACAGAACCAAAGGCAAAGTAAAGTAGTAGTGCGATTAGTGCTAACGATAAAGGTACAACTATAGCTAACCTATTTTGAGCACGTTTTTGACTTTCGAACTGGCCGCCAATCGAAACAGAATAACCTGAAGGTAAGTCAACCTTTTCAGCAATTACCGTTCTGATATCGGCAACCACGCTTCCCATATCTCGATTTTGTACATTTGCTTGGATAACGACTCTTCGTTGTACATCATCGCGTCTAACTTGTGGTGGGCCTGACTCAAATGAGACTGAGGCTACGTCACCCAGTCGCACCCAAGCACCAGTAGGTGATTGAAGCCGAATATCAGCAATAGCTTCTTTGTTACTTCGGTACTCTTCCTCTATGCGAACGTAAATATCATAACGTTCATTACCATTGATTATTTGTCCGGCTGCAACACCACCAATACCATCACGCACAACCTCCATTATGTCACTCACAGACAATCCAAAGCGTGATAGTTCTTGCCTGTTAGGACTTATCACCAATTGCGCTTCACCAGCAATTTGCTCCAATGCAACATCCCTTGCACCTTCAATGTTTTTAATTGCTGTTTCTATTTCTTGACCTTTAGCCGCCAGTACCTCAAGTTCAGGCCCAAACAACTTTATCGCCAACTGAGCATTAACACCAGATAGTAGCTCATCGACACGAGTCGCAATAGGTTGAGAAAAGTTGAGTAGCAACCCAGGGAATTCTTCTAGAGATCTCTCCATTTTTCCTTGAAGTTCATATCGATTAGATGCACTGGTCCACTCAGAAACAGGCTTCAACCCTATGTAAATTTCGATGTTATTCACTGGCTCTGGGTCTCCACCTATTTCTGCTCGACCAATTCGGCTTAATGCATAGGTTACTTCAGGAAAAGCCATTAGTTTTTCTTCTAGAATTGGTGCCACAGTGAGCGCGGTATCTAAACTGGAAGAAGGTGCAAGCGTTGCTCTTAAGTTTATCGTCCCTTCTTCTAACTCAGGTACAAATTCAGTACCAATTAATGGAACTAATGCAAAGGCAGAGAAAACTAATATAAGTGCGGCTGAAATGACTAATTTGGTGCGTTTTAGTGCGAATGTAAGCCCTTTTCTGTAGAGTTTGTCTAATGGCCTAAGAACAAAGCTTTCCCTCTCTTTTACACCTGACTTAAATAAATAAGTAGCTAAAGCGGGTACAAAAAACAACGCAACCACAATAGCAGATATAACAGCTAAAATGATGCTTATTGCCATAGGTTGAAATAACTTTGCCTCAACACCTTCAAAGCTAAATAAAGGCGTAAATACAACTAAAATAATAGAAGCTGCAAAAAATACGGGACGAGCCACTTCTTTACCCGCATTTTGAAGACGTAACTTAATACCATGCTCATCTTGTTCTACATCATGTGGATCAGTATCAGCACTAGGCACTCTTTCTTTTACAGTTTTTAAATGGGTAGAGTCTGGTCTATTTAAATGCTTAAACATGTTTTCAACCATCACGACTGAACCATCAACTAGCATACCAATGGCTACGGCAATGCCACCCAATGACATAAGGTTTGCAGAAATGCCCCACCAAGCCATGATCATTAACGCGATACCAATTGAAATTGGAATAGATATTAGGACAAGGAAGGTTGCACGTATATTCATTAAAAATAGTGCTAATACAATACAGATGAAAATAAATGCTAGTAATAGTGCATCAACTACTGTATCAACGGCTTTTTCAATCAAATCAGCCTGATCATAAAATGGTTCAAAGCGAACACCTTTAGGCAATGCTTGATTAATCAATGGGATTCTTGCATTGATACCATCAATGGTGGCTTTAGTATTAGACCCCATGCGTTTTAAGACAATGCCAGAGACAACTTCACCTAAATTTTCGACTTTACCGTCTTCGGTTTTGCGCGTCATTGTGACAGCACCTTGACGAATTTCACTGCCCATTTCAACTTTAGCAATATCCGAAACCGTCACAACTGTCCCATCAACTGTTTTGACGGGAACTTGTTTGATATTACTAATACCAGCGTCACCACTTTCAAACCAACCTGCACCTCTAATAACAAGCTGCTCTTGCCCACGGTTCATATACCATCCGCCAACATTGGCATTGTTGTTATCTAGGGCACCAACAACGTCTTCTTGCGTTAGGTTATAAGAAAGAAGCTTAGATGGATCTACATTTACTTGGTACTGCCTAACAATACCTCCAAAGGAGAGTACATCAGTAACACCATCGACAGGCATAACGAGTAATTTTACTACCCAATCATTGAGACTCCTGAGTGCCATAGCATCATAGCCTGCATCTTTATCTGAAATAAGAAGGTACTGAAATACTTGGCCTAGCCCTGAGGTGTTTGGCCCCATTTCGGGTGTGCCGACACCTTCTGGTATCAGTTCTTTTGCGGCTTGAAGACGCTCAAATACGAGTTGTCTTGCAAAGTAAATGTCGGTGCCTTCTTTGAAAACAACCGTGACGCCAGACAAGCCTGTTTTAGAAATTGAGCGCACTTGTTCTACATCAGGTAAGGCATACATGACCGCTTCAATGGGGTACGTAATGAGTTGTTCAACTTCTTCAGCAGCTAGTCCTGGCGCTTCAGTATTTACAGCAACTTGAACATTAGTAACATCAGGAAAGGCATCTAAATTTAGTTTTGGTATAACCATAATTGCGCCGACAATTATGGCAAACAGCGCAATCAAAATCAGGAGTCTATTATTAACAGACCAATCTATTATTTTATTAAACATAGTCTTACTCCTTAGTGGTTATGCGGATCAAATCCGCCTTTAGCGATTTCAGAAGCAACAAAAAATGCGCCTTTGGTTACAATTCGCGTCCCACTATCAAGGCCAATGATTTCCCTAAAATCACCTAAGGCTCGGCCTAGTTCTACTTCTACAGCTTTAAATTCTCCAGGGTGGTCTTCGACAAATACGGTCCAATCACCATCTGCGCTGCGGATCAATGCTTCTTCTGGCACAGCCATCACTTTCTGCTTTGTGGCAAACTGAAAGTAAACTTTTACAAACATACCTGAATGAAGGTTATCATCAGCATTCTGTACCCCCAATCTAATAATTCTTGTACGAGTTACGGGATCAATTGTATGGGCTTCTTGGATAACTTTGGCATTGTAACTCTGGCCTTCTAATTTAAGTACCGCAGGAGAATCAATTGATAAATTTAGCTTTTTATTTGGAGAAACTTTTGCTTCAACCCATAGTTGTTTTTCATCAGCTAACAACATGACTGAATCCCCAGCATCAACACGTTGCCCTTGGATAAAGTCGTCTTGAAGCACGACACCTTCACGGTGCGCCGTTAATGCATATTGTCCAAATGCTTTAATGTCTTTGTTAGAAATACCATTTATTGCTTTTTCAGTTAACCCTAAAGCAATGAGCTTGCCATAGCTCGCATTGTATGTTGTTTCAGCTTGTAATAATCGACTTTCACTCACCGTCTTATTACCCAGCTTTTTTACACGTTGCCATTCGGTTGAAGCGATTAAATAGTCAGCTTGTGCTTGTGCCATTGCTTCACTAAATAATGTAACTAACTTCTGACCTATTTCTACATACTCGCCAAGCGCTGCATGGCGACTGATAATGACTGACTCTGTACGTGGTGATACCACATAACTTTTATAGCCATTAGCTTTTATTTCGCCAGGTGCATATACGGAGCTAAATTGATATTCAGGCTTAACACTTTCCACTTTAATGTTAGCAAGCGACATCTTCTTTGGATCAATAGTGATACCTTCTTCATGTTCTTCTTCTCCCTCTCTATTACCACCTTCATGGCCGTGCTCGTCATGGTCACCTTTATCTTCTTCATGTCCCTTTTCGTGTTCATGCTCATCTTGATGTTCTTTTTCTTCTTGTTTCGAAACGTTTTTGACAGAACCAGTTCCATCTGACGACTGTGCAAAAGCATCATGATTTGTAGTAAACCCAACTAACAGGCTGCTAATTACTACGGCTAAAAATTTTTTACTAATTACTGTATTCATTTTTGTAACCTATATTTTTAATAAATTTAAGATTTCGTTTTTCGCTACTGAAAAAACAAAGCGCTCAAATCTCAAATTTGGATAACTGACCCATACTTAAAATGAAGGATATTTCTGCAAGCTTGAATTGATTTTCCAAACGTATTCCTGCATGAAGCCCTTCCGCACGTTGATTTAATGCGAGTAAATAATCAGAAGTGTTTATGTCACCAGCTTGCCAGCGCTTATTTAATAAATTTGCGCTGCTAGCCAACCTACCTTGGGTGAGCTTTTGCCATTGCTCGTAGTATTTTCTACTGACATTAAGCGATTCATAATTAGCTTTTGCTTCAAAAGACTGCTTTCGATATACCGACTGAAAATTCGCCTCGGCTGCAATGGCTTCTGAATAAGCGGCTTTAACATTATCTGTATAGTTATTTCTGATGTTTAAAGGCATTGAAAAAGTCACACCAACCAAGTCTTCATCTCCACTTTTCCCTGCGCTAACGCCAATGGTTGGATTAGCTTTAGATTCCATAGTGGTTAGTTGAGCTTTAGATTGTTGTCCCTTCCATTTCGCTCTAGCAAGTTTAACTTTTGGATGTTCCTCAACCCACTGGGAGTTAAATGAGTAGCTTGTTGCTCCAAAAGTAAATGAAAACAAATTGGTAGTATTAGGCGTCCAATCAGGCAATAACTCCTGAACCTTTACCTCTGCATTTTTCAAAGCAATTTGAGACTCAGATATTTCACTAAAAATTTGCGACAAGTTTAAATAGACTAGCTCAGCGTCAAGTGGCTCTAAAAGTCCAGCTTTTCGTTTGTCTTCAACAATTCCAACGAGCGTTTGCAATTGCTCTTCTCTTTCTGAAAGTAACTGAGCAGCTTTTTTTGCTGCTTGCCAATTAACTAATGCAGTTAAGGCATTAGCCTTTTTAGAATCGAGTAGAGATAACAATTGTTGCTGGTTTGCATAAACATCAATTTCACCAATGGTTTTATTTGTTGATTGCTTATCCCAAAAATCTATCGTTTGACTGATACCAATAGAGTAATTATCAAAATCACCTTCTTTTTCATAGCTTGCTTCAAGCTCTGGGTTATATACGGCTTGAGTTAAGCTTTTGGCTCTATGATTACTTGCATTAAGTAACTCTTTAGCCGCAACAACTTCGGGATCTTTATTTATTTGACTATCTAGCCATGAAATACTTTTCTGTTTGCCATAAGTGGCAACTGAAAAACTCACAGCCATGCATAAAGACAGGGTTAAACCTGCATTTTTTAAAAATATATACATAAAACTTCTTAATTTTTTAATTTATAAACACGAACCCTTTATCCTTCTCATGGACAAATAGGTCATTAAAAATCAATCTAATTAAGAAATGGGTGGGCGAAGTATCGCTTCAAGGTAAGTATTTGTTTGATCAATTTGATAAGGCGTTTTATTGATAATGTTTAGTTTGCCCGTGGTATTTGAATTACTGACTAAAATCCAAGATAAGTGGCTGCCACTGCAATGACCGCAGTGATGACAATCTTTTTCATTATGCTGCTCATCACCTACATTATCATTTGAGACATTTCGATCATCTGCATGATCATGTTGAGTTTGAAGGTGCTCTATATCTATTTGGTGATTCTCAGATGTTGAGGATGCTACAGCAGTTAACGATTGTAAAACAATCGAAATAACCAAGAGCATTTTTAGTACAACATTAAGGTTCAAAGTTATCACCAGTTAAATATAGTATTTAAAATACTAGCAGAAACTATTTTCTTAAACTAGCTTTTCAATTCAGTTTCCACGCTTTTACATTAAATAATTTTTTTATTTGACTCTATAGCCACTATAGATTTTATACTTATTTTAATATTATTACGGAATGTTAAATATGTCAGAAAAATGTAGTGGTCAGTGTCAATCATCTTCTACCAATGAAGATGTAAAAATTGATACACAATTAGATAACTATAGTGGCGCGTTTGTCAGTACATTTAAAGTACCTCAAATGGACTGTCCTTCAGAAGAGAGATTGATTAGGTTAGCACTTGACTCAATTGAGCCTTCAGTTGGGTTGCAATTTGATATTCCTAGCAGTTTAGTCAAGGTTTTTCATGATGAAAATTTAGATGAGATAACAAAAAAATTACAACAACTCAATCTCGGTGCAGAGTTGGCATCAACTAAAGAAAGTTGCAGCACCGAAGCTGCAAAAGCAAAAGATCTAGCCCAAAAAAATGAGATGAAAGAAGCATCAACGCTAAAATGGTTGTTAGCCATTAATGGAGTCATGTTTTTTATAGAAGTAATTGCTGGGATTATTGCGCAATCTGCTGGCCTTATTGCCGACTCATTAGATATGTTTGCTGATGCTGCTGTTTATGGTTTAGCTATATATGCTGTCGGTAAAAGCATAAGCATGAAACTTAGAGCGGCACATATATCTGGTGTACTTCAAATTATTCTAGCGCTAGGTGCTTTGAGTGAAGTCGTAAGACGCTTTATTTACGGTAGTGAACCTATCTCTTCTTTAATGATGATATTTGGTGGAATAGCACTAATCGCTAACATTGCTTGTCTGTTTTTAATATTTGGTAACAAAGAAGACGGCGCTCATATGAAAGCGAGTTGGATTTTTTCCGCAAATGACGTAATCGCAAACGTAGGTGTAATCTTAGCTGGCTTATTAGTTACAGTAACTAGCAGCCGTTATCCAGATTTAGTGATTGGTTTGATAATTGCTCTTGTCGTTTTAAACGGTACTCGCCGCATCTTACAGCTAAAGTATTAAGCAGAGAAATGAAAATAATGCACTCATCGTATATCAAATCAAATATATCATACGTGATAATGATTTTAATCGCGGTGCAGTCTGTGTTTTTTTCGCTAGAAGAGCTTGAAATAAACTTAAGTGAAAGTTCTTTTAGTTCATCACTAACTAAGTCTATTACCCCGCTAAAAGCTCCAGAAGACTCCAATATGCTTGAGGTGAATAATAGCAACTCTTCAATTGATAATTGTAATTTTTGTTGCTGTTGTCACTTATTTTTAAATGCTGATTCTTCCTGTAACATTTTCCAAGCAACAGATCACTTCCTTACCTACGCCTTAGTTTCTCCTGAGCTAAAAGGCTATATCTCGGTGCCACTCCGCCCACCTAAATACGCCTAAATTTTATAGAAAATTAAGAAAGGTCAAATGTTAATGACCTAAATATCACATATAAATTTATAGGAAAGTATACATGGCACTTAATACCTGTGTGCATCGCAAGATAGCAATTTTAAGGTGTGTAACACCTCGGCTTAAATATATCGCGTTTCTCGCTTTGTCACTTTTTACATTTAATGTTTATGCCTTTGAGAAGCAGTTAAACCTTCAAGAGGCAATTCAGTGGACGCTTAAACAAAATCCAGAACTTAAAATATTTGATTTCAAGCAAACGGCATTAATTGGACGAGAACAAATCGCAAGTTTAAATCCTGCTTATGAACTAGAGCTTGAAGCTGAGAACTTTGCAGGCTCAGGTGAATTTAATACATTCGACAGTGCTGAATTAACAGTCGCTCTATCTTCGGTTATCGAAATGGGAGATAAACGCTCAGCGCGGATTGGAATTGTTTCAAAATCAAGAACACTACTCACTGCTGAAAAAGAAGTCTCTGCGCTTAATTTAATGGCTCAAGTCACTGAGAAGTACGTGGAAGTACTTGCAGCCCAACAAAGAGTTATATTGGCAGAAAATGCTTTGAGCTTAGCACAAGAAACCTTAGAGATTGTATCTCAGCGTAACCGCGCAGGTGCTACTCCTGAGGCTGAAGTGAAACGCTCAAAAGCAGTTATTGCTCAGGCTAACCTCACCCTTCAATCTGAACAAAAGCGCTTGGAATATCTAAAGCTTTCTTTATCAGCTTACTGGGGAGAAACATCAGTGTCATTCTCTAGAGTAACTGGAGATCTGTTTCAGTTTGGCAATGATAGTGATTTTAGTAGTCTCTTTGCGAAATTAGAGAAAAACCCTGCTATTCAAGTTTATGCAAGTGAGCAGCGACTAAAAGAGGCCGAGTTACAGTTGGCTAAAACAGAGTCAACGGCCAATATCAAATGGTCTGTTGGTGTTAGGCGCTCTCAAGAAGCCAATGATACGGCACTGGTCGCTGGCTTTAGCTTACCTTTGTTTGCTGAAAAGCGAAATTCTGGCGCAATCGCTAGTGCGCTAGCAGAGCGTGACCAAGTTGCCATAGAGAAAGAGGCGACTAAGTTAAGATTTAGAAATCACTTACTACGAGCATACTCCAATAGAAAACAAGCCATATTAACAGCTAATTCATTAAAGCAGTCGGTTATCCCAATGCTTGAAGATGCACTGGAAGATACTCAAGACGCCTATCAAAAAGGTCGATATGGATATCTTGATTATGTATCGGCTAGACAAGAGCTGTTAAATGCTCGGCGAACCCTTATTGACGCGGCATCTGCTGCCCTAATTTATGGCGCAGAGATAGAAAAACTAACAAACGAAGCGCTGTCACTCTAAATAAACATCACTTTAAGTTTAATAACAATTTATTGATTCAGTGATTAACTGAATCGTTTAGGAATTCAAAATGAAAAACTATTTACTCGCACTATTGATTTTTATTGGGTATCTATCACCCATTCAAAGTGTTTTCGCTAGTGAAGATGAACATGAAGGCGAAGAAGGCATAAGCAAAATCGACAATAACATGGCAAAAAAGGTTGGTGTTGAAACAGCCTATTTAGCTTCAAAAACGTTGAACCAAACTATCCCTGTATACGGCTCTACGACGATAGGCGCTGAACAATTATTTCAAGTTGGCGCTAGATATAACGGCGTTATAAAGACAATAAACTTCACTGTTGGTGATACGGTAAAAAAAGGCGATCTATTAGCCGTTATTGAATCTAATGAGAGCTTAAATACTTATAAAATAACATCGCCTGTTTCTGGGACTGTTTTACAGCGAAATGGAAATATTGGCGGTATCACGCAAAACACTAGCTTGTTTGAAATCGTCAAATTTGACACCTTGTGGGCTGAATTTAAGGTGTTTACCAGCCAATATAATCAAATCAAAGTCGGTCAGCATGTTGATATTGAGCAAGGTGAACACGCATTCAGTTCAGTCATCACTAATATTATTCCAGCTAAAGATCAGCCTTATGTTTTAGCACGGGTACGATTAAACAACACTGAGTTAAAGCTAACGTCAGGTCAATTATTAAAAGGCAACGTAAAGATAAACCAATTTGAGGTGGATTTAGCGGTCGAGAAAGTTGCCATACAAGAGCTAGGTGGACAATTAGGTGTCTTTGTAAAAGAAGATGAAGAGTACGAGTTTGCACCACTTGTCCTTGGTCGTTCAGACAAAAACTATATCGAGGTCATTGATGGCCTCAGTAAAGACGCTGAATATGTAAACAAAAACAGTTATCTGATTAAAGCAGATATCTTGAAATCTGAAGTAGAAGACGACGATTAGGAGACGCAATATGATTGAATCAATTTTGCGTCTTGCAATAAATAGGCGCTATTTAGTATTAAGCTTGCTGATGGTAATCATCGGCGTTGGTATGTGGAGTTATCAAAAACTTCCCATTGATGCTGTTCCAGATATAACAAACGTACAGGTACAAATAAATACCTCTGCCCCCGGTTATTCACCTTTAGAAGCGGAGCAAAGGGTAACTTTTCCAGTAGAAAACGCATTAGCTGGACTACCAAAGCTGTCTCACACCCGCTCTCTTTCAAGATATGGTTTATCCCAGGTGACCGTTATCTTTGAAGAGGGAACCGATATTTATTTCGCACGCAACTTAATCAATGCAAGATTAGCTGCGATAAAAGGCGTTATTCCCTCTGGCTTAGAGCCAGAGATGGGTCCTATTTCCACAGGGCTTGGTGAAATATTTATGTATACCGTACAAGCTTCTCCTGACGCTAAAATGCCTAATGGAGAGCCTTATACCGCTATTGCCTTAAGAGAAATACAAGACTGGATCATTAAACCGCAATTGGCTCAAGTTAAAGGCGTCATTGAGGTCAACAGCATCGGCGGCTATAACAAGCAGTATCATATAACGCCGAAACCCGAAAAATTACTTTTTCATCAGGTAAGCTTTGAAGACGTTTCTGATGCATTACGTAAAAATAATGATAACCGTGGCGCGGGTTATATTGAGCAAAACGGACAACAAGTGTTAGTGCGCTCCATTGGGCAACTTGCGACAATGGATGAAATCCTCAATGTCATCATCAAAAAGAACGATGGTATTCCTGTAAAAATAAGTGATGTTGCCAATGTTGCTATAGGCAAAGAACTTAGAACAGGGGCTGCTACTCGTAATGGCATTGAGACAGTGCTTGGTACAACCATGATGCTGATTGGTGAGAATTCTCGCACCGTTGCTTTAGAAGTGGAACATAAGCTCAGCGAAATACAAAAATCTCTGCCAAAGGGCATTACCGCAGAGCCTGTTTACGACAGAACAACGTTAGTAGATAAAGCGATTGCAACCGTTACCAAAAACCTCGTTGAAGGTGCGCTTTTAGTTATTGTTGTGTTATTTATTCTACTTGGAAATTTACGTGCAGCTCTCATTACCGCTGCTGTTATCCCTATTTCCATGTTAATGACAATCACAGGTATGGTGCAAGCAGGAGTATCTGCCAATTTAATGAGTCTCGGCGCATTGGACTTTGGCTTGATAGTGGACGGGGCTGTAATCATCGTTGAAAACTCTGTCCGTAGGTTAGCACAGGCCCAACACAACGGTCATAGGCAAGACTTAAGAGAACGCCTAAATACCGTTTTTGAAGCCACTTCAGAAGTGATACGTCCAAGCTTGTTTGGTGTGGCAATTATCACTGTTGTTTACATCCCCATTTTCACGCTAACTGGCGTTGAAGGGAAAATGTTCCACCCTATGGCGGCAACTGTCGTTATGGCGTTAATTTCCGCAATGATCCTTTCAGTTACACTGGTTCCTGCTGCTGTAGCTGTGTTTATGAAAGGTAAAATCAGCGAAAAAGAAAGTGTAGTTATTCGTTCAACCAAGTCTATTTATGAACCATTGTTAAAAATGGCGATGAAATTTCGTTGGATTATTGTTTCATTCTCAACGCTGTTAATGGGGTATAGCCTTTGGTTAGCAACTACGCTTGGGACAGAATTTGTTCCTCAATTAAATGAAGGTGATATTGCACTACAGGCATTAAGAATTCCATCGACTGGCCTAGAGCAATCAGTAGAAATGCAAGAAGTACTTGAGCAACGTATTAAAGCGTTTCCTGAAGTTGATAAAGTATTCTCGCGCATTGGCACACCAGAAGTAGCAACCGACCCAATGCCACCGAGTATTGCTGATATCTTTGTTATTTTAAAACCACGTAAAGAATGGGCCGAACCTTCAAAACCAAAAAGTGAATTAGTTGAAGAAATGGAAAAAGTACTGAAAAACATTCCAGGCAACAACTATGAATTCACTCAGCCTATTCAAATGCGTTTCAATGAATTGATTTCTGGCGTTAGAGCTGATGTCGGCATCAAAATATTTGGTGATGATTTGGATCGGTTATTACTTACCGCAAAAGATATTCTAAATATTGTGAAAACCGTGGATGGTGCCGCTGATGCTCGAATGGAACAGGTCACAGGTGTTCCATCTTTATCAGTAATTCCTAAACGAGAAGCGCTTGGTAGGTATGGATTGAACGTTACCGAATTGCAAGACTGGGTTGCCACTGCGATTGGCGGTGAATCTGCGGGGATCATTTATGAAGGTGACAGACGGTTTGAGTTAGTTGTTCGCCTACCAGAGCAAATAAGAACGGATATCGATAGCTTGAAGCATCTGCCGCTTCCACTTGAGAATGGTAACTATGTGCCAATTGAAGAAGTTGCAGAGCTTAAATCAGAGTCTTTACCCGCGCAGATTAGCCGAGAGAACGGAAAAAGAAGAGTTGTGGTTACCGTCAATGTTCGTGGTAGAGATTTAGGCGGTTTTGTAAAAGAAGTTAAAGCTAAAATTAATCAGGAAGGAGAAATTCCAGCAGGATACTGGCTTGATTATGGTGGAACGTTTGAACAACTAGAATCAGCAAGTAAGCGATTAAGCCTAGTTGTACCGATAACATTGGTTGTTATCCTAGGTATTTTGATTATAGCATTTGGTTCATTAAAAGATGCATTAATCATTTTCAGTGGCGTGCCTTTAGCATTAACAGGGGGCGTATTTTCACTTTATTTAAGAGACATGCCCTTATCAATTTCGGCAGGTGTCGGCTTCATTGCATTGTCAGGTGTCGCAGTATTAAATGGCTTGGTTATGTTGGCTTTTATTCGAGATCTTTGGCATGAAAAAGGCGACCTATACGTAGCGATCATTGAAGGTGCCATCATTCGTTTAAGACCTATTTTAATGACGGCACTGGTCGCAAGTTTAGGTTTTATTCCAATGGCGTTAAACACTGGAATTGGTGCAGAAGTACAACGACCACTAGCAACAGTTGTTATCGGCGGTATTGTATCTTCTACCATTTTAACTTTGTTTGTATTGCCTATTTTATATCAATGGGCGCATGGCGCTGAGAGTAACAAACAGCAATCCGACGAAATCTAAAAGCAAAAAAGCAGCTTAATTACTAAGTTATGCCTAATTAAGCTGCTTTTTATATTGTATGCCCAACATTTTATTGATAAAGCTTACTGCGCTTCATCCCGACAATTTTCATTTAAAAACTCAAACTCTATCGTTGTATGCGATAAATGATAGGAAGATAATTTAGCTGCAACTTCTTGTTTAAGCCTAATTAATTCTTTAACGTCAAAGTTGTCACTCAGCTCAAGGTGCGCTGTTAAAACGTGACTTTCACCATCTAGTGACCAAAAGTGCATGTGGTGGATACCATTAACTTCAGGAAATTCCATTAGTGATAGTTTAATACGCTTTTGAGTCTCTTTATCGGGTGCAGCTTGAAGAAATAAAACGAGTGTTGATTTCAGGTTTTTGAAAACATTAAACAAGATGAACAGCGTGAACCCTATTGATAAAAGGGGATCTAATATCGGCAGTTCAGCGAACAACAGTACGATAGAGACTATAAGAACGGTAACCCATCCAAGTACATCTTCAAGAAGGTGCCATGTCAGCACTTTCTCATTTAATGTTTCACCCGCTTTTAATTTTAATACAGCATATCCGTTAACGGCAACGCCGAGTATCGCTAGCCCTAACATCCCCTCGACTACAGGCATTTCAGGATTGGACAGCCTTGGAATTGCTTCAAATAAAATCCAAATTGAGCCAATGATTAAAACAATACTGTTTATCAATGCGCCAAAGAGAGTAAGTCTACGATAACCATAACTAAACTTATCTGATGCTTCTTTATCTGAAAAACGACTTAAAATCCACGCAAAACCTATTGAAAGACTATCACCAAGATCGTGAACTGCATCTGCCATTATCGCCGTACTGTTAGTGAGCCAACCACCTATAAATTCGATAATAGTGAATGTCACATTAAGGAAAAATGCCCAACCAATACGGTCATCTTTACCATGTTGATGACTATGATTATGGTTGTGCATTTTGTACCTCTAGTACTTTTCTATTTCTTAGTTTTGATACATTCATATTAATCAAGTGACGTATCAAGCGTTGATATATCCAGCGTTTGAACCCCGACAAGTTAGTCCCTTTTTCGAGATAGAACTCATCAGGGGAATCATAAAGCCCAAAGTCATCATGAATACCTTCTTTTTGAATATAGGTATTTTCTCCACGCCAATCTGTATCTGGTGATGAAAAGCACTTTGTTGCAACACCATAACCACAAAAATCATCTTTTACTTGGTCAAATTTCTCCTGTAGAGAGCTTAAGTATTGCTCATCCAATATAAAGCCCTCTAAGTTTATCCAACGCCCTTCAAAGTAAACTTCTACCCAACTATGAATGATGTATTTAGGTGCTAACCAAAATACATAGCTTGGGATAGCACCTTTTTGTAGTTGCTGGTCTATGGTAAACCCATGAAATCGGCATTGAATGCCTAGTCCACGCAATAGTGCCATTAACAGATTACCCTTAGTATTACATTGTCCATAACCATCTGCTAGCACATCGCTTGCTGAAATATCATCACTCTTGTTATAGCCAAACATTATTTCATCTTTTACAAACTGATAAGCGGCACCAATTTTGTTGAAATTATCCAAATTTTTCCACCCTCGTTGATCGATCAGGGATTGGATATCTTTGTGTTCAAAATTAACGATATTCGTATTGTTTAAATATTTCTCAGTCATTTTTATATATCCCTTTCGTTGCATACCTATACTATAGATCCTATAGTAACTATAGAGTCAAATGTCTGGGGGAAATTGATGAAAATAGGCGAATTGTCAAAAAAATCGGGCTGTTCAATACAAACGATTAGATATTATGAAAGAGAAGGATTACTGTTAAATCCAAACCGTTCAGAAGGTAATTTCAGGCTGTATGATAGTAAAGCACTTAAACAATTGGAATTCGTAAAGCATTGTCGCAGCCTAGATATATCACTCAATGATATTAAACGTCTTATCGAATTAAAAAATAAGCCAGAAGAAAGCTGCTCTAGCGTTAATGCATTAATTGATCAGCAACTTGCACTAGTGAATAAACGTATGAAAGAATTAAGGGCGCTTAAAGCTGAATTACAACAGATGGCAAGTGCTTGTGGTTCAGACAATACAATTGAAGCGTGCGGCATCATCAAATCATTGGATAGCTAAACTAAATATAACTTTAGATTAGTAGTATTCACAAAGGCAATAATGAAAACCATTGGCAAATTAGCACAATCATTAAATTTAAATGTAGAAACCATTCGTTTTTATGAACGAGAAGGGCTGATTACACAACCTGAAAAACCAATATCTGGTTATAGACAATATGACGAAACAATAGCAGGACAACTTAGGTTTATCACAAAAGCCAAAGCGCTCGGCTTTACGTTAAGAGAAATAAAATCGCTAATGTCTATGGACAGCAACTGCACTCAAGTTGAGCTATTAAGCCGACAAAAGTTAGCAATCATTCGAGACAAAATTAATGACCTTCAACGTTTAGAGAAAGTAATTGTGGATATGACAAATACCTGTATGCAAAACGAAGATCCAACACATTGCCCCATAATTGATTCATTAAAATGATTGACTCCGTACTTATATACGGAGTTTAGAATGATGGTAATATCAACCAATAGACTTTAAAATGATAAATAAAATATTAGACAGAGTAGGCTCTAGTGGCGTTTGGCTAGCGGCACGGCCTGCTTCCCTGCATTAAGGTCACTTGCATCGGCATTAGGACTAGGCTTCTTCTCTCACTTCGAAGGAATAGCTGTAAATACGCTTTTACCTATTTTTGCATCTTTGGAACTATTGGTAAACTTATACAACTCGCACAAAAATAAAAACCATACCAGAGCTGTCTTCAGCATTCTAGGGCCTGTAGCAGTGCTATTAACGCTTTATCCTCTTTGGCTATATGATTGGAGCACATACCTATTTTACTTTGGTATTTGCTTAATGGGGTTTTGCGCCCATCCCCTCGAAATTAACCTTAGTCTAAATTTTTAAGCTTTTTTCTAACTCTAATTACCGTACTTCGACTAACTCCAACTGCTTCAGCCGTTTTATTAATACTAAATCCAGCTTCAGTAAACGAGGCAATCCTATCATGAGCCTCTAAATCAGGCTGACGACCGTGATAAAGTCCCTTTTGCTGTGCTTTTACAATACCTTCTTTTTGCTTACGTTCACGTTCTCGATATTCTTTATATGCACTGGCCGCTAATATTTCTAACAGCATATTATTAATAGCACTAAGTATTGATCTCATAAAATCATCACTTGGAAAACTGCCAAATGTTAAATGACTGGTTGGTAGATCTAAACTAACAACACTAATTCCTTTTTCATTTATTGAGGCTACAAGAGTTTTCCAATCATCAGGGCTTAGCCTTGTTAAACGATCGATTGATTCAACTAACAAAACATCACCGGACTCTGATTCATCCAATAAACGAATTAGCTCTGGTCTATCTAAAGAATTACCAGATTTATTTTCTATATAAAAAGAAGCAATTCGTTTGCTGAAGCAAGAAACGAATTTTTTTAATGAGCTTTTTGCTCTATTTGCATCTTGCTCAGAAGTTGATGCTCGTAAATATGCTCTTATGAACATTTTTGCCTAATTAGGTCTATTTAGATGGTGTCATATCATATAGGTTTATTTAAGTGGTGTCATTACGTAATTGCCTGTGATATATTAACAGTATCTTTAGGGTGTACTCATGTAGAACTGCATGTAATAACACTAATTTGGACTTTGATAATGAAAAAGGATAAACCATACATTGTTGTGGTTTAATATTGTTGTAACAACGGTAACTTTACTTATTTAATAGAAGAAAAAACAAAATCAATTAGCGATGTTTAAACTGGTATTCATTGATGGTCACTTTAATTAGATATAAAGTAAGTAAACAAAAAGTCAGTAAGGTAATTGATAACGTGTCTAAACGAACCATAAGTATGTTGGCTAAAGAACTGAGTGTAAATGTCGAAACAATTCGCTTTTATGAACGCAAAGGCTTAATTAAACAACCACCAAAGCCTATGCAGGGCTATAGACATTACCCGAAAGAAACGGTAAATAGAATACATTTTATCAAGCGTTCTCAAGAATTAGGTTTTACGCTAAATGAGATTGAAGGGTTACTTGCGTTAAACGATAGTCCATGTAGTAAAGTACAAGAATTAGCTAATAAAAAACTGATCGCAGTACAAAAAAAGATGGCTGACTTGTTGTTGTTAGAACACGCTTTGGAAGAACATTTAGGACAATGCCAAAATAATGATGACGATAGCCACTGCCCAATAATTGATTCGTTGCAACCGAAGTAAATGATTCACTTAACTACCATTTCCCACTAAAACAGCATATCCAATTTTACTTCTGCGCCTTAATTCAAGTTAGCTTATTCCCCGTATCTGTCGTAGCAGATTATCAAAGATAAATTTTTTATAAATCACCCTTGACTCCGTACTTAGGTACATGCAATACACTTGCATTATCACTTAATGAGGTATCTATATGAATCAAAAAGAATCAAACCTTCCAATGATAGGAGGCATCATAGCAGCATTAGGCGCAGGCGTATGCTGTGTAGGTCCTTTGCTCCTGTTATTACTTGGGGTAAGTGGCTCATGGATTGGTAATTTAACTGCATTTGAACCCTATAGGCCATTATTTATCGCATTTGTAGTGTTGTTGTTTGGTTACTCAGGTTGGAAAATTTACCGTCCTGTAGAAGAGTGTGAGCCGGGAACGGCCTGTGCAATTCCTAAGAAACAGCAACAACGAAAAGTAATTTTCTGGCTGAGCGTTATAGTTGCGACAATTTTAGTGACCAGTAATTATTGGATACTTTTGTTTGCTTAATATACAGATCAAGAAATTTATAACATTTTAAAATTTGGAGCTAATTATGAAAAAATTATTATTAACCGCACTGCTTTCACTTTCTAGTTTTGGTGCTTTTGCTGAAGTAAAAACAGTTACACTGGAAGTGCCAACGATGAACTGTGCGACATGTCCAATCACAGTTAAAAAGTCATTAGAAAATGTTGATGGCGTTGAAAATGCGAAAGTTACCTACAAGCCTAAGCTAGCTGTTGTTTCTTTTGATGACACTAAAACCAACATCAATGCATTAATTGCAGCGACTACCAACGCTGGCTACCCTTCAAATTTAAAAAGTGAAAATAAGTAATGTTTAGCCCCTTAGAACTAGTTACGCGTATCGGAGATAAAGCAGGCTCTATAGGTGCACTTGTTTCGGCAATGGGATGCGCCATGTGTTTTCCCGCGATAGCTAGTCTTGGTGCGGCAATTGGGATGGGATTTCTTAGTCAGTGGGAAGGGGTATTTATCAATACGTTGTTACCACTGTTTGCAGTATTAGCGCTGGCAATGAATATCTTAGGCTGGTTTAGCCATCGTCAATGGCACCGTAGTTTTATCGGTTCAATTGGCCCCATTTTGGTTTTACTCTCTTTATACCCTTGGTTCCAGTACGGGTGGAGTTCATACGTTACTTATACGGGGCTAGGACTAATGGTTGCTGTATCAATTTGGGACATGGTTTCTCCTGCGAATAAACGCTGTGATGATGAAACTTGTACCGCTTAACTTTTTAAGAGGAATAAAATATGTCAACGAATAGTTGTTGCTCGTCAAATGACATCCAGCCAGAACAATTACATGTAGCCATTATTGGTAGTGGTTCAGGGGCCTTTGCCAGTGCGATTAAAGCAGCAGAAGGCGGAGCAAGAGTTACTATCATTGAAGGAGCCGATGTAATCGGAGGTTGCTGTGTAAATGTCGGCTGTGTTCCTTCAAAAATATTGATCCGTGCTGCGCAATTAGCGCATCAGCAACGTACTAACCCGTTTGATGGTTTAGAAAATATTCAGCCACAACTTAGCCGCTCCTTATTAGCACATCAGCAAAACGCTCGCGTCGAAGAACTACGCGATGCTAAATATCAACGTATTTTAGAGAGTAATCCCGCGCTATCTTTACTTAAAGGTTATGCACGTTTTAAAAATCAAAATACCTTGCTAGTTCACAAGTCTGATGGTAGTGAAGAAGAGCTGGTTGCAGATCGCATTTTAATTGCAACAGGCTCTACACCAAGCATTCCGCCAATTAAGGGTTTAGTTGATACACCTTATTGGACATCAACAGAAGCCTTATTTGCAGAAGAGTTACCGAGTAGTCTAGTTGTCATCGGCTCCTCCGTTGTTGCTCTGGAAATTGCGCAAGCTTATGCCCGTTTAGGTAGCCGTGTGACAATTCTAGCCAGACATACCCTTTTATATGCTGAAGATCCGTTATTAGGTGAAAAACTGGCAGAGTGCTTTGAAAAAGAAGGTATTAGGGTACTTAATAATACGCAAGCAAGTCATGTTTCTTATGATAGCAATGGTTTTTCATTGGAAACTAACGAAGGAACATTAATCGCTGAAAAATTGCTTATCTCTACGGGTCGCCATGCAAATACTGGAAAGCTTGGTTTAGAAAATGTTGGTGTTGAAACAGATAAAAGTGGTGCCATTGTTGTTAATAGTATGATGGAAACATCAACAGCTAACATTTATGCCGCTGGAGATTGCTCCAATATGCCACAATTTGTTTATGTTGCTGCTGCTGCCGGAAGTAGGGCTGGAATTAATATGACAGGTGGAAATGCGCAACTCGACTTATCTACCATGCCTGCTGTTATATTCACCGACCCACAAGTTGCTACGGTAGGTCTAACCGAAGTACAAGCTTCAGCGGTAGGAATAAATACGATAAGTCGTGTACTTGATATGGAAAACGTACCAAGAGCTTTAGCAAATTTTGAAACGGATGGTTTTATCAAGTTGGTAGCTGAAGAATCCACGGGAAAACTGATAGGCGCACAAATTTTAGCCCATGAAGGCGGAGAACTGATTCAAAGTGCGGCTCTTGCTATTCATAATAAAATGACAGTCGAAGAATTGGTAGGTCAACTATTTCCGTATTTGACGATGGTTGAAGGATTGAAGTTATGCGCTCAAACCTTTAGCAAAGACGTTAAAGAGCTATCTTGCTGCGCAGGGTAATCATTTAACGGTAATGTACTTACAGAAATGTTAATGGAGTGCCAATTGATTGAATGTAATCAAGATATCTTAAGGCATTCCATTAACAACACAAATTGGAAGCATGCTAAATCATGATTAAATCTAAGGTTGAAAACATTCCTGTTGGTGAAGTCAGTTTTTTGACAGAGATACCTGACATCAATAAGTTCATTAGTAGTGATGATGATGCGTTGGATTTTCCTTTGAGTATTTCTCAACTGGCACTAGCTGCACAAACATCTGTCCATACGGTAAGAAATTATGTTCTTGAGAACTTAGTACACTGCGAAGAAAAAACTAAGTCAGGCCATTCACTTTACGGCTTATGTGCATTAAAGAGATTAAAGTTCATTCGAGCAGCAAGGGCGGCAGGTCTTCTTGTAGTTGATATCAAGCCATTACTAATGGCAATAGATGCAGGAGAAAGAAAAGTTCCTGAAGACATCCAAAAGCTGCTACTTACTAAAATCGAGCATAGAAAAGTATTTTTAAATCTAGTAACAAACCAAATTGAAGAGTTTTGCAATTAGAACAATTATAGAACAGTTCATGGCTCGACTAAAAACTTGTTAGCTTATCTGTTTTCTATCAATGTTAGCTTGTATATATCAAGCATATAGAATATCAACACCTCCAATTTTTAATGGCACTTTGATGCGCAGTACCTTTTGAATTAGAAATACAAACAGATGGCATTCTTTAACTTATTGATTCTACATCACTAAGTAAACCAGCTAAGTCGATTTCTTTGCGGTCTTTATTAAAGGCATATTCCCCATTTAGATTAATGTGTTGCCAAGCAACAGGTGAAAGCCGAGAAATAACATCAACCACATCTTGCCTACCGTTCCTCTCTTGGATTTGTAAAAATGCCGATAGTAACGCGGAATTATAATAAATAATGCAATTTGAAATGAGTCGAGCACAATCGTTCCATTGTGATACTTGGTAATCATTCCCCCCACGAAATTTATTGCCATTAACTGAAGTAATAGCACGTTTTAACTGATGGTATGCTTCACCTCTGTTCAAGGCTTGCTGGACGTAATGACGCAACGTTGAATTATCAACATACTCCAAAACATAAATAGATTTAATTAAACGGTCGTACTCATGCAATGCTGACAATCTTCGGCTCTTGCCGTTACTCAACTTTCTAATGATTGTGCTTTGAGTGGTGGTTTTACGACTCAATGAACAAACAATATGCTGAATATTGTCCCATTCTTCAGCAATTAGCTTATGATTAATATCTTTCTTTAATTGAATACGGCCTCCGTTCTCTTCAGTCACTTCAAATAGCTCAAAAAACACCTTTTTCATTTTCGCGTATCGAGGGGCGAATGTGTAACCAAAGAAATCTAATATAGCGAAGTTAACATTATTAGTACCATGCGTATCGGTCGATAAGGTATTAGGCTGTATATCTGAAGAGTTGTTATAGAGTAAGTCAAAAGCAAAGTGACCTTCATATTCGTTAGCGCCAATGACTTGCGTACTCACCGGAACATGATTAGAAACCAATGTTAATGCTGAAACACCTTTACCTTTGGAGAAGTACTTAGACGAATACCGAGCCTTAAACGTATTTATGCGACACTCAAATTTTTGACCATCAATGCTTGAAAACAACTGATTATCGTCCACATGGTAATAGGCAAATATTGGCAACGTGGCTATAGCATTAGAAACCTGATCATTAGACGTTTTGAGTGTTTCATATCTGACATAACTATCATCTACACTGCGTAATTTACCCATTGAACGGTCAGAGATATTCGCCATTTTATATAGGCCGTAATTGGTGCCGTTTGCCAATATACAGGCGATCAGATCTTCTTTATTTACTGGTGATTTTTCTTTAGTTGCTGATATGTGTGTAAATGAATTTAAGTAACCTGTCTTTTGATCAACAAACAACATGAGTTCAACGATACCCATGTGTTGAATTTGATTGTAGAGCGGGTTTTCAATTGTTTGTTGCCAACGGCTGTTAGGAATTGACCACTTGAGTTCGGCTTTGCCAGGAATAAACTCAACATACTTATTATCACCACTAAAGATATGCTCGCTTGCTTCCTTCAGCTTAACTTCTAATTGTTGGCTCTTATCTGCGAGTGTTTGGTTAATCGGTGTTGCCAGCTTATCAAGGCCAGTGTTTTCAATGATTGTCTCTTTTTGCTGCCATTCTTTAGGTTGTATAAGATCTGACGTTAAACTACGGTTATTAACGCTTTCTTTCACCGTTAAGCTATTACTGTGAAATAATTGTTCGGCTTTACGATAAAGGAAATACTCAAATCGATTAGCAATTAATTTGGTATTTTCTCCCTCTAAATACTCTCGGTCATGTTTAGGTACCACATCGATGTTAATGGTTTGGATAGCCTTTAATTCACTAAGTTCAGAATGTGCCATAACATACTGCTCATGGAGTTCATCCTTTAAATGAATGAACTCAATATCGATAGACATAAATAATGAGCGGATAAGTTTTTTAATTTTACTGGATTGTTTATCAATAAATTGCCATTCGTACTGACGGCCATCAAAGTCGTTATTATCTAAGTGATCACTTAACAGTTTAATACTGTCAGCAGGGATCAATTCAAAGGCTTTTTTACGTACATCACCAAAGCTTAAATCATCGTCCATATCGGTATCGATGAAGTACTTTAATAAACTACCAGCGGATTTTAATTTGGTTCTTACAATGGTTACATCTTCAACAATACGCTGCTTTGCATAGCCTTTAGCTGATTCGGTTAACTTCCTTACCAAGTAAATAAATGCAGCAACAAGATTGTCGTTAGTCTCTCGGTACCTGAAGAACAAGTAACAAACGAGATATAAAATAGTTTGGCTATCTGCGTGTTTTCTAAGCTTATAAACGGACTTGTGCTTTACCAGTGAAGCATAGTATTCAAGATTTTTAGGTGATAGCTCCAGTTCAGCAATCAGTGACTTAATTTCTGGATAAAGCGAGCGTATAATTTTATGCGTCTTCAGCTCTTGGGTGATTTGGCTCGTTGAAAAGTCCTTAGCCATTTTCTTTAACTTGGCTAAGTCAGTAAAGGTATTATTTGACTCAAGTAATTTAAGTAATGTTTTTCTGGTACCTGAAGACAAACTATCAAGCAGCACCATTTCAATTCGGTTACGCTCATTTGATAATACCGTAGAAATAGTGTCTTGCAGCGTTGTATAACCAGCTAGCGCTATTCTGTTTTGACCAAAATAAGCAATACATTCATCAAAAACATACCTTGGTTCAAGGTTGATTTTTACAACATCGTTAAGCCTTTTTAATAGCGGCTCTTTATCTAACTTGCTTTGGTATGCTGTAAACCCTGTATATTTTAATAACTTATTAATCAGCTTAGTTTTTGTTGTTGGTGATAAATCCTCAAGAGACATATCTTTATCGCTGAAATACTTGGATCTTACATAATCTAAATCATTACTGACTTGAGTAAATGAGAAATTAAATACTATTGGCCGTGACCTAAAGTAACCAAGCAGTAAGATAAAATACACTCTGGTTTCAATACGTCTTAATTCGTTGACGAGCCTTTGAGTTTCACTATCTAACGAAAAATAATCATCACGATCTTTACGGTTAAAATTGGGTAAGGCATAGAGTTCGTTGATTTCTGATTCGCTGAGAATTTGTATACGCTTGGTGTTTGATGAAGAAATAGTGGTAAGCCTTTCTTGTTATTTTTAATCAGCATACCTTAATCAATGAGGTTAATGTTTACCAGTCAACTGCTTAACATTACCATAAAGCCGATTTAAGCGACTAAAGTGGTAAACTTTTCATAAGATAGTTTACCACTGTGTATTATTACTTAAGAATACTAATGCCGATTTCGAGGGGATGGGCTAAATAATACAAACTGTGTTATTCAAGGGGTGAAGTCCAATGGTACGAAAAGTTACTCTAAGCGTGAAAATTCAAGCTAAGGTTAATTTCGAGGGGATGGGCGCAAAACCCCTTAATGGTCGTTATGTCGGTTTTGGATATCGTAAAACCAGTAAGGGAGCAAACATGCAACGTATGGCTAATTGCCGTCGTTGAAACGATTAACGGTCAATGTCTGCTTTTCGCTCAAAGCTGACCTTTAGAGCAACTGCTTTAACTCATTAAGGGGCAAAGGCGAGTTAAATACATAACCCGCCTCTGGACAAAAGCTTCTTAGAGTTATTGTACTAGTCGATAGTGATACTCATTAGAGTTTGTAGGGGTAGTGAAGGAATCTCAAAGATGCCCTCACTCCGTAGGCATCACATGCGTAACCCACTGCTGTTTCAATCTATTAGTTCGTGGCAAAATTAACTATTTCACTACACCACGCCACAGACTATTGCGATATACATCATGCCGCACAAAGGTTTATAAGTAACTGATATTAAAGTGTACTTTTAAATTTAAAACTAGAAATACTCTCGCTTTATTTACGTTAAAAAGATATAAGGTATGAGCAAAAATATTAGGGTGTGCGCATAAATTTGTAATTTCTACTTACACTCATAAAGGCTAGCTCGCTTTCGACCCTATTGCAGGTTAGAAGAAAAAGGCAAACAGCCCTCATTTGGTTACTATGCCTCTAATAATGTTTACTGGAAAAGCAACTCCAACATTCATTTAAGATCGTCTAGTATATATTGCAATTTTATTGTCCTTGATTTTTTTACTAGAGATATATCCACAGTCCTCTAATGCTATTGCTAAACCTTTATGAAGGCGATTATTTACCAAGCTAGGGTTATTTTTAAAAGAAGCTATTTGAGAATATGGTTCCCCCATTGATTCAAGTAAATCTGTTATCTCTTCTTTATTAAAAGTATTAATAAGTTTAAGAAATAGAGTGATAGCTTGATTTTTTTCAGTTGAATGTTTAATTGCAATATATAACAAACTTTCTTCAAACTGCTTTAGATCAGCAACTTTAGACAATATATGTAAAATATTATTAGCTAAGTTATGATTATCTTCCAAATTACCCTCACTCAATAGTTTTACTAAGGCAACTTGGTCTGCCAACGAAGTGATAGCATTTAACAAAAATAATGATGTATCAGGTGAAAGTTCATATTCATCGGACTTATTCCAATAGTCAGAAAGATTGTTAAGTATAAACAGGCCTACTAATTCAGGATGGTGCTCAGTAAGGCTGCTATAGTTAGTCTCAGATAAAGATAATAGGTTTTCTGTTAGTAAAGCTTCCATTTTTTCTTTGGGAATATCGTAACGATTTAACGTTTCATATTTGTAAGGAAGCCCTTTAATAAGCAATGCAAAAGCCGCGTTATTTATTAAGTCATTCCTTAATATCATTTGGGTTATTTCAGTAATACTTTCTTTAAACTTTGAATTTTCGTTTATCTTGCAAATGGAGAGACACTTAGGTTTTCGATTAAGCACCTCTAATAATTGGTTTTTATCATCAGGAAACTCATTATTAAATTCAGCCAAATTGTCCCAAGTTGTTTCTAATTTTGATTCAACCAGTAACAGTTCCCAAAAAACACTTGGTATATTTGAGAGTGACTCAAACACATGGTTTTGCTTCTGGATTATGTTTTCTTTGGTTTCACTACTTACGGATGAATTATTAAGTAACTTAATAATGGTTTCTGTACTTTCTTCCGTGTTATCAGGCAGAGCTAAAAATACTTTTTTAATATAGACTTCAATATTTTCTTCAATGTAATCAATGAAGTTTTTAAAATTGGTATTATAGATAACGGTCAGGTTACTTTTCTCTATCTCATCTTGTTTTATGCTTAATTTTTTCAGTAGCAAACATATATTTTCAGAAGTGATTTCGTAAAGGGAGTTCTCAAAAATATAACTGAATAATTTGTCATCACCAGCGCACTCTTCAAGTTCCTTAAATTTAATATTTAAATCAGTGAGTTTGTAATACACCTGCATTTGCTCTGCTGGTTGGAGATCTAAAATACTTTCAGGGTTAATCGCTAAGTAGTTAGAGAAGGTTTCTTCGCTATTCATATCTTTATAAATAAATTTTGATTCAACATGTAGCAGTATTAATTTCAATAGGTAGTTTTTTTGTGAGGTATTAATTTCACTTGATTCAGTAATGGCCGATACATAATTAGGCCATTGCTGCGATAACAGTTGTATAAACCGATCAACAGAGCGTGTAGTTTCAGTGAAAGTGAGTAAAAAGTCCCACAAGCTTTCAATGTTATTGCTAATATTTTCAAATAGGAGCGTCAATTTTTGCTTGTGAGCTTTCTCATGTTCTACCAAATAGTCTAGTAATGAAATATTGAAAATATACTTTTCTTTGAAGTCATTCTCTCTTAATCTATTCTTAATTATCTCTTCAATATAAGTAAGCTGGAGAGTTAAACTTGAAGATCTGAAGTCCCTTACAGCTTTAATGAAATTCATATCATTATGAGATAAGCGCCCATTATAAAAGTGTGATATATGGTCTTGGTAATACTCATCTATATGTCCATTACGCAGCAAATATCGGAGCAAATTATAGGAGCTATCATTAGCATACTCATCTTTTGAAAACACTGAAAAATCACTTCCCTTTTGCAATAATTTATATTGCGACAATTTAACTAGTTCTGATTTTTGCTTGATTAATTTAGCTTTTTCTTCTTCTAACTTTTCCTGTTGAGCGGTTTTATTACCAAGTATCAAATCTTTACGATCAAGGTAACTAAACTCAGAGTTAACTTTATTCTCAATATCTTTAAAAGACATATTTAAAGATCGTGTAATCCACCTTTGTTGCTTAATAAATCTAACTGTTATATTTTCAATAGTCTGTAATGAGTTGAAATTTTCTTCCTCTTTTAGTTTTGAAAGCTCAACAAAACTATTGTTAATCTCAATAAAGTACTGTTCTCCATATGCTTGCTCTAAGATTGCATGTATGTAAATACTCTTTAAATCTGATACAGATATAGATTGCTGTAACTTTATTTGATTGTATATTAACTGTAATTCATCATTAATAGCTTTAATATTGCTGAGTAAGGTTGTAGTGTGAAACTCAATTAATTTATTTCTGTTATTACAGCACTCATAAACCAGACCTCTATTTTCATGTAATTTAGAAAAATCTTCAGGATAAACATTTTTATATATAATGAGAGCCAGTAATTTGCTGGGCTTAATGTGGTCACTAAACAAGACGCTATAATACAAGTTCATTTCATTGACTATATTGTTAAGCAAACGCATATCATCAATATAGATAGAAACTTCTTTCAAGAAGTCTTGGTCCAACCTCCCAATATTCATATCTGAATATTGGGCATCTGGTAGTCTTTCTTGTAATTTCTCGTAGGAGTTAGAGCAATTGATTATGGGGATAACGGGAATAATGAAATCAAAGAACTTAGCTCTTTCTTTGTGAGCAAACATTTCATCTTTGATCGCATATAAAAATACAACACGTCGATTAATATCTTCCGACTTATTTATTAATGTATTTATCTCTCTTAATTTTACAAATATTTCAGATGAGCCAAATCGATCTAAGTCCTCAAAAACGACAACATCAAAAGTATTACATTGGAAAAAGTATAAAATTTCATCTAAATAGCGATTTAAAATGGAGTTTTCGCTTTGTTCTCCAAGCTCAATTTCACCGCTTTTTACATTGACTTTCTTAAAGGGTTTGCGATTAATATGTCGGTAAGCATCGATAGAGTAAAGTATAAGACCAGATAAACTAAAAGTTGTGATACCCCAGCCAGCCAGAGAAGCGATTGCTATAAATTTTGAAAAGAGACTAATAGATAGCGTGCTCACGAATATTATCGTAGTCAATAACCAAGTAATGAAAAAATAACTTTTACAGTCTTCGAGTTTATCCTTTGTTATTGTTTTGAAACGAGATAAAGGTATTTTTTGGCTTGATATTCCATATATCATTTGTTGTAAAATACTTCTTTCAATAAGATTGTCTGAAGTATCTTCTTTCTTCTCTGAAAATGACGCCAATGAAATGTTCATGAAATTATATACGCTTTTTTTATCCCCCTTGTTATTGAAAGAACTGAATCTAAGGAATGTTTTTAATTTCTCTTTGAAGCTTGGTAGAGGAAGTGAGAATCTTTTTTCAAAGGAATTAATAATACTGCTTTTTCCCGAACCATACGATCCTGTCAATGCAATATTTGTCACATTATTATTGTCAAATGCTATTTTTATTGCTTCAGCATAATGCCCCTCACTATCAGCGGTATTTACAGGAGTTAAATCAACGTATTTTTTACTCATTGCCTTTCCCTAAGCGCTTATCAAAAATGTGTACCTGTGTCCTATATTCTTTAAATGTCAGAATATTATAGAATCCATCATACTCAACTTTATGAAAAAAAACATCTTATCGAGAGATTTTCGGAAGTGCTGGTTTACTTCTAAAAACACCACTGGGAACGCGTATTACCTTTTGTAGTGGATTAACAAAATTGGCCACACGGTTAGATAAGAAAAAGTATGTCAAATTGCTAGGTTTGAAATCAGCTTCAATGCCAAAGTAGCTTACTTTGGGGCAATGACGAGTCAGCAGATAACTTGCCAATGGACAAAAATGAGTTAGAGCCGAAGGACGGCTCTGTGCCATTTCCGGACGTTCGTAACGCTTACAATAACGGGAAAACCTGAGCGACAGCGAAGCTTTTCCCAATGAGCGAAGCGAATGTTGTTGATTGTTTTGTTATATGCCATCTATCACCAAAATCAAACTCTTAACTACTGCAACAAATATAGCTAAACCAGTTATGTATCTAGGCAGCTTAGGATATTTTTCATTCATATATTTTAGCGTTGGAGATTTATTTACACTCCCAAGTTTTCCACTAAAATGCAAGGCGGCTAAGATGCAAATAATTATCACCAATAAGGTATTGTAAGGCTCAGCTAACATCAAAGAATCCTTGGCATATAACGTCGCGCTCTGCGGCAAATTTGGAGCGCAGCGGAAAATTTGTCCGGCAGCAGCGCCTTGTTATGCATCTTCAAGACTTACACCGAACTTCTTAACTCGTCTTTTGTTAATTTCGCTCTCAGAGGCAATTCTTCTTAGCGCTTCTGTAGCCCTACTAGCAATCTCCTTTTGTTGATCACTAGCATTCCCGAACTGACCAAATTTCAAACAGGTTGTCACAAAGGACGATAAGTGGCGACCAGTTTCTGTTTTGAATAGATTGTAATAATCATCAACCGATGTGTTCGCTAGCACCACTTCGTCGCTTTGGTTCCATCCATTTTTACCAGCAATTCGGTCTAATACTTGTTTCGCTGTCTCATTAATAACGGACTGATTATATGTATCGTTAAATTTATCTATTACTTCCTGATCTCTAATGTCACCAAAGACATTATTCTCTTTCATGTTAAAAAGTTCGGTTTCGTCTTTTCTATTTTTTATGTAGATGTCAATGATTTCGGATGCTTTTTCTTCCTCACCTAACTCTCTAAATAGAGAAACAGTGCCATTTAGATTCGTAGGCGTTATATATTTACAATTTTTCTTGAAACTATCATACAATCCATTTATAACTTCATCGTCGTTATCATTAAATGTGTCGTGATAAAGTCGCCATGCGTTCGAGAACGAACCCTCAGATTTAGAAGCTACTACTTGCTGGTTTTTAGCGGCTGCTTTTTCTTTGAACTCATCTTCAACGAAATAGCCGGTTTTGACCGCTTCAGCCAACAATATGTCTAACTCATAGGTGAGCTGATAGTTGTATGCTTGCAGTGTAGTTTGCCACTTCTTCTGTTGCTCGGTGACCTTTTCATCCCCGATGCCGAGCAAGGTATAACCTTTGCTAGTGACAAATTCTATAGGTGGTATTTCCTCATTTGCGTTTGAGCAAAAATAGCTCCATGCATACAGCACTAGCGAATGTAAAACTTGATCTGATATTTCCGGTTCGAACCCTTCAGCCAAAGGAAGGGCTATAGTAGCTAATCTCTCAATTTTTTTCAGTATACGAATATTTCTAATTCCAAGACTTGCTGTTAACTCTCTCAACCTAGAATGATTAGGCGTTTGTTCAGAATATGCAATCGTCGCACACTCTTCTGGGTCTGGAGCAAACGCAAGCTCAATATCAATTACCTTTTCGCGGTATTTTTCATAGTCATCTAGGCCTTCCTCACCATCATTAAGAAGCAATACTACCTTACATCCCTTTTGCTCTTTTAGTAGTGAGACTAGACCCAAAACATCTTTTATCTCTAGACCTTTTCCTTTTCTTTCTAAATCATCGATGCAAATCAGTGTTTTGTTCAGTGACAAGAACGAAATAGTCTCGATTGCAGGTGTTACCAGCAATGCAAAAATGATCCACTTCAACAATTGAAATCTGATCCAGTTAACTTAACACTGGTGCTTTTCGGTAAGCACCATGATTTCAAAAGAAGAGTTCATGAAAATAAAAGTCTTAGCCATGCAAGGCATGTCTCAACGAGCCATTGCTAAACAGTTAGGCATATCGCGTAACACCGTTAAAAAATACCTTCAAGGTGATTTTGACGAGCCGCATTATGCTACTCGTAAAACGGGTATTTCAAAATTAGAGGCCTTTAAACCGTATTTGCATTCTCGGTTAGCTAAAGCTGCTCCAATACACTTATCAGCCGTTGTTTTGCTGAGAGAAATTAAAGAGCAAGGCTATACCGGAGAAATATCGTTACTACGTCAATACCTGCATCAATATCGAGGTAGCGTTGAACCCCAACCCATTATTCGCTTTGAAACAGAAGCAGGTAAACAAATGCAAGTTGATTGGGGTCAAATGCGCGGAGGAAAGTCACCTCTGCATGCCTTTGTCGCTGTTTTAGGCTATAGCCGTGCATTGTTTGTCGCGATTACTGACAACATGCGCTATGAAACGCTCGAAGCATGTCATCGCCAAGCCTTTGAGTATTTTCAAGGCATTCCACAGCAAATATGGTATGACAATATGAAAACCGTTGTAATAGAGCGTGATGCTTACGGTGAGGGTAAGCACCGCTTTAATCAGCACTTTTACCAATTTAGTAAAGAAATGGGGTTCATTCCAAAGCTATGTAAACCCTACCGCCCGCAAACAAAAGGTAAAGTAGAGCGAATGGTACGCTATGTGCGCGATAACTTTTATCAGCCATTGGCCACTAAATTATCTGCCCTTGAACTTACTTTGGACGTTGAAACTGCCAATGTTGAAGTCATTAACTGGTTAAATACGGTTGCTAACCAGCGCATTCACGACACAATAAAAGTAAAACCCGCAGATAGATTAAAAGAAGAGCAAACATACCTGCAATCTTTACCCCCGCTCCAACCTGTTGCACCACCACAGCCGGCAGAAGTGAGCATGCCTTTATTTGATATGTCCTTTGAAACTCAACCGTTACATCATGATTTAAACATTTACGCGCAGTTTTCGGAGGCTTTATGAACTTACAATTAGCACGTTTGCATGAGCTAACAGAGGAGCTTCAACTCGCTGGTGTTGAAACGAACGCGACAGCGCTAGCACAGCAAGCAGCAAAAGAAGAATGGGATTATTTACAGTTTCTAGAGCGCATACTGCAAAGCGAGCAGAAGCACCGGCATCAACGTAAACAGGTTATGTTTACACGTATGGCTGGGTTTCCGTCATTAAAATCGCTCGAGGAGTTTGACTTTACGTTTGCCACTGGTGTGCCCAAAAAACAGGTTAACGAGCTTGCCACACTCTCGTTTATTGAACGAAAAGAAAACATTGTTCTGCTCGGGCCATCTGGTGTAGGCAAAACACATATTGCTAGTGCGCTAGGTTACAAGGCAGTGCAAGCAGGCTTGAAAACCCGCTTTATTAGCGCATCTGATTTAATATTGCAATTAACCACCGCCCAACGACAAGATAAGTATAAACAAGTGATGCAGCGGTCAGTGCTGGCACCCAGGCTACTAATCATTGATGAAATAGGTTATTTACCGTTTAGTGCTCAAGAATCCAAGTTATTGTTTGACGTCATTGCAAAGCGTTATGAAAAAGGAGCGATAATACTCACAAGTAATCTCCCATTTGGACAATGGGGAAGCATTTTTGCGAATGATACAGCGTTAACATCAGCTATGTTAGATAGAATTTTACACCACTCACACATTGTTCAAATTAAGGGGGAAAGTTATAGAATTAAAGAAAAGAAACAAGCAGGGTTAATGGAAAACCTTAATAAATAGTGGATCAATATTCAAATGGTGGAGTGGATCACTTTTCGGTTGTTGTTGACAGCAGGACTAAACGACTTAACTATAGGGGCCCCTTTAAAGAGGTTGAGAGATTGCCTTCCGAATGATTCGATTAGACTCGTAGTATTGTTCTTGAAAGTCTCAAGGCTAGCTTCGGTGCCGATAATTTCTTTCTTTATCACATTCTCAAAAATTGAATATTTAAAGGCTTCCAATGAGTTAATACCAAAAAGAGAAACATAAGAGTAGCGCTCGAGGTTTACTTTATTTTTTGAGCAGGCCTCTTTAAGAAATTTCTTCCAGGTAAAGGTCTTTCCAACGCCCCATTCACCTTTGATAGCCATAACTTCAGGCTGTTCTGAAGCCAAAAACTGAAAGATTTGGTCTTTGATTACTTCGACGGACATTGTTGTTCCTTCAAAAATGCATAACAATTTAATAGTGCGCTCACCGCTCATTTTCATGAATATATGCGCAAAGAGCAGTTTAACCAATCTATTAACGACGATGTTTAGCCAGTCTCAATGACCGGTTATCGCTCAAAGCTGGCTTCAGCAAAGTGCCATAAGCCGACTATCAGCCGTAACTCGTTTCTGCCCCAAAACGATTTACAAACTGGAATGTTGACGGGCCGCTTCGAGCGATAACCGGACACTGAAAAAGTTAAATTAATAACTACTTCTTTGAGTAGGAGCCTAATTTTGTCCGATAACATTATTAAACGCCGTTTTGGGGCAAAATAACATGCTTAATTCCTAGCTGTTTTAATTACTTGTTTACAAAGGTAATTATTGGTGAAATTATCAGGGTATGTAATATACGCCGTTTCGGTGTGTTATAAACCACCAAAATGGTGTTCAATAAGCTGTTAGCTGTTTTGCTATGTTCTAGGCTTTTTTCAAATAAAAACATCGACTTTCTTTTTGTCGGTTAACAATAAAGCAGCCTTTTCTTGATATAAATCAAAAGTATCGTCTGATATAAATTTATCAAACGTATTAATTATTTCTTTCATGTAAGAGGCTCTTACTTGATAAGTCTGACGTTCAGGATATTCTTTAGCAAGTCCATCTAATTTCTCTGAACTATTAGAAAAATACTCCATAACATTAATTTTTTTATCAGGATCTACATCCCCTCCACCATAAGAAAGGATCCTAAGTTTAGACTCTAAACTATTCATATCTTCTCTTTTTTTGGATATTATGGGGTTTCCTGACTTACCTAATCTAACTGGTTCATCACTATCGTATTTTTGTGTGTATTCTCGTTCCATTTCATTCACATTTTTAACAATACTATGAAGTTCTTTTATACTCATATTAGAAAAGTTGAGCTCTTCTTTTTTAAATACTTTTTCATATGCACTTCCCTCAATTAATGATGAATCAAAAGCATTATTGTCTTTTTTTTCTTTAACTTTAGGATCAAGGTGAGTTGTGTTTATATTAATTTTTAAGCCACTTTCGCTTGTTTTAGTAGAAAAGCTTTTTATTTTTTCATCATCACTGTTTGTAAAAATAGATATTTTACTTTCAAATAGAGTAGGTAGTAGATTGGTGCTGATTTTCATAAAAATCCTTTTTCATATGTCGTTTTCTTTTATCGACATAATTTTATAAAACTTAAGCTTTTATTTTAGATTGTTTTAAATGTTGATGTTCATACCTGCTCACCCGGAGAGACAGTAACTGGATTTCTTTATTATTTCGATTTTTATGGTCCTCAAAATGGTCAATTTACAGTGTCTTCAAGTTCAACAGCTTCTCCTTTCGGTTATTGGAGTGATTCTATAATGATTATATAAAAAGAATAGATGTAGATGTGAGGCCATACTTGAATTACGCTCTCACATCTATTTTAGGTGGTAATATATATCCTTGGTAGCTTTTAAGTGCCGATAGAATTTCTTCATAGTTTGTCGTAGGTTCACCAATACTATTTTTATACTCAATTCTTCTTTCTAAAAACCCTAAGTAATCTTTGTTTTCCACACCTTTTAAAGTACTACCATCAAATTCGAATTTTTCAAAAGGTATAAATTGCCAAACACGATCATCACCTGTCGCTTTAGCTAAATCCCTAATTTCTCCACTTGATATGTTTCTCATATCGAGGCCTTTGGGCTCTTCTTTCGTTACTTTTGCACTCGATGGCAATTCACTGCCGTCTTTTGGAGGCATTTTAGGTTGCTGAACTTCTTGATATTGACTGTAAATAGCTGTTTGATTACCGATTATCATGGTGAACATCCTTTTATTAGTTTTGAGTATATAAATCAAGCAATAAGGGTGCCGCTTTTAAGTGGATTCATTTCTAAAATATACTTTGTAGTGGTTTTCAAAGTTATCTGATATATCAAAGCGTTTTAACTTAGTGGAATGAAGTTAAATAAAGATTCTAAATAATTAATATTAAAATGGAATATTGGAATATTGGAATAGAGAGCAATGATAGGCACGCCGTCGACTGTCGACAAATTACTTCGTAATTTTTCACAATCGCGTGCAAAGGGGGTTCCCCTTTAACCCCTTTTAAACATCCATTTTCAATTGGGCGCTCTTTTTAAATTCAAAAGAGAGGGCTGCAACAGAGCGGCCCTTTTTGATAGTTTCAAATTTAATTACGAGGTCGCTACGCTAAAATTGTGGTTCGTGCACCCCCTAAATCGGGTGCAAAAAGGAGCGAAAAAATGACGCCGAAAAAAGATGATATTACGCAATTATGCGATGCAATTAATGCAGATTTAGAAAGTGAAAAAACACGTCAGATTTATGCTAATTTGGAAGGGGAAGAGCACGCTCCTGCAGACAAAAAAGAGGCACTCGAAAAGTGGCTCGCTGAAGGGAATAATTTAGAATTACCAGTGTGGGTGTCGAAGAAAAAATAGTCGTAAAGTGCAACGTTATTTCACACTGTCAAATGCTCACTATTTGTTCTAAACTTTAGTCTATATACACAAGGAGAAAGCGCTATGCAGGTATCTAATAATTTTATGGATGTATTTTTTGGTTATAACGGTAGAGTTGGCGATGTTAAGGGAGCAAAAGAAGGTATTGCAGAGTTTGAGCAACGAGCTAAAAATGCTGAATCTCCAGAAGAAAGAGAACGATATGCTCAAGCAGCTGAGCAATTAAAAACAGAAATTCTTCCTAAAATGCAACAAGAAATGGAGCAGTTAGGAAAGCAATTAGGATTAAATTCAGGTCGGATAGGGCAGGTAATAGAAATAGATAAAGAGAATAATTCTGTACCTAATTTAGCTGTTAAAAAGAATGATAGTGGTGTACTGTCCTTTATGACTTCTTATGAATCAGGAAGTTATTATCACAACAAAATATAAAGGATTAGTTTATGTTAAAAAAAATATTGTTTACATCAGCTTTAGTTATAAGCTCTTCTGCAGTAGCAAATATAAAAGTTAATGTTGAGAATGACTCTAAAGATTATGATGTCTCATTAACGAGTAAAGACGTTCAAACATCCACGTATTCACCAGAGCCATTAGAGACTCTTAGTGCTAATTCAGCTGACCGATTTTATGTATTTAGTAATTACCCTGATGTAGTTCGCTTAGTAGATTTTGAATATAAATTTAGTGATAGTTCAGTAGCTCCTCGTTGTCACTTTCGCTTTGTTATCATGAAAGATTATCGAAGTGGTAAAATGTTACCTCAAAAAGTAATTGCTGAGAATGAGGGTGGATCGTATAGAGATAAGGCTATTTGCTCAGGTAAATTAGATTCTTTTAACCTTAACACTGGAGAAGCTGAAGTTACTTTTTCTATAAATCGTAGAAAATATTAATTTTAGATTTTACAAGTCCATTTTTAATTGAGCACTTTTTTTAAATTCAAATGAGAGGGCTGCGACCGAGCGGCCTTTTTTTATTGTTTCATAACTGATTATTAAATCACTTCTCTGGTTTAACTCATCAACAGATGCCTTGATGACTCGTCTATTTAACTCTTTAAACGTTGGATACTTATCAGAAATTCCCAGCGCAGATTTGAAATCATCAAGATAGATAACACGTTCACCAGTGCTGCTAAACTTCATGAGTAGCTCATACAAGCGTATTGAGTGAGATGATTGTAACTCAGCGATATGTCTCAGCTTGTATGTGGTAAACCTATTTTGTAAACTACTGATATACTTAAGAACTTCATCTGTCCATGTAATAACAACAGCGCCTTCACCTTTTAATTTTTTTACGCCTTTTTGAATCCACCTGAGTTTCACTTCTTCATGCTCATCTTTCAGTATGATCACTGCGTCAAATGTGAGCGTCTAGCGAACTACACCTATGTTTTAAAATTCCAGGGTAACAAGCTGTCGATATCGGGCTCAGGCTGGCACAGTTCATCAAGGCAAGCACAGATGTAATTAAATGGGATTAGACCATTTATCTTGGCGGTTTCCACAATGCTGTAAAGGGTGGCACTAGCATGGGCACCGTTAGCCGTTTGGCTAAATAACCAATTCTTTCGGCCTATCACAAACGGTTTTACCGCGCGTTCTGCTCTATTATTATCGATGCTAAGTCGGCCATCATCAACATAGCGTATGAGCTTGTGCCATTGATTTGCCAGGTAATTAGCTGCCTCTATCAGTTTGCTGTTCCCCACTAAATTTGGCTGATCCTGCTCAAGCCATATTTTTAGCTTGCTAAGAATAGGCAGGCTAACCTCTTGTCTTGCCGTATATTTGTCATCCACACTTTTATCTTTGATGCGTGACTCAACGCCGTACAGTTTTTGGATAAGGCTCAATACCACATCCACTTTGCCGGTTTTGTTTTTACCTTGTAGCTTTTTCGCGTCGATAAATTTACGACGAGCATGCGCCCAGCAGCCGATTAAGGTTGCCTCTGTTCTGGCATAGGCTTGATAGCCATCCACGTGCAAGTACCCTTGATATCCATCAAGATAATTGACCACGCAGGCGGCCGCGCGACTATTGTGGAAGTCGTAAAGTACGATATTAGGGATAGGATTATTCGGGTCTGGTGAATCTCGACCCGAGCAATACACCCACATGTAACTGTTTACTTTGTCCGATTTCACCACCTTTAATGGCGTTTCATCGGCAAACAGCGTGGGTTGCCTTAACAGCTCGGCTTTAAGCCGTTCAACTAATGGCGCGAAGAGTGTGGCTGATTTGTCTATCCAGCTGCTCATGGTCTGTCGACTGAGTTCAATACCGTATTGCTTAAACATCGCTTCCTGGCGATACAGCGGTAACCCGTATTGGTATTTACTGGTGATAAGCTGACTGAGCAAACTGCTGGTTGCAATGCCTTTGTTGATGGGCATGGCAGGCATTGAGGCTTGTTTAATCTGTGTCTGAGTTGAGGATTTATCACAGTGACGGCAGGCGTATTTAGGCCTAATATGCTCAATCACTTTGATTTTAGCGGGTATGAACTCAAGCTTTTCTGACTTATCTTCACCCATTCTATGTAGCTCACCGCCACAGCAATCACAGGTTTTGTCGATGATGTCGTGAATAACCTGCTCACGAGGTAAGTCTTTTGGCAGTGGCTTACGCACCGGCTTTTTACGGGTATAGCTAATGGATTGTTGCTCTGCCTCAACTTCCTCAACAATTTCTTCCACTTCATTGAATAACTCGCCTTGCCCGGCAAAGCCTTCAGCACTTTTGCCGAATTGTTTTTGTTGGGCCAAGCTCCAGCGCTCTTCCAATGCCGCAATCTGGGCATCCTTCTGCGCTAACAGTTTTTCAAGTTCAGCAATGCGCTGTTTAAGGGCGAGTTCATTTTTCATGACGCCTATTTTAAGGCATCCTCAAAGGCTTTGCAGTGCTAACTGAACTCACTTTGATGATCATCAATCGATCGCAAATATTAAAGCATTTTCTTACCTGCGACATCAATTTTACTGTGTCCAATCACATCATAACCCGATAATAACCAGTGTAATTGCTGCTCGCTTAAGGTCATGGTGGGTGACATGAGTTTGGGCCATTTGAACTTATGCTTATCTAATCGCTTATACCACAGTGCAAAACCGGTGTTATCCCAGTAAAGCAGTTTGAGTTTGTCACGGCCTTTATTACAAAACACAAATAGCGCACCACTGAGCACGGGTAGTTCAAGCTCTGCTTCCACCAACGCCGCCAGACCATTAATTGATTTTCGAAAATCAACGGCATCGACACATAAATAGACGGTGGGTACATCAACGAACATCCTCATACCGTTAGCCCTTTAATAATGGCAACGATATCGGCCGTCGCTAAATCGATAGGAAACGTGAGTTGGCCGGTTAGCGTATCAAACTGCAGCGTATTTTGACGAGTTTGCGCGCAGACTTCAGTAGTTTGTTTTACCTGGACAAAACGTGATGATGTAAGGCACTGCGTGTGCACTGGCAAGGTGGAATTAGGCTGGTCTTTTGCCAGTAAAGCACGTTGTTTATAATAAGTCGTAATAGCGACATTATGGTGTTGGCAGAATTCAATATTAGTACCACTAAACGTACTGCGTTGCAGCAAAAGCTGCTGCCACTGTGCGCTTGTTCTGTAAGTTTTCATCACCTGCTCCGAATTTATCATTGAGCAGGTATTTTTAGATAATCAGAACATCGATGCTAGGTGTGGTTCGCTAGACGCTTACCGTCAAATAAGCTGTCAGCAGCTTTGTAGAGGTCTCTTCGCGCATTGGGTATGCCCATTAAGTCAGAATATTCAAGTGCCGTTAGCGTCATTTCCTTGGGTATTGCTGAGCGTGAATCAACTTTTCCCAGACATGCCAGTAGGGGTTTTGTGCCCATCCCCTAAAACGATAATTCAGTTGACTAAAAGCGAGTTAACCGGGTTGTGCGGCGTGTTATTTGGCTTGAAAAGCGAAGTAAAAGCTTCATTTCATGGCGAGAATAAAAACAAAGGGATGGCAGTTTATAATAATGGTGCACAGGGGGCTGCTGTCACTATTTCAGTCGCTGGCCGACACTTACATCACTTTTTATCACCCGATGATAGACTTGAATTAGGGGTTTTTACTTTACGCAGATTGTCGGACGCATGGAAAGTTACACCGTCTGATACCTTAGCAATATTACGTCAAAATGAGTTGATAAGAAGAAGCCAGTAATGAAAGACATTCCTTATGTGGGTAACTATCATATCGGAGGACAATAAAGTTCGAAACTTTTCGATGCTATTTGTCGCAGTCTGCCTTTTGTTCTAACAAGCTTTTGCCCCAAACGTGTTAAAGTAATTACTTTATAGGACGGCTTTGAGCGATAACCGGTCATTGAGACTGGCTAAACATCGTCGTTAATAGATTGGTTAAACTGCTCTTTGCGCATATATTCATGAAAATGAGCGCTGAGCGCATATTGTTCTATTTAACTTTACCTAAAAACTTTAGAAAACATAGTTATAGTAATACCTTAGGTTATTTGTTAAAACTATATAAAATAGAAAAGTGAGCACAGCGCTGGTATAAATATGCGCGGTGAGCGCACTATAAAATTGTTGAACTAAGCCGCTACGCGGAGATCCTATTCTTATCATTTGAGCCACACTTACCTTGGGGTTATCCCATAACTTGGAGGTAAGTCATGAATACACTCATTGAACAAGTCAAAACTGAAATAGCCTATCGTGGTTATTCGCAAAGTACATGTAAAAGCTACTGTGAACATTTACTAAAACTCAGTCATTATTTTAATAAACCGCTCGATTCGATTACTGATGAGGAACTTAACGCCTTTTTTAACGATCCTGCGATTCGTAAACTTTCTAGAGCAAGCCAAAAAATACAGATAAACAGTATTTGGTTCTTGTTTAAGAATATTTTACATCGGCCACTTAACTTAGATATTGTACTGCCAAAAGTAAAACTTCGCGCACCCACGTATTTATCGCGCGATGACATGCGACGGCTTATAGAAAGTTGCACCGATATGCGCTTAAAAACATTGATTATGGTGTGCTATGGGTGTGGCTTACGTATTAATGAACTGCTACGCATTAAAGTGCAAGATATCGATGGACAGCGTAAAACTATTTTAATTGAACAAGGTAAAGGGGATAAATCACGATATGTGGTTGTATCAGATAGCGTGCTGGCTCAATTACGTTGTTATTGGAAAATGTATCACCCAACAGGTTGGATGTTCTATTCACGGTTATTAATGGATAAACCTATGTCAGCATCAACCTTCAGGAAGCCATTGAGAAAACATGCACAAGCGTGTGGCTTAAAGCACTGTAATCCACATACTTTACGCCATGCTTATGCAACACACCAACTTGAATCAGGTATGCCACTTCATCAACTGCAACATCAGCTTGGCCACAGTGATATTAAAACCACACAAAGTTACTTACATTGGTTACCAGAGTTAGGTCATGGCGGCATTGATTTGCTTGCGAGCTGGAGTAAACAATGAACGCCTTACACCTCGCTGATATTTTAAACTCAAGCCTTGAGAGTTATCGCCAACATCATACGGTGAGTTATCAACAACTGCGCGTGTGTCAGCACCTTCAATCATGCAGAACGGGTCAGCTCGGTTATCAAGCATGGCAATGTGATAGCTGTGGGGAGTCGCAAAAGATTGGACGGCGCTCAATGAATGCGATAGTTCATTCGCGAAGGTAAGCACGCCAACCAAATGGTGCGTGTATAGCAAAGCCTGTTTAACGTACAGTGAAAAGCTAGTTAGTTACCTTGCTCGTTATACCCTAAAAGGCGTGATGTCAGAATCGCGATTAGTGTCAGCGACTGAAGAAACAGTGAGCTTTAAATACCGTGATTATGCAGATAACAACCGCGATAAAGTCATGACTCTGAGTTGTGATGAATTTTTACGGCGCTACTTACAACATGTATTGCCCAAAGGGTTTATGCGCATTCGCCACTATGGCTTTTTAGCTAATGCGTGTCGCAAGCGAAAGTTAGCATTAATAAGCTCACAAGAATCACACAGAGGTAAAGTGGAGAAGCTAAAGACAGAAAACGTAACACTGATACCGCATTGGCCTTGCCAGCATTGTAAGGCAGGTATCTTGCGGTTAATTGGCGTATTCCAGTTATATGAAACAAGGACCAAAGTAGAGCGAACGAGTTAGCAGCTAGGTAGCTGCTTAAAATCAATTAGTTAACCTGCTTAACTGCTCAGGCTAGCGGCCTCTGTACGTGTAAAAAATATAATTGCTTATTAAGGCAAATTTAGGTGTAATGAATACATAATAAGCGCTGAGCAATGCAGGGAAAGCTTACATAACACTAGCTAAGCTGATTAAATCAGCTAGAAAAGTGAGAGCCTCCAAAAAGCAAATTCCCATAGCATAAACAACACCAACTCTGACACACCGAGCAGGTAGCGGCTCAGTCCAACAAGCGATTATGCAACACAAACAGCGTGTCGCATAAATACTAAAATGTTATATGCCTAAAATAGTCATTAGTATAATATCTAACATGGTGCACCTTTTGCATTAATATCAAATATCTATTAATACATGAGGAATTAATATGAATATTTTAAATGTAGGGCAAAACTATTCCATTACGACAGCAGCTAGCGGCAATAAAATGCCGACTGAATCTATTGCTGTAGAAAAAAACATAAACCAAAATAATTCACAAACTACAAAGATTGATATGAGAAACATATCAATTGATGAAATTAATACATTAATTAAATCAGGGGAAAGTGCTTTACTTGATGTAGTGCCATTTATACCATTAAATGTACTTGAACAATATAATAATGATCCCGAAAAAATAGGTAAAATCAAAGTAGACTTAATTGGGCAAGTTGAAAAATCTATAGATTTTAAAAAAAGCATTGGTGAGAATACTGACTTTTTATCAGGTGTTTTAAGTAAATTTAAAGATCTTGACGGTAAACAGTTAAATGGGAAGGTTGATATCTTAGCATAAATACGGCATATAATCGGGTAGACCGGAGGTCTCTAACCTCCAGCCCCCACACCACCCATCATGCGGGTCCGCAATGGGCGGTTCATCTCCCGTAATGAATATTGATCCAAATATCTTTCAATGACACTAAACCTTGTGATGCTAAATAGTCATTACCTAGCGCAATGTTAATTCCTTTTGTTTTTGAGCTTCTACAAGGGCCTTTACTGGTGATACCACAGGCTATGGCGAGTCGCTCGCTAACACCCAATTTCATTAAACTGCGTACTTTAGTGCGTGGTTTACGCCATTGTCGCCAGTAGCACATTCTTATCCTGCGACGGATCCAGTGATCTAAATCCACCGTTAATTGATAAGCATTGGCTATTAGGTAATAGTATCCCCATCCGCGTAAGTATTGCGTCAGTTTATGAATTTGTAGGGTCATTGAGATCCCCCAGTTGCGGTTAGTGAGTTCTCTTACATTTGCTTTAAATTTCTTTAGCGCCTGTTCGTGGATCTGCACTTGAGCGTAACGGAAGGTAAACCCGAGAAATTTCGAGCCTGATACGGGACCGACTCGACTTTTCGATTCATTCACTTTGAGTTTTAATCGCTGAGTGATAAACGCAGTAATTTCCCGTTGGATTATGAGTCCTTCGCTTTTCGTTTTTACTAAAATGATTATGTCATCAGCGTAACGTGCAAACTTAAGGTGTTTGTAGGTTAGCTTCTTATCTAATTCATCGAGTAAAATATTGGAAAGTAAAGGGGATAATGGCCCACCTTGAGGGACTCCTTTGGTTGACTCAAACCACAGACCCGTTTCGCGCTCTGCGATCCCCGCTCGGAGGTATTTACCAAGTAGGCGCATGAGTGCTTTGTCTTTGACTTTACGACCAACACGATTCATCAGCATGTCATGGTTTACTTCATCAAAGAACTTAGACAAGTCAATATCAACTGCTGTTTTATAACCTTGTTTAACACAAGATTGAACATGATTTACTGCTTGGCTGGCTCTTTTATGAGGGCGATAACCATAACTATGTGGTGAAAATAGAGGCTCAAAGTAAGGGCTAATCACTTGAGCAATAGCTTGTTGGATCACTCTGTCGATAACAGAAGGGATCCCAAGCATTCGCTCACCGCCATCGGGTTTGGGTAGAGTATGTGTGTAGCTAAGTTAGATTTATAACCAGCGTATTAAGAGTAGACGGTGAACAGATGGCTGCTTTTTTTCACTAATTTTAGTCAACTGCTTCTTTAGTCAACTGCTTCCGCTGCTTACACAGGCGTTACCACTGTCTGCAAATGGCACAGAGCCGTCCTTCGGCTCTAACTCATTTTTGTCCAAAAACGAGTTTACTCGACCGTCTGCTGCTCGCTCATAGCGGCCTGCCAGATGAAACCTAAGCCTAATAATTAAAACTCTCTGAACTGATGTGAATTACTTCAAATTAACTTACTAAAAACGTCTCTATCACCCGCTCTCTAAACCCGCCAAAGGCCTGTAAAAAGCTTGCCTCCTGAGGATCTGTTTGCAGCTGATTTGCTCCATTTTTGCCCCATGAAAATAATAAATCATCAACCTCAGTATTAACCTGATTATCTGGCTGAGGGTAGTTTGCTTTTTTATGAGTCTCTGTTCTAAAATATTCATTCGCTATGGCGTTATTTCTTATTAGTACACAAGTGTCGGGTAGCTCTTGGTCAATTCTATTTGCAAAAGTGCTTAGTGTTTCTTCGGCTAGGGTGAATAACCAAGCTTCTTGGTTGGGCGAGCTATTTACTCTTAATATACGGCCAAGCACCTGCCTAAAATAAAGCTCGGTTTTAACTCTACTCAAATGGCAGCATACCTGTAGCCTTGGTATGTCAGTACCTTCCGACACCATGCCAACGCTTACAATCCATTGCGTGTTGCTAAAGCGAAAATGACTGATTCTATCGGCGGCATCGCTTTCTTTGTAAGTAACTATGGTTGCTGATTGATGAAAAAGGTCGGTTAGTACAGTCACTATTTGCTCTGCATGCTCAACAGAAGAGGCAACAATTAACCCTGCGGCATTGCTATTCTGCTGCCTAATAGTGGCAAGTTTACTTACCCCTTGAGCAACAATGTAATTGATTACAGCTTCGTGCTTAATTAGATCTTGGTAGGAAATCGATGGATCTTTTAGCAAAGACTTTAATGAATTATAGGTTTTAGTTTCCTGTTTTGCTGTTGTTACCGAAATTTCTTCATTATCAATTAAAACAATTTTAGGATTGCGACAAACGCCATCATTTACGGCCTGTTGCAGCGAGTAAGTGTAATTGCACTGAATTTTATTATCAGGGTCGCTATAAGTTGCCAGCGCGATAGGGAGAAGGTCAGAGCGCCAAGGTGTGCCTGTTAAAGCTAACGTGAAAGCAGCCTGCTGTTGAATATTTTTAACAATATCTTGCCCCCATACATTGGCATCCTCAATGCTTGAACCTGCGCAATGGTGTATTTCATCAAACACCACTAACACGCGGTTGTTCTTTAATAGTTTCCAGTAGTCGTCATTAAAAAAGCGCATGTTTTGATAAGTATACGAGCAACCAACTGAGCCAATAATACCGTCAAAATTACAATTTAAACGTTTAGCAAACGTCTTTCTAATGCCATTTGCAACCTCACTAGAGGGTGAAAAACAAATCACAAAGTCTATTTGCTTTGTATCAAATAAATAAGCAGCAACTTCTGCCGCCAATACGCTTTTACCAGCCCCTGGTGTAGCTAAACAAAAAAAGTGTTTATGGTTTTGAGAGTAATGTTTTTTAACTACCGATAAGCAGGCAGTTTGCCAAGCCCTTAACATGGCTGTTTTTCTGTTATTTTATTACCCAGTAAAGTCTGCAAAGCATTTATTTTGCCAAGTAATTTAATCGATCTTTCCTTAGCCTGAGTGTGATGCAGTTGCAATTGTTCATGTAGTTTAGGGTAACGCGTAGTAAGGCGTTTGTACTCTTTAGCTTCTTCAAGCACGGTATTTAAATCAATTTCATATGTTAGTAAGTCTTTTTTAAGCTCTTCTTGGTACTCAGTAATTTCAAGATTTTCAGCTGTGGCGTTGGTAGAGTTATTGTTAGGAATATAAATTTTTTTTGCTCTACTTCCTCTAGAATTAGGCACAATTGCTAAATTTAAAAATAACTCCGTTTTTGAGTAAATAACTTCTTTAACTCCATTGTTTAATTTATTGGTTCGCTTTAATAGTCCTTTTTCAACATTACGAGTTAATTGACGGTATATAAACTTTCGGGTTTCCACCGCATCAGTAAACGCTGATTGTTCATGTAATAAAGCGTCTTTCGCTTGCGTTACAGTGAAGTTATCCATCTGTTTGATTACCAAAAGAAAATGTAAAAATACATTCATATTCGCTTTTTTACTCATTGCTAAACTTTACCACTCACCATAAACTTAGGATTCCTAAGTATACATGCTCATGTAAAAACTAGACAATCATTTAAATGTAAGAGTTACCAAGATGAAGCAACGGTGCAGGTTAAATCCTTTTTTACAGAGCGTCTTAAAGAGGCTCGAAAGCGAATGAAAATAAGCCAAAAAGAGTTAGGTATTAAAATGGGGATGGACCCAAGCTCTGCCAGTGGCAGAATGAACCATTACGAAACAGGTCGCCATATGCCCGACTTAACTACTTTAAAAAAGCTAGCGTCCGAGCTAAACGTTCCCGTAAATTACTTTTTTTGTGAATCAGAAGAAAGCGCAACTCTGGCATGTTTAATCGAAAAGCTTGATGACGAAGGTAAGCGTAAGCTCATTGAGTTGTTGGAAGAAAAAAATTGCTAATTTATTAAACTAATAAATTATTAGGTACCTACCAAAACTAAAGTGATTTAGTTACCAAAATAAAGGACTATAAAATAATGAAAAAAATTCTTACCTCACTATTTTTTCTGCTTGTGTTAACTGCATGCACAGATTCACCAGAAGAAAGAGCCAAGACAGTCTATTCAAAAACAATTTTGATGCTCAATCAGTTTAACGACGGCACTCTGGACTCAAAAAACCAAACAATACTTGGCGATAAAATAAAGTCTAATATTGATACATTAAATAACGATTATGTTGAGACAAATATTGTATTTGAAATGCTTAATTCTGGTTTCATAGGCCAGCACAACTTAAAGCAATTTAGAGCGAGACTAAAAGAATTAGAATTTGTCGAATCTGTTAAAGTTAATCCATACCTTCTTTTAGAAGCAAAGCTTAACGACATTAATCAAGCCGAGCCAAAGTTACATCTAAAAACACTTGGGGGACTTTTAAACGCGTATGCAGAAAGAAATGATCGAAAAAGTTTTAATCGTATTGCAAGCAAAGTTATTGGTGTTAATAAGGCAAAAGAATATATCTTACACCTACAGCTGAGCAATTTTAAAGACCAAGACGCTGTGCGCTTACTAAAAGAAAACAGCGACTACAAAACGTATAATGAAAAATTATCACTAGCAATAGCAGAGGGTTACCTTGTTAATGAGCTAACCATTCCAAATGAGTTGAGGCAACTTTTTGAAAATAAATTTTACGGAAAATACGGAACAAAAAAATTTACTAAATTATTTGCTAAATATAACCCAGCATTTAAAGCTGATTTATGTTCAGCAACGTTAGATGCCATAATAGAAGAAAAAGAAGATGCAACAACAACTAACGATAAGCCTTATCATTATGATGAAGCACTAGATTGTTATCTAACACACTTTGACGCAAATGATAAATTTCAAAAAGCTTATTTAACAATTATAGATAATATAAAAAACGAGCTTTCTCTTTACCATAAAACCGAACACGCAGCCGGCAGAGTTCATTCTAATCTAGAGCACATTAATGAGCTAGCATATAAACACCCAATAATCTTAGACATTTTTGATTTGAAAAAATTGAATCAAAGTGCGGCCTATGAGTTAATTAAAAGCAAAAATAAAAACATAAGCTACCACGAAGCTAATGAATTAATTGGCAAAATTTATTACTTAGCAGCTTTAGCCAAAAAAGAAGATAAAAATAATAAAAAATTAAACTCGAAGATATATGATTTACTCTATTTTGTACTACCAGAGCGTAAACATATCACTAATTTTGGTAAGCAGAAGATTGCAGCCGCGCTTTATAAAGTTAATCAAACGTCATTAGCGATGAAGCTTGAGAAAGAATCTGGTTTTAATTCTAATCCTAGTTATATGGCAATGAATGATATGCATCACGAGGCATTAATAGAGTTGCTTAATACCAATGAAATAAAATCGTTCAGGAACTGGCTTAGACTCACTGAGAGCTATTTAGAAAAAGTTGACGAAGCTGATGAAATATATGTATCAAACTCTGTTAAGTTACTTGATAAAATAGTAAGTAATTTAACAGCCAATAACAGTTAATAATCAATTACGTACAACCGCTTAAAATAAATCATGCTCAACAACTAATTAAGTATGATTTATTTACTAAGCATGCAGCGATACCTAGTATTTTAAATTGACGCATATCTAAATACTTAAATACCAATTTATTATTAATTAACACTCAAAAAATCACGACCTTTGCGGTATGATAAGCTAATAATTTATATTGATATTCTTGCAAAGAGAGACCACATGGACGCTGCATCAAAAAAGCCTGCAACTAAAAAAGCCGCAAAAAAAACACAAGTCGGAATTGTTTAAACCACGCAGCAGAGTTTGCGCTAATTACCGAAAAACGCCAAAAGCGCTTTATGGATTTAGTTAAACGCTTAAAAGCCGCTTACGATGTATGTTGCGGTAGTGAAAAAATAAACGAAAACGAGCGTAACCATATTCACTTTTACCTTGCCATTCGCTCGATTATTTACAAGCTAACTAAAGGCGAAGCGCCCGATACTGCGCAAATGAACGCCAAAGTTCGTGAAATGATAAGCGAAGCCCTGCAAAGCGACGGTGTAGAAGAGGTATTTAAACTCGGCAATGAAGACGGCGGCGAAATCGACATTTTTAATGACGACTACATCGCCAAAATAGAAAAAATAAAACTCCCCAATACCAAAATAAAAATACTGCAACAAATGCTAGCCAAAGCCATAGGCGAGCTTAAAAAAGTAAACCAAACCCAAGGTATCGACTTTACTAAACGCTTTGAATCGCTGGTACAGCGCTACAACGAGCGAAAAGAAGATGACGTACTGGTAAGTAGCGTACTTGATGAATTTTCAGAAAGCATGGTTGATATGATTTACAGCGTACGCGACGAAATGAACGCCGGCGACGAGCTAGGCATTGATATTGAAGAAAAAGGCTTTTACGACGCATTAAAAGCACTCGCAGTAAAATACGACTTTGACTACCCAGAAGATAAGCTAATTGAGCTGGCCCAAGCGGTAAAAGTAATTGTAGACGACAAGGTAAAATTTGTAGATTGGAATAACCGCGACGATATTAAATCATCGCTCAAGGTAGAGCTGATTTTAATACTCGCTAAATTTAAGTACCCGCCAATTAGCCGCGATGAAGTTTATAAAGAAATATTTGAGCAAGCGCAGAGTTTTAAAGTAAACCAAGGAATATAACTTTTTATGGTTATATGTATCTAAAGTTAGAGGGAACAGCTAGGTAATGAATTTATCAATTAGAAAAATAATACTAGATTTAATTATTGCTAAAGAAGGGTCTTTTGATTTTGCTAATAACAGGGATGAAGGGTTTATTCCATTCTTAAATGAGATATGGGAGCTAAAGTCTATGCCGTCTGAGGACAGCAGATTTAAAAATGCTGAGGGTGACATAATTCAGCATACAATCAATAATGATGATTGGGATTATCATGAATTATTTGAGCAACGTTTAAAGCTTGTTGATGACGAAACTAAGTTTATAAAATTCTTAGAAATTTTTTTACTGCCAAAGTATCAAACCTCTCCCGAGCAGACTTACTATTTTATTGAGAAAATTAACGGTATTTTAGAAAGTGAAGATCTAACCCTTGCTACTATAAGTTATGAAGGTGATTACCCTGTTTTCGAGTTAATGGATAAAGATACTCTAGACAGACCAAGTGATGTCCCAGTAAATAAGATTCCTTTTTATGTGGTTTCATATCCAAGCATGCCCATAAGTCGTTATGTTAATAATTTAGAAGTAGATAATGAAAAGCCAAGTAAATATTTTCTTCTAATAGCAGATAATTGGAATGACTATTCACATGAAACTTCGTTTGGATTAGTTCTTTTTAATAACAACGAAAAAGTAAATTTGGGGTTTGTTAAAATAGCTAGTAATAAAAATAACTATACAATACAAGCTCTACCGTCTGAGTTCCTTTCTTTAGATGAAGAATTCGTTTCACTTGGACAAGATGAAGATTATTATAAGAACTTAAATAAAATTTTTGGGAAAGCAATTTCATCAGTGCTTTACTCATTAAGGGATGCGGCTTTTTTTACTGAAATTTCAGAGGAGTTTGAAAACACAAATGTGTTTAAACAGTCTTTAACTAGAGATGATGAGGCTGAAAGGATACATAGAATAGCAAAGCCAATGATTTATGGTGCTGATTTAAATAACTTATATTCCTTTACATATAAATTTTGCCCTAAATATGCCGATTCATTTATTGATGTTCCTTTTCACTTTTCGACAGACAGCGTCTTGCCTAAAAGAATGATTGCCTTGATAGGCAAAAATGGTGCTGGGAAAACACAATTACTTACCACTTTACCTTTAGAAATAGCAAAGGAAAAAAGCAAGCTTTTAAGCCCCCACAAGCCAATTTATAGTAAAATCATAGCTGTCTCTTATAGCACATTTGATAATTTTGAATTACCAAAAAAGACATCAAATTTTAATTATATTTATTGTGGTTTAAGGGATGAAAAAGGCGATCTCAGAAGTAAGAAAGGTCAGTTGCAAAAATTCCATAATACGTGGAAAAAAATATCTACGCTTGGCCGATTAGAAAAGTGGAAAAAAGTTATATCTAATTTTTTAGAAGCCGAGTTGATAGATCTATTTATTAAACTTGATCCTGTAGGTAGTGACAAACTTTACTTTGATGCGCATGGATTTAGTAAAGCGAGAGAGTCACTAAGTTCAGGTCAATCTATTGTTCTTTTTGTAGTTTCTGAAATCGTAGCGAATATTAGACTTGATAGTTTACTGTTATTTGATGAGCCTGAAACTCACCTTCACCCAAATGCTATTAGTCAACTTATGAACGGTATAGCAGAGCTTATTAATGAATTTGAATCTTATTGCGTTATTGCTACGCACTCTCCAATAATTATCCAAGAGATGTTTTCTCGAGACGTTTTAGTTATCTCGCGGGAAGAAAGTGTCCCCTCGGTGAATAAAATTGGCGTTGAATCGTTTGGGGAAAACCTCTCAGTAATTACGGAGGAAGTTTTTGGTAATAGATCAATCCCTAAATTTTATGAAACAACGATGAAAAAGCTAGTAAGGCGTTATAAAACATACGATAAAGTTCTGGGAATATTAAAAGAAGATAATTTACCGCTAAGTTTAAACGTACGATTGTACCTTCAGGTTTTGGTTGAAGATAATGCTAAAAATTAGAGCTTATGAAGAAGACTCTTTTTCTTTCTACAAAGATATTGTTAAGTCTAAAAGGAATACAGAGGCAAATCCAGATTTTAAAGAAGAGCTTGCTGTAATTTCTGATACTCAATCACATTACTTTGAAGATTACGATGATGCATTTGATATGGACTCGCTAGCTTTAATGCAGAGCATGCCATACAGTGAGAATGATAAAGCTAATTTAAAATCTTTATATAATTATAGAAATAAAAAAATTAAGGCCTTAAAAAATACGCTTACTAAACACCCTCATCATAGGGAACATATTTTTAATACTTGTCAAAATTGCACTATAAATGATGTTGACTCAATGGATCATGTACTAGGTCAGACAGAATTTCCAGAGTATTCTGTCCACCCTAAAAACTTATTTCCATGTTGCACTGATTGTAATAGAAAAAAATCAGACAAATTTGTTGATGATAATGGCTCACATTTATTTTTAAACTTGTTTATAGATGACTTACCCAAATCACATTATCTTAAAGTAAGATTTGAAGCCAATTGGATGCCAAGGTTCTATTTAGAGCAGCCTGACGATGTGACTGATGATGTGTTTAATCTAATTAAAAATCATTATGAGCATCTAGATCTATTGGAAAGATTTAGAGGTAAAGGCGGTGAAATTATTAATAACTTAAAAGCTATTATTAAGGGGTATAAAGGACTTGAAGTTAATATAGAGGATAAAATTAATGAACAATGTACGGAACTGGAAACCTACTTAGGATACAACCATCGGCAGGTAGTTATATACCGTGCACTAGGTGCTTCAGAAAATTTCATTCAATATTGTATAACTTAACCGGAATGGGACAGCATATACATTTCAAATAGGGGAGAGCATTCTGCTTTTAACTTAATATTTTTCGCAAATTCTATTATTTTATAGATTTTTCGTATATCCCTATTATTACGTATTAACGATTATTAAAAAATTAGAATCCATTTGGTTATCGTTCATTATAGTTGTTGTAAAATAAGTACATAGATTAGGAAAATTGAGATACACAATGTGTATCTCAATTTAAAGTATAACTCATTGTTACAATTCAAAAAAATAATTAGTACACAGTAATCACTATATATAACGGCTAGTATTGGACATAAATAGATTCTATTATTTTGTAATTATATACTTGCTAGTTATAAATGTTATTTAAGGAAAATTCATGAAAAGATTTATTTTGCTAAGTATGGTCGTATTTACACTCGCGCTCACAGGTTGTGCAACAACAGGCAGCGCCTCACCAAGCGAAAAACGTGCATTAGTGCATAGCATGGAATCAAATACATTAAGTAAACTTTACGCGATAAAACCAGATGTTAAAAAGCAAATTGCTAACTCTGCAGGTTATGCTGTTTTTGATAATGCCAACGTCAATGTTGTTTTAGCTAGTTTTGGTGGTGGTTATGGTGTTATTAAAAATAACCTAACGGGTAAATCTACATACATGAATATGGGCGAAGCCGGTTTAGGCCTAGGTTTAGGTGTTAAAGACTTTAACGTTGTTATGGTTTTTCATAACCAAGCGGCACTAAACAGATTTATTGAACACGGTTGGGCATTTGGCGGAAACGCAGATGCAGCAGCTAAATATAAAGAAAAAGGCGGTGCATTAGTTGCCGAAGCAATAGCAGACCAAGTTACTGTGTATTCTTTGACCGAAAGCGGCCTTGCACTACAAGCAGTATTAAAAGGTACTAAGTTTTGGGTCGACTCCGAGCTTAATTAACCCCTAAATTACTCTCCTAAAAGCGAGCTGATTTGAATAAATCACCCTCGCTTTCTTTTAAATAAGGCAATTTAACATAACACAACTTATGGGCTGTTATTGCTATAATGTAATTAATAACGCAAATGCGCCCTCAATCTGTTCGTGGACTCCAGTATCGCTATCTCTCAGCTAAGGAAAATTAATCATGTAAAAAAGCTATTAATTTATACGATTACCCAGAGAGGAATAACTATGACACAACCTTATTATATTTATCGCTTTAATGTTAAAAGCTTTTCGCCCTTTTAACATTAAACTGTGATTGCTTTTTTTAATTGCTTTTTAAAATCATTACATGCATCTTCAAATTCATCTAAATTTCTTTTAAATGATTCGTATATTTTTTTACTCTGATTTTTTTCGTGAAAATATTTACCAACGTCATCTCTTTTACTTAGTACACTTTTAAATTTTTTTGAGCATTCCTCACATAAGTATAGATCCATCAACATCTCTACCGTTTCCAATGCTTTCCCAGCATATTGAGAATTTGGCTCTTTTTTCATAGCTATCATTTCTTCATAAGAAATATGTCTGTGATAATAGGAAACCATATCAAAAGTACGTATATCATATGCTTTTTTCCATATATTAAAATTCTCATATGCTTTTTCAGTTTTTTCATATTTCCTTTTTTTTTCTTCTTGGGAAGCCATTCCTTTTATTGAAGCTTTCATATTCATATGATTCCACCACCCAGAAATAACACCCACAGTAATTGCTACAATTGCTGTTAATGTTCCAGTATAGATTGGCATCATTTCTTTAATTCTGGTTGATTCTTCTACTAGATTTTCCATATTTTCATACAACTATATTTTTCTCTTAATTTTGACACGTAAACTTACACATGCAACTATTAGTTATGTTTGAGGTGTATTTAATATTCAGCTTTTGTAGATCCCTCCTAAACTGCCACAGCTGTCCTCAGATTAAAATTTATAATAAAAAAGTGCTTTCAGCCGTTTAATTATTTCGCTTATAATTTATGGATTATTAGCTATTAAATTACTAGTATGACTTTGAATCGAAACTTTCATTATTTAATTTTTCATCAAATGCTTCAGCCAACTTTTCAGTTTCACTAAAAACAGTATTCCAATATTTAATGCGTGTGTCTGCATCTAGATCGGTAAAATCATTTCTATCTGGAATTTTTCCGTAGGGTAAGCCTGCTATAAATTCTTTTGATGGCGTGATCATTACCACGTTATCGTAATTAAGTGGCGATACTTTACGTTTTAAATTTTTATCAAACCACCCTGCTTTTGGCTCTGAATTAAAGTGCGGATATAAAATGAGTCCTGGGTTGTTAATTTTTAAATCAAAGTGGTAATCAATAATTCCGCCATCGCGATACATGCCAGCGGATGTTCCTGCAATATTTTTAATTCCTTGCATAACTAACGGTATTGAACCCGATGCAAGTAAGGCATCTTTTAAATTATTTTGGGTAAGCGCTATTTTTTGTGTTTTAAAATTATAGCTGTCGGTAATTGATAAGTCGCTTGTTGCTGGGCCAAATATAAAACGCTGATATTGTGAACCTAAGTATTTTCGGTTTACCCGATTAAGCATATAACTTTTTGATAACCCCATAAGCTGTAATAATTTATTTTCACTGCCTATAAATCCATTCGATTTTGCCACTATAAAATGTGCTTTAAATACGGGGTTATTTATAATTTCAGCCACGCCGTTATTGCCAAAAACATCTTCAAGCAATGCGCGTGCTTTTATAGTTATTTCACTTGGTGTTGGTTTGTTACTAGAATAGCGAGTTTGCGAATACGATTTTGCTAAACGTTCAATTGCTGCAACCGGATCGTTTTGGGCAAAACACGCTGAGCGAAATGCACCGGCCGATGAGCCAATTAAGTTAAGCGGTTGGCTATGGTTTTTAAAAAACTCACCAAATATATATTTGTCTAAACCAAACAAGGTAAACCATTTTGGCCCGCCGCTGGCACCTAAAAATGAGCTGAATAATTCGGGTTTAAACCCCTGTTCGTTTATTATTTTTGCAGCAGTTTTACCTGCGTAAATGTTGATCATCTAAAAATTTAGCCTATAAAATCTGTGTTTAATTGCGCTGCTTATTTCTATTTAATCGTATATATTTGTTACTTACTTTGTATATAACCAGGCTAAAAATAGAATAATTATGCAAAAGTAAAAACGGTTTTATGCTGCCATAAAACCGTTTATTAATGCTAAAAGTGACTTAAAATACGTAAACTAGTCCCAAATGCCGGTTTCGCATTTACCCTGTACTTTTACATCATTTACTTTAAATTCGGGCTCTAAGCCTTTTTCGCGTTGCGTATGATAATCGCGAGTAACCGCTAATATTGTTGGGGTTAGCAATATAATAGCGATAACGTTAACCACTGTCATTAGACCTAAAGCAATATCGGCTAAATCCCATACTTGCTTTAATGTGGCCGACGCGCCCCACAACATCATTGATAAATAAAGCAAAGTATAAATACCACGGCCTACTTTGTTATCGAGTTTAAATAAGTGCAAGTTACTTTCTGCGTAAGCATAGTTGGCTACTACAGACGTAAAGGCAAACAAGGTAAGAGCGGCTGCTACAAAGTACACACCCCCTTGCGCTAAATGAGCGGTCATGGCGCTTTGCGTTAAACGTATACCTTCCATTTCGCCGCTTATGTCTATATCGGCAAGTAAAATAATAACCGCAGTACAACTACACAATACTATGGTGTCGAAAAACACCCCTAACATTTGAATGTAGCCCTGTGTTACCGGATGATTAGGCAGTGGGCTTGCACTGGCTGAAGCATGTGGCACACTGCCCGCGCCCGCTTCGTTTGAATAAAGGCCACGTTGAATACCATTTTTTATTGCTGCACCCATCGCGCCTGCACCTGCTTCTTGCAGCCCAAATGCTGATAAAAATATATCTTTAAGCATAGCAGGCACTTGGGTGAAGTTTATTAAAGTAATAATAACTGCAACAAGCACAAACACTATGCCCATTACCGGTACTACGCGCTCAGCAAAGCGGGCGATTGCTTTAAAACCACCCACAATAATAGAGCCGGCTAACACAGTGATCACTAATCCAGAGTAAAAGGTTGGAATTTCGAAGGCAAAATTAAGTGCATCGGTAATGGTGTTGGTTTGCATGGCGCTAAAGGTAAAGCCGTAACCTAAAAATAAGCACAGTGCAAAAGTAATAGCGAAGGCTCGATTGCCTAATCCTTGTTGAATATAATACGCAGGGCCGCCTCTAAACTCGCCTTGGCTGTCGCGCACTTTATATACTTGACCAAGTACGCTTTCAGCAAACCCTGTGGCCATGCCTAATATGGCAATCCCCCACATCCAAAATATCGCGCCGCTGCCACCTAATGATATTGCCACAGCAACGCCAGCTAAATTCCCCGTGCCAACCCGAGCACTTAATCCGGTGCAAAGTGCTTGAAACGAACTAATGTCGTTTTTATCGCATTTGCTACTGCCTTTTAGTAAACTAAACATATGTTTAAATTTAAAAATTTGAATCAGTTTTAAACGTACTGAAAACCAAATACCGGTGAATAGTAAAATGTAGATCAGTATTTGCCCTTCGCCCCAAAGCAGATTATTTATCCTGCCTACGATCAAATCAAACATGTTTGCCCTTTTATTGTTGTTAAATATAGAGAGAATACTAATTCTTAAATTTAGAATACTTATTTAGTCGCTACTTTATCTAGCTGATATAAATTAGCAAGGGTTGGCTGTATTAAATCTCTATTTAAGTTTCAAAAATGCTATTTATCACAAATTAACAGGCAATAGCTTGATATACTAATTCCCTGCTCTTTAACTGATATATGCGTGATGGCAACAACTTTTGGTGTATTAGCTATTTTTTTATGGGGTGCATTAGCACTACTGGGGAATTTAACAAAGTCGATACCTGCTTTTCAGCTACTGTTTATGTGCTTTGCTGTGTCGTTTTTATTGTTATTTATAAAGAGGGTACTCACTAAGCAGCCTCTTTTTACCCCTCCCTCACTGAGTAAAACACAAACAATCATAGGTATTATTGGTCTATTTGGTTTTCACTTTTGCTATTTTATGGCGTTAAAATATGCTTCACTTATTGAAGTTAGCCTAATTGTGTATTTATGGCCGTTGCTACTAGGTGTGTTTATTGCTAACTCATGCTCTAGAATAAATGCAATCATCGGAGGGTTCGTCGGTTTTATTGGCATTGTATTGTTGATAACCGATGGCAGCGGGATCAACATTAGTAGCCAAAACTCATTAGGCTATTTATTCGCGGCTAGTTGCGCACTATTGTGGTCAAGCTATTCATTTTTGATGACACGCTTTGATAATCATGTGGACGATATAGGCTGGCTTTCACTTTATGTAGCACTCTTGGCGTTGTTAGCACACTTGTATTTTGAGCCAACTCAGTTGAATTTTTCAAGTGCTGAAAGTATCGGCGTTATACTACTAGGAATGGGCCCTGTAGGCGGCGCATTTTACTTATGGGATAGTGCATTAAAACGAGGTAATAAATCACTACTTGCGTCATTAAGCTTTTTAACGCCGTTACTCTCTACAGTCATGTTGGTTTTTGCTGAACAAATTAGTTTTTCGTGGTCTGTTGTTGTTGCTCTGGTATTTGTTTTAGCAGGTGCTGCAATTAGTAATTATCGGCGCGCTGAAATCGTAGAAAGCGCCCGTTAACCATTGTGTTACGGCTTTATTATCCGTAACACGGTTGAGTTGTTTGATGAGACGAATATTGCTGGGTTAAATAGCTATTACCTGCCGCCAAGCCTAATTTATAATCATGGCGTAAGTCACTGTCTGTGCTGCCTAATAATTTGCTATGTAGTTTGCTGCCCGCAAATATTTGGATTAGTTCAAGATCCTCTGGTGGGTTTGCCATAAAGTTTAATTCATCTAAATATGCTTGCTCATGCTGTAGTAAATAGTCAATAGTTTTAGGGCAATAACCTGATGCACACACAAACGCTTTTAGCTTATTAACCCAAGCAGATTGAATGGGTAGGCAGGCATCAACCGTACGAATAACGACAATTTTCCGCGCACCACGATTATAAGCCTCAATGACAGGCAGAGGTGCAGCAAGGCCACCATCTAAAAAGAAATCATCTGTTACAGCTGTACTTTGTAGGCTTGCAAACTCTTCATTGGCAGCAACTTTATCAAGCCAAGGCGTTAAGCTAACACCTTGCTTATATAAAAACGGTAATGCACTTGAGGCTTTTAATAATGCTCGCCATTGTTTATCTTCACCAGTTGGCGTTAAAAAGTAAGGTTTTCTATCTTTTGCATTAGTCGCTGTGATCAATAACTCTCTTGCACCTAAACTTGTTTTAGCCGTTTTGAAATCAATAGCACGATTAAACTCGGTGGTTTTATCAAAGTACCAATCAAGATCAACAATACTTTTTCCAAGTAGACCTCTGCCTAATTGAAAAAATCGTTTATGCCTTGATAAGCCTCTTATAAGGCGTTTTGCATAACCTTTTTGTCGTGCTAAAAAACTGGTTAAATTTTGCGAGCCGGCTGAGGTGCCAATAAATAAATCGAATGGATCATAATTGTGTTCAAGCCATGCATCCAGTACACCCGCTGTAAATATTCCTCGTTGCCCCCCACCCTCTGCAATCAATGCCGTTTTATTGAAAGATTGCGTGGTTGTTGAGTCTTGAGGTTTCATTGCCGGCCTTCCTTTTGATGAGTAACTGGGTTTATGCCTTTATTTTAATGAATTTGATTCAAACGTTAAAATTGATTGTATAAATCACAGTGATTAATAAAACCGAACAAAAACGACGAATTAACTTAATTAATTAAGTTGTCTATTTCTATAGGGTCTTTAAAAATATAGCACCCAACTAGAGCGTTTGCTCTAGTTGGTAAAGGTAGGATAGCAATAGCAATATGAGCCGTTGCTTAATTTTAGTTAACACGAGTCACTTTTTTGAATGAAATATTTATTTTATCGCCATTAAGATTTCAAGGGCACGATGTCTATCTTCACTTTCATATAAGTCATTGGTAAATATAAATTCATCCACATTCAATTCTTTAGCAATCATACTAAGTTTATGGGCAACTGTGATTGAGCTACCGACTACCGACAGTCCTAAAAAGTTTTCCACCTGTGCTTGCTCTTGCGCACTCCACAAGCCATCCATTGTTTGCACTGGTGGTTTTAACCATAAGGGATCACCACGTAATAAGGCTAAAATACGTTGTTTTGAGGTGGTTGCTAAAAATTGTGCGTGTTCATCAGTATCTGCTGTTACAACAGGGAGTCCTAACATGACATGTGGCTTAGCTAACACTTTAGATGGTTTAAATTCACGACGATACAATGCAATAGCATCATAAACAAAACGCGGCGCAAAATGTCCAGCAAAGGCATAAGGTAAGCCTCTTTCTGCCGCAAGCTTTGCACTGTATAAGCTTGAACCTAATAACCATATTGGTACATTGGTGTTTTCACCTGGGATCGCCCGAACCGGGTAGCTACCATCATAAGGGCCAAGTAACGTTTGTAGCTCTGTCACTTCATCAGCAAAGTTTTCAGCGCGACGTTCATCCCGCCTTAGTGCACGACTGGTAATATGATCACTACCCGGTGCACGACCCAGCCCTAAATCAATGCGCCCAGGGTAAAGGCTTTCTAATGTACCAAATTGTTCAGCAACGACCAATGGCGGATGATTGGGTAACATGACTCCACCAGCACCAACGCGAATATTATTTGTTTTCCCAGCTATATGGCCGATTAATACTGACGTAGCGGCGCAAACAATACCTAGCATATTATGGTGCTCTGCCATCCAAAAACGCTTGAAACCTAACTCATCTGCTTTTTGAGCATATGCTACGCTGTTAGCGAGTGTTTGTGACACGCTTTGGTGTTCTTTCATTGGGCTTAGCTCAAGTAAAGAAAAAGGAATTGCAGATAACTCAGCCATACATACTCCTATCAGAGTCTGATAAATTTATTTAAATTATGACTTGGTTATGGGACTCCACGAGGCACAATTCAATGCTAGATTCAGCTAATAGAAGAATATGTTATACGAAATTGATTGGCTATAAATAGAGATTGTTAATAAAGGCTATAAATAAGTCGCAAAGAAACAAAAATGCCACCAGTTCACTAAGCGTAAATGGTGGCTAAAGTTTAAGGGAAGTTTGTTATCTTAAATGTTTAGGATCTGGAGTACGTAACATATTTACTAATGGGTGATTGAGCTTACGTAGTTCAGCTAAAACCAGTTGCGCAACTTCACGCGCACCAAGCTCATTAAAATGGGTATTATCATTTACACCTTTTGGATAATTAGGGTGTGCATTTTCCTCAAGTTGCATAAAACGTAAGCGGGAGTTGAGCTCACCAAGGTTTTGAAAGTACTGCTGGGTTACCCGATCCATATCAATAAAATCAACGCCACTTTGCGCTGCTACTTCACGAACTAAATCAGAGTAAATTGGGTGAGTTTCTTTAATATTGCCAGCATCGTCAAAATAACGTCTTGTTACTGGCGTCATTAAGATCGCTTTGGCTTTTTTAGCGCGTACATCAGTAATAAAATTCAGCAAATTTTGTTTATATTGCTGTGGAGGCGTATAGCGATCGCCTTTTTCTTTTGACTGGTCATTATGGCCAAACTGGATAATAACGTAATCACCCGCTTTTAGGTCTGTTGTGATCTGTTGCCATAGCCCTTCTTTAATAAAAGTCCCTGTGCTACGGCCATTTTTAGCTAAATTAATCACACTTACTGATTCATTGAAAAAGATGCTAAACGGCATTCCCCAGCCAGTTTCTGGGTAATCTTTAATTTCTTTAATTGACATGGTTGAATCCCCTGCCATAAAAACCTGTGTTTTATCTGTAGCCGACATACACGAAAAACTCACCATGATAAGTATTGTTATTAATAATTTAGCCATATCTATCGCTCTATTGTGTTTGAATAATTAACGGTTAGCTAGTCATCGGTTATATTTTTTATTGGAAATAAATATCGGTAGAGCTAGCCATTTTTTAAACATAACACCAACCGCCACCGGTGGCAACGACGTTATATAAATCAACGTTAATTAAATTTTAAGCTTTAAGGTCGTCTCTTTTTTCACCAATGAATATGTAAAAAATACATTAAATATGTAACTTTTAATGTTTGACATTGTAATTTAGAACAGCTAACTTGAAATTTATGCCACCGGTAGCAAAGCAATGTAATAAAATAAACAGGATGTTGTAATTTAACTTTTAATGATTAAATTCAGATGGTTAATGTTATTTTTATTTCATTACTTTAGATTAACGATACGTTGCTGTATCAGCAGAATTTTTATGAAATGGAGAATAAAGAAATTAATCGCGTATTTATTAAAACGCAATTTTGGCTTTAGCAATCATCAAGCTAGTTAAATAAAACGAACTATAAAAGCGAGCAACCAGCGTCATTGTTTAAAGGAATACTTTTGGCCTCTATGGTGCAGCTATACAGCAGGAGCTAGCAATAATTTGATGAATACAAGCAAACAAAAAATTAGCGTTAAAAATAAAAACAGCACTGACATTAACAGAACAACATGACTGTAATATCGAGGAACACACACAATGAAGACAACAAATAAATTCGCTTTAAAGCCCCTCAATTGCTTGATCAGCGCACTACTGTTGGGCACTACCTCTTATGCAATGGCGGCTGATGAACAAGAAAATGCAACAACTAAAGCCGAAAGTGACATTGAGTTAATTCAAGTAACCGGTTTTAGATCATCGCTAAACAAGTCTCTCGCTACTAAGCGTTTTGAAGTAAATACCACAGAGTCTATTGCTGCCGAAGATATTGGTAAGTTTCCTGATCTGAATATTGCTGAATCATTACAGCGTATTCCTGGTGTTGCTATTTCCCGCGAAGGTGGCGAAGGACGCCAAATTACCTTACGTGGTTTAGGTCCTGCATTTACACGTACTACTTTAAACGGTATGGAAGTGCCCGCAAGTACTGATGGCACAGATTCTGGCGGTGGTGTAAATGGGGGTCGTGCTTTTGACTTTAATATATTTGCTTCTGAATTATTTAATCGTGTTGATATTCAAAAAACGCCAACCGCGGCTACCGAAGAAGGCGGCATTGCCGGTACTGTTGATATGTATTCTGCACGGCCTTTTGATTCAACCGGTTTTCATGTTGCAGCATCCGCGCAAGCAGGTTACAACGACCTAACAGAACAAGTAGACCCACGCATGGTGTTTATGATCAGTAACACATTTGCTGATGATACTATTGGCGCTTTATTTTCTGTTGCCAAATCTGAACGAACCGTACGTCAAGAAGGTTTTGGTACTGTGCGCTGGACTACGCCAGTACTTGATGGCGGCGGTATATACGCAGATACTGCTAATACTGAAGTAATTGGCACACCCAACACCGGTAATTGTGAATTTGAAGGGCAAAGCGTAGATCCAGTAAACTGTTTATATACCCCTCGCCTGCCTCGTCCTGATTTTTTTGGGAATGAACAAGACCGCTTAGGTTTTACCGGATCTTTACAATATGCCCCAAATGATGATCTCGTTCTTACCTTAGATACATTACATTCGACACTCGATAATGACCGTACCATGTACAACTTTTTCGAGATGTTTAGAAATACATTCAGCGAAATTACCCCTGAATCAATTACAGTTGCTGATAACGGTAAACAAATCCAAGCAGCGACATTTAATGGTGTAAAATCTCGCGTAGAAAGCCGTCAACAGATTTCAAAAACAAAGTTCCAACAATATGTCCTCTCAGGCAAGTATCATTTATCTGACTACCTAACCTTAGATGCCATGGTCGGCACAGCTGAATCTGATGCCCGCTCTGAGCAATATCGTTATAACATGACTAACAACACGCCACATAGAGTGTCGATGGATTTTGGTACCGCAAATAATACTGCCGTTATGGATTATGATTACGACACCTTAGATGCAAATTCGTTTGATTTAGCGGATGGCCGCTTACGTGCCACCGATGTATTAAGAGAAAACGATACAGCGAAGGTTGATTTGTCATATCAAATGGACATGATGAATATAAAAGGCGGTATTGCTTATAATGATAGAACTGTTAGCTATAATGAGTCCCAAATAAATGGCTTTCCTGATCAAGATTCCGCAGCTGGATTTTCTCAACTTATGCCAAATGATGATTTTGGCACAGGTTACGATGGTACATTATCGCCGTTTCTAGTCGCTGATTTTGATGCCATAAACTCACAATTGTTAGTAAAAGAATGGATACCGCGCAGCGCACAAAGCTGGAAAGTTGAAGAAGAAACCATGGCAGCGTATATCGAGACAAATTTTGAATATGAAATTTCTGATATGTTGTTACGCACCAATGCCGGTGTGCGTTATGTTAAAACTGAAACAACATCAACAGGTTTTATTCAAACAGATCCAGTAACAATCGAAAATAGCTACGATAATGTTCTACCAGTACTGAATTTAGCCCTTGATGCAACAGACGATGTGATTGTAAGGCTCGGTTTGTCTAAAACCATGACACGGCCAAGTTTAAGTTCGCTCAATCCCGGCAATCCTTCGTTTTCTTATTTAAATGGTACTGTGAGTGCAGGTAACCCATTTTTAGACCCATTTACCTCTACCAATACAGACTTTGGTGTTGAATGGTATTTTGAGGAAGAGTCATTACTTGCAGCAACCGTGTTTTATAAAGACATTGGCTCGTTTATAACCAGTGACACAGAAGAAAAGTTAGTCGATCCAGCCTACTTACCCTTTATAGATAATGATCCGCAGTATGACCCATCAAGTGCATTAGATCCACGCACTACCCCATACACTCATTATGTACCGGTTAATGGTGATGGTACCGTTATTAAAGGGCTTGAGCTTATTTACCAACAGCCTTTTTCGTTCTTACCTGGGTTCTTGAAAAATACCGGCCTTGTATCTAACTATACCTATGTTTCTGCAGGAGAAATTACAGGGTTGTCTGAAAATTCATATAACTTCACCTTGTATTATGAAGTAGAAGACTATGGCATACGTGCCTCAATGAATACTCGTGATAACTATATTACTGATTACACAGGTAACAATGGTAACGCAGAAGAAGCAACAACAGGACCAACGCACTTCGATCTATCGGCTTTTTATAACATCAATGAGAATGTCACTATGACATTTGAAGCAATAAATCTCACAGATGAATATGAACGCCTTTATACCACAGGCGATGGTACGTTAGATTTACCGCGTGAATATAACCATACCGGCCGCCAGTTCTTCTTGGGTATCCGCTATAACCTATAAAACTCTTTTCAATGCTAATTCCCCCTAAGGTTAACAGCTTAATCACTTTATTTGATTAAGCTGTTTTTTTTATTTGCTAAAAAAACAAAAAATATTTGTAACTATTCAGCCTCATCTGAAATGAATATATCAGGCAGCTGATTTTTGAATAATAACTCAAGGGCTAGGCTTGCAGATACATATTGTTTTCTGCAAGTCGATAAATAGCTTCTCAGCAAGCAGAACATTTCAGCTCCTTGCTTACTTCTAAAACACCCCGATATTTTTTGATGAACCTTGGTCATCCTAATATCATTCTCGCCTTGGTTGTTGGTAAATGGCACGCCAGTGCTCATCATGAAACGTAAAACATCATCTTGATAATCTCTTAGTCGTTCCAATAATGCGCGGGATTTGGTTCGCTTTAATCGGCCTCGCTGACCTTTCACTCGGCTACTTTTATCTGGTGGTGGACATTTAGCGTCACCTTGAAGCAATATTTTTTGATATTGCTCACGATATTTCTGTTTAGCCCCTTTATCTAGGTCGGGATTATCTATTTGAGCTTTATTCATTTCTTTAAGTAAGGTTTGCATATCCTTCGCCCATTGCATGCCGTCTTGCTCCCAAGCCCTTTCTAATTCTCGGATGTGGTGAGCATTACATAATGCATGTTGGCATTGGGTATATTGATAATATGGCTTCCAATGGTCATGACATAGCACACCGGTAAAGTGCGGTAAAATACCGGCCTCATCCATCGCTATTTTTCCTCTTTTTTCATGAGGATAAAAATAAGTCCACCAAGTCGTTGATGCACCATGAAGCCATCGCCGTTTACCGCCGATATTAATGCCAGTCTCATCAACATGCAAAGTTTGATACGGGCTTTGTAATGCCGCTTTGATGATACCTTCTGCGCCCGATGACTTTACCAGTGCCGCTGCTTGTTCATTAAAGTTAAATAAACTGCCGGCACTGATCGGAATACCTAGTTGGTCACTAAAGTATTCTTCAATGCGGTTATAAGGGAGTAATTGATATTGTGATAAGTAAACCGCATGGGCTTTCACACCAACACCATATTGAATAGGACCGTTAACACCTTGGGGGAATTCACCAACAAACCGCTTCCCTTGCTCATTCTCAAGGATTTGAGCCTGGTATTCGGTCACCACTTTACTGATATCTATATCGACGACTTGTCGCTTTTGAAAACCCACCTCACGATAGTGACCTTTAGGTAAAAAATCTCGGTCAACTAAAATGACTTGTACCTCATCAGGTGTTTCTGTTTGAGTCAGCGTTTTACCTACTCGGCCTTTTTGTCCGCCAGCTGATTTTTCTGACTTCTCTCTCGTTGGCTTTGTACGGTTGATATCTTTTGATGGAGGAATGCTACTATTTTGACTATTAAGTCCTAATTTACTAGCTAGCATAACAACGACAACAAGAATGAGTTCAATAGACATCTTCAACGCTGGCGAGAGTGTTTTATCTTCTTGTAACTGAGTTTTAGTTTGCTCAACTATTTCAGTGATATTTATGCTGTTTAAATTCATTAAAGCTAGAGCGATAGGGTAATAGCTCTAGCTTGGCATACTGGCAGGATCAGTCAATAGCTAAAAAAGATCCTTAGAAAATAATTTGTCTTGGTGAATAGTTACAAATATTTTTCTTTTAAATCCTATTTGCCACCGGTGGCAAATAACCTTTTAAATCAATACACTTATCTATCAAGTTGCACCAAACAATGCTTTTGGCTTAGCTGTAAATGTAAAATAAAGGTGATTAATGTTATTTTTTTAGTTTGACATTGACCTAGGAACACTATATTTTTTCATTCGTGCCACCGGTAGCAAAATAATTCGTCACTATTTTTCTACTGCTTCACTCGTTGTTTTTCCCATTATGGATTATGAGCTTAGGTACAATTAGAATCGAGAAACAAGTGCATGACAAAAACAAGATTTTCAGTCATGTTAACTGCATAACAATAAGTAGAATGTGGAACCACTATGACAACCAGCACACACAATTTTAAACTCAACAAATTAATGTCCTATTTAATTCTAGGTGGTGCATTTAGCAGTGCTATCGCATACGCAGCGCCACAACAAGAAACAAATTCAGACGACCAACTTGAAGTAATCGAAGTTAAAGGTTACCGAGGCAGTATCAATGCTGCGTTGATGTCTAAGCGTGAAGCCGTAGGCACCCGTGAAACCATCATTGCAGAAGACATTGGTAAATTCCCTGATTTAAATGTAGCTGACTCTCTTGCTCGTGTACCTGGCATCTCAATTGAAGAAGATGCCGGTGAAGGCCGACAGATCACAGTACGAGGTTTAGGTGCCCGCTATGTTAAAACCACAATTAACGGTATGGAATCAGCTTCAGCAGGCGCAGCAACAGATGGTGCTGGTGGCTCTAATACCTCACGTGCTTTTGATTACAATGTGTTCGCATCTGAATTATTCACACAAATAGATATTAATAAAACAGCAGCAGCTGAACTGGAAGATGGTGGTATCGCAGGTAATGTAAATTTACAAACAGCACGACCTTTTCAATATGACGGTTTTAAAGGCGCTTATAGTGTAAATGGGCGTTACAACGAGATTTCTGAAGATTTAGCGCCACGCGCGTCTTTTATGGTAAGCCAAAATTGGGATAATACTTTCGGTGCATTATTCTCTGTTGCATATTCAGGAGGGACTGTACAAAGCGAAGGTCCTACAACTGTGCGTTGGACAGTAAATAATCCGAAATATTCGGCTGATGGACTACCCGTTAATCAACCCGGCGGAACTAATTATTTAACTGCTAGCCCAAAAACTATCCTCATGGAAAATGGTAACTATACTGACGATAATCTGGATGGCTTATACTTACCGCGTATCCCACGTTACTCTGTATTTTCTAAAGATCAAAAGCGTTTAGGCGCAACGGCGGCATTTCAATATGCACCAACTGATAATTTATCGTTTAATTTAGATGTTCTTCATGCCGATTTAGATACTACTATGGAAGAGTATCAGTACTCTGTTTTATTACGAGATCAAAAAAACATTGTGCCTGAAAACATTTATACAGATGAAAATAATACCATTGTTGCAGGTTCATTTTCTAATGCAGTGATCCGTTCAGAAGCCAGGGAAGATAAATCTGAATCTCAATTTGATCAAATTACGTTAACTGGCGATTGGTTTATTAACGACGAGTTGACCCTTACTTTCTTAGCAGGTAAAGGAAAATCAACCCTAGACATTCCTTACACACGTACTTTTGCTTTAGATAGTGAGGGCTCAACAGTTGCTTACAGCTATGATGCTAATATTGATCCTTTATCACTTATAAACAATACCGGTGGCGTTGCCATTGGTAATGGCAGTATAACTTCAAATATGCCGTCATTTGCTTTCGCAGCTGGCCAATCACCTGGTGGTACATACAGCAAAGAGCAAATTCAACAACAAATGATGGATGCAAATAATTACTCTATGGGGTTAACACGTAATCGTGCGCAAACTATTGACAGTGAAAATAGTTCTTTTAAAGTCGACTTGGCGTACCAATTTAGTTCTGAGATGACACTTAAATTTGGTGTTGGTAAACGCTCATTCATTACAGAGCAACATGATTTTAGAAATGCATGGAAAACTTTAGATAAAGAAACAAATAAAACCAGTGGTAAAAGTGCTGAAACACAAGTTGTAGATTTAGATCCGGCTCTTACAAATGGTAGCTTATTTGCTACTGATTTAGACCAGCTGGGAGTCGCATTTGGAAATAATGTTGACGTACCAGGTAGCTCAACTTTAGGCACGAATACATGGCTAACCCCAGATTATAATGCTGCGATGAGTGCATTTGGTAACGCTTCATTTTTTGAAGCAAAAGAAGAATATAAACGTGCATATTATATTAAAGAAGAAGTAACATCTGCATATTTACAACTTGATTTTATAAATGAAATTTTTGCCCGAGAATTACGCGGTAATATCGGTGTACGCTATATAGATAATAAAAACACCAGCAAAATTGTTAATTTAGATCATATTTATAAAGATGGTTACACTGCAGGGTTTGGTGATGGCGCTAACTATGACAATGGTTATGGCTGGCGGACAACTGTCAGTAAAGGCGATGATTTCTTACCATCTTTAAATTTAGCTTATGACTTAACTGAAGATTTAATTGCACGTTTTAGTTACTCTCATGCAATTACGCGACCTAAACTGTCAGATTTAAGTTCAGCAATTAGTGTTAACGTACCGGATGCTGAAGACCCAAGTGCGGAAATAAAAATGGGCGCAGGACCAACATTAGAACCTTATAAATCAAAACAATATGATGTTGGTTTAGAATGGTATTTTGATGAAGAGTCATTACTTGGAGCCTCATTTTTCTTTAAAGATATTTCTGGCTTAACAAAAGAGTCTTCAGATCAAGTGCTAACACAAGCACAACTTGATGAGTTAGGCATAGATATTGGTGAACAAGATCCAAGCACTATCACTTGGCAAGTAACACAGCTTACCAATACTCCACCTGAAAACATGTGGGGGGCTGAATTTATCTACCAACAACCATTTAGCTTTTTGCCTGAACCGTTTGATAATTTAGGCCTGCAAGCTAATTATACTTACATTGATTATACTCGTGATATAGAAGATCCCTTCTATGGCACACAACTTAACCTTGTTGAAGAAGAAACATCTAAAAATACCTATAATTTGACACTGTACTACGAGGTCGATAAATGGTCTGCCCGCTTCTCATATAATTGCAGAGGCGAGTATAATAAACAGTACCTCAGTGAATATGCTGATGAATCAACTTTTGTTCGAGGTTACGACGCTAAAGCTAAGCTGAACTTCTCAAGCAGATATAACATAAGTGAAAATTTAAGCATCAACTTTGAAGCTGTAAATTTAACAGACGCATCACAGGACCAATGGAATGATATTTACACTAAACGCCCTTATGAAAACTTATCAACTGGCCGTCAGTTTATATTTGGATTAAGAGGCTCGTTCTAGTAACTCTTTTTGTTTTTCAATACTCCCCTCCCTGTATAATCGGTGGTTTTTACCACCGATTATTTTCGATAATGTGCATCTATCACTTAAATAAAATATCGATTAAAAAATTCAAAACCCCATTGCCACCGGTGGCAAAAGCTGCTAATGTTAGCTTATTATAATAATTCCAATTTACAGCAGCAGGATACAAGATGAATAATCAACGACGCTATTTTCTCAAAGCCTTAGCTTCTAGCACTTTGGTAACAGCAACTTTAATGGGCTGTCAGTCAGCACCTTTACTCAATGTATTTGAAGCGCCAATTAGCGCAGATGATTGGCAAATGGCTGAACAAATAAAAGCCAAAATTGTGGTCCCGACCTTCCCTGCTAAGCAATTTAATATTAAAGACTTTGGCGCTAAAGAAAATGGACAATATGATTGTACGCAAGCAATTAAAGGCGCCATTGAAGCCTGCCACGCACAAGGAGGTGGTCAGGTCTATATTCCAAATGGTACCTACTTGACCGGTGCCATTCATTTACTTTCTAACGTAAATTTACACTTGGCTGATAATGCAATATTAAGTTTCAGTACTGATCCTACTCATTACTTACCCGAAGTATTTACTCGCTGGGAAGGCTTAGAAATGATGGGATACTCACCACTGATTTATGCTTATGAGCAAGAAAACATTGCCATCACAGGTAAAGGAACACTACAAGGTAATGGCGATAACCAAACATGGTGGCCTTGGAAAGGTCCACACAAAGAAGGCCATTGGGATTTAATTAAAGATAGCCAAGGTAAAGTATTGCACCAGCGTGAAGCACGTAATAAGTTGATGGTTGATGCCGAAGCTGGTGTGCCGGTAAGCGAACGTATATACAGTACCGGCGCCTATTTACGCCCCCCTTTTATTCAACCGTATAAATGTAAAAATATTTTAATCCAAGGTGTAACAATTAAAAACTCGCCATTTTGGTTAGTGAATCCGGTTTTATGCCAAAGTGTTACGGTTGATAAGGTTAATTTTTCAAGCCACGGGCCAAACTCTGATGGTTGTGACCCTGAGAGCTGCGATCATGTACATATTAAAAACTGTGTATTTGATACCGGTGATGACTGTATCGCAATTAAATCAGGGCGAAATGCAGACGGAAGACGTGTCGGTATCCCCTCACAAAACATTGTTATTGAAAACTGCCATATGAAAGAAGGCCACGGTGGAGTGGTTATTGGTAGCGAAATATCAGGTGGTGTAAACAATGTCTTTGTGCAAAATTGCACTATGGACAGCCCGCATCTAGAGCGCGCTATTCGTATCAAAACTAACTCAGTACGTGGCGGTTTGATCGAGCATATCCGCATTCGTAATGTTGACGTTGGTACCGTTAAAAACGCTGTTGTGATCAACTTCTATTATGAAGAAGGCGATGCGGGACAATTCGATCCGACAGTTCGTGATATTCAAATTGAAAATTTACATTGTAAAAATGTGCTTAGTAAAGCGTTTTATCTTAATGGCTTTGAACGCGCACCAATTAACGATATTCATTTTAAAAACTGCCATTTTGACCAAGTAGGCAGTCAGTCAATCGTAGCTCATGTAAATAATATGAGTTTAGATAATGTCACTTTAAACAAGCAGCCACTGACAATGGCGCAATTACAGCAATCATGATAGGAACCGATGTATGAACGCGTTTTCAACATTATTAGGCACGCAACCAATACTGCCTATAATACAAGCAAATAGTAGTGAAGAAGGTGTCGCTATTGCGACCGCGATGCATAAGGCGGGTATCCAATTAGTGGAAGTTGTGCTGCGCACGCCAGCGTCACTTGACGCATTAATCGCGATTAAAAAAGCACTACCCGATTTATGCGTTGGTGCCGGCACGATTACTGATCAAGCGTTACTTGCAAAAAGTCTTGCCGCAGGCAGTGATTTTATTGTTACGCCTGCTATATCACCACGGTTACTCGATGCTCTTTGTCAATCCTCTGTGCCTGTTGTGCCGGGTGTTTCAAACACCGCAGATATTTTACTTGCTAAAGAATATGGCTTTACTGAGCAAAAATTGTTTCCTGCTTCTTTGTGTGGTGGTGAGCAGTTTTTAAAAGCAGTAAGCAGCGTATTTGCTGATATTCGCTTTTGCCCAACAGGCGGGATTAATGAGCAAAATTTCAAAGACTATTTAGCGCTTAATAATGTGATGGCGGTGGGTGGAACTTGGGTTGCACAACCACAATGGGTGCAAAATAAAGACTATGAAAAAATAACCCAAGCCTGTCTTCAGGTTCTTAATAGCAACTAATACATATATTGACTGCCACGCGATGTCAGTGTAATTCACCTTTAAATGCCACCGGTGGCTAACAGTAAAAAGAACAGTTAAGGAACCTTCCATGTCTAGCAATATTGAACCTTTAGAATTGCACCCAGATCGTTTGTTTTCAAGCGATCCTAGCGTCGTTGCAATCGCTAGAAAGTTATACGAATCAATTAAAGACTTACCGATTATTAGTCCGCACGGTCACACTGATCCTCGTTGGTTTAATGAAAATGAAAACTTCGGCAATGCCACCGAGCTATTTATAAAACCCGATCACTATGTGTTTAGAATGCTCTACAGTCAAGGTATCCCAATGACTGATTTAGGCGTGCCAGAGCATGGTCTGCAAGGCGATATGGCTCGCTCTAAAGCAGCTAAGCCTGAAAAAGTATGGCAAATTTTTGCTGATAACTATCATCTCTATGCTGGCACGCCAAGCGGCTATTGGCTTGATGCGGTATTTAGTGATGTATTTGGTTTTACTGAAAAACTATGCGCTGAAAATGCACAACACTACTATCAAAAAATTACTGCCGCATTAGCAACACCCGAGTTTACGCCGCATGCATTGATGGACCGCTTTAATATTGAACTAATAGCCACAACTGAAGGTGCGCTAGATCAGTTACCACATCACCGCGCAATTGCAGGCTCTGCAATGGCAAAACGTGTGATCACCACCTTTAGACCTGATGATGTTGTTGATGCTAGCCGCGAAGATTTTATCGACAACGTAATTAAACTTGGTGAGATAACCGGCCAAGATACATCAACTTGGCAAGGTTATTTAGCAGCAATTCAAATACGTCGTGATTACTTCCGTGTTGAAGGGCGTGCAACGGCAACCGATCATGGCCACCCTACTGCATTAACTGCTGACTTATCTACAGCTGAGTGTGAAGCATTATTTGAAAAATGCCGAACAGGCAATTCATCTGAGCAAGAGCAAGAGTTATTCCGAGGCCAAATGCTTACTGAGCTTGCAGGTATGAGCATTAAAGACGGCTTAGTGATGCAAATTCACCCTGGTGCCCATCGTAATCATAACCAAGCGGTATTTGATCAATTTGGCCGTGATAAAGGCTGTGATATTCCAAGCCAAACTGAATACGTTAATGCGTTAAAACCACTATTAAGTAAATACGGGAATCACCCGGATCTTAAAATCATCTTATTTACGTTAGATGAAACTACCTATAGTCGTGAACTTGCGCCACTAGCAGGTCACTACCCTAGCCTTAAATTAGGCCCAGCTTGGTGGTTCCATGACAGCCCAGCAGGTATGCTACGTTTTAGACAACAAACAACGGAAACAGCAGGTTTTTACAATACAGTTGGTTTTAATGACGATACCCGTGCATTTTTATCTATCCCCGCTCGCCATGATGTTGCACGCCGCGTTGACTGCCGTTACTTGGCTGAATTGGTAGCTAATCATCAAATTAGTGAAAGTACTGCGCAGACACTGGCTTATCAACTAACCTATGGGCTAGTGAAAAAAGCATATAATCTCGATAAATAACAATAATAGAGCCACTTAATTTAAGTGGCTCAACCATTGAGGACACACCATGACTTTAAAAACATCACTGTTATCAAAGCGCATTATGATGGGAACAGCTCTAGGCTCTAGCCTTTTACTGGCTGCCTGCCAAGAACAAGCTGACCTTAAAACACCATTGCAAGCAAGTGAGACAAATTCACTCAGTAGCGCACTAGTTGCTAAAGTAGACATTGTTAATCCATCTTCATTTAAGCGCCCTGATGAGCCAATCTATCTTAGCTATTACGATTTAGGCCTTAGCCAAACCGCGGCTTTAACTGTAAAAACAGCGCAGCAAGTGTTACCTAGCCAAGCAGTAGATATTAACTCAGACGGTAAACTTGATGGTGTGTATTTTATTGTCGATTTAAATGATACACCGATTGAAGTCACCATAACACAGCAAAGTAAACCAGTAATCACAGCACAAACAAAACGTGTTCAAGCTGATCTTGCCCATAAACAAGGTGGTCAATGGCAGCCTCATTCTCGTCCGCCAAAACACCAAGTTGGCACAGGTAAAAAAGAGTATGTAGGCGGTGAATTTAAAAATGTTGATGAGTTAACGCCACCAGATTATTACACCGATCATTCAAATTGGATCCGTTACGAAGGCCCAGGTATTGAGTCAGATAAAGTGGGTTATCGTTTTTACCTTGATTGGCGCAATGGCTTTGACATTTTTGGTAAATTAACCGCAGCCCCTGTTTTACATACTGTTGGCCTTGATGGTTATGACTCTTATCATGACAAACAAGATTGGGGAATGGACATTCTCAAAGTGGGCAAGTCTTTAGGTGCAGGCGGATTTGGTTTGCTAGGTAGTAATGATGAGCTGGAACATGTCGCTGATGTGACCCAGCGCACAGCACGGATTATTGAAAATGGTGATTTACGCGCCAGTATTCAAATTGAGTATCAAGGCTGGCAAAACAGTTACCAACAGCAAGATTTAACCGCAAACATTAGTATGCATGGCGGCTCACGTTTAGCACATGTAGAACTGAGCACTGATAAAGACTTGTCTAATTTAGTGGCCGGTGTGGTCAAACACCCTGAGACTGAGTTTATTCAAGGTGATCTCGATGCAATGAGTAATTATGGCTACAGTTATATTGCCAGTTGGGGCAATCAAAGTTTAGATAAATCAGCTTTAGGTATGGCGGTTTTCTTTAAAAAAGGCGATGTTATTGACGTACGCCAAGATAAAAATAACTACCTTGCAGTACTAAAACCAAAAGGGCAAAGTATACAACATGCAGATTACTATTTTGCCTCAGTGTGGCAGCCGGAAAGTGGTATCAACGATAAAGAAAGCTTTATTGAGTACCTTGATCAACAAGCTGAAAGGTTGACAATTAAACCACGCATTACTTTGCACACCACAGTTACAGCAAAAAAAACGACGCAACCGCTTAATGATAAATTAGCCCTTGAATGGGCCCGCGCCCTTGCCGATTCAGAGCTGAAAAGAAAAACACTAGGCTACCATGCCAATGGCTGGGATGCTAACCGTAAGCGCAGCCCAAAGTTTGAATACGACATTATTGGTTTACAACCTTATGCCTATTATCAATTGGGGCTGGCAACTGATGAGCAAGCTTATAAGGATGTAATTGCCCAAGTTACTGGCAGCTTTATTGATCAGCAAGGGAAAATCAGCGCCTATAAACAAAGCAATTTTAATATTGATAATATTCCACCCGGTCGCAACCTTATTCAGCTATACCAAGATACCCAGCAGCAACAATACTTATTGGCTGCAAAAGCTTTGCGCGCACAATTACAGTTACAGCCACGTACATCACAAGGCGCATTTTGGCACAAAAACAAATATCAACATCAAGTGTGGCTAGATGGAGTTTATATGGGTATGCCTTTTTTAGCCCAATATGCCAGCTTATTTGAAACAGGCCACCAGCAACAAGAAACCTTCGCTGAGGTGGTAAACGAATTTAAGCTCACTCGGGAAGCACTACGCGATCCAAAAACAGGGTTGTACTATCACGGTTGGGATGAATCTAAACAGCAAACATGGGCGAATAAACAAACCGGTGTTTCCGCAGAGTTTTGGGGCCGTGGTATGGGTTGGCTCGCTATGGCGGTGGTTGATGTACTCGATTACATCCCAGCAAAAAACACAGAGCAACGCGATACCTTACTCGCCATGGTAAAAGAGTTGGCCACTGATATTGCCAAAGTTCAAGATACTGATACCGGCACATGGTGGCAAGTTTTAGACAAACCAACGTCTTTAGGTAACTACCAAGAGTCAACTGCAACAGCAATGTTCGCTTACTTTTATGCAAAAGCACTTAATAATGGCTATATCGATGCTGATTATCAAGACACCGCGCTTGCAGCGTATCAAGGTTTACTTAACCAATTTACATTAGTACATAGTGATGGCACGGTAAGTATGACTAACCAATGCTATGTTGCAGGCCTTGGTTTTGGCCGTGATGGTAGTTATCACTATTATATGAGCGAGCCGGTCAGCAAAAATGATCCAAAAGGAAATGGTCCCTTCATTCTAGCAAGCCTTGAAGTAGCTAAGCTTCTAGCTGGTAACAACTAACCAGTCATAGAACAGCCTGCCGGTAAGCAAAATCCAGCGCATTTTTGCTTACCGGCTAACACTCACTTCCCTTCAACAACATCAGCACACTAGCTCATAAGGATTTATGATGCGTATACTTAACACCAATAAAAACAGCGCAAATAAAAATATTTTTTCATTTTTTATCTGCTGCTTACTCTGCTCAATAATGAATGTGTCTGCACAAAATAATAACAACTCACCGAGCTATGCCGTGCAAATGGCTAACTCTGAGATGACTCGTAATCCACAGGCGTACACCATTGATTGGCGCACTGAAGCGCGCTGGGACTACACCCATGGCTTAGTGTTACTGTCATTTGCCAAGCTCTATCAGCATCAACCAAAGCAACGCTATTTCAATTACATTAAAGAATATGTAGACGCTTTAGTAATGGAAGATGGCAGTATTAAAACCTACGTAATGAGTAAATATAATCTCGACATGCTCAATGCCGGCAAGTTACTGTTTTTTATGTTTGATGAAACAAAAGACCGTAAATATCGCCTTGCTCTCGATACTTTATATGCACAGTTCAAATTACAACCTCGCACAATTGATGGTGGCTTTTGGCATAAAAAACGCTATACCTCGCAAATGTGGCTTGATGGTTTATATATGGCAGCCCCCTTTTATGCCGAATATATCCGCCGCTTTGGGACAGTAGATCAGTATGATGATGTTATAAAACAGTTTGAATTAATTGAACAACATACTTATCGCAGTGACACCTCTCTACCTGTACATGGCTGGGATGAATCTAAACAACAGCGTTGGGCTGATAAAAAAACCGGACAATCACCTAATCATTGGTCGCGCTCTATCGGTTGGTACGCCATGGCAATGGTTGATGTATTAGATCAACTACCGAATGATCAGCCTAAAAAAGCGTGGCTATCACAGCGCTTTAATACATTGATAGATAACATGTTAAAGCTGCGTTCTGACTCCGGTGTATGGTATCAAGTTACAGATAAAGGTGAATTACGCGGCAATTATTTAGAGTCGTCAGGCAGTGCTATGCTCAGCTATGCGATTGCAAGAGCTGTTAATCAAGGTTACTTGTCTGATAGCTACCAAGTGATTGCAAAAAATACCTTTAATGCTGTAGTTAGCAACTTTATTAAACGTGAAAAAGATAATACCTTATCAATCCAACAAGTATGTGAAGTAGCAGGACTTGGCGCAAATCCATATCGAGATGGCAGCTTTGCTTATTACATCAGTGAAAATGTACGCGCGAACGATCCTAAAGCAGTCGGCCCTTTTATTCTTGCTAGTTTAGAAATGGAGAAATAACCTATGCTAAGCAACAAATACTATTTCTATTTAGCACTTTTTCTCGCTTGCTTAAGTAGCAGCCTAGGTTATGCAAAAGAGTCGAAATTACTATCGTCAACACACACTCAAAGCTCGTGGCAAGCAGATCTTGGTAATGGCGAATATAAAAACCCAATCTTGCATGCCGATTATTCCGACCCGGATGTAGTCACTGTTAATGGCGATTATTACATGACAGCATCTAGCTTCAACTCTGCACCTGGCTTGCCTATTTTACACTCTACCGATTTAGTCAATTGGCAGTTAATAAATTATGCGCTGCCAATACAGCTGCCACAAGAGCACTTTGCAAAAGTACAACATGGCAACGGCGTATGGGCACCAACAATCCGTTTTCATGATAATAAATTTTGGATTTTTTACCCTGATCCTGATTTTGGTATTTATGTAACCACAACAGATGATCCTGCTGGAACTTGGTCAACCCCACAGCTTATTTTAGCGGGTAAAGGATTGATCGACCCGGCACCTTTATGGGATGACAACGGCAAAGCGTACTTAGCACATGCATGGGCAAAAAGCCGTGCTGGCTTTAATAATGTACTAACGCTGCGTGAAATGAAAGATGACGCAAGTTGGGTCAGTGATAAATTTACACACATTGTCGATGGTAAAAATCACCCTGGATATCGAACCATTGAAGGTCCTAAATTTTATAAACGTAACGGTTACTACGTAAGCGCGCAATTAAACCCACATACCAATATTAATGCTACCTATGCATAATTTACTCAGCATATTAACCTGAGGTAATTATGAATAAACAGCAAAAAATAAAACACTGGCAAGGCATTTTTGAGCAGCAAAAATCGAGTGGTTTAGCCATCATTCAATTTTGTCGTGATAACAACATTAACGCATCGACTTTCTATGTTTGGCGTAAACGCCTTTCTGACGAAACGATAAGGGTTAAAAAGCAACAGGTGATCCCGTTTGTTATTCATGAGCAAGCCTTTACACACCCTTCAATCATTAAACTCACCACACCAAACGGCTATCAAATAGACTTCGAGTCGACATTAGCTAACCAAACGCTAGCCAAATTATTGAGCGTACTGTGACACCTTGCACCCACCAAGTTTACTTGGTCACGGGATTCACCGACATGCGAAAATCAATCAATGGGTTAAGTATTATTGTCAGCGATACCCTATCTCTCGATCCTTTAAGCCAAGCGTGGTTCGTTTTTTGTAATAAACAACGCGATAAATTAAAAATTTTGTTTTGGGATACCAATGGTTTTTGGCTTTATTATCGTCGCTTAGAGCAAGGACGATTTCAATGGCCAAATCATGCTCAAGCACACGTAGCCATGGGGATTGAACAACGGCAGTTACAATGGTTATTATCTGGCTTACCGGTAAATAATAAAACCCGCCACTCAACTTTATCAGGGTTATCAGTGATATAAATTAACCAGATCGTTTTTTTTACTTGAACGATCTTTCCCATGTGTCATGCTATTAAAATGCCAGACACTATTCTCATCACCGAACTACAAAATCAGCTTGCACTTATGCAGGCTAAGCTTGATGGCTTAGAAAAAGATAAAATTTCACTGCAAGAAGATAAGGTTGAAATGCAATCGCGGATTGACCACTTGCTTGCTGAGCTTAAGTTAAGTAAATCCCAAAAATACGGTAAAAAAAGTGAAAAAGCCCCACGGGGCACCTTCAATGAAGCGGAGCAGCATAAAACGACTGAGCCGCCTAAACACCATAAGAAAGGTAAACAAATACTGGCTGAGCACTTTGAACGAGAAGAGGTTGAGCACACCTTAACCGAGTTAACGTGTCAGTGTTGCGGTGAACAACTACATCAATGTGGTAGTGAAGACAGCGAGCAAGTGAAGATTATTCCGGCGAAAGTCAGTGTCATTAAGCACAAACAATTTAAATATGCTTGCAGACATTGCGAGCATGAACAATTGGCCAGTAAAATAATCACCGCGCCTAAACCCAAGCAGCCTATTCCTGGCAGCATTGCGAGTCCAGAAGCGTTATCGGCGGTTGTTACGGGCAAATACTGCGATGCCTTACCGCTTTATCGTTTCGTTGACATACTGGGCCGTGGCGGCCTTGAACTATCGCGCGGAACATTAGCTAATTGGTGTATTAAAGCGGGCCTGCTAATCAGCCCCTTAGTGGCAGCCATGCAACGTCACTTGCTTAGTGAGCACAGTTTATGTGCCGATGAAACCCGTACACAAGTGTTAGATGAAGGTGACAACCCTAGCAGCAATTCCTACATGTGGGTTTATCGCAGCAATGAGGTCAGCCGTGAGCCTGTCGTGATTTACGATTACCAAGCAGGTCGAAGTCGCGCTTGCGCAAAAGAATTTCTTGCCGGTTATCAAGGCTATTTACAGTGCGACGGTTACCGTGTTTATGACGGTATTGAAGGCATTACCCCTGTTGGTTGCTGGGCACACGCTAGACGCAAATATAACGATGCCTTAAAAGCAGAGTCGAAAAACAAAGGTCGAGCGCATAAAGCCATCAGCTTTATCAGCCAATTATATAAACTGGAAACCCACGCTAAAAACAAACAGTTATCTCCTCAAGCGCGGTATCAGTTACGACAAGAAAAAGCCTTACCCATATTAATGCACTTTAAAGCGTGGCTTGATGAAGCCGAAGGTAAAGTAACGGCGGGGAGTTATATTGGCAAAGCGATAAAATACACGCTTAATCAATGGCCGAAATTAATGCGGTATAGTGAAGATGGCGAACTAGGGATTGATAATAATATTACTGAGCGAGATATTCGGCCGTTTACCACTGGTAGAAAAAACTGGCTATTCTCAAAATCGGTTAATGGTGCTCAGGCCAGCGCGATACTTTATAGTATTGTGATGACGTGTCGTGCTAATGACATCAATCCGTATTACTACTTTGTGCATTTATTTAAAACGTTGCCGAATCGAGATGAGGGTGATGATGATTTTACCGACCTAATGCCGTGGAATGTGCAGCTAGACTTCGATTATAGCTAAGCGCACTGCTTAAATGCGCGCTTACGTTACTACTATATTTTTGCGCCTGCGGGTGGGGTAGATTTAGGTTGGCAATCGGTATTTAGAGCAAAAAAAATTACCGGTCCCTATGAAGCCAAAGTAGTAATGGCGCAAGGTAATTCAGTGATCAACGGTCCTCATCAAGGTGCGTGGGTTCACACCCAATTTGATGAGGACTGGTTTATTCACTTTCAAAGCAAACAAGCGTATGGTCGAATCACCCATTTACAACCTATGCGCTGGGACAATGATTGGCCAATCATAGGCATAGATAAAAATGGTAATGGAACTGGGCAACCGGTTTTACAGCACACTAAACCTAGAAGCAAAATTAACCCACAGCCCACCAGCATAGTGGACAATGATGAATTCAACAGCGCTGAGCTAAGCTTATTATGGCAATGGAATGCAAATCCAAGTAACAGCTGGTATTCACTGACAGACAACCCCGGCTTTTTACGCTTATACTCGCAGCCAATTACAGCACAAAACAATACTAATTTATGGTCAACGCCTTCATTGTTACTACAAAAAATTCCCGCAGAGCAATTTGCTTTTACAACCACATTGCAGGTCAACAAAACAAGCTCAGCGAGTTCCTCAGGACTAATTTTATTTGGTGAAGACTATGCATGGATTGGTATCAAAACATCTACTACTGGCGAACAACAGCTAGTCTATGTGCACTGTTTTAATGCGAGAAAAGGCTGTAAAGAAAGTATCGTAGAACAACAACCACTGACACAACCCTATCTTGAACTAAAAGTCGTTCTACAACCAGGCGCCACAGCCATTTTTAGTTATAGAACCGCTGCAAGTGCTGAGTTTCAAATTATTGGTGAACACTTTCAAGCTAAAAAAGGCCGCTGGGTAGGTGCTAAGTTAGCCTTATTTAGCCTGTCGCAAACTCCTGGCGCTAGCAACTATGCCGATTTTGACTATGCCCGTTATGACACTTTGGATTAAAATGAATATGTTTAAATATCAAAAGTTGAACTTTTTTGCCGTATTATTGCTATGTGTTCAGCCATGCATAGCAGCTGATTACACCGTTGAAAATACTTATAAAAAACTAATCAAACACTATCCACACATGCAGGTGCCCGCAACGACACTTCCTGACTCTGTCATCGCTCATAAAGCACTGGTTTACAAGCAAACTAAAACCAGTGCACAGACTTTAGATATTTATCAGCAAAAGCAGCAAACGCAAACAGCGCCTTTGATCATATTGATCCACGGGGGTGGTTGGCAATCAGGCACCCCCGCATTAATGACAGCACTTGCAATTGCGCTGGTAGACCGTGGTTATATTGTTGCTGCGCCCAGTTACCGCCTCAGCGAGGAAGCGCCTTATCCTGCAGCAGTTGAGGATTTAGTTGATGCGTTTTATTGGCTTAAAAATAATGCTGATCAGTATAATATAGACAGCACTAAGATTGCTTTATCGGGCGGCTCTGCGGGTGGCCAATTAGCTGCGTTATTAGCCTACAGCGGCGGGGTTATTGATAATGCCGATACTGCCTCGAAGCGAATTAATGTCCAAGCGCTGATAAATATAGATGGCTTAAGTGATTTCACCTCAGCTGAAGCATTACCATTTGAAAACAATCCAGCTAAAGCCGTCACTTCAGCCAGTAAATGGTTAGGAGGCCGTTATGAAAGCATCCCACAGCGTTGGCGCGGTGCATCACCTATTTTCTATATTGATAAAAACGCGCCTGCGACACTCTTTATTAACAGCTCAGTGCCACGCTTTCGCGCAGGTCGAGACAGCGCAATATTAAAGCTAAAAGAGCTGCATATAACCAGCCAAGTTTATCAATTCGAAGACGCACCACATTCCTTTTGGTTATTCCAGCCGTGGTTAACGCCAACGACTGGTGTTATTGATGACTTTTTAACAGCACAATTCGCTAACAATCGTTGAACACTATTGAAGTTATAATCGAAAGCCATTTTGACTTAACAATTCTATTTAAGTCTTAAAGTGGCTTTTACTTTATTAGTTGCTAAGTGAGTTTAAATACGCCACTAAAACCTGCTCTTTAGTGGCATTTTTAAATTGTGGCTGATGTTGTTTTAGCCAGTCATCATCCACACCATCTTGATCTGTATCAGAGATTGCTGCAAAGCCTAAAAATTGCTTTTCATAAGTATCCCAATCACCTATTAATTCAAATTCGTGGTCAATTAAACCGTTTTTCTTGATTGACACAGCGTCTGTTAATTGCTGATAAACTAAGTTATCAACATTATCAATAAATCGACCATGTGCATTGCGACTTGCACCTATATCTTGCCCCTTAATGGCATCAGTAAATGCCTGCTCAGCACTAACATAAACCAGCGTTGTTTGCATAGGTGATGTAATGATTGCTTTATCACTTAACCACTGACTATTCTCATTACTGATGGTGCGTTTTGCTTTAACTGCTTTGCGATAATTTACACCTAAGTAATTATGCTCAGTAAGTTGTGGATTGTTCTCAAGTACATTCCCCATAATATAGGCTTGATTTTCTTTGATCTCCGGTGAGTACCAAATATCAGCAAACTGCATTCTCTTACTTGCTTTACCTGGCTTGTAGTAATTATTGATCAGGTTAAAACGACCATTTTCAGATCCATACACATTATTATGCCCCCAGTTAAAAATAATATTATTGATAAGCTCAACAAACTCTTCATTTTGTGGGTACGGTGATTTAAGCCGATGACCATTGATCCTTGGTGTTCTACTGGCATGATTGGCAATTATATTATTAATAAAGCTGGCATTTACGCCGCCCCAAATACCACCATAACCATGATCGCCTTTAGGGTGAATTGAATGGCTTAAACTGTGCGAAATCATTGAGTTTTGTAACGTAAAGTTACGGTTATTATAAAAGCTCGCAGTTTCATCCACGGACCAACTCAATGAACAATGGTCAATAATCACATTTTCACTGTTACGTACCGTTAAAGAATCATCGGCATAGCCAAAAGTACCTAAGCGAAAGCGTAAATAACGAATAATCACATTATCAGCGGCAGATACCGTAACCGGAGCCCCGACAATTGCAATCCCACCTGGCGAACTTTGCCCTGCAATGGTTATATTACCGTGTGATATTTTAAGCTCCCCTGCCAATTTGATCACACCCGATACCGCAAATACGATAGTGCGAGGATGTTTTTGTTTAATTGCATAGCGAAGACTGCCTGGCTGTGGCTTTTCAACGTTATCTTCTAATGTAGTCACTCTATAAACGGTGCCATCAACGCCGCCGGTCGCGTACTTACCAAACCCTTTTGCAGTTGGAAAAGCCAATGGCGTGTTAACTTGTACAGCGTATAAATTAGTCGAAACAAAAATCGTCAACACAGTAATGATGCTTATTAATACGATATTGAGATAGTTTAAATTATTATTCTTCAGAACTTGCATAATGTTCCTTGGCTATTTCGTTTTTAATGCTGGTTAAAATAAAAATTGTCAATATGTAAATTGACAGTTTCATTAATACAGTGTTAACTTCATGTTATTTCATTTTGCCACCGGTGGCAAGTTGGGATTTGAATCAACGGGAATCGCATATCTTGCACACACAATTAAAAGCCTGGAAAAGGAACAAAGATGAAGAGCATGAGATTAAGCACGATCGCAGCAGCATTAATGGTAGCTATGCCACTTTATGCGCAAACAGCTGATCCTGTACAGCCAAAGGTAGAAAGTGACAAACCAACAACAAACGCCGAAATAACAGCAGATAAAAAAAACGTAGAAGCTGAAGATGATATTGAAATCATTGCTGTAACAGGCGTTTATCAAGCAGATTTAAAAGCACGTGCTATGGAGCGCGATGCAAAAGCATTTAGCTCAGTGATTGCCACGGATGACATGGGAAATTTTGTTGACCAAAATGTTGCAGAATCACTGCGTCGAATTCCAGGTGTGACACTTGAACGCAGTGAAGGAGAAGGAAAATACATTGCGGTGCGTGGTTTAGGCCCTAAATTCGTATCAGTGAGCATGAATGGTGCAGAACTCTCTGGCGCGGGTGATGACCGTAAAATTGGCCTTGATGGCATCACCAGTGATTCACTCGGTGCCATTGAAGTATTTAAAACCCTTACCCCAGATATGAACCTCAATTCAATTGGTGGTGCAGTAAACGTTAAAGCCATCTCTGCGTATGATCGTGGCAAAAACACATTAAAAATGAAGCTTCAAGATTCATACAGTGAATTACGTGAAGAGCAATCGCCTAAATTTAGCATTGATGGCACACAACTATTTTTAGACGAGAAAATAGGGGTTGGTTTTGCTCTATCCTATGAAGATAGAAAAACCCAAGTAGATGAAGTACGCCATCATAGCACCCGCGAATTAAACTTTTTACAAGGGGGAATTGGTCTAAGCGAAGAAGAACTCAGTGTCGCGCCAGAAATTTTGATCCCCGCGCAACTCGAAAACCGCCGTGAAATAGCCGACAGAGAACGTACCACTGCAACACTTAATGTTGAGTTTAAACCAACCGCAGACAGTTTTTATTACATTCGTGGTAACTACTCAAATTACACCGATAATGACGTCGCCCAAAGAGAGTTTTATAACTTTTATAATGGCGACCAAGCAGATGAGATTATCTATGTAAATGCTGATACAAAAGAGTTTGCACTGTCTGATATCGATATTTACAACCAATTTTTCATTCAAGAAGGTGAAACAACTACAACCAATTACAGCATCGGTGGTGAAAACTATATTACCGATACTTTACGTGTAGATTATGAATACGCGTATTCTAAAACAGATGATAAATCTGTGGGTGATCGCCGCGTGCAATTTCGTGAGCGCGAAAATATTGTCTACGGTCAAGGTAGTAAAAATAATATTGTTGCGAAAGTGCTTACTCCTGAAGAAGCAGCTGCCTTAGGTGGTTTTGCGTTAGATCCAGATAATGATGTTTTTGCCGGTGAAGCCGATGGTGATATCAGCGATTTATCAAATATGGAATACGACAACTTATTTATGGAAGACAGTGTCCGAACAGACGAAGTCACGAGTATCAAGTTAAACTTACAAAAAGACTTTGATTTTGAGTACCTGAATTTCATTAAAATTGGTGGCACTTATAACGAACGCGAACACTTTCGTGATAAAGATCGCTGGAGCTATGCAATAAATCCACTGGACTGTGGCACAGATGAAACCTGTATTACCGTCGCCAACTCAAATGTGACAGATTATAACTTCGCGGTGCCTGAAGGTGGCTTATTTACCTACCCTTTTGTTAGCAACGAAGACCTTGAGTACATGGTTGACTCAACAAAAATTACACGCGACAGTGCCACCGGTGGCGAGGTATCAATCGACAGCACTAAAGAAGACTATACCTTATACGAAGATACCTACGCAGCCTATATTATGGCTGAGCTGCAGCTATCAGAGCAGGTAAGTGTTATTACCGGTGTTCGCTATGCACATACCGAGTTTTCATCAACCGGTTATATGTCATTATCAAATGATGATTGGAATTTTGGCGGAGATCACACCTTAGATATTTCGGTGCCTTTACCTGAAGCATCTATTACCTACAGTGAATTTTTTCCAAGTATGCATATACGCTACGAACCGAATCCTGAAATGTTAGTGCGTACGTCACTTTGGACTAGTTATACTCGCCCTTCATTTAAACAAGCCCGTGGTTTTGCACGTTTTGATAGTGATATTAGCTTATGTGATCCAACAACCAACGAATGCTACAGCACCCCTGACGGGCAAAGTGCCATTGATTTACAAGGCTATATTTTAGGGCCTGACAATGCGCTACAAGTAGGTAACCCAAATTTAGTGGCCATGACCTCAGATAACTTTGATGCCTCATTTGGCTGGTATCCATCCAAAGAGTTATTTATGGAAGCAGCGGTATTTTATAAAAATATTGATAACTTCATCGTCGATGTCACCGGTATTCAAATGAGCATCGATGAGCTACCGCTTACTTTACCTGTAAACCAAGTGTCTGATTTTGCTATTCCTCAAGATCTAGCTCTCAATCAGGTTGATATCACCCTCAATGGTGATAAAGCCACTGTGTACGGTGTAGAGCTCAGTTACAACCAATTCTTCGAAAATGGCTTATTTTGGCAAAGTAATATGACCTTTGTAAAAAGCGAAGCCGAACTCGACGCCACTATCCGTCAAGACAAAATGCAGTTACCTGGCCAAGCAGATATCACCGGTAATGTTGCTGTTGGTTGGGAAAATGAGACTTTCTCGTTCCGCCTAATTAGTAATTATCGCTCAGATATTCTTGAAGAGGTTGGCTCTTGTCCCGTATCAGCTTCCGTATCAGACCCCCACACCTGTAAGTCATGGGCTGATATATACCAAGACGATATCTTAACCTTTGATATGAAAGTGAAATATGACTTCACAAAAAGCCTCAGCGTGTACTTTGACGCGATTAACTTAACCGATGAAGCGGATTTACGTTACTTCAAAGGGAATGATTTAGCCGGTGGTGAAATTCTCTACCAACGAGAAGATTATGGCCGTACGTTCCAGTTGGGTATGAACTATAAATTTTACTAATAATAAAAAACTAACTTATTAATACCACACACAATTAACGCGTATAAAACACGCTTCATCCTTGGAGGGATGCATGAATAATACAATAAGAATACCATCGTGTTTGCTGATCAGCTTGATCTTAGCAGGCTGCGGTGAAGAAAGTTCAGTTAATGTCAAAGAAGCACCGCTGCCACCTATTCAAGGGGTGTTTGTTGACAGTCCAGTTGCCGGTTTAACTTACAATAGTCCGTCGGTCAGCAATGGCGTGACGACTGCTGAAGGTCAGTTCGATTACTTTAGAGGTGAAGCTATCGATTTCTCTATCGGTGCACTTACCTTCCCTACGGTTTCCGCTGCCAACGTACTTACTCCACTGGCTTTATTTTCAACAGATACCGTGTTTCACCCTGCTGTTATAAATAGCTTACGTTTATTGCAGTCACTCGATGTTGATGGCGATCCTAGTAATGGCATCACCATTAGCGCGCAAGCTGCGCAGGCAGCTCAAATGACGCTTAGTGAAGGTCAAACAGTGACTGATTATTTCAGCAGCGATGAATTTGAGGCTAACGTTAATGCATGGCTCGCTGATGCAGGCTCAGCCAACAGTACTTTAATTCCAGCTGATCAAGCTATTGTGCACTTTGTCGATTTTATTTTTAAGCAATACAACAGCACTCAGCCTTTAGCATTTAATACTGCTGATTTTACCGGCACCATTTACAACCCACTAGTACAAGGCAGTGAAGCAAGCATTGCACAGTTAGTGTTAACACCAGACGATGAAGCAAACCTTGCAGGTATTTTTAGTCATGTTGTAGATGGCAGTGAGACTACAACCGGTAGTTATACATTTTTATTCGGTAATCGTGTACTTGCATTAACATCTGGTGAAGGTGAGTCTGCTACCACTGAGTATATTATTTCTCGCTCCCACAATACGGTTAATAATACTTACAGCGTTTGTGCCACCAGCGATCCGGCAGAATTGGCAACACTGGTGCTTACTTGTGATAGTAATGATGATGCTAAAAACAATATTTTAGTGTTCTCCGAGCAGCAAGCGCAAGAAGAGCTCATAAAGCTTAACGATCTCGCAGAGCAAGCAGGCTTAGCCCTAATTGAAGAATTTGATACTGACACTGAAACGTTTTTCTCATCAAGCTATAAAAGCTTATCTGATGAGCAAGGCAGCGGCCCATTGTATTTTAAAAGCGGTGGTAGCGCAGAAATTGACGACATTGCAGGCCAACTAATTCTCGAAGGCGACCGTATTACCATCGGTAATACCCTGCCTGGTAAAGAATCAACAGCGGCTGATACCTCAGGTGTGGGGATTTATAATTTAAGCGAAGGATTTACCATCAGCTTTGATGTTATTTCTCACAATGGAGCCGGTGGCCTTTCGTTGTATGTTGATAATAATACCGCCAGCCAAAGTAATTCAGTGCATGGCGGTGCTTCAAAGTTTTATGGTAAAGACATAAACGAAACCAACACCCCTGCAGGTCAACGGTTTTCATATACCTACATTCCAGGCGAAGATATAAATACTGGCCCAGATCTGACTCATGTCGATGCCCGCGGTATTTTAAACCCAGATATTAAAAATTCGTACTTTCAAATACGCACTGATTCAGCTGCCATGATGGTCATTGATAACTTAACCATTGAAACTGTCGCTACAGATGTTCCTGATGTTGAACCGCCGGTTGAGCCACCCATTGTTCCTCCTGTAGAAGGTGAGATCCCAACAGTAGAATTACCAATCACCACTGACTTTACCACACTCACTGCAGATATTTTCTCTGTTGATCATCAAAAAATTATTGATGCTAACGGCGATGAAATACCCATGTTTAGCAAAACGGGTGGCTCAGTCACTGTGATTGATACCGGTTTAGAGCTCGATGGTGGTCGTTTCACATTAGGTAATACTACGCCAGGTATTGAAACCGCCGCAACAGATACCACCACCAGTGGTGCTTTAGATTTGTCTCGTCCGTATCAAGTGGTGATGGATATCGTCAGTGTGAGCGACCCTGAAGGGGATAATAAATTCCAAATCTATGTGGATAACAACTCATCAAGCAGCTCTAAATCAATCCATGGTAATTACTCTCGCTTTTATAATGAATTAATCAACTCGCTTACTGCTGGCCAAACTTTAACAGTCCCAGGTCAACTTGCGACTAAAAATTCATTTTTACAGCTACGTACTGAAACAGGTGGCACTGTGGTTATCAATAACCTCAGAGTTGAGTATGTTAAAGATCCATCAGTATTTAGCTGCGCAGATGCGCCAGAGCTGTATTTTTGTGATGACTTTGCCAATGGTGATTTAACTAATTGGCAAATTTTAGCCAAGCCAGATAACACTGAAGCCCCAATGGGTGAGTTTGATGTACTCGACATTATGGGCAATAGCATGATGCGTTACACAGCAGGTGGTGCTGGTGGTGAGCTGATTTTAGCCACTGAAGAAGCGATGGCTAACGTGCCGACTACAGGTAACTACTTTGTTGAAGCGAAAATCCGTCCACGCCAAAATAGCACCACGGCCAATAAGCAAATTTACTTAATGGCACGCTATTTAAATGCCGGTAACTGGTACGCTGGTGGCTTAAATGTGCAAAACTCATCAAGCAGTACCCAAGTGGAAGTTGCCGTGAGTAGCGAAGGCTCAATTGCGCGTCCAGTGCAAACAAAATCACCCATTTTACTCGGTGAAAAAGGTGCTACAGAAGATGGCGTTTGGTACACCACTCGCTTTGAGATGATTGATGATCAACTAACCGTATACTTAAACGGTGAAATAATGGGCACGGCTAGTGATACCAGCTATACCGCGCGTGGTTTGATTGGGGTGTTTACGAACAATCGATCGTTTGAAATTGATGATGTAAAAGTGGGCGACCCAAGCATCAAACCAATTCAGCTAACCCTTGATTATAAAGAGCCAGCTTGGGATACTAGTACCACTATGGACCCACTTGTGATCAATGTCACAGCAATCAAAAACGATGGCATCACAGCTGATACCTACACTGTCACGTCAAGTAATGATGCAGTGCTAAGTGTAAGCATCGATGCGAATATGATCACCCTAACGCCGATTGCTGCAGGTGACGCAATAGTCACGTTTGTATCAGATTCAGATCCAAGTATTACGCGTACTATTAAAGTATCTGTTGCAGAAGGCTTTGTAATGCCAACTACTGTCTACGGTGACTTAACAACTAAAGTAATGCCAGCGATTGCTAGCGATAATCAATTTGTTGACACTCAGTTATCTATCACTTTTGATAATGCCCCTACCTTTGGCAGTTTAGGTGAAGTACGTATTTATAAACAAAACGACAACACCCTAGTTGATACCCTCAAAGTGGGTAAAAGTGTCGATGTAATTGGCTACACAGGCCAAGATAGACTGCGCTCTGTGTATTACTTCCCGCTTAGCCTTGAAGGTAATACTTTAACGATCAAGCCACATAATAATGTACTTGAATATGGCCATACCTATCGTGTTGTCATTGGTGATGATGTGGTAATAGGCGCACAATTAAACGGAACTGACTTTGTCGGCTTAGGTGATAATAGCCAATGGACGTTCACCACTAAAGTCAATGCACCAGCGGGCAACCAACTATTGGTTGATGACGATGGTGTTGCTGACTTTAGAACCGTGCAAGGTGCCCTCAACTTTGCGATGGCAAGCCTTGGCAAAGACGAACAAACCACTATTTCTATAAAAGATGGTATCTATAATGAGTTGCTGTTCTTACGCAATAAAAATAACGTAACCATACAAGGGCAAAGCCAAGACAATACTGTTATTCAGTACGAAAACTACGAAACACTTAATGGTGGTTCTGGTGGCAGTGCGCCTGTAGGTTCTGGCACACCGGGTGGCGGTCGTGGTGTATTTTTAGTTGAAGGTGCCGATATGTTGACCCTCAACAACCTAACATTAAAAAATACTCACTTGCGTAACAAGGTTGATTCAAACCAAGCTGAAACGATTTACTTTAATAGTAATGGTCGTTTAGTGGCTAATAATGCCAGCTTTATCAGCGAACAAGATACCCTATTACTGAAAGGTTATAGCTGGTTCTATAACAGCTTAGTCGCTGGTAATGTTGACTTTATTTGGGGCTATCCAGTTACTGCGTTATTTGAAAATAGCGAAATTCGCACTATTGGTGACTCTAAAGATAATGATCCAACTAAAGACACCTCTGGAGGTTATGTATTACAAGCACGCGTACCAGTGGCGACTGATCCTGGGTTTATCTTCTTAAACAGTAGTTTTACCCATGGCCCAGGCCCAATTGGTAATGATGTGCTTGATAACTCAACCTATATTGCACGCAGTGGTGGCAGCGATACATATTTTGATAACATTACGCTTATCAATAATAAGTTTGACACTCACATTGCAACCTCAGGTTGGGCAGTGCAAGGGGTGAATGATCAACCGGCTCCAAACCCTGAAGTTGCAACTGCTACCAGTGGCTGGCGCGAGTATGGCAGCATGGACTTAGCAGGTAATGCCCTTGATTTAAGTGCTCGTGTTGGCGGTTACATTATGCAAGACGGCGACGTGATTAACTTACTTGACCGTAACGCTATTTTTGCCAGCTTTAACGATGGCCAAGGTTGGACACCTGAACCACTTGCCATCCCAGTATTACCCGATGAGCCAGTTGCAATAACACCGGTGAATAATAACCTGGGTTTTGCTGGTTATAATTTTAACCTAACCGGTGGCGCAGGAGGCACTGTGGTAACGGTCGATAATGGCACAGCGCTTAAATCGGCTTTAGCACAAGCAAAATCATCTGGTGTTCCAGTGACTATTTATGTGGATGGTGTCATTACTGATGCGAACAGCGGCGGTGACAATTCTTCCATCGAAATTAAAGATATGGATAATATCTCCATCATCGGTGTAGCAGATCGTGGTGAGCTAAGTGGTATCGGCATTGCTATTCGCCGTGCTAATAACATCATTATTCAAAACTTAAAAATCCACGAAGTACTTACCGGCGGTAAAGATGGTATTTCGATAGAAGGTGATGAAAATAAACCAACCGCGAATATCTGGATCGATCATAACGAGCTCTATTCATCGTTAAATGTTGATCAAGACTATTACGATGGTTTAATCGATTCTAAATCAGGAGCTGAAAACATCACTATCTCGTATAACTATATTCATGATAGTTGGAAAACATCGCTACATGGTCACAGTGATGATGACTCAAGTAGCAACAAGAATCGCCATATTACCTTTCACCATAACCGGTTTGAAAACATTGTATCGCGAGTTCCGTTATTTAGATTTGGTCAAGGTCATCTCTTCAACAACTATTATAACAATATCACCTCTAGCGCGGTTAACTCTCGAATGGGTGCAGAGCTACATATTGAGAATAACTACTTTGAAAATACTAAAAACCCTATAGTGTCATTTTACTCAAAAGTAATTGGTTATTGGAATACTTCGGGTAATTACTTAGGTGAAGGCGTGAGCTGGGGCGATGTGGCTGATGGTGATGTGGCAGCAGAAGTAACAGCTTCGGGCATAACGCCAACCAGCTCTTACCAAGCACCTTATGAGTATACTTTGACGCCAGTTATGGATGTTAAAGCCCATGTGATTGCCCATGCAGGTATTGGTAAAATTGATCAAAGCAATTTGGATATTCCAGAGGTTGATACGCCAACTGAGCCGCCAGTACAACAGCCTCTTGGTTTACCATTTACTGAAAACTTCTCAGCAGCGAATACTGACGAATTTTTTAGCAATAGTTACCGTGATTTATCTGGCGTAGCAGGCTCAGGTACCCCACTTTTCCACCGTGTTACTGGCACTGTGGAAGTATCTGCAGGGCAATTAACCATGACCGGTGCGCGTATTAGTATTGCGAATACTACACCAACTGTAAGTACAACCTCAGCAGATGCAAGCACGACGGGCTTACTTGATTTGAGTAACAGCTATCAAGTGAGCTTTACAGTGGCAGATGTAACAGGTAATACCGCCAAGAGCTTCCAGATATATGTTGATAATAATACCTCTGGCAGCGCAAATTCAATCCATAGCGGATCATCAAAGTTTTATTCAGTAAAACTTGAAGAACTCATCCCTGGTCAAACTTATACAGTCGATGGATTGGTAGCCACTGATACTTCATTCATCACTATCAGAACGGAAAGTGAAGCCACTATCACATTGGATGAAATTACCATTCAATAATTGTAATGAGAGCAGCCAAGTGCTGCTTTGAAACAATTTGATAGTTACCAATACCCTTGCCCCGCACAGCAAGGGTATTTTTTTATCCATCTCATTGTCCTAACTTTTAAACAATGAACATCAGATTGAAGGCATCATAAAGTTAAAGTTTTTGAATTGATATTAGAGTCAAACGTGGCAGGACTTGCACCACTCAAAATGTGTCCGAGACATTACAAAAAGTAAACGCCCTACTGTCAGTAAGGCGTATTGTATCTCTGCAAGCAAGAGGTTAAGGGGGTTTATCTATGCTATTTAACGCATCTATTAGTAGATTCACGCTTCACTAAATAGGGAGTGATCACTTCATCAAGCTTTACACGTTCGCTTTGAGTTGACTGACTTTTATTAATTAACTTTTGCACCGCTAAGCACGCCATATTCTGCACAGGCCTGCGAATGGTGGTTAACGATGGAATAATCCGTGAAGCCAAAATGTTATCATCAAAGCCTGCAACCGAAAGCTCATCCGGTACTTTGATATTCAGGTTATTAGCAACACGTAACACCCCTGCGGCCATTTCATCATTATTAGCAACAATGGCTGTTGGGCGCGGCTCGGTGCTTAATAAACTCATCGCACACTCAATACCACTTTCGTAACTGTTTTTACCTTCGACAATACGATGCGCGGGCAATTGCACATTGCACACTTGTAACTCGGCCAAAAAGCCCGCCAAACGCTCAATTGATGAACGATACACTTGCGGACCAGAGATAAAACCAATGTCTTTATGACCAAGCTCAACTAAGTAGCTGGCCATTTCTTTCATCGCCGCGCGCTCATCAGAGACAACAATGTTGTCAGCATCATCTAAATCAACGGATGCTAAACGCACATAAGGACAACCCGCATCGCGAATAGCAGCGGCAAGTTCTTTATTTTCTGATACCGGTGGCAAAATAATGACACCATCGAGTTTAGAACGCGAGATAAATGACAAACAATCATCAATAAATTCAGCGCTTTTAGAGTAACTTGGATGTACAACCAGCTCATACCCCAACTCGGAGCACACACTTAATGCACCACGTTGAACTTGGTCAATGTACAGTGCATCGGGGTTATCGTAGATCAAACCTAATAAGTAAGAACGACTAGATGCTAAGCCACGCGCTTGTTTATCTGGTGAGAAGCCAACTTCTTTTATTATTTGTAAAACCCGCTCACGGGTAGCCTCGCCAACTGCCCCAGAGCGGTTGATCACGCGCGATACAGTGCGTTTCGACACACCGGACAATTTCGCCACATCATTAATCGTTACTGACATAAAAGTTCCTGTTTTAGGATGTAATCAAAGTTTAACACTAACCCTAGGTTCATAAAAGTCTCTAGTCAGCGGTTCTCTCAATGAAAGTAAATAACCTGTACATCTAGATAGTTAATCCCTTAACAGTGTTCCGGTTAAGGAATAAGAATAGTCTGATTATAAAAGTAAAATGGAACTAATTTAGTTCCATTTAGTGCCGTTTTCAATTTCAGTTAATGTTACTCTATTAGCCCAAATAAGCGAGGTAACGTTTCACTAATTGCCGGCACATAGGTCACCAGCATTAACACCAAAAACATCACGCCATACAGTGGTAACATTGGCTTGATGATTTTATGCAGTGATGTTTTTGCCACCGCACAACTGACAAACAATACACTGCCTACCGGCGGCGACACTAAGCCAATTGATAAGTTAAGCACAATCATAATACCAAATTGAATTGGTGACATACCAAACTGCTCAGCTACCGGTAAAAATATCGGCGTAAATATCAACACAGCAGGTGTCATATCAATAAACGCCCCAACCAAAATCAATATCAGGTTGATCAGCAGTAAAATTAATAATGGATTATCACTGAGTGTTAAAAAGAACTCACTGACCAGTTGCGGAATGTGCGTGTATGACAATAACCATGACATGCCCGACGATGCCGCAATAATCAACATAACGATGGCCGTTGTTTCACATGCTTTTAAAAGCAAAGCTGGTAACTCAGCAGGGTTTATTTCACGATAAATAAACACCGACAGCACTAACGCATAAATAACCGCAATAGCCCCGGCTTCGGTTGCCGTAAATACGCCACCAATAATGCCGCCAATAACAATAAAAATAAGCAATAAACTCGGTAAAGCAGCGAGTATTTTTTCAAGCACAATCTTAAATGGTAAACGTGCGGTTACTGGGTAATTATTTTTAATCGAGTAGATTGCACAAACAATCATCAGTGCCAGCCCGACTAAAATCCCCGGTAAGTAACCGGCAATAAACAAAGCAGCAATCGACACCCCGCCGCTGGCAATTGCATAGATAATTAGAATATTACTCGGTGGTATTAGCATACCTGTGGTGGCTGCACTGGCAGTCACTGCCGCCGCAAAACTGGCACTGTAGCCATGTTTTTTCATTTCAGGCACCATAAAGCTACCAATCGCTGAGGTTGCCGCAACGGCCGAGCCTGAAATTGCCCCAAATAACATACACGACATAACATTCACCAGTGCTAAACCGCCAGGTAAAAAGCCGATCATCGCCATCGCACATTCAATTAGCCGTTTCGCAATGCCGCCTTGGCCCATTATCAAACCTGATAGAATAAAAAACGGAATGGCGAGTAATGCAAAGCTATCAATACCCCCTGCCATTTGTTGGGCGATGGTAGTGGTGGCTGGTGTGAAATCGATATGCATTAACAGCGCCGCTAAAGTTGACAGCGCAATACACAAAGAAATAGGCACATTGATAAATAACAATACAAAAAAACAAACGATTAATACAATTGCAGTTAAATCCATTATGCTTGCTCCTTGAATGTTTGCTGAGTGTAATTAACTAAGTTTTCGATGCAGTTTATTACAATCAGCACCCCACTTAGCGGTAACACGATATACACGTAACCCATGTTAATACCTAATGCTGCTGACGTTTGTTCTAACTCAAAGCTCAACATCATTAAACGACTACCACCATAAACCAAGATGCTCAATGCAGTGAATAACACGCAAATTTCAATCACAAAGGAGCATTTATACCTAAGTGATGGGATCATTTTCTGATAAAACAGATCAAGCCCTAAATGAGCTTTGGTGCGATACGCATAGGACGCGCCTAACACCCCGATCCAAATCAGTATAAAGCGGGCTAACTCTTCTGTGTATGAGCTGGGTGCATGTAAAATAAACCGTGAAAAAACTTGCCAACAAACGACGGTTACAATCGCTATCATGGCTAAAATCAGTAATCGCTCGATGATGCGATTTAAGTGTGTGTTTAGTTGTCGCATTGTGTGCCTCTACATGCTTTTTATTTTTTTAATATACTCTGCAACCGCTGTATTAGCGAACGAAGCATGAAAATCAGCCACTTTATCTTGAAACGCTTGCTTATCTGGGTAAGTCACTTCTACGCCTTCAGCAATCACCGCTTTAAGTGCTTCATCGGATGCGTTTTGCCACAGTGAACGTTGATACTCTACAGAATCAGCCATGGCTTGGGTTAACCACTGCTGTTGTTCACTATTGAGCGAATTCCACACATCTAGACTTGCTAAAATAACGTCTGGCACGAAAGTGTGCTCGTCCAGTGAATAATATTTAGCAATTTCATAATGACGAGATAGGTAATAGCTTGGCGGATTATTCTCTGCGCCATCCACGACCCCTTGTTGCAATGCGGCATATAATTCACCCCATGCAATCGGTGCTGCTGCGCCGCCTAACGCTTGTACTGTGGCGACTGCTGTTGGGCTATTTAATACCCGTATTTTTTTACCGATTAAATCATCCGGGGTATTAATCGCACCATTGGTAGTGTAAAAACTACGACTGCCCGCATCGTAATAACCTAAGCCTTTGAGCCTTGCTGTAGCTACTTTATTAAGTAACTCAGTGCCCAAGTCACTTTTTAACACCCGCCAAAAATGCTCGCTATCACGAAACAAATACGGGATACCAAATACTTTCATCTCTGGTACAAAGCCCTCGAGTGGACTTGCCGATACTTTAGTGATGGATAAACTGCCTATTTGCAGTAATTCAATAAGTTCACGCTCTGATCCTAGTTGGCCACCTGGATAAATAACAATTTCCATTGTGCCATTTGAATAAAACGCCAAACGTTCGGCCATATATTCCATTGCTTGATGCACCACATGGCGAGTATCGAGTGTATGCGCCATGGTCAGTCGCAGCGTTTTTTTATCATCGCTACAGCTACTAAGCAAAAATAACGAAAAAACCAGCATTATCTTTATGAGAAGATTTCTATTCATTATTATTTCTTCTTATCGCTATTTGATCTCAAATGAGCTGATTATCTCAGCTCGCTCGGTTGATATTTATCCATATCGTCGTAGTCAAGGTTTTCACCTGCCATACCCCAGATAAAGCTATAGTTTTGTGTGCCAGCACCAGAGTGAATTGACCATGGCGGCGACACCACGGCTTGCTCGTTATGTACCCAGAGGTGGCGAGTTTCACTCGGTTCGCCCATAAAGTGACACACAGCTTGCTGCTTCGGAAGTTCAAAGTAAAAATACACTTCGTTACGACGATCATGCTGATGAGCAGGCATGGTATTCCAGACACTCCCCGGCTTTAACTCGGTTAAGCCCATTTGCAATTGGCATGTTTGCACCACGGTATTGATCAGCATTTGATTAATATCGCGCTCATTGGAGGTTTCAAGCGCACCTAAATGCAATACATTGGCATCATCGCGAGTTACTAACTTGTTTGGGTATTTGTGATGAGCTGGTGCAGAATTAAGGTAAAATTTCGCTGGATGATTACTGTCATCACTTTTAAATACCACATCATTGGTATCTTTACCTAAATACAAGGCATCTTTATAGCCAAGCTCAAACTGTTGGCCATCGGCAGTTACAGTGCCACTGCCACCGACATTAATGACCCCAAGTTCACGGCCAGCTAAAAAGTTTGCGGCTTTTAAATTATCTACCGTCTCTAGTGTCAGAGGCGTACTTGTTGGTACTGCGCTGCCGACCATAAACCGCTCATAATGAGTGTATAGCCAATAAACTTTATTCTCTTGCATGAGTTTCTCGACCAAAAACTCATCTCTTAATTGTTGTGTGTCATAGCCTTTAACTTCATTTGGCCCGACAGCGTAACGTGACTCTATTTCTGTACTCATAACTTGCTACCTAAAATTAAAAATTATCGTGCTAACCAGCCACCATCAACAGCAAGAATATGGCCATTGACATAGTCACTGGCTGTTGATGATAAAAAGATGGCTGAACCAATTAAGTCTTCTGCTTCACCCCAACGCCCTGCAGGAATGCGTTTTTCAATTTCGCTATTACGGGTGGCATCATCTTGTAAGGCTTGGGTGTTATCGGTTCTAAAATAACCAGGGGCAATAGCATTAACTTGAATATTGTGCTGAGCCCACTCATTTGCTAATGCTTTAGTTAAACCCGCCACTGCATGTTTGCTTGCTGTATAAGCCGGCACTGTCATACCGCCGCTGTATGAAAGCATTGAAGCAATATTAACTATTTTGCCAAAGCCTTGTTTGATCATATTAGGTGCAACCGCTTGTGCTAATAAAAAGCTAGCGTCGAGATTTACTTTCATCACGTTCTGCCATTGATCATACGGATAATCTACCGCAGGGCTGCGAAATATTGTGCCGCCAACATTAACCAAAATATCAATACCGCCATGATTAGCTAAGGCTGTAGCTGCTAAGGCATTCACTGAATCCGCATTACTTAAATCAGCTGCATAATCATACGCCTCACCACCGCGCTCTTTGATCATTTGACACGTTGCTTGGCAGCCGTGCTCTTTACTACTACTGCAAATAACCTTGGCGCCAGCAGCAGCTAAGCCCACTGCGATTTGTTGCCCTAGTCCACGGCTTGCACCGGTCACCAACGCTGTTTTTGAAGTAAGATCAAATAAAGTGGCTGTCATTTTAAGTTCCTGTAAATTTATTTATTGCTTAATTACTAATTCAATGTAAATCGAATTAACCAAACTTGTTAACACCCATTCTTCGCTACCGGTGGCAATTTGTCAAATATTATTTGCCACCGGTGGCAAATTTAGCTAAGATGTAAAAATCAATCAGCCCATATCACGTTTATAGGTTCATATTATGCAAGCACTAAATAGAAAAAACTTTAATAAAAACAAATACCCAACAAAAATAATGCAATACGGTGAAGGAAATTTCTTGCGTGCATTTATCGATTGGCAAATTGATAAACTCAATGAAACAAGTGATCTAAATGCCGGTGTTGCAGTTATTCGTCCTATCGATTACGACGCAATTCCTTTACTTAATGTTCAAGATGGCTTGTATACCACCATTATTCGCGGCTTAAATGAGCAAGGTGAAACCGTAGCAGATCACCGTATCATCAGCTCAATCAATGAAGAAATTCCAGTTTATAAAGACTTCCCTCGCTATATGGCGTTGGCAGAAAATCCTGATCTGAAAATTATTTTTTCAAATACCACGGAAGCCGGTATTGAGTACATTGATACAGATAAACTCAATGACGCACCTGCTAAAGCATTTCCAGCTAAATTAACCCAATGGTTGTTTCATCGCTTTAATTATTTTAATGGCTCAACAGACAGCGGCATGGTGATCATCCCTTGCGAGCTAATTGACTATAACGGCGAGAAACTTAAAGAAATCGTATTTCAATACTGTCAGCTTTGGCAACTACCGGAGGCGTTTTCAAACTGGCTTAGTGAGGCTAACCACTTTTGTTCAAGCTTAGTTGACCGCATTGTCACGGGATTTCCACGTGATGAGCATCAACAACTGCAAGAGTCACTCGGTTACTTAGATAACTTTATGGTGACTGCTGAGTACTTCCATTTATTTGTTATTCAAGGCCCACAGCATCTAGCAGAATTACTCTGCCTACAAGACAGTGACCTAAATATAAAAATTGTTGATGATATTTCACCCTATAAACAACAAAAAGTGGGTATTTTAAATGGTGCTCATACCGCGCTAGTGCCGCTGGCTTATATGGCAAACATCGATTCAGTGGGCGAGGCGCTGGCTGATCCTTTGTTTGAAAAATACTTAACCCAGTTAATTTTTGCAGAGATTATTCCTACTCTTGATTTACCGGAAGATGAATTAAAGCGCTTTGCCAATGATGTACTAAACCGTTTTAGAAATCCGTATATTTGCCATTTATTACTGTCTATTTCGCTTAACAGTATGACTAAGTTTAAAACTCGTATTTTGCCGCAGTTACACAGTTATGTAGCAACTAATAACGCGGTGCCAAATATGATGGCATTGGCTATTGCAGGGCAAATTTTAATGTATAAAGGCCTACGTAATGACCAACCGATTGAATTGAGTGACGCACCACAATGGTTAGAATTATTTAATACCCTTTGGCATGACTTTGATAACAATGCATTGTCATTAACAGCCCTTGTAGAACAAGTGTTAGGTGCAAAATGGCATTGGGAAAGTGATTTAAATGAACTTCCTGAATTAACTGCCACCGTTACAACTCACCTACGTACTATGCTCACCGACGGTGTTGCCGCTACGCTTACTAAAGAATTAGGCCAATAACATGAAAGCACTAATAAAATTACATCCAACCGATGATGTTGCTATTGCAATGCGCAATATCAGTGCCGGTGAAATACTGCCCGTTGATAACGAAGAGCTCTTAGTCAATGAGAACATCGATAAAGGCCATAAAGTAGCGCTACGTGATATTAATAAACAAGACAACGTTATTAAATACGGTGCGCCGATAGGCTTTGCTCTAGAGAATATACAAAAAGGCGGTTGGGTGCATACCCACTGCGTTAAAACCACGCTTAATGATGAGTTAGATTATCAATATATTCCTGAGTTTATTGAGCAAAGTGAAGCAACGCCCTCACCTGCTGTTAATATTTACCGTCGTCAAAATGGCGAAGTCGGTATTCGTAATGAAATTTGGTTGATCCCTACAGTAGGCTGCGTTAATGGCATGATCAATCAAATGATCAAAGAGTTTAAACAACGTAACCCGCAGTTAGAGATAGATGGCATTTATGCTTTCCCTCACCAATTTGGCTGCTCTCAGCTAGGCGATGATTTAGACACAACACGGATACTGCTACAAAACATGGCACTGCACCCTAATGCAGGTGGTGCTTTAGTCGTTGGCTTAGGCTGTGAAAACAACCAATTACCTGCCTTTCGTGATGGTTTAGGTGATTACGATGACAGCCGAATTAAATTTTTGATCACCCAACAAGCTGACGATGAAATTGAAGAAGGCGTGGCTTTACTTGAACAAATTTATGCGCAAGTAAAACAAGATAAACGCCAACCAGGCACATTATCAGAGGTGAAATTTGGCCTTGAATGTGGTGGTAGTGATGGCCTATCGGGGATCACTGCTAACCCCATGTTAGGTTATTTTTCTGATTATTTAATTGCCCAAGGTGGTACCACAGTACTGACCGAAGTACCTGAAATGTTTGGTGCTGAAACCCTATTAATGTCGCGTTGTAAAGACGAAGAGACCTTTAATAAATTAGTTAGCATGGTGAATAACTTTAAAGGTTATTACAAAGCGCATAATCAACCTATTTATGAAAACCCATCACCGGGCAATAAAAAAGGCGGTATCACCACCTTAGAAGATAAATCATTGGGTTGTACGCAAAAAGCTGGCACCAGCAAAGTACAAGCGGTATTACATTATGGCGAGCGCTTACAAGTGCCAGGGTTAAACCTCTTGGATGCGCCAGGTAACGACCCTATCGCCACCAGCGCGCTCGGTGCGGCTGGTTGTCATATGGTGTTATTTACCACTGGCCGCGGTACGCCTTATGGTGGCTTTGTGCCAACGTTAAAAATTGCCACTAATTCAGAGCTTGCTAATAAGAAAAAGCGCTGGATTGACTTTGATGCAGGTGTATTAATTAACGATGTCACAATGGAACAAGTGCACGGCGAATTCGTGCAGTTATTAGTTGATATTGTTAACGGTAAACCAACTTGCAATGAAATAAACGATATTCGTGAAGTCGCGATTTGGAAAAAAGGAGTGACCTTATAAATGACCCCTAAGTCCATCGCAATTATTGGCGAGTGTATGGTTGAGCTAAGCGGCCAACCATTTACTGCTATGCAACAAAATTATGGCGGCGATAGCATGAATACCGCCATTTACTTAAAAAAACTCGCAGCCAATGAGGTAAATGTCAATTACGTCAGTGCTATGGGCACTGATCCATTAAGCCGCGCATTAATCGATAAATGGCAAGCTCATCATATTAATACCGATAATGTGCTGCTCAGTCATAACAAACAACCGGGTTTGTATATGATCCAAAATGATGCTTCTGGCGAGCGAACTTTTCAGTATTGGCGCAGTGACTCAGCGGCTAAATACTTAGTGCAACATGCTGACTTTACTAAAGTACTTACTAACCTTTCTGAAGTTGACGCTATTTATTTATCAGGGATCTCATTAGCAATTTTACCTGAGCAAGATTGCCATACCTTGCTCAGCCATCTAGCACAGCTAAAACAGCAAGGGATCATGATTATTTATGACAGCAACTACCGCCCATCACTATGGACAAGCAAAATGCACTGCCACCTTGCTAATAATAAAGCCTATGCGCTGGCAGATTTAGCATTAGTGACCTTTGATGACGAAGCACAATTATGGGGAGACAGCAGTGTTGCACAATGTACCGAACGTTTGCACCAACAAGGCGCTCATGAAGTCATTGTAAAACTCGGGAAAGATGGTTGTCAGTACAGTAAAAAACACCCAGATAACTCTATTTCAGTTGAGCTGTTTAGCACTGTAAAAATAGCAAACGTCGTTGATACCACTGCTGCGGGTGATTCATTTAATGCTGGTTTTTTAGCGCAGTGGCTCACAGATAAGCCCATAGCACAATGTGCGCAAGCGGGTAATTTACTGGCTGCCCAAGTGATCCAAAAGCGTGGGGCTATTGTCGAAATTGACACTGCAACAATCAAACAGACAATAAAGGGTTAGCTTTGACGATGAGAAAACAGTTTATTGTGTATCTTAGTTTAATGATTGCCTGCGCTCACTTAGTGACAGCAGCAATAGCGGCAACGCTACCCATTGGCACTGAATCAAGCAGCATCTTGTATGTAGATAAAAAACAGCCAACAGCGTTTAAAACAATTCAAAGTGCTATTGATGCCAGCAGCCAACTTAAATCTGTAATTATCTTGATTGCTCCAGGGTTATACCAAGAAAAACTGTACATCACCCGTAATAACCTCAGCTTAGTTGGCAGTTCGCTTAGCGATACCCGTATCGAATATGCGCAGCTGCGTAACAACTGGCGTGAAAATCACGACAGTGATTGGGGCGCGGCAGTGATCAATATAGCAGGTAGCGATATTAATATTGTTAATCTGAGTGTTACCAATAATTATGGTCGCTTACATAACACTCATGATCATCAGTTTGCTATTCGCGGTTTTGAAAACGCCACACGGATCATATTGCATCAATGTGATATTACCGCCGATGGTGCTGATACGTTAAGCTTATGGAATAAAGAAAATGGCCTTTATTACCACTCTTATTGCTCATTCACTGGGGCAACAGATATGGTTTGCCCTCGTGGTACAGCGCTTATCGAGCACTCAACGTTTTTCAACCTGAAACAAACAGCAACCTTGTGGCATGACGGTGAACTGGACTCGGAACAAAAACTAGTGGTCGCAAGCAGTACATTTGACGGTGTAGAAAATTTTTGGCTTGGTCGTCATCACTATGATGCGCAGTTTTATTTATTCAACAATCAGTTTTCTGAGCGTATGGCTGATAAGGCTATTTTTAAGAAAACCTATGACGATGTTTCACGTAATCGTAACAACTATTATGGCGCCCGTTATTACTTTTATGCCAACCAGAGCCCAATCAAGTTTCCTTGGCTAGCAACCAATATAACCCAAGCTCAACACACACAGTTTACAGAACCCTCATTAGAGCAATGGGTGTTTAAAGGTAACTGGCAGCCAACTAAAGTGCTTGCAGAGCTGCAAAAAGAGCTTCAAAAAGAAACACAAAACCATAAATTTACAAGCGAGCCGTTTAAGTTATAACACTCTTTAACGCTCGATAACCAAACCTGAGTGCATACCTAAGTATACTTATTTAAAATAAATGCTGTGAGACGCTTATTTTGTTTAAGTATACTTCCTCTCATGGGTATGCACTCGAATTCATCACGGTAGTCATCGCAACTTATTAGCGTTATCACTAAGGCGCTGGTTTACCATCCGCATCAATGCCACGCTTCCAATACGCAGAACACACTATTTTTGCACTCGGCACAGCAAACTGCTCTTTTGCAATACTTTGGATTGTGCGCACCAGTGAACCTTCAAGCCCCATAAAAATTAATGGCGTGTCAGTGTACTGATTTAAATAATTAGTGACTTGTTCCACTAACGCTATTTGTGGCTTGGTTGTAACCAGCCACTTAATACGGTGCTTAGTATGTGCCTCTATGGTATCTAGTGTGATGATATCTTGTGAGTCAGCAACATGGATGATCACATCAACAGCGGCACTTGCCGGTAGTTGCTGCAAATACCCATTAATTGCGTTCACAGAGGTTAAGTCAGCAATCATTAAATACTGAGACTGACTAAAATCAGTTAACTTTTTAGGACCCGGTCCTGCAATAGCTAACTTATCGCCAGGTTTGGCCTGTTTAGCCCAATTAGTTGCTATACCCTTATGTTGATTAACCACAAAATCAAGGGTAATTGTATGGTTAATATTATCTATCGCTCTAATCGTATATGAGCGTTTAGGTGCAGGATTAGTGGCTTTAAGGTCAATTTCGACCTCATCTTTACCATAATGCGGCAGTAATACTTTTACATAAGCACCGAGTTGATCCGCTGGAAAATCATAAAACTCATCAGATCCAACCACCAAACGTCTTAAATGCGGGGCTATATCTGCTGTGCTGATCACAGTTGCACGACGTACTCTTCTCGTCATTTTTGTCTCCTCATACGATTAATTCATTGTTTAATTGCACAACGCCCCATTGGTTGATAAAATCAACTATAACAATTTAATTGACATTGTCAACTACTTGGTAACTACTATGAAATCATCTCTGCCTAATACACTCTTTATGCTAATGCAAAGCTACCGCGTAACAACGCGTGATGCGATTAATGCAAACGACCTTGGTTTAAACGCTATGCATGTACGTTGCTTGCATATTATTGCAGCAACGCCGCAGTGTACTGCTAACGATATTGTGACCCAAACTCAACGCGACAAAGCACAAATTGCCCGTTTAATTAAAGAACTTTTAGCGTTAAATTTAATCAACAAATGTGCCAGTGAGCACGATAAACGCTGTTTTATTGTTTCTTTTACTGCCTCTGGCACTGCGCTTTTTAACAAATTACTAAGTGCCGAGCGCCAGGTTAACGAGCAAATGTGTAAAAATTTAAACTCGACGCAAATCAACGACTTCTTAAATACCGCACAAACAATGATCAAAAACATGCAGTGATCTTTCATTCATTACTTGGCAAAAGTAAAACAAAACGCATATACTGTATACTTGTACAGTGTATGCGTTTTGGTTGATCTTTATGTTTGTTATTCCCATTTATATAGAAGCGGGTGTGTGCGGGTTTGAATCGCCTGCTGCGCCATATAGCGAGCTTGGTGTATCGCTTGATGAGCTATTAATAAAGCACCCCGACGCCACTTTTATTGGCGTTGCCTCTGGCAGTTCAATGCAAGATGTGGGTATTTTTGAAGGCGACTTGCTAATAGTAGACCGCGCAGAACAGGCTAAAAATGGCGACGTTATAGTTGCTAATTTAAATGGCTTATTTGTGTGTAAGCTACTTGATAAAACCAATGCCCGGCTGCTCTCGGCATCACCTTTGTATAAACCAGTACAACTAACATCCTGCGATGAGTTTCAGCTTGAGGGCGTAGTTACACGCTCAATTCGTCTGCATCGCCAAAGCCCTGAGTTACAGCTATGTATGCCCTAGTAGACGCAGTGGCTTTTTATGCCAGTGCCGAAAAAGTATTCGACCCGGTTATTCGCTCAAAACCTGTGGTAGTGCTTACCAATAACGACGGTTGCATATGCGCGGTGTGCCCCATTGCTCGGCGTTTAAACATTCCTAAATTTGTGCCTTACTTTAAAGTTAAGCAGTTACTTGCGCAAAATAACGTAGTAATTCGCTCTAGTAATTATGAATTATATGCAGATTTAAGCGACAAAATGATGAACGTTATTGGCCGCTTTTGCGACGTGCAACACGTATACAGTATCGACGAATCATTTTTACACTTTAACGGTTACACCCCTATTATTAATGACTGGTTTGCATACGGGCACACTATTAGGCGCACCGTATGGCGCGAAACTAAGCTCCCCGTTGGTGTTGGCTTTGGCTCTACGGCTACTTTAGCAAAAGCGGCAAACCATGCCGCTAAAAAATTATCCGGATTTAATGGCGTTGCTGTTATTAACTGCGAAGCAAGCCGTAAAGCTATTTTACAAAGAATGAGTTGCCAAGATATATGGGGTATTGGTAAGCGTTTAGCCAAAAAATTAAAAGTAATGAACATACACACTGCATGGCAATTAGCGCAGCAAAACCCTAACAGTATGCGCCGTGCATTTAGTGTGGTGGTAGAGCGCACTGTAAATGAGCTTAATGGCATACCTTGCTTAAATTGGGACGACGTACGCCAAGATAAGCGCGAGATATTTTCGACCCGAAGCTTTGGTGAGCGTATATACGAGCCAACGGCACTTAAAACCGCGTTAATTAATCACGTTACTGTGGTTGCTAGTAAATTAAGAAAGCAAAAATCGCTTACCAAACAACTTTATATTTTTGCGGCGAGCTCGTCTCACGAAAACGTTTTTTATAAAAAGTCGTATATGTATACATTTGCCAGCCCCACTAACGACACCTGCGTAATGGCTAGTGCTGTATCTCAAGTGTTTGAGCAAATATACCAGCCGGGTATTCGCTATTATAAATGTGGTGTAGGTGCTTTAGAACTTATTGCGCAGCAATTTCAACAAGACGATTTATTTAATGAACGCACCGACAATCCACCATTAATGAATTGTCTTGATGAAATAAATAAACGCTATGGTAAAGGAATGCTAAGTTTAGCAAGCAGTAAATTAAATGAAGGTTGGCATATGAACAGGAATTTTTTATCCCCGCAGTACACCACGCGCTGGCGTGATATACCCAAAATATATTGTGAGTAAGTACAGCTTACCTATGCGTTACTGACTGTCGGGCACTTTTTTAAAAGTGCATGCAACGCTTGGCTGGCTTAAAGTATATTTAAGTGTGTCGTTAGCTAAAAAGTAAATGCTTTGGCTAATTATTTTTTCGTTAGCTGGATTTTCGCAGCGACTCATTCTTAAGCCGTTTTCAATGCCGTCGCTTTTGTATTTTAATGAGCTAGTAACAAAACAAAAATCGGGCTTTTTAACCGTTTGTGTTCCGTTATGTAATGAGTCAAAAATAATTTGCTCACCTAAAGTAAAACCGGCATCTTCATTATCTGGATTAACTAAACTCAATTGGCTATTAACGCATAACGCTGAATTAGCCGACACCACCTCATAGGCACCCAGTTTTGTTTTTAAAAGCGGAATAAAACGGCTTTTATTACTTGGGGTTGCAACTGCATGAGCGCTGGTAAAAGCAATAGCTAATAAAGCAAGTGTTAAGTATTTCATTAAGTGGTTGTATCCTCGAATTAGTGGGTTAAATAATAGCGAAATGCTTGGTTGCTTAATTTTTATAACTTTTATAACTATAACAGAGATTTACTTTAAAAGGAGAGAAGTCGTGTTGCTTTAAAAAGGCGCTACACACCCTAAGCGTCTTTATACGCAGTAAAAAATAAAACGATTAGGGCGTGAAAATATTACTGCCAGTACTTAGCAAATAACAGCGGATAGCTTTGCTTTAAAAACTTAGCTTTGTCTTTAAAGCGTTTGCCTCTTGGCTCGTCACTTCCTGAGGGAATAAATGGCAGTTCGTCATCGTTACGCTCCTCGTAAAGTAAACCAGCAATTAAGTCGTATTCATCAATGTACGGATAAGGCTGCTCGTTAACATGATACACAGGCGTACAGGCGGCAATTGAATCAGGGTTTAGTAAAGCGTTTTCGAACACGTCTGCACCGCGCGATATTAACCAGCATCTAAACTCACTAAAACCATATTCGTCGTTACAACCGGCCATTACAAATGCTGCGCCAAATAAATCCCAGGTGTAGCATTTACGCATACAAATACCAAAGAATTTATCAAACTCAATTAACTGCTGATCGGTTAAATCGTGCAGTTTAAGCTTTAAGTTATCACTCACATTTTGCGGATCGAGCCCTAAATCGGGGGCGGTTACTAAATCCCAAAAAGCCTGTTCTGTTAAAGTGCTCATTATAAGATCTCTTTCACTCGGCCTACTTGGCCATCGTCTAAACGTACTTTAATACCATGAGGGTGGTTTGGTGAATTTGTTAATAAACGCTCAACCACACCTTGCGTTAATGTGCCACTGCGTTGATCTTCTTTTAATACGATATTTACTTTTGTACCAGGGGAGATTTGCGAACGAGTAGGAACAGCCATAATTTATACTCTAAAAAATAATTTGGCCAATTATAGCCTTCAAGCATACACAAACCAACCTAACAAAGGTTAATCGACTAAAAACGAAATGTTCGCTGCTTTAATAGCCAAACCAATTGTTGCAAGCTGTTGTGTGATCTCATTTTTAAGCGCGTCAAAATGTAACTCGCTTTTTTGATACGCTAGGTCATCGTTAAAATAGCATTGGACTTTTAAGGTGTTAGCTTCGTTATTTAAATCAACGGTATGTGTTAAATAAGCAAAGCCAAAATCGGTTTGTTTTATATTTTCACAGGCAATTGTCAGTACTTGGCGTATTTGCTTATCACGCTGTTTTTGAGTTTTTGTCATAATCTTTTAGCCATAGCCTCTTAATTTATTAGTATTTGAAATTAAATAGTAATAACGCTTAATAGCCGTTATTTAATAAGAGTGATTGAATAAGCGTTACTGAGTGTTTTCGGCTCGTTGTTTTTTAAACTCTTCAAAATTAGCCTCTTGTAGTTTAAGGCATTCGTAATATTCTTTGTCTGCTTTGTAGTTACACTCATCAAGACGTGCAGATTGTATTTCATGAAAGCGTGCATCAGAGCTGCAGCCAGCGAGCAAATTCAAACCGGCTACAAACAGTAAACTCGCGTTTAGTTTATTGATAATCATTAAAATTCCTTACACTTTAGAAGGTAAAAACTGTATATTAAGTGCCTCAAAAAACCTTACTTTGTACAGGACTTATTATGATGTTGCCGCAGTTGCAAAAGCAGTTTCAGCGTATAGATAAAAGCAAACTATTTCAATCATTTGTTATTGCTGTAATTGTTGTTTCTGCTCTTACCGTAGGTGCTCACACCTATTCACTTCCGCCAACGGTAGAAATTGTCCTTAATTGGATGGATATAGGCATTACGGCGTTCTTTTTAATTGAACTCGTAATTCGCTTTATTGCCAGTAAAGGTATCAAAGATTTTTTCTCCAAAGGTTGGAATATTTTCGACACCCTTATTGTACTAGGTAGCTTATACCCTGCGGCAGGCTCAAGTATGCTAATTGCACGCTTATTGCGAATATTTCGTGTATTGCGGCTGGTGTCTATGGTCCCCGAGCTGCGCTTATTAGTTAACGCTTTACTTAAAGCTATTCCGCAAATGGGTTACATAGCCCTGCTGATGTTTGTTATTTTTTACATTTACGCCGCTGTAGGCAGTATGATGTTTGCACATATAAACCCTGTATTGTGGGGTGATGTATCAATATCTATGTTGACCTTGTTCAGAATTGCCACGTTTGAAGATTGGACCGACGTAATGTACGAAACCATGCTGGTTTATAAACTTAGCTGGATTTACTACTTAACCTTTATATTTTTAACTGCGTTTGTATTTTTAAATATGATGGTTGGCGCTATTTTAGAAGTGATGTCGCAAGAGCACAAAAATGCCCGCGATGAGCTGGCCGATAACGATTCACTGCCCGCGACACAAGGGCAAGTAAACGCCTTGCAAGCACAAATTGCTGATCTAAAATCATTACTCAAAGAAAAAGAGTATTAAATAAAAGGCTATTAATTATTCACAGCCACCAGCTTAATAGTCCTAAGTTGAAGAATAATTAATTTAGCATTTAAAATAAAAAAGGGTTAGCCAATGGCTAACCCTTTTTTTATAAAACAATGTGAGCGTTTATACGGTTACATTAAATTGCTATTATTCGCTGTCAACAATTATGCGAAGCATACGACGTAGCGGCTCTGCAGCACCCCATAACAGCTGATCGCCAACGGTAAAGGCGCTAATATATTTAGGCCCCATGGCTAATTTACGAATACGCCCAATTGGAATATTAAGTGTACCGGTGACCTTAACTGGGGTTAAGTCGGTAGTGCTAATATCGCGCTCATTAGGAATAACCTTTACCCACTCGTTATGCGATTCTAAAATTTGCTCTATTTTGGCAACGCTAATATCTTCGCGTAATTTAATAGTCATTGCTTGTGAATGACAACGCATAGCACCAATACGTACACATAAACCATCTATTGGAATAGGTTGTTTAGCCGAGCCTAAAATTTTATTCGCTTCAACTTGCGCTTTCCACTCTTCTTTACTTTGACCACTTGGCATAGGCACATCAATCCACGGAATTAAACTTCCCGCGAGTGGCACACCAAACTGATCCTGTGGCAATTGGTTTGAGGCCATTTTTTCACTGACTATTTTATCTATTTCTAAAATAGCAGCACTTGGATTTGCAAGTTGCTCGGCAACACTTTGATGAATTGCGCCCATTTGTGCAATTAACTCTTTCATGTTGCGCGCACCCGCGCCCGACGCGGCTTGATAGGTCATGGGGCTTACCCATTCTATTAAGTCTTGCTCAAATAAACCGCCCAGTGCAAGCAACATAAGAGAAACCGTACAGTTACCGCCTACAAAGGTTTTAACACCTTGTGATAAACCTTGCTCAATAACGTCTTTATTGACCGGATCAAGCACTATAATGCTGTCGTTAGCCATACGCAGTGCCGACGCTGCATCTATCCAATAACCATCCCAACCCGACTCGCGCAATTGTGGATAAACCGCATTGGTGTAATCGCCACCTTGGCAGGTAACAATAATGTCCATTTTAGCCAGTTCGGTAATATTGCTGGCATCGAGTAACGGCTTTGCTTCGCCCGCAATATCTGGGCCTAATTGGCCCGCTTGTGAGGTGGTGAAAAAGGTGGTGTCGATAAGTGCAAAATCACTTTGTTGCTTCATACGCTCTAATAACACAGAGCCAACCATGCCACGCCAACCGACTAATCCTACTTTTTTCATTGTGAGTTCCATTATTTGATTCATAAAAGTTGCCTGAAAAGATTAAAAATTAAAATTCATTGCGTGAGATTTAATTTTCATATCAAGCTTAAGCTAACACTGGTGGTTTAACAAAACTAGTTAATAAGTTACAACTTAAATATATTTCATACTAAGCCATAAAAAAGCAAAAGCCCCATACAAAAGCATGGGGCTATAATAATTACCTTTACGCTAGCGTGGCTAAAATGTGTAGCTGTAACTCACATCAAAGGTCATTCCCACTTCTTTAGAGCGTACTACAATATCTGACTGCGTAACTTGCTGCTCTTCATCAAGTAAGTTTGTCACTTTAAACTTAACGTTGGAGTTAAAGTCGGGGTACCAAGTATAAATTAAATCGAGTGAGTGAAAAGGCTGCTCGTAAGCATCATCACGCCCGGCTATTCCGGCTGCCAATATACGCTCGCCAAATACGTTATATACCAACGAGCTACTGTGCTGGCCATCAACAGAGTCGTAGTTTAGCTGTAAGTTAACCACGTATTTAGAATGCCCGGTCATGCGTTTAGTCGGGTTAGTTAAGTTACTCGCAAGTGCAGGATCGATATCTGCCTCTGAGTCACTTAAAGTAATGTTACCGCTGGTAAATAGCCCTTCGGTTAAATAAGTAAGATCTTTTAGCCATTCGGTTTCTATACCGTACACCTGCGCAGTTTTACCATTTACAAATGAGGCTGAGTAATCTTCATCGCCAATGCGTAATACAGTTTCAATCGGTTTATCTATGTCTTTATAAAAAGCGGCTACAGAGAATGAATCTCCGGTGTTGCCATAATATTCATAGCGTAAATCGTAATTTTTAATTGGGCTACTTTGCAAACCCACACGGCCAAAAGTACGAATGTCGGTTAGCGGATCAAAATACGACACTGGCACTACTTCACGTAAGTCGGGGCGCACTACTGTTTCGCCATACCCTAAACGTACTTGGTAGTTTTCGCCGCCTAAATATGTAAGCGATAGTGCCGAAAAAAAGTCATCTTCATTAATACTGCCTGCGGCTATTTTTTCTGGGGAATAGTAAATATTTAAGTCATCCGCAGTAAAAATTAAGCTTGAGGTGCCGATAGAGGTTTGTTTAAATTCTTCATAACGCACCCCACCACTTAAGCGCAATAAGTCATCATAAATAACATCAAACGAGCCATACGCAGCTGATACTTTTTGCCCAGCTATATAGTCATCGGCATCGGGGGCTGAGGGTTCATTAAAGTCGAGTAAAATACGTTCGCCGTCAATAAATTCATCGGTTAAATAATTGCCCGCATCAAGCGGATTATCTGCCACAGTTAACGCCAGGCCAGTGCCGTTATTTACGGCAAAACTAGAGGTGTTATAAATACGCGCTCGGTCGGCAATATCAAAGCCGGTTTTTAACTCTACCTCAACAGCATTAAAGCTTAAAGGAAGTGTTAAATTACCGCCGTATGAATTTACTCTGTCTTGCATATTTATATACGAGAACAGCGCACGGTTATCATCGCCGGTAATTTGCGAGTTGCTATAGTTACCGCTGTTATCGTAGTTATCTCTAAATTTAAACTCTACATTAGTTGGAATGTCAGTACTGGCTTTAGAGCGAGTATATTGCCAGTCGGCGCCAATACCCCAGTAATCTAAAAAGGTATGCTGACCCAATAACTGATTTACAGTAAGTGTACGCTGCTCTAAATTAAACTCATGAGTACGATTAGCTCGGTTATCATTTACTATGGTAAATACCGAGCTGCCTGCGGGGCTTTGCGACGTGGCTACCTCGGTTTCATCCTCGTTGTCGCGTAAATATAAGCTCATAAATGAAATACTATGGGTATTTAATCTATAACCTAAATTTAGCGTGGCGTTATAACGCTCGTTTTCTGTGGTGGTTACTGAGTCTTTAACTGTGTTAAAACACGATGTACTTACATCTTGCGCTGAATTAAGGGTGGTTGCACAATCATCACCAATATCTTGGGCTATAACAGCGGTTCTTCTTTTTGCCGAGTCCCAGCTTTTATCGTATTCACCTGAGAGTAAAAAGCCAAAAGTGCCGCCTAAAAAGGACTCATCAAAACTATTGCCTAAATGGCCTTTAATATCCCAATTTGGGTCTAGCGATTCATCTTTTAAAGCAAAATTGCGTGGTAGCGATTTTAACAATTGATTGTTAATGGCAATTGCTTGGTCTGAGCGTGACGCCTCGCTGTTATCAACCAAGTTATCTTTAGCAATAATGTTCCCCACATCAAAATTGCCTTTGTATTGCACTATGGCGTTATTTAAAATTTGGGGTATATCGCCATCGTTGCCTTTATAGGTAAAACCGCTGCTAGCCGATGTATCTTTAGATAAACCAACCGCAAATCCGGCAGTAAATTCTGCAGGAATTGATTTAGTACGAATATCGATATTACCGCCGCCAAACGCCGCTGGCATATCTGGAGAGTAGGCTTTTTGTACCGCCATACTTTGAATAATACTGGCAGGAAAAATATCCAACGGCACTACGTTGCGCGTTAAATCTGGGCTGGGAATATAAGCACCGTTTAAACGCGCGCTAGAATAGCGCTCACCTAAGCCACGTACGTAAATAAACTTACCATCTACTAAGGTTAAACCCGTTACACGGCGCAGCGCCGAAGCCGCATCGCTATCGCCGGTTCGCGCAAGTTGTTCAGCACCTAAAATATCGGCAACAAAGGCTTGGTTTTTACGCTCCTCAACTACAGCTGCGGCGCTACCTTGTAGCCGAGTACCAACAGCAACAATCTCTTCTATTTCGCTTTGCTCACTTTGTGCAGCGCTCAAATTAAGCGAGCTTGCTAAAAGCGAGAGACTAATTGCCAATGACAATTTATTCAATCTAGCTTGATTCAACATCTTTACAGATCCCTAATCAGTTAAAAAAGGGGCGCCTAAAATGCACTTTGCAAATGGCGCCCTAACTATTTAATGTGCGTTACTGAGGTATTAGTCTTGAGCTGATGCAGCGAGTGCTGTTTCTACCCACTTGTACCAAGGTGATGTGGTGTCTTGATCAGACACTGCACCAATGTAAGGAGCTGCTTCAAAAAAGCTCGCATCTAAGCCACTTAAGTCGTTAGCGGTAACAGTAATATCGGTTGAGGCAGTATTTGTAGCAAAGCCATTGCTAGCAAATACATCGGCCCCTTCGCCTATACGTTGATTACTGCCGTTATTATCAAACCAGGCAGTAAGTGTAGTGGCCGTTAATGCTGCAGGCTCTTTACCACTATTAAAGGTGCCATCGGCATCGTCAAATTCAGAGGCGCAGGTCATTACTGAGCTATTAAAAATAATTTTATCGGCTTGCTTTTCGCCATCGCTTGAAAAGCTAATACAGCTAGATTGCAAAGCTATGTCTTTGGTCATTAATACGTTATAAAAATTAGCATTAAATGAGTCATCAAATTTAAACGCATTTGAAGGGTCAGTATCGCGAACCGATAGGCCATCGGTGGTGATAATAGTGACATTAGCAATGGTTGGGTTTGATGGTGCCACTTGCGCACTTGATGTACCTTTTACGCCGTCTGACTCAAAGCCGTTATTACCCATATATACTGTGGTGCCTTCGCGGGTAATTACGGTGCCGTGTTTAACAAACAAAAACTGCGCTTTGCCCTGCCAACCTGCATCAAAGTCAAACGAATCATCTTGAGTGTCGGTTACAACAACATGCTTAATGGTGGTTGCGCCACCAAATATTTCAATACCATCATCAAAACCTTGGTGAATATGAATGTAGTCAAACTCTGAACCCGAGCCTACCGCATTGAGGGTTAACGAGTTTAAATCATCCCCTTCTCCGCCTACTTTAGGACCTGATCCGGCATACCAAATTTTGGTCCATTTAATATTACCGCTAGAGTCGCTATTATCATTACCACCAAAGTAACTGGTGATCCCTTCTGAGGGCACATTACACGTTGCCGCGTCGCGCTCTGCTTCAGTACATTGGTCAGTAATGCCATTACCATTAATAATTATGCCGCCCCAATCTGCATAGAGTGGGCCTTTACCTTCGGCATCAAAACGAGGAAACGCCTTAGCAGAGGTAAATACAATCGGTTTATCGGCAGTGCCAACAGCTTGAATTTTTGCACCACGGGCAATGCGCACAATAGCCTCACCCGATTTAAATGCAAGAGTTGCCCCAGGCTTAACCGTTAACGTAGGGCCGTTTGTTGGAATGCTAAAATCAGTAGTCGTGTCGCCATCTGTACCAATTAATAATGCGTCTTCGAATAAGTGAACACCGCCATCAGGTAATTCTTCAAAGGTTAAGTTAGCTGTAATTTGAATATTTTTACTGGCAAACGAGTCATTATATAAACAGTCTTTACCATCAAAAATACCAGCAACCGTGCCCGCATCAGTTTGATACTCGGTACAACTAATATCATCGTTAGTGCCACCGCTATTATTATTTGAATTATTAACACTGTTATCAGTACTGGTGCTGTTATCGTTCACCGTGGGTGTAATTTCGATATCGCCGCCACAGCCTGCTAAAGTCATTGCAGTAGCCACTAGACTAACCTTAAATAAGCCAGATAATTTCATTGTTCACTCCGTTAAAGTATTTAATTATTTTGTTAGCGCATTAAGTAATAACTTAAGTCACTTTAAGGCACGACACTCATGCATTAAGGTCACTTGAGTTATCGAATAGGAGTACAATACGGGAGAGATATGACAGTGCCGTTACATTTTAATAAACACTATGTGACAATAATAAATTAAATATATTCATATGGTTAACTTTACAGAAGTAAAAAAACCGCACTAAATTAATATTAGTGCGGTTTGGCGTTGCGATTATAAACTGTTTTTATGCGCTATTAATTTAGCACCTAGCGCAAAAGTAAAACATTAAAGTAATGCTGTTTTTAGGGTTTCAGCATGTATTTTTTCGCGCTTTACATATTTAATCCATTGCTTGGCTAAGCGCTGCGACTTTTTATGTATTTGCGCTTGTTCAAACGCTAAAATAGAGGCATCAAAGTTTTGTAAATTGAACTGTGCCATGCCCAAAGCTACAAATGCGTTTGATTCAAAATCAAGGTTGCCTTTATCAAGTGCTTTACGCGCAGAGTCGGCAGCTTCTTCATATTGCTCTGTATTTACATACACTTGTGCTAAGCGCTGATCGTAGTTACCACTGCTTGATAACTGCGCCGCTTTTACAAAGTATTTAATCGATTGCGCATCTTCTTTAGCTTGGATCATGGCTTCAGCTACAAAGGCATAGTTTTTAGCGGTTTGCTCTGCTATTCCTGCCTCAATTGCTTTACTCATCACTATGGCTGCTTTATAAGCCAAGCCATTGTATAAATACACCTGGGCTAATTGGCGTAAATCTGACTTGGAGGTTAAAAAGCCTTGCTGATATGCAGCTTCAATAATTGCTAGTTGTTGTTTTTCTTGACCTGTTTCGCCATACATACCTGCTAACTGCACCCAGTATTCTGGTTTGTTATACAGCTTAACCATGCGCTCTAGTACCTTTACCACTTTATCGGACTGATTAAGTGAGTAGTACATAGCACGCTGTAATACTAGCCAGTTCTCTTTTGGTACTTTGCCTTCGCTGTCACTTAGTGTAATAGCTTGCGTTATATAGTTAAGGCCTTGCTGGTAGTCTTTTAGCTGATAATAGGTTTGCGCTCTTAACACATAGTAGCTCTCTGGCTTATCTTTTGTATTAATAGCATCCCATTGGTCTAAAAACGTAATTACTTTGTTGTAGTCACTGTTAGCCATTGCCAATTGAGCCAAACTAAACGTAGTGCTTAAACGTAATGTTTCTGGAATACCCTCCTCAGCGACTACTTTTTCAAACGCGGCTATTGCTTTGGGTAAATCGTTTTCGTTGTAATAAATAAAGCCATAAAAGTTATGCATCATTGCAATTTCGTAGGAGTTCATGCTTGATGCGCGATCTTGTATAGAATCAAGCGCTTCAAGGCCTGCTTTAACATCGCCATCGTCGGCAAGCTTTTGGGCTCGCGCTAACTGGCTATATACTTTTTCACGCAGGGCCGGTACTCGTTTGGTTTTTTGCTCTGCGGCTTGCGCTGTAAAAGCACTCACACCTGGTAATAAACTAAGTGCACTGGGGGTTACAATACTTGCGCTTATTGTTGCGGTGCAAAAAAGTGTTAATTTAAAAATAACTGCTATTGGTTGTAATTTCATCATCGCCTCGCTTTTCTATCCATCGATAGATTGAATTAATAATAGGTTGAATTAATTAATCCAAAAATTAACCGCTTATCTGGAAAGATATTTTGTTCTGTACTCCCGCAACTTCAACGGCTTCACCATTAACTACGCGGGGCTTATATTTAAATTTAAGGGCTGCATCCATCGCCGCTCGGTCAAATAGCGATTCAGGCTCTGCCTTTAATACCTGAGGGTCGCGAACTGTACCTTGTTTGGTTACTGTAAACTCAACAATAACGTAGCCTTCAATCCCACGAGACAGTGCGCGCCTTGGGTACACTGGCGCCACTTTTACAATGGGCAGGTATTCACCATCACTTGATTCAAGGGCTAAACCACCGGCTAAATTCACCTCGGCATCAACATTGGCCGCAAAGTCAAAATTATTAGCTTTTGCATTGGCATCGCTGTTTTGCATTTTTGGTGACTCCATTGGTGGTGGCGGCTCTTTGGGTGTGGGTGGTTTTTGTGGTTTGCGCTGTTTTGTTTGTAAGCTTTCTTCTTTTTTAAGCCGTACAAAGTCAAGCACGTTCCCCTTTGCAGGTTCGCTCATTGCGCCCTCACCACCAGTAATAAGTGCCTGCATGCTTAAAAACAGCATAAAGGTTACTAAAATGGCTATTACAAATGCTATTAAATAACGCATGGCTAACCCTTAGGCTTCTTGGGCCGCAATCGACACATCAAACACACCCGCGGCGCGCGCTGCATCCATTACTTTAATTAAAGTATCCGTGGTCGACTTTTTATCTGCTTGAATAACCACGCTCCCTTGTGGGTTTTCGGCTTTTAAACGCTCAATATTTGCCTGCACCGCACGCACATCTATTTGGCGTTTATTAATCCAAATTTCACCTGTGTCTGAAATAGCGACCAAAATATTAGCGCGTTCTTTTTTAACTGCAGTGGCGGCTTCGGGGCGGTTAACATCAATACCCGACTCTTTTACGAATGAGGCGGTTACAATAAAGAAAATAAGCATGATAAATACTACATCTAGCATGGGGGTCATGTTTATTTCTTCTGCTTCGTCTTCTTGAAATAGGTTTCCTAATGGGGCTCTCATTTTTTATTCTCCTAAAATAAGTGACTATAGGTAGAGCCACTTATTAATAATTGCTTAATGGTCTAAAACCATGCTGTCTTCAAGTAGCGCTACTTCACGTTTAGCGCGGCGCTGTAAGTACGTTGAGGCAAATACCCCAGATAACGCACCGACCATGCCTGCCATAGTTGGAATAGTTGCTTTAGATACACCCGACGCCATAGAGCGCGCACTGCCTGTACCTGTAATTGCCATAACATCAAACACTTCAATCATTCCTGTTACTGTGCCAAGTAGGCCAAGTAGCGGACACAATGCAACCATCACATTGATAAGTGCTAAGTTAGCGTTAAGGCGCATACTGGCGCGTGAGATCATCGCTTGGCGAATTTGTTCTGCATTCCAGCTATTACGCTCGCTGCGGGTAAGCCAACTATTTTTGATGGTTTTTTTGTAACCACGAAAACCATTAAAAAAGTAAATAAATCGCTCGAGTATCAATAACCACATCGCGAAGATTAACACCCCAATGACCAAGAGAACTTGGCCACCAGTGTCGAGAAAATCACGGATAGCATTGATTGAATCAATCAATAGCACCATGGTTTATGCTCCTTTTTCACTTCGTTTTGCAATAATGCCCGCGCTTTGCTCTTGTAAAATAAGCAGTAAGCTTTTTGCTCGGGTGTTGAGTATGGTGTAAATAAATACTGTGGGTATTGCCACAACTAAGCCAAGTACTGTTGTTACAAGCGCTTGAGAAATACCGCCTGCCATGAGCTTAGGATCCCCGGTGCCAAACAAGGTAATGGCTTGGAAGGTATTGATCATCCCGGTAACTGTACCAAGTAAACCAAGCAGCGGAGCCACTACTGAAATAATTTTAATCAGGGTTAAGTTACGGGTTATTTTTGGCATTTCACGCAGTATAGCTTCGCTTAATTTAAGCTCTAGGGTGTCGTAGGCTACATTTGGGTAGTCGTCTTTTACTTTCATAACACGGCCTAGTGGATTATCGTCGCGAGCAACCGTGTCTTTAAGTTGACGGCGAATTTTGCCACCCACTAGCAATAAAGATACAAAACGCTCAATTGCAATTAACAGTGCTAATAAACCCACACCTAAAATAACGTAACCCACAGCGCCGCCTTGGTGAACTTGCTCAGCGGTATCTGGGGCTTGTACTAGTAAACCTAAAATTGAGCCACCGGTTGGGTCTAGTGCAAACTGTACAATACCGTTTTTAGCCTGCTGTAACTCGCCTGCGGTTGATGTATAGCGCGATACGGGCTGGCGAGTAAGCTCACTTAGCGTATTTGTACTTGGGCTGTACTCTAAATATTTACCGTTGGAAATAAGGTTAAAAGCACCAACACGCACAACTTCTTGCTCTGCTTTGTTACCACCTTCAATAATAACCTGAATATTAAAGCGGCTCACTTTGCCTTGCTCGGTCATTTCACGTTGTAGCTCGTACCACACTTTTTCAATATCTTCGATTGAAGCAAGCTGTGAAGTAGATCCCATTTTTTGTGCCAGATCGTCCATAAAAATACTTCGACCAGGTATTTCTGCCGATACCACAGAGGTAGCAAACTTATTGCTTGAATCGCCTGCCACTTGTTGCAACACACCAAACAATTCTTTAAGTGATCCCATACGCTTTGATAGAGTATCGGTTAAATTAGCCAGTTTAATTTCGTTTTCTTCAAACTGTGTTTCTAAACGCTCTGATTCACTAAGCATTTGGCTACGCTTTGCTTGCGTGTCTTTTAGCATTTTTACTTGCTCGTTTTGACGCGCAGTAAACTGTTGTTCACGCTGAGTATTTTGCACACTTTGCGCAGATTTACCTTGTTCAAGGTTTTTAAGTAATGAATCTAAATCCATTGGCTCTGCTGCTACACTTGCGCATGTAAAACTTATACTTGCAGCAAGTACGGCCATTTTTGTCATTTGAGTAAACAATTTCATTTTCGACCTCTTATCGTGCTGCGTGAACTGGCAGAGTTAACATATCTGGGGCAAGTTGCTTACGCGCAATGCGTAAACCTTTATTAATTTGGCTAATGGTTGAGTCTGGAAGTGCTGCAAACGTTTTTGTTTGTGTATCCCAGCTGCCAGCTAATTTACTATCACGGGTTAAGTAAATGAGCTCTAAGCGACCAATGCGTAAAAAATCGACTTCGCGCTCTTTACCATCTACCTCAAGCAGTGCGCTGTAGGCTTCAATAGTACGGCCATAATCAACTTCTACTTGGTAGGCTTCGAGTACGCGGCGGAACTTTTCGCTAGAGGTAATATCGGCACGTTCCATCATGGCTTTTAAAGAGGTTAAACGCTTTTCACGTTCGTCTTTTAAAAATGGTACATCGAGTAATACAAACTGTTCAAGGCCGGTGATCATGCGCATCATTAGTGGCGTAATTTGACGCTCAATAATTGAAACCTGATCCATAGAGAGATTCATCGATTGCATTTCTGCAATTTGGTTATTTAACTGTTTTGTAAGCTGAGCGTTATACACAGCTAAACCATCAATTTCTTTATTAAGAGTTTTAAACTGTTGCAGACGCCCTTGCATTGAATCTGCAATCTTGTCTATTTTTGTTTGTGATTGCGCAGCCGATTTAGTAATTTCACTGCTTTTATCAATAACCTTATTTAAATCGTTTGCGTGTACAGCGGCACTTGCGGCCACAATACCAGCTATAATTAATGGTTTAACGCCTTTCATCGCATACACCTTTACTCGTTAGTTAGCAGATTTGCTAGTTTGTTTTTGTTAGCTTTAAACGTTTGATACAAACAATTAAAAACTAAATATTTTCAATGAGCGAAAGTGTATAGATGAAAAATGACAAGCATGTTGCGCAAAGAAGTCGCTTTTATGACAGCGTTAATAAATAGCCTGTCTAAGGGGGCTGTCTAGGAAGTGCTGTGTAAGGAGTGTTGTGTAACAAGTGTTATAAGGGGAGTGAGTGTTTGGCAGCCAAACACGCATAATTTAGCAATACTTAACCTGAGTTCAGGCTATTTAGCTTAAAATAGCATTAATTTGGTTTAATGTTTTTTGCCAGTCGGTGTAGTTTATTGCTATTGGGTACGCGCTACCCTCATTAATAAGCACTAAAGATGGAAAACCCTGAATGGGTAAACTATGTACATAATTAATCTCTGCAATTAACTCATTATTAAGCTCTTTTGATTGAAGCCTATTTGCAAACTGCGCTTTATTTAAACCTATTTGCTCGGCTAAGCTAATTAATGTACTTTCATCTGAGGGGTTTTGAGCATTTAAATAATAGGCTTGTTGAATGGCTGCAACCATTGCACTTTCTTTGCCCGCTTTACGCGCAATAAGCGCCGCTCTACACGCTGGGTACGTTGAGCGCCTTGGTTTACAGTTGCGCCAAAAGTCAAAATTAAACTCAGTCCCCAATTGCGCTGCTATTTTATGCCAGGTGTTTTGTAGCATATCCTGCATGTTTTGTGGCATAGGATCTTGGCTGTCAGGTGCAAGCCCTCCCACTTTGTATTCAACTACTAGCTTACTCTCAAGAGCAGCTTTTAATTTATGCCAGCTTGGTGCATAACCCCAACACCAACTACACATAGGGTCGTGTACATAAACAAGTTTACTTTGAGCCATTTGCTCCTCCGTATTAACAGCCCGTGCTTAATGTAAGCCACCAGCATTTACACATACTATAATGGTTAATAGCTAAACTGTTGTTAGCGATTGTTTTTAAACTTTAAACTTTAAACTTTAAACTTTAAACTTTTTAACCATGCGCTCTAAATCACTAAATTGTTGTTTAAGCTTGGTGCATTCATCCAAGGTACGGTTTAAATTAGCTTTGCCCTGTATTGAAAGCTCACTAATATTATGAATGTCTGAATCGAGGGATTTAACAACCTGATTTTGCTCATCGGTTGCACTAGCAACAACATGATTCGCATCGCTAATTTTTTGTATTGCATCTATAATCTGTTGCATAACAACACCTACCGCATCGGCTTGTTGCACGCTTGTTTCACTGTCGCTTAAACTGGTTTTCATTAGTTCTACCGCTAAATTAGAGCCTTTTTGTAATTGGCTTACGGTGTCTTCTATTTCTTGGGTTGATTGCTGAGTACGATGCGCTAATTGGCGAACTTCATCGGCAACTACAGCAAAACCTCGCCCAGCTTCACCAGCCCGTGCAGCTTCTATTGCGGCATTCAGGGCAAGTAAATTTGTTTGCTCGCTTACGCCTTTAATTACCTCAAGTACTTGGCCAATACTGGCTGTATGCACATTTAAGCTATTAATAGTTTGCTGTGCCTGTTCCATATTTTTTGATAACTGATGAATACTGGCCACATTATTACTGAGTGTTTGCTGGTTTTGCGCTGAGTGCTGATCGGCATTTTTAGCTAACTTAGAGGCACGCTCAGCACTGTTTGATATTTCCATTGCGGTGGCAGAAAACTGATTAATAGCGGTTGCTACACTGTCGGTGCGTTTAGTTTGGTCTTCGTACATTAATAATGTTGAGTCGGTTTGCGCCACTAAACTCGAAATAGCCACATCTAATGACTCTGTGGTGTGCTTTACTTGCTCAATAGAGTGCTGTATTTTTTCAATGAATAAATTAAAAGAATGACTTAACTCGCCAAATTCGTCTTCATTTTCAACTTCTAATCTACACGTTAGGTCGCCTTCACCTTGGGCAATGTTTTTAATAGCGTCGTTTAATCGCTGCATTGGGCGCATTAAATAGCGCAATAATAGTTGCATCATAATAATGATAACAACGATACCAATAAGCATATATATAGCGGCCGTTTTGCCAAAGGCCGACACACTGGCAAAGGCTTTATCTTTATCGATTACCACGCCTAAGTACCAGTCAACGTTTTCTATACCGCGTATTTTTGTATACGATATAAGCTTACTTTGCCCTGCCACTTGATACTCTGTAAATTCGCTTTGCAAAGCAGTGTGGGTACCAAATAACTCAGTAGTATTTTTTAAATTAAGTGCTCTGTTAGGGTGGCTTAACACTTGGCCGTTACTGTCAATTAAAAAGCCGTAACCTAAGCCTAAAAAATCTATATCGTTAATAATTTTTGTAATAATGCTCATTTCTATATCGGCGCCCGCTACACCAATAAACTGCTCATTTTGCTGCATCGGCACAACCGCAGATATAGTAAGTTCATTGCTGGTTACATCTATATAAGGGGTAGTAAAGGCAGTATTTTCTTTGTTTTCTACTAGCTTGTACCAAGGGCGAGACGTGGCATCAAAATCAGCGGGCAATACTACGCTTTGATCGTTTAATATAAACACGCCATTGGATTTACCAATATAGGTATTTTTAAAGTTTCCGGCCAACTCAGCGGTATTAAGCTGTGTAAGGGTAAGCGTTTTGCTATCACTAGATTGGTGTGTTTTTGCTATGGCTATAACAATTGCCAGTTTGTCGTTTAGCCAATTAGCAATGTTTTGCGAAACAGATTCTGAACTTTGTTGCAGTACAAGAGCAAGTTGCTGCTCGGTTTGATTGCGCATAGATACATAGTTATTAATTGTAAAAACACCAAGTACCAATACTAATATCAGTGATGCAGCAATAGTGACCTTAGAGGTAAATTTTAACGAGCCAAACATAAGTGCCCTTTTTTAATTGTTATTATTAGCACCTACAGTTTTAGCAAATATTTAACTAAATGTCTTAGTTATTAAAGCTTACGAGCAACAAAAGAGCTAAAACAGTAATAAAGGCTTAATTATGATTATTCATGAACTTAGAAGGATCGGGAAGATTAAGGTGTGTTGTTTAAATTGTGTACTTAAAAATACAAGCCCCTTGCGAGGCTTATTACTGATTGGCGCTTAACTGCGGGGGATTTATGTCGTTTTAAAATACGCTGCACAGCGACTAAAGCGCTATGCTTTTTCCCATTTCATTTTATTATTGGTATCGCGCGAATTGATAATTGTAGTATCGCTGCTCTCTACGCCGCCTAGTTTTGCTAAACGGTCGTATAGCACCACGTTACAAGTGGCGGCGAGGTTCATGCAGCCAATAGTAGGAATATACACGACTTCGTCGGCCCACTTTAAAACGTCTTTAGACACTGAGCCATCCTCTGGGCCAAACACATAAAATGCGTTTTCTGGGTGGGTAAACTCAGGCAGTGGCGTTGCACCTTCAATTAGCTCAATAACCACAACCGTGGCACCTTGTGGCTTTACTTTTTCTAAATTATCGGTGGCAGTTAGTGAGATTCGCTCAACCACATTTTTTGTATCGGTATGAAACTTTTGTGCATTTAAATAACGGTTTCCGGTAAAAAACACCTGCTGTGCGTCGTAGCAACCTGCAGCACGTAATACACCGCCCACATTAGTTGGGCTTTTGGGATTTAATAAACCAATAACAGCCTGTTGCTTGCTCATTAATCACTATCCTTGGTTGGCCACTCTGCTATATATAGGTCAAAGTCATCGAGCTTAACGTCGCAATCTTTTACGGTTTTGTCTTTTACCGAAATGCCCTGCTGATGCATTTTTGTTTTGTCGCCATTATTTAACAGCGGATGCCACGAGGCCAACCCTCGCCCTTCGTGCAAACGGCGATAGCTGCAACTTTGTGGCATAAAAAAGATATCTTTGAGGTTTTCTTTGGTAAGTTTTACACAAGATGGTACCAGCGTTTGACGATTTTCGTATTCGCTACAACCACAGGTATTATTATCGAGATACTGACACACAATATTAGTAAATATTAACTGCTCACCTTCGCGTAGCTGATCGGTGGCGGTAAATTCATCTTCATCTTCGCTATCAATAAAGGTATTTAAGCAGCATTTCCCGCAGCCGTCACAAATGGCTTCCCATTCATTTTGGTTCATGTCGCTTAGGCTTTTTTTAAGCCAAAATTGTGTATTTGCTAATTGTTGATCAAACATAATGTACTCGCGCCCCTAAAGAGCGCGCATTCTACCGTATTGCTGCAAATGGCGCAAAGCCAATACCTTGCAGGTAAGGGCTTTGCCTAAGCATTATTGTACTGATTTAACCCAGCGTTTTATTTTCTGTTCTAAAATTGGCATAGGTAATGCGCCATCTATGAGTATTTGCGTGTGAAACGCTTTAATATCAAACTTATTACCTAGCTGTTTATGTGCGTAGTCGCGCAGCTCACTAATTTTAAACTCTCCTAATTTATATGACAGCGCTTGGCCTGGCCATGCTATGTAACGCTCAACTTCGGCTATTACATCACTTTTAGCCATAGACGAATTAGCTAGCATGTAATCAATACCTTGCTCACGCGTCCAGCCTTTTGCATGAAAACCAGTGTCGAGTACTAAACGCATAGCGCGTAATTGCTCATCTGATAAACGCCCATACCACATATACGGGTCGGTAAATAAGCCAAGCTCTTTCCCTAAACTTTCAGCGTACAACGCCCAACCTTCGGCAAATACGGTGTAGCCACCAAATTTACGAAAATCTGGCAGGCCATCTATTTCTTGCTGTAATGCTATTTGAAAGTGATGCCCAGGTGCTGCTTCGTGAATCGATAGTGTTTCGAGTAAAAACTTAGCCTGCGCCTTTAAGTTATAGGTATTAATATAAAAAACACCTGGGCGAGAACCATCGGGTGCTGGAGACGCATAAGATGCGCCCGCAGCCGACTGTGCTCTGTAAGCTTCTACTGCTTTTACAACGTATGGCGCTTTTGGTGCTATGTTAAAAAGCAGTGGCAAACGCGCATCAATTTTTTGTTTTACGTTTTCGTATGCCGCTATTAACTCTTGCGGCGTGTTGTAATAAAATTCGTCCGAATCACGTAAGTGGTCAAAAAATGCAGATAAGTCACCTTTAAAGCCAACTGTTTCTTTTACTTTTTTCATTTGCGATAAAATACGCGCTACTTCACTTAAACCAATGTCATGAATTTCGTTGGCAGATAAACTAAGCGTAGTGTGTTTTTTAATTTGGTATTCGTACCACGCTTTACCGTTAGGTAAATCGCTATAACCAACACTTTCTCGGCTATTAGGAATATATTGATTAGCTAAAAACTCGCTCATGCTGTTATATGCAGGTACTAAACGCTCTATAATCAATTTTCTATATTGTGCTGTAATTTGTTGCTTTTGCTGCGCTGTAAACGACTCTGGGAAGTTTTTAATTGGCGCCCAAAATAGTGAGTCTTCGGCATCAGTTACCACATGGGCTGCAAATTGTGGTTGCAGCTTTTTAGCCAGTGACGTTGGTAATACTACGCCCAGCTTTATGCCTTGCGCCATTGATTCTTGCACACTTACAAGCCAGTTAATAAAGCCCTCACTTCGGGCTAAAAAGTTGCTGTAATCTTCAACTGTATTAAAAGGTTGTGCACTTTGTCCCGAGCCAAAACCAGCAAAGGTATTATGCGCTCCTGCCATTTGATTAATTGGCAATAAATAATCTGGGTATTGTATTCCTTCAAGCTTAAGCGCTAAGTCTTGGGCTAATATTTCAAAGCTTAATAATGCTTGTCCTACTAGCTGCTCTTTATCTATAAGTGATAAGCGCTGTTGATATTTTTCATAAAAAGCGGCTTTTTTATCGCGATTAGCCGATGAAATAACAGGCGTAAATTGGTTATTAAACTCATTACGGCCATTGTAAGTGGCACTAAGAGGGCTAAACATAAGCGATTCATCGTAATATTGCGCTACCAGTACATCAAGCTGTTGCTGCGCTGAAAGCTCTGATACCACTGCTTTGGCAGTATTAGCCATACTTAATTGCACGTGGCTACTAGTGTTGTTACTTTCATACTTACTTTTATTAATATTAGCGCAACCACTTAAAGCAAGCAGTACACCACTGGCTATAACCGCCAAGTTTATTAATTTCATGCTGATACCTTGTTAAAATTTACTTATCGAGTATGCGTAGTTACATCAACTAAATAAAGAAATTACGATAGATAACAGCCATCGCTATTTATTTGCAGTTTGTGCTTAGCTTGGTAAAGTCGAGTTAATTTAAAATACTAATAAAAGACCCCCTAATATGAAAAAACAACTACTGTCTGCTTCTATCGCACTTTTATGTTTAAACAGTATGAATGCCTATGCTGTTACTTATGTATCTGCTAAGGCAATGCTTGATGTTCAAAGTGGTAAGTTAATACAGTCACCCCTTATTACCATAGATAATGGCGTGATCACCGCTATTGATAGCAATAAAACGCCTAAGCTTAATAAAGGAGATGAACATATTAAGCTGCCTGAACTGACACTTATGCCAGGATTAATGGACATGCACGTGCATTTAACCAGCGATCCAACGGTACCTCGCAGTGAGCGTGTAGGACAATCGGTACCGCGTATGGCTGTAAAAGCAGCGTACTTTGCGAAAAAAACCCTTGAAGCTGGGTTTACTACCGTGCGCAACGTAGGCGCAGAAGGTTACAGCGTAATTGCAGTACGCGATGGAATTAACGCAGGCGATATAATTGGCCCTCGTATTTGGGCAGCAGGCCCCTCTTTAGGTATTACCGGCGGCCATTGTGATAACAACCGTTTGCCACCTGAGCTTAAATATACCTCGCAAGGCGTTGCCGATGGTCCATGGGCGGTACGCGTTAAAGTGCGCGAAAATATTAAATACGGCGCCAACGCCATTAAATTTTGTGCCACAGGGGGAGTATTTTCAAAAGGGACTAAATTGGGCGCACAGCAGTACTCGTTTGAAGAAATGAAAGCCATTGTAGATGAAGCGCACCTTCGCGACTTACCAGTAGCCGCGCATGCTCATGGTACAGATGGTATAAAAACCGCAATTAAAGCCGGTGTTGATAGCGTAGAGCATGCCAGTTATTTAGATGACGAGGCAATTAAATTAGCTAAAGATCATGGTACTTGGCTTTCAATGGATATTTACAATACCGAATATACACTGAGTTTTGGTGAGCAAAATGGCGTAGATGAGGAAAACCTAGATAAAGAACGCCAAGTATCTAAAGTACAGCGTGATAGCTTTAAACGTGCAGTGAACGCCGGCGTAAACATGGTATTTGGCACCGATGCTGCTATTTACCCGCATGGCGATAATGCTAAACAGTTTTCTCGCATGGTTGAGTTTGGTATGACTGAACTGCAAGCAATTCAAGCATCTACTGTAAATAGCGCAAAGCTATTAAAAATGGATAAGCAGTTAGGCCAACTTAAAACCGGCTTTGCAGCCGATATTATTGCAGTAAAAGGCAATCCGCTTAAAAATATTGCAACACTTGAGCACATTCCTTTTGTAATGAAGGCAGGGGTAGTTTACAAAAATTAGTAACTCTTTTTAGATAGCTCTACATAAGGCCCGCTTTTAATTTATAGCGGGCCTTTATTTTAAGTCTAAACAATTTATAGCTGAAACTTTGGCCAACTTAGGCTGAAAAAGCTAATCGTACATTTAAAAAGCATAAGTTACGCTTACTAATTTCAACACGCTCAAAAAACCAGCAAACAGATTGTTATTAAAGTTTTTTTTGAACTTTTCATTTATTTTAATAACGATAACTATTATCATTCACGCAGCTTGTTAAATACGAATACTTACCATTATATGCATAACTTTAAATATTCTTTACTTACCCTTGCTTGTTTAAATGCACAATTAGTCTTTGCTAATGATATAAAAGTTGAAGACAACATAGAGCGCATTAGCGTTTACGAAAAACAAAATCGTGTTGTTATGAGCTCTGGCTTAGCTACTAAGTCAAACATGTCGTTAATGGAAACCCCAGCTCCTGTGGTTATTATTGACCGTGAACTTATTGAATCGCAAGGGGTTAATAGCCTGCAAGATTTAGTACGCAACGTAAGTGGTTTAACTCAAGCCGGCAATAACTACGGTATTGGCGATAATTTAGTTATTCGCGGCTTAGATGCCAATTACACCTACGACGGTATGTATGGCGGTGCTGGGCTAGGTAATACCTTTAACCCGACTCGTTCACTTACTAATGTTGAATCGGTTGAAGTACTAAAAGGCCCTGCTACTGGTTTATATGGCATAGGTAGCGCTGGTGGCGTAATAAACCTAATTGAAAAAAAGCCTGAGTTTAACGAAAAACATAAAGTGGGCGTAGAGCTTGGCCAGTGGGATAGTTATGCACTTTCGATTGATAGCACCAATGCTATAACCGATAATTTAGCCTACAGGGTCATGGCTAAAACAGCTTCAAGTGCCGGCTTTCGTGACTTAAAAGAAGATCGCGACGAAATTTATACCTCGCTTAAATATGTATTCGATAACAAACAAAATATTATGCTCTCCGCGGCCTACATTAAAGATGCCATTGCAGTGGATTCAATTGGTCACCCTATTCGTATTTACGATGCAAATTCGGTAAATGGCCTAACGTCAGATCAAGTAACCGGTGCTGATTTAGTAAATAATCCGTCTGGCAATGGCTTGCAATTATCTGAAGCGCAGCGCATTGAGCTTGCAAATTCATTATCGTCTTCAGATGGTTTAACGCCTTACAGCTTTGGTACTAATGGTATTATTTCACCTATGGCTAAAGATAACGAAGGTGAGGAGCTGCGTTTTAAATTAACCCACAACTACTTTATTACCGATGATTTATTTTTGAATCAACAATTGCAGTATCGTAATTACACCTCAAGCTTTGCTCGTCAAACCGGGGCTTATAATTACGTGTATTCAACTCGCAGTGGAGTAATAAACCAAGATCCGCGCGCGCCACTAGTTGAAGACGGGGTACTTTACCCGTTTGCAGCACGCCGCCAAGAGTATCGCCAAGTGGAGGCCGACGAAAAGTCATGGCAGTACTTTGCCGATTTGCGTTACGACTTTTCAGTAGCCGATATAGACAACGAGTTATTAGTAAACGCTAATTATGAAGATAGAGATATTGGCTTTAAACAATATTCTATTTATGATGCCGATAAAGTGATCAACGATAGCGACGGTAACTTACTTTACCAAGGCACACTGCCCTACATTTACGATATACGAGAGCCTAACTGGCCAACCGGTAACTTTGCCGATTACGACCCACTTAAAACCAGCGACTACAATAAAAAAGTACAAGCTTGGGGGTTAGGTATTCAACATGTAAGCTATATAAATGAAGCCCTTACTACACGTATTGGGGTTGCCTATAACCGCATTAAACAAAGTTACGAGCATTTAGGTGTAGATGAGCGCTACAGTTCAAGCCGTGCAAACCCAACCCCTGAGGCAAATACATCAGACAGTGGTTTAACCTATAATTTAGGTGCAACTTATCAGCCAACTGAAGATTTCTCGATATTTGTTAATCATTCTAAAGGGCGTACAGCCTACAGTGTTTTAGGCTCTGTAAGTGGTAACGAAGCCGACAGAGAAGATTCTGAATCGTTAAGTAACGATTTAGGATTTCGCTTTAAGGCTTTTGACGATCAGTTATTAGCGTCTATTGTGGTATTTGAAAGCGCGCGAACTAATTTAGAGTATGCTAACCCTCTTTATGAAGCGGGTGTATCTGCAGAGGGTATAGTTGAAAGCTTTTATAATGGTAAAGAAGAAACCAAAGGTGTGGAGCTTGATTTAAACGCTTACTTAAACGATAAATGGAAAATAAACGTCAACGGCGTATACCAAGATGCACGTGATCAAAGTAATCCTAATAGCAGCAGTTTCGATACTCGCCAAAAAGGCGTGCCCTATGTAACTGCCAGCACTTGGGTAACTTACTACGCAAACATGTTTAATTTACCAGAGGCGGTAAATATTAGCGGCGGTATTACTTTTGTAGATAACCGCAGCACTAACTCTAGCTCGTTTTCGATTCCGGATGGTTATGTACCTAGCTATACAATTTATGACACTGCCATTTCGTACACAACTGATAAATGGCATATGCAGCTAAATCTTAATAATTTATTTAATAAGCGTTATTACTCTAAAGCCATGTTTTTAGGCGGTATGCCTGGGCAAGAGCGCAATGCTAAATTAAGCTTTAGCTACACACTTTAACTAGGATTTGTCACTAAAATAATAAAAGGCGTACATACTTAATATGTACGCCTTTTATTGCCTTTTTTAACCGTTAAATAGTAACAACTATACGGCCGTTAATTTCGCCTTTGAGCATATCATCAAAAATTTCGTTAATATCCTCTAAGCGTTTTTCTTCAATAATTGCTTTTACTTTACCTTGTGCTGCAAATTCTAAGCACTCTTGTAAATCTTTTCGAGTACCTACAATAGAGCCCACAACTGACACACCATTTAATACTGTGTCAAAAATAGGTAATGGCATATCCTCTGGCGGTAAACCCACTAACACACACTTACCACCACGACGTACACTTTTATAAGCTTGCTCAAAACCAGGCTTTGAAACTGCAGTACATACGACTGCATGCGCGCCGCCTACTTGTTTAAAAATGGCTTCGCTTGGGACCACTTCTTTAAAGTCGAGGGTAATATCTGCGCCAAGCTCTTTGGCCAGCGCGAGTTTTTCTTTGCCGGTATCAACCGCTATAACATTAAACCCCATTGCTTTAGCATACTGTACAGCTAAGTGCCCAAGACCGCCCACTCCCACAATAGCCACCCATTGCCCGGGTTTAGCTCCTGACACTTTAAGTGCTTTATACGTAGTTACTCCAGCGCAAAATAATGGCGCGGCTTCTGAAAAGCCAAGCCCTTCGGGTATTTTTACCACGTAGTCACCGTGTGCTAAACAATATTCGGCGTAACTACCATCTATAGAGTAGCCGGTATTATGCTGTGACAAACACAGGGTTTCTCTGCCATCTAAGCAAAACTCACAATGCCCACAGGCACTGTAAAGCCAAGGCACACCAACGCGATCGCCTACTTCTAGGTGTTTAATATTGCTACCGACCTTTTCAATTACACCTACGCCTTCGTGGCCTGGCACTAAAGGCATTTTAGGCGCAACAGGCCAATCGCCATGACATGCATGTAAATCGGTATGACACACCCCACAGGCCGCTATTTTTACCAATACATCATTTATGCCAACCTCTGGGATAGGCATGTCTATTATTTGTAATTTACCTTTAAATTCATTATTAATTGCAGCTTTCATAATCATTCCATCGTTTAAGTAATACCTATAAAATAAGTATTAATGTGTATTAAAAATAAACTTCATTGCTTTATACCCATTACAACTTAAACCAATATAGCTGAGTGATTATTAATCTAAATCAAACTTTAGTCTGACAGTAATTACTTAACTCGCTGTAAAATCTTGCCATACTCAATAAGCGTGCTAGCATTAGTTTCTGAAATTACTAAAAATTAAGAAGTTATGAGTTTATCCGACAAAAATTTTTCCTTTGTAATGCACTGTGGTGAAATGGGTAGCCGCTGGGGATTCAATCGTACTATTGGACAAATGTGTGGCTTATTGATTATTACTAAAAATCCGATGACCGCGAACCAAATTGCAGAATCCCTCAGTATTTCACGCGGCAATGTTAGTATGGGCATTAAAGAGCTGCAATCGTGGCAGCTCATTAAAGTACAACATATTCCTGGCGACAGAAAAGAATATTATGCCCCTGCGGGTGATATTTGGGATATGGCTAACCGGGTGTTCGAAGAACGTAAAAAACGCGAAGTAGAGCCTACTCTAAGCTTACTGCGCGATAATCTATTAGATACTGCAAGCAACGAAGATGAACTTTACGCACAAAAACAAATGGGCGAAATTCATAACCTGCTTGAAACAGTGACTAAATGGTCATCTGAATTACAGCGTTTAACCCCTGAGCAGCTTAATAAGCTAATGAAGTTAGGATCTGGCATCGGTAAGGTAATTGACTTAAAAGATAAAATATTTAAAAAAGAGTAAGTAAAACCCAAAATTCAAAAAAAGCCGCAATTGCGGCTTTTTTTAGATACTTATTTAATCTGTATTATATTTTTGGATAGCCAATTCTGTCTGATAAATAACCTACACTGGTAGCAAAGTAATACGAGCGATTCCAGTGCATAAATACTTTATAGTTATCGTAGGCTAAGTACATACGACCATTTATATCATCTGGCATTACCAACGCTGCTCGTACATCTACATTTGGCAGATCACTACCATCTGCACGGCGTACACCTAGTGCTTGCCATTCAGCTAATGAGCGCTCTGAGTCATTCCAAAATTCTAACCATTGTTTACGCGTTTTAGTACCGCGCACTAGCACGTATTTACTATCAAAGTTTTCTGGTAACTTAACCTGACGACCCCATGTAAGCGAGTCGTTCCAGCCTTCTTGCTTTAAGTAATTAGCAATAGAGGCGAATGCATCTTCTTTGGTAGTCCAAATATCTTTGCGACCATCGTTATTATAGTCAACCGCGTAAGCGTTAAATGAGGTAGGCATAAATTGCGTTTGCCCCATAGCACCTGCCCAAGAGCCTTTAAACTTATCAAGGGTAATGTGCCCTGACTTTAAAATATCAAGCGCAGCCCAAAGCTGTTTTTTATACATGGTTTCGCGACGACCATCGAATGCGAGCGTAACGAGCGATGAAATTACATTATGGCCACCTTGTATAGCACCAAAGTTACTTTCAAGGCCCCAAATTGCCACAATAAAGCGCGCTTGAACGCCAAAGTCTTTAGCTACTTTTTCTAGCACGTCTTGGTTTTCGGCGTATAATTTACGGGCGCGATCAATTTTCCATTGCGGTACGCGTTTAGGTAAATAGGTTTCGAGCGTTTCTTTAACTTCTGGCTGATTTTTATCTGCAGATACTATTTTTTCTTTATAGCTTGCACCAGCAAAGGCTTGTTCAATAAGCTGGCTGTCGTAACCCTTTGCAATTGCTTCTTGCTTTAAAGCGTCTAAATATGTTTGAAATTCAGCTTGTGTTTTTGCCATTACAGATGTGCTTAAACATACTCCACATAAAATCATGGCTAATTTTTTAATCATTATCGGCTCCGTTTTCTTTTCGTAATTGGCTTAACAGATTCTCCTGCGGAGGCGGTATTTGTAAATAATACCCTTTTTCTGTCAATGCTGCTTTTACGGTTTCTAAATCAGCTGTGCCTAACATCGCACGTTTTGCTAGGTTTATCAGCATCACATATTTAGGTTGACCAAACATAGCCATTAAAGGTTCCGGAACTTTAGTAAAATCATCTCTTTTTTCAACAAATAAGAAGCTATCCGCTTTTTTCTTACTTTTATATACCGCAGTGAGCATTATGGCCCTATAAATTCTTGCTTAACAATGATTCACACTATAACATGAGAGCAATAATAAGTTAGAAAAATTAGATTGAAAATTTCAATAAAGGCCTTATTCAGCCTGCGTTTATCTAAATTTAATCTCTGATCAGATAATTCAATTGAGCGTGTATGTCAGAACAAATTTTTGAGTTAAAAGGGAATCTTTTTACGTTATCAGTTTTACATCTTTACAGTACTGATATAAACCTTTTAGCAGAGCAACTGTATATAAAAATAGCCCAAGCGCCCAAGTTTTTTGAAGGTGCGCCTATTGTTGTTAACTTAATTGAGATAAAAAATAACTCTCTCGATTTTGTCCATTTAAAGTCATTACTTGAGCGCATGAGCTTTAATGCCGTTGGTGTATGTAATGGCTCAGACGAGCAACATACGCAAGCCAAAGCTGCTGGCCTATCGGTATTAAATTATTCACAAGACGTTAAGAGTGAATCTGTTAAAAAAGAACCCAATACATCTATTGTTGAAAAAACAGTGCACTTGCCTGCACAAATAATTAATGGCACGGTACGCTCTGGTCAGCAAGTTTATGCAAAAGATCGCGATTTAGTGGTACTAGGTGCTGTAAGCCATGGCGCAGAAGTTATTGCTGATGGCAACGTACATATATACGGAACCCTGCGTGGCAGAGCAATCGCTGGCGCAAAAGGGTTTAAAAACGCACATATATTTTGTAATCGCTTAGAAGCAGAACTTGTTTCTATTAATGGCAATTACTGGATCAGTGATTCACTGCAAGGTGAACACTGGGGTAGCGCTGTGCAGATACAACAAAAAAATGAATCATTAGAAATTTCAGCTTTGGTTAAAGGATAAATCTCATGGCAAAAGTTATTGTCGTTACCTCGGGTAAAGGTGGTGTTGGTAAAACAACGTCAAGTGCCGCAATTGGTACAGGCTTAGCATTAAAAGGCTACAAAACAGTTATTATCGATTTCGATATTGGCTTACGTAATTTAGATTTAATTATGGGTTGTGAACGTCGTGTAGTGTACGACTTTGTAAACGTAATTAATGGTGAAGCAAATTTAAATCAAGCACTTATTAAAGATAAGCGCGTTGATAAACTATTTTTACTCCCTGCATCACAAACTCGTGATAAAGACGCCCTAACACGTGAAGGTGTTGAGCGCGTGCTTAACGAATTAAAAGAAGACTTTGATTACATTGTTTGTGATTCACCAGCGGGTATTGAAGCTGGCGCTATGATGGCTATGTACTTTGCCGATGAAGCAATTGTAACAACAAACCCTGAAGTATCGTCAGTGCGAGATTCAGACCGTATTTTAGGTATTTTACACAGTAAGTCTAAGCGCGCTGAAGAAGGCTTAGAAAACATAAAAGAACATCTATTAATTACTCGCTACAATCCAGATCGTGTTTCTAAAGGTGAAATGTTATCGGTTGAAGATATTCAGGATATTTTAGCGATTGATTTATTAGGCGTTATTCCTGAGTCTCAAGCAGTATTAAGCGCATCTAACTCTGGCCAACCTGTTATTTTAGACAGCGAATCTGATGCAGGCCAAGCTTATGCAGATGCGATTAGCCGCTTACTAGGTGAGACTGTCGACTTTCGCTTCTTAGATGTAGAAAAAAAAGGTTTATTCAAACGGATATTTGGAGGTTAACGTGTCTTTACTTGACTACTTCCGCTCAGAAAAGAAAAACAGTGCGTCATTAGCAAAAGAGCGATTGCAGATCATAGTCGCGCACGAACGTTCTCAACGAGGAACGCCGGATTACTTGCCACAATTAAAACAAGATATTTTAGATGTGATCCGTAAATACGTTAACGTGAGCAGTGACGCAGTCCAAGTTCAATTTGATCAGAACGAAGATGACTTAGCCGTACTTGAGCTAAACGTAACCTTGCCTGACGAAGAGCCAAAAGTATAAGGCAGTAATTAAGTATTAAATTACTGTTAGCATCGAGTAGGGTGAGGCTTTTGCCTCATCCCTCTCACAGAACCGTACGTACGGGCCTCGTATACGGCTCCTGTATTCTTCTATCCCTTCGGCTTATTTTCTAAACGCCGAGTGAGCAAGCCATCCTGTACTTACTTTTTCCATTGAATATAAACCTTGCTCCTCAAACCATTGGTTTGGCATCGCTACATTCGATAATGGACTTAGAGAGTTTCGCCATGAGTTCATTTTGATGAACTTAAATGGCGGCTTTTTCCCTAATTGTTTTAGTCGCTTATGCAACCTCGCTGGGTTTTTCCACAACCTTAACTGAATTGCCCTTAATCGTCGTCTCACCCACCTTGCCAACAAATTTAGCACTCGTTTACTATTGGCTATACTGAAATAATTTACAAAGCCGCGCACCACTGGATTGAGTCTTTTTATTACTTCAATTAAGTTCATGCCACTATTTCGCTTTGTTAATCGTTTTACTCTTTGTTTAAAGCCTTTGAGTTTTGTGGCTTGGATACGCGTCCAATTACTGCCTATCTCCACTCCCAAAAATTTTACGCCTTCACTACTATGCGCTATGTGCGTTTTCTTTTATCGGGTAATTCACCATTTTCTGAACTATTACTTGCTTTAACTATCACCATAACTTTCATTTTGCATACTCCTTGTGTTCTTACATGAATAAAAAATAGCACTTCATGTAGTAATCGAATGGCAAAACATAAAATCGACAAGTATTAAAAATTTTTTATAAATATTTTATAAGGCTGCTAATTTACGTTTTAGGTGTCGCTGTTCAGGGATTTGTTTGGTAAGAGTTAAAGCATGTTCAAGTGCTACGCGCGCCTCACTTTTACGCCCTACCCGTGCTAAAAACTCGGCATACGTGGCATAACAAAGATGGTATTTTTGCATCAATTTTTGCTGTAATAGCTGCTCAACTAATAACACTGCGGCCTCAGGGCCATGGTGCATAGCGACGGCAACAGCACGATTGAGCTCAATAACAGGTGAAGGTGCAACTTGTAATAACAAAGAATACCAAGCCAATATTTGCCCCCAATCGGTGTTGTTTGCATCTAACGCTTAGGCATGAACAGCTGCAATTGCGGCTTGAATAGTATAAAAGCCATATTCACGTTTAGCTGTGCTGCTTTGCACAAGCGCTACTCCTTCTTGGATCTGAGCTTGGTTCCATAGACTACGATCTTGTTCTGCTAACAGAATAATATCGCCCTCTTTATTAGTGCGCGCATTGCTACGTGACTCGTTAAGTAACATTAAGGCAAGTAAGCCCGTTACTTCTGTGTCGGCTAATAATGACTGCAGTAGCCGTGCTAAGCGGATCGCTCAATGGTAAGCTCAGTACGCGTGACACTTTCACCAGCAGAGGATGAATAACCTTCGTTATACACCAGATAAATAACAGATAGCACAGCCTCAACTCTGCTCTCTAGTTCTTCTTTTGAGGGGAGTTGAAAGGGAATGTTAGCGTCACGAATTTTCTGTTTACCACGCACAATACGCTGTGCCATGGTCGATACAGAGGTTAAAAATGCACTGGCAATTTCTTCCGTTGTTAAGCCACACACTTCACGCAAGGTCAGTACGACTTGAACTTTTATATCGATTGCTGGGTGGCAACAGGTAAAAATCAAGCGTAGCTGATCATCGCTAATTAACTCATCAACGCTATTTGATAAAGCAAACTCATCACTAATTTCAGCCTGAGCAGGGCTTTCATTTGCTAATTGCGTGACTATTTCACTATGTCGTTGTTGGCGTCGTAACTGATCGATTGCTTTAAAACGGCCAGTAGAAACAAGCCAGTTAGAAGGTTTATTTGGAATACCCTCAGATTTCCACTGTGTAAGCGCCGTGCTAAAAGCATCATGAAGTGCTTCTTCTGCCAGCTCAAAATCTCCAAGTAAACGGATCAAGGTCGCGTATATACGTCGTCCTTCATCACGATATATAGCTGCTAGCTTGTTTTTAACTGCTTCATTTGTGGTTGGTGTATTTTCTATACTCATCAATTGCCTAGCTCTTTAAGCTTAAAATTGACGCGCTGAAATTTCACAGCTAATGCCAGTGAAAAGCTACTCATTTACCCAAAACAGTAGCGCAGCAAAGCGCAATTATCAAACAAAACACACTAGCACAAGCAAGCTAATGTATGGGATAGTTACAATGGCAGTTCAGGAAAAGGCGAATAGCATGCAAAATCAGAAAATCTATAAAATGGCGTTTGCCAAGGTGTACCCTTTATATATTAACAAAGCACAACGAAAAGGCCGCAGTAAGGAGGAAGTAGACCGTATAATTTTTTGGTTAACCGGCTACAGTGAAACGCAATTAGAATTGTTACTGGCTAATAATACTGACGTTGAAGCATTTTTCCAACAAGCGCCGCGACTCAATCCCGCACGTAAGCAGATCACAGGGGTCATTTGCGGTGTTCGGATTGAAGAGATAACGCAGACGATGATGCAAGAAATTCGCTACCTTGATAAGCTAGTAGATGAATTAGCTAAAGGCAAAGCCCTAGAAAAAATTCTACGAGCTTAAGTTTTACACCATTGCATATGGTATTCAAACTGATCATCACCCGTTACAGCAAACCCAAGCTGTTGGTATAAATAAAAAGCGGGATTGTGTTTTAATACAGTCAAATTGATTTTAGCTGCGCGCGTTTTAAGAGTGTTAATAACCGCACTACCATAGCCTTGCCCCTGATATGTGGGGGCTATTTGCAATTGCATTAGCTCAATTTCAGTCTCGTTTTGTATAAATTTTACGGCCCCAATTAACGTTCCATCATGATAAATTAGCTGATACGCAGCAAAATTGTCCATTAAGCGCACATTATGCTCCTGAGCAGTTAAATAAATCCCCTCTCGCGCTAAGTGCTCAACCATAGTCGCTAAACGCAGTGCCATTAAAAATGACTTATCACTTTCATTTGCTTGTATAAATTCCAACGCCAACATTCATTCCTTATGTCTCTTTAAAGTATGCTCGAAGCATCAAGTAATTGACTTCCAACTTTTGATGTCACGGCATAGTTAAAACCAGGCTGAATACAAAATGAGCCATATTCACCGGATTTACTCAACGCTAAAAACCCTACTTGAAACTGTTTATAATCGCCTAGTTTATTTGCAATGCGCTCAACTGCGGCCTTACACGCTTGCGTGGGAGTCATGCCTTGGCGCATCATTTCAACGACTAAATGACAGCCCACCGTTTTGATCATCAGCTCTCCCATACCTGTGGCTGTTGCAGCCCCCACTTCATTATCAACATACAGTCCAGCGCCGATAATAGGTGAGTCCCCCACTCTGCCAGACATTTTAAACGCCGCGCCGCTAGTGGTACAGGCACCCGACAAATCACCATTACTATCAAGGGCTAACATACCGATTGTGTCATGATTTTCAATATTGATCACAGGTGCATATTTTGATTCCACCAACCAATCTTGCCAGGCTTTTTTGGCTTTACTAGTCAATAGGTTTTGCTCTTGAAAACCCTGAGATTTAGCAAATTGCAGCGCGCCTTCGCCCACTAGCATTACGTGCGGGGTTTTATCCATCACTAATCGGGCAACAGAAATTGGGTGCTTAATATGTTGTAAAAATGCAACAGCGCCACAGTTTTGATTTTCGTCCATAATGCAAGCATCAAGCGTTACATTACCTTCTCGATCCGGGTAACCACCATAACCTACCGTCATCACATCTGGATCCGCTTCAGGGATACGCACACCCGCTTCCACTGCATCAATGGCTTTGCCGTGCTTGACGAGAATACCCCAGGCTTCTTGATTGGCAGCTAATCCATGTTGCCATGTCGATACTACAATCGGTTTAACCTGTACGTTTGCAACAGCTGCAGGTTTATTTAACGGCTGTTTTTGAGCAAATCCCTTAGCAGTCAAAGCGCTTGCACCTAAGGCAAGCATCGTTGTGAGTGATTGCTTTAAAAACTCTCTTTTACTATTCATGGCTAAATCTTTATGTAATTTGAAACATAAAGGCCAACAGGTAAACTGCTGGCCTTGGGTCTGTTAAAACTATTTTTCTAGTCCGAGTAACTCTATTTCAGCTATTTGTAATAGGCCGTCGTTATTGGCATTTTTACTGACACTAAGACGATAGCTTAAAAAAGCAAAACCATTATTAAACTCAAATGAGCGCCGCTCTAAACGTTCATCCCAGCTTTCACCAATCCACTTCGATACGAGTGTCCATGTTTGCCCACCATCATTTGAGCCTAATAAACTAAAGTTTTCAGGATCACGCTCTGGTGCATCATTAGCACTGGTGATAGCAAGTCCACTAACCGTTTGAGCTTCGCTGAAGTCAACTTGGATCCAAGCAGGATCTTCTGCTGTTGGCGGACCTTGCCAATCGTTGTGATCAAGCCATTTGGTTTCTTTATCATGATCAAATGCTTTATCTGCACTTTCTGCGTCCCCAATACTATAGCGGGCGCTAAAAACATTGCCAGCTAGTGTGCTGAGATCGCTAAATGCATAATCAGGGCCAACCAAACCAACTTCTGCTAGTTGCACTAACCCATCATTATTAGCATTTTTGCTAATGGCTAATCGATAGTAACTATATGCCAGCGCATTTGCTACCGGGAAACTTCTTTGTTCAAGTCGTTGCGCAAAACTTTCTCCAACCCAAGCACCTATACTAGACCAGTTTTCACCATCATTTGATGCTAATAACATAAATGAATCAGGATCACGCTCGGGAGCATCACCGGCACTGGTTAGTGTTAACGTATTAACTGCTTTTGCTTGTGGCAGCATCACTTGTATCCAAGCAGGATCTTCAGCTGTAGGTGGACCCTGCCAGTCATTATGATCGAGCCATTTGGTATTTAAATCACCATCGAATGCCTGAGCGGCACCTTCGCTATCGCTAATACTAAAACGTGCGCTATAGCTTGCCCCTGACATTTTACTGTGATCGGCTCCAGGTAATTCAGGACCAATTAAACCAACTTCAGCGATTTGTAATAAACCATCATTATTCTTGTTTTTGGTCACTTCTAATCGATAACTATCAAAAGCCAATTGGTTTTGAAAAGAGAATGTTTTCCTCTGACCTCTTTCTTCGAATGATTCACCCACCCAGCTTGCAAGTTTTTGCCATGTTGTACCGGCATCGTTTGAAGCTAAAATAGCGAAGTTTTCAGGGTCACGCTCTGGTGCATCATTTGCACTAATAATCATTAACTGATCAACCGCGACAGGGCTTGCAAAGTCCATTTGTATCCATGATGGTTTCTCTTCACTTGGCGCTCCTTGCCAATCATTATGGTCTAACCATTTCGTTGCAGCGTCATTATCAAATGCTTTATCGTGATTTTCAGCATCGCCAATACTGTTACTTGCACTAGCTGTACCGCTGCTTGTATCGGTATGATCCACACTACTAAAAACAGGGCCAACCATTTGAATTTCTGACAATTGAACTAAGCCATCATTGTTTTTATTTTTAGTAATGTTGAGGCGGTAACTCGAATACTTTTGTCCATTGATAAAGCTAAACTCTTGACGAGTAAGGCGCTCATCAAATGATGCACCTACGATATTTGCAAGTGTTAGCCAAGTTTCTCCGCCATCATTAGAGCCAACTACAGTGAAGTTTTCAGGGTCACGCTCAGGAGCGTCATTGGCACTGGTAATAAACACACTATTAACCGCCTGTGGCGTAGCAAAATCAACTTGTATCCAAGATGGTTCTGCCTCTGTTGGGGCACCAAGCCAGTCATTATGGTCAAGCCATTTAGTGTCAAGGTTGTTATCAAATGCTTTACTCGCGCTTTCTGCATCACTGATTGCATTTCTTGCTGAATAAACAGCATCGACTAAATTGGCTGACGTTGTCACTTCCTGCAGTGGGCCGGTTGAAAGCGCTTCATCGAACAATGGCAAAGACAAATCAACGATTGAATCTGCGCTCAAACCCAACTCAGTTGTTAAAGGATGAATACTGATGGCATCATAAATACGCTGGCGAAACGCTTCTAATGCTTCGCTATCTTCTAAAAGTGCAGCGCTGATATTTTGTTTTGCGTTGTCCATTATCAATTTTAGACTTTCAGATTCACTAAATTGAGCAAATGACGCATTTAACAGCGAAAGTTTAATTGTTGCTTCATCGGCATATTGAGGCGGGCATTGTTGCTCAGCACTGTCGCTATCTTCACACGTTTCATCGCTGATGAAGTTTTCAAGTTTATCGGCACTGATCACCGGCATCGAAAAAACATTGGTATTACCGGTTTGCCAGCCCATAGCCCGCAGTAATAACGCTGACATCTGCGCTTTTGCCAACTCCATTAGCTCAGGCGTTGATACATTGCGCCCTTGTGCAATTTGCTGTTCAACCAGCTCTGTTGCTAGTGTAGTTAACGCGTTCACTTGCAAGTTAGTATCTGCAACTGCATCCGCATTATTTCCATAGGGCACTTGCAATAACCCCAATGTTGAAAATTCGGTTCCTGCAATTGCTGCACTGCTGGTTGCTTGTGTGAATTCTGCATCACCACAACGCATAGCATCACAAAGCATTGTAGCGTCTTCGCCTGTAGCAATCGTCAGTTTAACGGTGGCATTGATACCAAAACCTGCGTCGCTAGTCAGCTCAATAAAAAAGTCACCTTGTTGATCTGTTTTATTAACCGAGCCTTGTGCCAGATTACTGCCATTAAGTGCTGTGACTGATACATCCGCATTGGTGACAACGCCTTTGATTATGGTTCCTGCGATTTGTGCATGTGTTATGTCTGGCGTGACGGGAACATTGTTTGCTTGCGGATCATTGCTCGAACCACCACATCCGCTCAGTAAACTTGCTGCAAGTAACGAGGTTCCTGCAAGTTGAAATAGATTAAATTTATACATAATTTTGCCTTTAATAATCAGGTGCCGATATTAATTACTTATCAAATTTTGTAATGATCAGAATCGATAGGTAAGCCCAGCATAATAACGACGACCACTGTAGCTACTGCTGCGAAGCCGTGCCTCGCTATCGTCACCGTAGTAAGTGCGTGATTCTTCTTTTGTTAAATTGATGACGGATGCTGAAAGCACTAAATTTTCCATCACACTGAATGACGCATTTAAGTCAACTTGCTGATAAGGCTCTTGCGATACGGTTAAGCCATCAGCTAACCCTAAAGCCATTTTTCCACGACGATTATACGATGCACGAACACTATAATTATCGTCTTCAAAATAAGCTGAAAAGTTAAATTGGTCATCAGCACTGCCTACTAAAGCTGACTCACCGACTTTTTCACCATCAACACTAACGTCTGCTTGATTGGTATCATTGAGAGTGTAATTGGCATTAATACCAAAGCCATTCTCAAATGCGTGCTGAGCAAATAATTCAATGCCGCGTGAGGTTGCATTCGTGCCATTAGCTGTGGTTGTAAATGGCGATACAGTGATAGGTCCTGACGGAACAATTTCTTCACCTGTATAAGGGTTTGTAAAACCATCAAATGGGCGTTCAGAGGTAATGATCAAAGGCACTATGAAGTTATCAACGTCCTTGTTAAATAATGCGATCCCTACAGCAGAGCCCATGCCATAATAATATTCAGCAGACAAATCTAATTGTACTGATTCAAACGGTTGTAATGCTTTATTACCACCAGAACCACTCCAACCTTGATCAACTGGGTTCCCTCTAAACTCTAGTCTGTCGTCAGCCCACTCTTGTGAAATAAAAGTGAGTTGTTCAGGCGCGCCTAAATCATTAAAAGGAGCCCGTGACATTGTTTTGGCCGCGGCAGCACGTATTACAAGTGAGTCACTGGCTTCCCAAACAAGATTAAGGCTAGGTAGAAAACGATCGTCTTTAACAGAGCGTAATGTAGTAGTTTCAACATCAACTAAACGTTCATCGCCTAAAATATCCTCTCCCGTGGCATCATTTATATCGTCTAAGAAGTAGTTAATTTTGTCTGATGACATTATTTGTGTTTGCGTTTCTACATAACGTACACCAACATTGCCGCGAAAATCGCCAAACGAAAAATCGGCTTGCAAGTAAGCGGCTGTAATTTCTTCTTCTATATCAAAAACAAAATCGGGTTCACGGCGGGTATATTTAACATATTCATTAGTGACAATATCTCGGTACTGCTGCCAATTGATGGTTGGCATAGTATTGACTTCAAAGCCGCCGGCAATATTCTTTTCAGACTCCTTGTTTAATATATCCTCAAGGTTTGGCATTCCGCCAATCCATTGATAAGCTACTTCATCCATTGCCCCTTGGCTAAATGGATCTAGATCACCACTGGCAATACGATCCGCACCATCTTGAGTAATAAAGAATGTGTTATTAGTTTCACGGTGCAAACTGGCTTTACGATGCTTAACCCCTACGCGTAATGTATCAACAATGCCATAAGCAATATGGTAGTCTAAATCAAGTTGGCCATAATCTTCTTTTAAATCACTGACGATAAAACTTGAACCTGTCGAACCTGGATCAGGATCGCCAGCAATGCCTGCTTGTAAATTTGCCAGTAATGCAGGATCTGCATACATAGAAACACGATCGCCTAAGCGCCAACCTGCAAATGAGGCTGCATTTTCATTTTTACCCGAATCACTACGACTGCCAGGCTGGCCACTTTTATATGCCGCATTAAATGATTCTGATGGTCCACCGCTTGCTTCTGTACGTCCAAATTTACCTTTAAGGTCAAAAACATCACCTGCGTATTCAAATGCAAAATCATAGGTATCTGAGGTATCTTTTTCCTCAGTGTAACCACCTACGATCCAAGGAAACTCTAAATTACCTTCACTGCCACTTGCGCCACTGGTAAAGTCCATGCCAGTTACAATTGAGCCTGTTTCATCAAGGGTCACGCCCGTTAAATAATCAGGGTTATATTTCCACTCAGGGATCCTCAGTTGAGAAGTCGTGCGATCTTGACCTAATTCAAAATGAAAATGATTAAATGTGAGCTCTAAGTTATCTGTTGGACGCCATTGCAGTGTTGCTTGTATACCCACCCTTTCACGTTTTTCTTTAGTAACGCCAACCCCTGCGACTTGAGGTGCCCAAACACCATCATATATATTGCCATAAGCATCTTCTAATGCATCAAAACGTCGAGTACTGTCAGTTATTTCTTTACCATTTGTATCCGTTGCCGGTAAATCACTACCTGTTGCCCAGCGCCAACCTCCTGCACCAGACATATCACCTGTGAGAGTACGATTTGTACGGTCTTGCTTTGTATAGCCTAGTAATAGACCGAAGTTTTCATCGTCGTTTTTCCATGAGTAAACACCACTAAAATTAGGCTCATACTCTTCGGTTACATCTGCATATGTGTATTCGACATTAAATGCACCAGAGTTTGCGTCCATATCTAATGGTGTACGACTATTTAGAATTACCGTACCACCTACACCACCTTCATCTAAGCGGGCTTCAGATGATTTAAAAACTTCAACCGATTGCACCATAGTCGAAGGCAACAAAGAATAGCTAAAAGAGCGAGATGGTGAGCCCGGTGATGAAGCAATAAAGTTTCCGTTAAGTTGTGTAAGCGTTAGGTCAGACGACAAACCGCGAATGCTCACATTTTCACCTTCACCACCACTGCGGGAAATCACTACGCCTGGAACCCGTTGCAATGAGTCAGCAACATTTTTATCGGGGAACTTGCCTATATCCTCTGCTGTGATCGCGTCAACAATCGAATTGGAAAGACGCTTAATTGATAAATTCTCCGCCATCGAAGCGCGGATCCCACGCACTTCAATCACTTCCAAATCATTATTTTTTTCACTTTGCTCATCATTTGCAGATACCGCGCTACAGCTTGCCATGACAGCGAGTAATAATGCTGATTTCTTGAATCGCCGTGAAAGACCTGAAGCTCCCCGGCTGTTATTATTATTCATGTCTATCTCCAGTTTTATTGTGCGTTCTTTGTTGTCTTGTTATTGAACACGCGCTGTTAAACAACTGATAAGTCTCAGATGGCTTAGAGCGTGGTTAATATATTGTTAAACTACATTTCCAGAATAGGGTTCTGTTAAAGAAAGTGATAATAGAAATTCGGTTGCTAGCAGGACAAAATCGGCGTTTAGCTAAAAAACAGATCCAATTTATAGTCAGCTCATTTATAGTTACAAACTTAAGAATTAGTTAGTTACACATTTTTACAGTATAAAAAACACGCAAAAAATAAAAGTTAACCGATTGAATTTTAATGCTATATTTTATTATTTGAATTACAATTTGAATGTTAAATAATTTATCGAAATCGGTCAGCTCAAGATTATGGAATTACTCGATGGGTAAAAATTTAGAAATTTGTTTAAATGCAGATGATCATATAAATTTAGCGAATAATGTTAAAACAGCATTTAGAGCAGGTGCACGGCGCATCGAATTGTGTGCTGCAATGCATCTAGATGGGCTAAGTCCAGCGGCTGCTGAAATTGAAATTACAGCAAAAGCATTGCCCGCAAATGGTGAGTTACTTGTCATGGTTAGGCCAATCGCGGATCACTTTAACGTTGACGCTGCGTTACTTAAAACGATGACTAGCGAGATAGCGCGCGCAGCGCAATTAGGTGCCACAGGAGTCGTTTTTGGCGCAATTGTTGGCAATCAACTTGATGTAGCAGCTACATCAACATTGATTCAGTGCGCTAAACACTATCAACTGGCCACCACTTTTCACCGCGCTTTCGATTGTATTGCTGATAGACGTAGTGCGATCCGCATTTTAAGCGAACTCGGGGTTGACCGTATTCTAACCAATGGCACACCCTGGACTGATAATAAAAATGTAATGCAGGGGATCGAGCAGTTAAAGTGCATCATCGCAGGCGCTAAAGGGCAAATCGAGATAGTAATAGGCGGCGGTGTAACACCACAAAACGCGCATATTTTGTGGCAGCTTGGCAGTGAAGATACACTCTCATTGCATACTTACTCAAGCGTACTTAATAGTGATTCTTTAGGGGCTGTTGATCTTTGTAGTACATATATCAATCAGCCCACATTGGTAGCCACATCATAGTAAATGCTAAAGCGAGCATTGAATGATAATTTCGTTCAAGCTTTTCATACCGCGTGGCTATCCCTCTATATTGCTTAATACGGCCAAATGCATTCTCAACCAAGTGCCGATATTTGTACATGCACCAGTCAATATCTTCATTGCCTACTAAACTGTTGCCCTTACGTGGAATAACGGGTGTAGCGTTATTATCACGAACAAACGCTCTCAGTTTTTCACTGTCGTAGCCTTTATCTGCGACAACCATATTACTTGTTGGGCAATTAGCTACGAGTGACTCTGCATGGACGATATCATGCGTATTTCCACAGGATAATTCATAATAAACAGGCAACCCTCCGCTATCGACTGCAAGATGAATTTTCGTAGAATTTCCACCTCGGCTCTTTCCAATTGATTCATTGTCAGCAGTTCTTGCACCGCAACTATGTTGATGAGCCCTGACAATACTGCCATCAATGAAGACCCAATCCATGTCCGCATCACGAGATAATGCGCGAAACAGTTCATTCAAAATCCCTTTTTTGGACCATAAATTAAACCGTCTGTAGATAGCACTCCAACGGCCAAAATCAGAAGGTAAATCTCGCCATGGAATACCTGTGCGCATCTTATACAGTATGCCTTCGAGCGTTTTTCTATGGTTGGGCTTATTATAAATTCGACCACTTAAGTACATTACTTTTGATAAGACATTCCATGTCCCGTCTGTTAACATTAATCTTGGCATGTAGGTTCGGTGTAAAGTTTTCTGGCGAATTCAATTATACCTTATCTTCATGCTGTTTGTTTTTCATACCACAAAGATCAACACGCCCTAGTGGATCCAGTATTAATTAACTCAATTTTACAAAAATCGCATAACGAGCAGACTAAACATGACTAATCAATCTCATACCCCGTTGTTTTTAGGTATTGATGGCGGAGGCACTAAATGCCAAGTAAGACTCGAAAACGACTGCGGTGTGTTACTTGCGCATGCGCAAAGTGGCCCTGCAAATATTGCCACTTCAGTTTCTGTTGCTCAACAATCAATCCTTGCGGCTACGGCACTTGCGTTGCAAAAAGCCAATTTACCAGCCACTGACATTGCTAGGATTAACGCCTATGCAGGTCTTGCTGGTGCGGGGATCAATAGCGCAAAAAACACAATGGCGCAATGGCAACACCCATTTGCACAGTTTAATTTTTCAACTGATTTACATATCGTCTGCCAAGGTGCGCATGGCGATAACAATGGTGCAATTATCATATTAGGCACAGGTTTTTGTGCAGGCGCGATAAAAGATAATGCTGTCATTGAATTAGGAGGTCATGGGTTACTCTTAAGTGATGGAACTAGCGGTGGTTGGATTGGTTTAAGTTTATTTAGGTATGCACTGGAAGTATTAGACGCGATGTCTCCTTCAAGTCCATTAATTAAATGTCTACTTACCGAGCTGGGTTGTGACACTAGCAGCTCGCTTACTGAGCTTGCACTCAACTAAAAACCAGCCTACTTTGCAAGTTTTGCTCCTTTGGTTTTCAAGATGCAAGATGATCCCGTAGCACATATTATATTAACGCAAGCCGCGCAATTTATTACCCGCTATATCGACCATTTAGCTCAGCTTGGCTATCAACGTATTACCTTAATGGGCGGCACCGCAAAAGTAATTACCCCTTGGTTATCAAGTAAAGCACAACGCTATCTTTGTGATGCACAGTATTCTCCTGAGCAAGGTGCAATTCAATTAGCCAAAATGCACATTTAACGCTCAATATGTGCACGTATTTGCGATGGAATTTCACCAAATAAGCGTCTGAACTGCTTGCTAAAATAGCTAGGTTCAGCAAAACCACACTGATACGCTATTTGTGAAATAGGTAAACGTGTTTCAACTAATAACTTACGTGCATTTTCGAGGCGTATCTCATTAATAAATTGATTCGGTGTTTTCGCTAAGTGCTTTTTAAAACGGCGCTCCAATGCACTAACAGATAAGTGAGCAAGTTCTGCTAACTCTTCAACGCAGATATTTCTATGATAGTGTTCTCGAATATAATTAACCGGGCCTTCAATGGCTCTTACATGAGAAAGCTCCTTGGAGGTTTTCTGTAAATGGCGTGTAATGCCATACGTACCGAGTAGATTGCCGTCATCATCACAGATCATTTTTTTAGACGTTGAGAACCAAGCTAATTCACCATTTGAGGTCTGATTTAATTCCAATCGATCGCTGACAATATAGCCGTTCATAACGCGTTTATCGTCATTCACATATTGAAATGCAAGGTGCTTTGAAGAAAAATCAAAATCGGTTTTAAGCAATATTTGCTCTAACAATTTATAGCCTTGGTGCTCAACAAAGTGCTGATTAGCATATAAAATTCTACTTTCAGTATCTTTTACCCAGAACAGAATATCCGGTAATAAATCAAATGCAGCAATCAATTGCTTTACACCTGCCTTATCAATAATCGTCTCAACATCCATACTATAAATCTCTAAAAATCAGAATTTGTTACTAATATATAAAACGCCGATTTTATTGCATTGTCAACCGAATTTATATTAGCCCTACTGCCAGGCATTCCCTATTATTAATAACATGATATTAACTAACTTCAGTTGTCAGTTACTGAAATGGAACTTTTAATGAATAAAACAAAGATCCGTATGGGCATGGTTGGTGGTGCTGAAGGTGCATTTATTGGTGCTATTCATCGTATTGCAGCGCGTTTAGATGGCTTAATTGAGTTAGTTGCGGGTTCTTTTAGTTCAGATCCAGCACGTAGCCAAGCAACAGCAGCGATGTTAGGAATAAATCCAACTCGCAGTTATGACAGTTATCAGCAAATGTTTATCGAGGAAGCTAAGTTACCCGCAGATCAACGCATTGATTTTGTCGCCATTGTTACCCCTAATCATTTGCATTTTCCCATCGCAAAGCTTGCCATTGAAAGCGGCTTTCATGTTTTATCAGATAAACCAGCGACCTTGAATCTACAAGAAGCCTTGTTATTAGAGCAAATCGTGCAATCAAGTGATTGCTTGTATGGCTTAACACACACTTACACGGGTTACCCGATGATCAAAGAAGCACGTCATCGTATTGCTCAAGGTGAGCTGGGTACTATTCGCAAAGTAATTGTGGAATACAGTCAAGGTTGGCTTTCGAGCAATGAAGACGAGCAAGCTAAACAAGCAAAATGGCGTTTAGATCCACAACAAGCAGGTATTAGCTGCTGTATAGCCGATATTGGTGTCCATGCTGCAAACTTAGCTGAATATGTCAGTAACTTGGAAATAACAGCGTTATGCGCAGATTTAAACCACGTTGTACCAGGGCGCACCCTTGATGACGATGGTACGGTATTACTGCGTTTTAACACAGGTTGCAAAGGTGTGTTATTAGCCAGCCAAGTTGCTCTTGGCGAAGAAAATAATCTTACTCTGCGTATTTACGGCGATAAAGCAAGTATCGAATGGTCGCAAATGGAACCCAACAGTTTATGGCTAAAAAGTCATAATGCGCCAACAACTTTGCTGCGAGCAGGAGTGGCGCTAAAAAGCCAAGCCGCTCAAGGTGCTTTACGTGCCCCCGCCGGTCACCCCGAAGGTTACCTTGAGGCATTTGCCAATATCTATGTCAATTTTGCAAAGCAGATCGACGCGAAAAAAGCAGGTGGCCTCGCAAGTAACGCTGACTATGACGTACCGGGTATTAAAGAAGCCATTCGTGGCATGGCATTTATTGAAAATGCTGTAGAGGCATCAAGCCAAGACACGAAATGGCAACCATTTAAAATAGGATAAGCAAACTATGAATAACATAAAAGGCCCGGCAATATTTTTAGCCCAATTTATCAGTGATGAGGCCCCTTTTAACGACTTTAAAAGTATTTGTCAGTGGGCGGCAAGTTTAGGCTATAAAGCAATTCAACTCCCCACCTCAAATCCCGAGCTGTTTGACTTAGAAAAAGCAGCTCAAAGCCAAGATTACTGCGATGAGGTGACTGGTATTGCAGCACAAGCAGGGCTTACAATTTCAGAGCTATCTACGCATTTACAAGGTCAATTAGTTGCCGTACATCCAGCTTACGATGAAATGTTCGATAACTTTGCGCCCGAGAAATTACGCGGCAACCCCGCTGACAGAACAAAGTGGGCTATCTCTCAACTGATGATGGCCGCCAAAGCGAGTAAACAGTTAGGGTTGAACACCCATGTTACTTTCTCTGGCGCGTTGCTTTGGCATACTTTCTACCCTTGGCCGCAACGACCACAAGGTCTAGTCGAGGCTGGGTTTACTGAACTGGCTAATCGCTGGCTACCAATACTCGATTACTTTGATGAAATGGGAGTGGATGTTTGTTACGAGTTGCATCCTGGTGAAGATTTACATGATGGGATTACTTTTGAGCGCTTTTTAGCGGCGACCAATAACCATCCTCGGGTAAATATTCTTTATGATCCAAGCCATTTTGTATTACAGCAACTTGATTATCTTTCGTTTATTGATATTTATCACAAGCGTATAAAAGCATTCCACGTCAAAGATGCGGAATTTAATCAAAATGGTCGTAGCGGCGTCTATGGCGGCTATCAAAATTGGCAAGACCGCCCTGGCAGATTCCGTTCGTTAGGTGATGGCCAAATTGATTTTAAGAGTATTTTTAGCAAATTAACCCAATATGGGTTTGATGGTTGGGCCGTTTTAGAGTGGGAGTGCTGTATTAAACACCCAGAAGATGGCGCCCGTGAAGGCGCTAAATTTATTCAAGATCATCTGATCCGCCCAACAGCTAAAGCATTTGATGACTTTACTGCACTGGCAACCAATGATGAGCGTAATAAGCGGATATTAGGCATTAAATAAACAGGAACACACACAATGAATAATAACAATAACCACCGTATTATTTTTCGGCTTTGCTGTATTGCACTCATTGTTACATCAATGACGTTTGCGATAAGAGCCGGAATTTTAGGGCAATTAGGCGAGCAATTTGGTTTAACTGGCGCTCAGCTAGGCTGGGTCAATGCGATGGCATTTTTGGGTTTTCCGGTTGCGACTATGCTCGGAGGCATTATTTACAATGCAATTGGCGCTAAGAAATTAGTGGCTTTAGCATTTGTTTGTCACTTAGCGGGGCTGCTTTTAACTATCATCGCCGAAGGTTTTTGGGGATTACTTATCTCAACCTTTTTAATTGGCTTTGCCAATGGCTCAGTTGAAGCTGGATGTAATCCGCTTATTGCGCAAATGTATCCCAAAAACACCACAACAATGTTAAACCGCTTCCATGTTTGGTTCCCTGGCGGCATTGTTATTGGTGCTCTGGCGTCAAACGCGATGACCTCTTTTGGTTTGAGTTGGCAATGGCAAGTGGCGTTAATTCTAGTACCAACCATTATCTATGGCCTGATGATGGTAAAAGCGCAGTTTCCACAATTTGATGCTCAACAAAACTCAACTTCGAGTAACTTAAAACACTTACTTTCGCCTTTATATCTGTTTTTAATTATTTGCATGACCCTAACCGCAGTGACCGAGTTTGGTACTCAGCAGTGGATTGAACAAATCCTCGGCTCGTCGGGTGCCTCGCCTATGGTTATTCTCGCGCTTATCACCGGATTAATGGCGCTGGGTCGCTTCTTTGCAGGCCCTATTGTGCATCGCTTTAGCCCATCGGGCGTGTTACTAGGTTCAGCTGTATTTTCAACCATTGGCATATTTTTAATGAGCCAAGCACAAGGCAGCGCAATTTATTTTGCCGCCGCCCTATTCGCCATCGGCGTTACTTATTTTTGGCCTACCATGATTGGCTGTGTTGCTGAGTACACACCAAAAACGGGGGCGTTAGGCATGTCATTAATCGGTGGCGCGGGCATGTTCGCAATGAGTCTGTGGAACCCAGTAATAGGCTATTGGATTGACACTGCGAAACAGCAAGCTCAACAAACACAGATCTCAGCAGAGCAAATAGAAGTCGTTGCCGGTCAGGCTGTTTTGCAAAACCTATTAATCTTTCCAATTGTATTGATAGTTGTATTTATCGGGCTTCACCTGTTTATAACAAAACAAAAAATGTAGAAAAATACGTTTAATAGCAATACGTCGCACACAAAATAAAGGGGTACTTTATGCTTAAATCACTTTCAGCATTATCAATTGCTTTAGCTTTCACTAGCACTGCATTTGCTAAGAATATTGATAACCAACTTTCTAAAGAAGAACAAAATGCCGGTTGGCAATTACTATTCAACGGTCAAGATATGTCTCATTGGCGCAATTTTAAAAGCGATACACTCAGCCCAAAATGGACTATTGACGATGGTGCTATGTTACTTACTAAAGGCGGTGGTGACATATTAACTAAAAAGAACTATGAAAACTTTGATTTAAAGCTTGATTGGAAAATCAGTGAAGTTGGTAATAGCGGCATTTTTGTTCTAGCCGATGAACTGGGTAAATATATTTACTCGCATGCGCCTGAAATCCAAATTATTGATAATGAGCGCCATTCAGATACCAAAATCGACTCTCATTTATCGGGGTCAATTTATGACTTGCTAACAGCTCCTGCAGCAGCGCATAAACCTGCAATGCAATGGAATACTGTGCGCATCAAAATGCTCAACAACCATTTACAGGTTTGGCAAAATGGAGTAAGCACGGCCAGTATTGTAGTGGGCAGCAGCACGTGGAATACCTTAGTTAAAAACAGTAAATTTGCAACATGGTCAGATTTTGCTACTGCAAAACAAGGCAGTATTGGCCTGCAAGATCATGGTGACAAAGTGTGGTTCAAAAATATAAAAATTAAGGAGCTGTAATTATGTCAACATTTGACCATAAAGTGTTAGTTGTCGGCTCAGGTGCAGGTGGTGCAATGGCCGCCTATACTCTTACAAAGCTTGGCCACAAAGTATTATTACTCGAAGCGGGCCGTAATTACGACCCGAAAACAGAAAGCCCTATGTTTCGCCGTAACAGTGAAGCGCCATTAATGGCAACCAGTACTAAAGATAAAAATTTTGGTTTTTATGATGCCACTGTTGATGGCGGTTGGCAGGTGCCCGATGAGCCTTATACTAGCGCGAAAGGCTCAGAGTTTTTATGGTGGCGTGCACGCATGCTCGGCGGACGTACTAACCATTGGGGTCGCTATTCACTTCGTTTTAGTGAACATGACTTTAAAGGTAAAAGCCGAGACGGCCAAGGTGCTGATTGGCCATTTGTATACGAAGATATCGCTCCTTGGTACGACATTACCGAAGAGTTAGTCGGTATTTGTGGCACTAACACCGGCTTAGATGACATGCCTCCTTCACCTGAGGGTGTATTACAGCCGCCACCGAAGCCCCGCGTGCCAGAATTATTAATTGCAGCCTCAGCGAAGAAGCTTGGCATTACCGCCGCTCCTATGCATCGCGCGGTATTAACTCGCCCTAAAGATGATCGGATGGCTTGCTTTTACGCCACTCCATGTGGCGCGGGTTGCTCAATTGGTGCTGCTTTTCAAACCACCACATCTTTATTACCGATGGCACAAGCCACAGGTAATTTAAAAGTGATCACCGATGCAATGGTAAAATCGGTGGCTGTGAATGATGATGGCAAAGTTACTGGTGTAAGTTACATAGACAAGCACTCAGCTCAAGAACACGCTATTGATGCCGATGTCGTTATTTTAGCGGCCAGCGCCTGTGAATCGGCACGTATTCTACTTAATTCTAAACACAAAAAGCATCCTAAAGGTTTAGCTAATTCAAGTGATCAAGTAGGTCGTAATTTAATGGATTCAACTGGTGCCTGGTTAGGCGCGCAAATACCTGCACTAAAGGGCCGCCCGCGTTATAACGAAGATGGCCACACCGCCAATCATTTATTTATTCCTTGGTGGGGACACCAAGCCCAAGCCAAAGGAGAACTTGATTTCCCGCGTGGTTATCACTTTGAAATAGGCAGTGGCTTTAACCAACCAGGAGCCGGTGTATCCGGTAATAAACAAGGTTATGGTAGTCAATTAAAGCAACAAATACGTGATGCTTATGGCTCATACGTTGGCTTTGCTCTGCGCGGCGAAATGCTACCTAATAAAGATACCTATATGGAAATTGACGAAACCGTAAAAGATAAATGGGGTATCCCTGTCTCTAAATTTCACTTTAAGTGGTCTGATCGAGAACTTAAGCAAATTGAGCATGGTTTAAAAACAGCGAAGCAAATCCTTGAAAACATGGGTGCCAAAGTAGGCAAATTACCTTCTGCTGAGCAAGCGATTTCAAAGGGCGGCGAAATTATCCATGAAGTTGGCACAACCCGTATGGGCAGCTCAGCAAAAGACTCGGTAACTAATCAGTGGGGACAAACCTGGGATTGCAACAATTTGTTTGTTATGGATGCCGGCGTGTTCGCTTCTAACCCGCATAAAAATTGTACCTTAACGATTATGACACTGGCGATGCGTAATTCGACTTGGTTAGCTAAACAGATCAGTGAAGGAGTATTGTAATGAACACCAACGACCGTATGGATTCATACAAATATATTTCTGGTATGACACGCCGAGAATCACTTAAGTGGTTGGGCTTACTTGCTGCAGGTTCAACTGTTGGTTTAACCACAGGTTGTACTAAAGTACTTGAAGATACGCCAAGCAGTTCAGGGCATTGGCCTGATATTGAAATAGCTCCCATTACAGCAAAAGGTTATGGCACCGATCCTAACCTAGTAATGCCACCGGCATCGCCTTGGCCGTTAACCTTAACCCAGTCACAGCTGACTTTAGTGGCTATTTTATCTGATCTGCTAGTGCCAAAAGAAGGTAATATCCCAAGCGCATCGGAGCTTAATGTGCCGAGTGTTATCGATGAGTGGGTCAGCGCGCCCTATCATGGCCAACAAAAAGATCGTGTTACTATTTTACATGCATTAGCGTGGATTGATGACGAATCTAAAATCCGTTTTGATAAGCTTTACAGCACTCTCAATAAAGCACAGCAACACGCTATATTGGATGATATAGCTTATTATAATGACGATACGCCAGAGCATTTCCAGCGTATTGCTAAAGCATTCAATCGCTTTAAGGAATTAGTTTTGGCTGCGTTCTTTTGTACCCCACAAGGTTGTAAAGATATCGGCTATTTAGGCAATGTGCCCATTGCAGGCGATTACCCTGGCCCTTCAACCGAGGCTAAAGCCCATTTAGAGCATATTTTAGATGAGCTTGGCTTGAGCGAATATGCTTACAAAGAGGATTGATCCACAACACATTGTTAGTTAGCCCAGACCAAAGCAGGGAGTGATCTCTGCTTATTTTTAGGTATTTTATTATGTTTAAAGCCATGTATTCATTCTTAATTAATGCTGTCGCAAGCATTTTAGTCATACTCGCACTACAATCTTCCCCTGCCATCGCTAATACGAGCGACTCCGTTAAAGTAAGCGTTCAATTGTGGTCGGTTAAAGAGGCATTAAAAGCAGACTTTAACGCAACCATCACAAGCCTTGCTGACATGGGATTTCAAGGACTCGAGTTTGCTGGTGATTTTGGCCCCTATGAAAATAATCCTCGGGCGCTTAAAAACAAACTCGCAAGCTTAGATTTAGTGGCCAGCAGTGCGCATATTGGCTTTGATGCATTAACTGACACCCGCTTAATGGAAACCTTATTATTTTATAAAACACTCGGTGTCACTACTTTATTCGTGCCGTGGGATGAGCGTGCATGGGACCCTGAAGGTGTTATGTCACTAACAAAACAATTAACAGCATCAAACGAAATAGCACAAAAGTATGAGATGAAAATTGGCTTTCATAATCATAATAGAGAGTTCGAACAATTTAACAGCGCAACCTATTGGGATGCGATTGCCAGTAATACACCCACAAATTTGCCATTACAACTTGATATTGGCTGGGTGCATTACGCAGGAAAAGAACCAATCCATTTCATAAAGAAGTATGCAGGTAGAACCTATGCGACACATTTAAAAGTTCGCACCCACGAAAATGACGGCTTAAGCCCTATATTCGGGGAAAATAATTATCCATGGCAAAAAATAATTCAGGCACTCATAACCGATGGCGTCACGCAGTGGTTGGTTGTAGAGCAAGAAGAATACCCTGCTGGTTTAACGCCTTTACAAAGCGTTGCTAAATCAAAAGCCAACTTAGATAAAATACTTCACAGCATGTGAGACTGAAGACTAGGGTCTGTTTACCTTTCAAGGTTAAATTTGCAGCAGTCTGTTTGGTATTCAGGCAAGGCAGCGCCTATGTGGTGTGGTTATTCCCCATAAATAGGCGATAACGCAGCATCAATGCCAAACAGGCACTGCCCTTCGGGTTCTGCCTAGGGGCGATTGACTCTTTGTTGCTCGGTTTTTACTTAGCCCACTAGGTTACAAACCTCGCGCCGTGATTAAACCGCTCCTAGTTTGAACAAATTTTAATCCGCAAAGATAAACAGATGTATGGACTCCCACTTCCATCAGAAGTAACGTAATAAGTGTTCAAACTTTTACTAAGGAGCCCATACATGTTGAATTGTAATGTGATAGCGATTGATTTAGCAAAAAATTTATTTCAAGTTTGCAAAACGCAAAGCAATGGCAAAGTTATTTATAACAAAACAATAAGCAGAGCCAAGCTTAAAGAGTTATTAATTAAAGAACAGCAATCTTTAGTTGCTATGGAATCATGTGGTGGTACGCATTATTGGGCGCAATTTGCTAAACAGGCAGGGCACCAGATCAAAGCGATCAACGCGCGACAGGTAAAAGCGTTTCGTCAAGGGCAGAAAACCGATGCAAATGATGCGCTGGCTATTTCAGTTGCAGCGAGACAGCCTCATATAAAAGGAAGTCGTTTACTTTCAGTGCAAGAGCAATGCTTACAAGGCATTGAATGTATGCGTGATTTATTAGTCAAACAAAAAGTCAGCTTAGGTAATCAACTAAGAGCTTTATTGTTAGAGTTTGGTTACCCAATTGCTCAAGGGGATACGAAGTTTCATTTCTTGATCAAATGCATCTAGGTAGATATTCGCCAACAATGGACTGATAACACCACCTTGTGGACTTCCTACCTCACTCGCTTCCCAATTATTGCCTATCATTACTCCGCTTTTTAAAAACTGTTTGAGCAGTTTTAAGATGCTACCGTCTGTCACTTTGCGTTTGACGCTGCTTATGATCAAGTCGTGATCGAGTAGGTCAAAACACTTCGACAGATCCATATCAACCACCCACTCACGGTGATATTTACGAATAAATACCGTGGCTTTGCTGATGGCGTCATGACAACTTCGTTTCGGCCTGTACCCATAACTTGATGGGTGAAAGTCGATGTCGAAGAGCGGTTGGAGAATGTTCAATAGTGTTTGTTGTACTATGCGGTCGCGAACTGTTGGAATTCCCAGCAGTCTCACACCACCATCATCTTTCGGTATTTCTATCCGTTTGACTGGCTGTGCGCGATACTGCTTGCTTTGCAGTTCACCTTGCAGTTGTTTCAAGTTTTCTTCTAAATTCAAGGCGAACGCGGCTATGGACTGCCTATCTATTCCGGCCGCTCCTTTCGCTGCTTTCACTTTTTTGAATCCCTTGTACAGGTTATTAATGTCTAATAATTGTCCGTACAAGCTGTAGTAAACTGTCATTTTCTGCCTTTGCTTGCGGTATGTCTGCTCGTGTCATTCTACTTATCGCTGAATCTTCATGATGACATTAGGTGTGCTAGCCTTTTTTTTTGGCAATCTGCCTAAGTGGTCAGCCATTACTCCATTGCTCGCCCTTCAATTCTCAGCGTCTACATTCCTGCTTGGCCGTCATGTCTTGGCTATTTCCGTCGAAATACTTGTGAGCCGATAAACAAAAGTCTTCGTCTTTCATACGCTTAAAGAATACTTCCCCCCTTCGCAATCAATTAAAACTTTTGATTAAAATTGACCCTATCAAACATTCTGTTGATAGTCGGCTTGGTTTTGTCCTCCACACCATCACTGGCTTTCATCGGCCTAGCCTTACTCACTACTACGGGTTCATCTGCCACCTCACACCGACGTTAAACCTTGGGTTTCCCCTTGAGTTTAGGCCACTTATTTACACTAAGTTTAGATGCCAGGCTTCCCCAGTTACTGCACTAGCTCCCTGTTAGAAATCTCACCCTCAAACACGGTATTGATCTGACTAAGTATAGGGCTTCGCGCTATTTTGGACGCTTACCCACCAATACCGCCGAAACAGATTACGGTTAGTTGTGTGCCTCTAACTTCCTATGGCTTCCTTCAGACCTCACCGTTAGCCAGTGACGCCCTTGCCATTCGGATTATCTTCCCCTTAGTCGGGGTGATAAGGCATCTTTCAGCCTATCGGGTTTGCCAGCTTCGCTGGGCAAACAAAAAAGCCGTTCATTAAAATGAACGGCTTTTTATTTTATAGCTTTACCCTAAAATGGAAATAAGAGAGTCATTTAAGCTTTTTTATTTCAACTTAATGTTGAACCAGTTTAGCTAACACTTAGGGTTATTATAATAAATAGTTAAACATTGGCCTGAGTAATTAGCCGAGCTTATTCTGCATCACCAAAGAACAACTTAGTGATTAGTTTATTATCAATAGTCTCCCCCTTTAGGGTTCTCACTAACAATTCACTGCCGAGTAATTGCAATGAAAATACTACGTCAGGTTTTACGCGCTTAATTTGCGGAATATGTTTACTTGAATTAACCAAAGTAATTGTTTTGGTGTCCTCGCCAGCAACTTCTTTAGCCGCTAAAATACTAAACGCATTTTCAGCATCATCATTGCGTAACGCTAAAATATAATTTGCCTTTTTAGCGCCCGCTTCTATTAAGATATCTGCTGAGCTTGAGTCGCCATAAACAATGTCTGCATCTACCGGGTATTGGTGTTCAGACCCTGTTGGGCACACTAAAGTAACTGCATCGCCACGCTCTACCAAACCGGCATAAACACTGTGTGCGGTGGGTGAAATACCTAAAATAATAAAATGATTTTTTCTCATTACGTTCGAAATCCTACCTTTAACAATTTTTTTAAGATTACCACCAATCACAGGGCCAATAATAGCACTGATAGAAGTAGCAAAAACGGTAATACCCATAACAATAATTGATGCTGTAAATAGTCGCGCCGTAGACGTTACAGGGTAAAGATCGCCATAACCTACCGTCGACATACTCACAATAGAAAAATAAAATGCAGTGGGTAAATCGGTAATAGGGGTACTAAACTCGCTGCCTAAATACAAAGTGCCAAACACAGCATAAAGCATTAATGCGCCTGTACTCGTTAGAGCAAACAAACTACCTGCGGTAATACTAGAGCCATCAAAGCTTTTCCAGTATACGAGTAATAACATGCTCACAACCATAGTGTAAGACAATAATATTAGCCCAGAGCTTGACGATGAAATACTAATAACCGCGACCACTATTAATAGTATCAGTGAAAAAGCCCACGCTAAACGTGCTTTTAAAGCTAAGCCAACCGACATTATTATTAAGCCTGCACCTAAAATAAAGCGCGGTAGTTCTGTTATTCCTATTTTATCAATTAAATTTAACCAATCGAGCGACCAGTTTAATACACCAGGTAGCATTTCGAGCATACGTGCAACAACCGGTTTAATTAACCAGTAACCATTAAAAGCAACCAAAATGGCTAATATCCAAGCTGGTTTACACTGTTCTAGTAGTTTACGTTTTATTGTTTCAACTTTCATAAAAAGCACTTTAGTAACAGTGGCATATACACAATACCACTCGATGAATAGCAAATAAATTAATAAAGCTATTATAACTGCCACCCAATATTAGGTGTACTTATAATAGCTTAGTATTTATACCTGTTAGCTCACTACACTATTAAGTAAGTTACCTCTGTAAGCTAGCCTAGTGACTTAAATACGCTCAAACATCCCATTCTTTTAGTGTATCTTTTACAAAAGAATAGCGCCAAGAGCTAAGTAAATCTGGTTTAATATGCTGCTCTTTTTGTGTTGCAGATAACTTCCAATTCCAACTAATTAATTGATTAACCTGCTTTTTAGAAGCCATTACATCTTCTGGAATATTATGTTCTTTGGCAACTTTATTAATTTTTTGTTTTATTTCTTTCGCTACTTTTTTATAACTAGGAAAGTCTATTAAACGCTTTAAAATTGCCGGGTGTTGCTCCTCAGGCAATGCTTTTGCTTGCTCTATACACTTTAGTATTTCGACTCCCGAGCGGTTCACTTCTATCACCTCAACGCCCGGAATTTGCCTTAATGCATTTAAACTTGCAGGGCCTCGTTTAGCAATTTCTGTCATATTATGTTCTTTTAATACAAAGTTAAGTGCTAAATTTTTACGAATTGCTTTATTTCGACGCCATACTGCCAGCTCTCTTAATACAGCGAGTTCATGTGGTCTTAGTTGCCATGCATTTTTAATGTCTTTGTAGAGCAGCTCATCTGGGGTTTGAAATTCACGCTTATTAGCTACTAACTCACTTTCGCTAATAACAATATTAAATAAATCGGCGGCTTTTACACTGTCAATAATAAGATTAAAACAGGGTAATAAATGATAGGCATCGGCAGCGGCGTACTCTAATTGTTTATTTGTTAATGGGCGTTGCAACCAATTTGTACGTGATTCACTTTTATCTATTTCAATATCCAGTAAGGTTTTTACCATAAGTGCAAAGCCCATGCAGTTTCCTTCGCCTAAAATTTGCAGTGCAAATTGAGTATCGAATAATGGCGTAGGAACAAACCCTGCGTACTTTTGAAAAACTTCTATGTCTTCTGAAGGGGAATGAAATACTTTTAAAACAGCAGGATCTTTTAAAATTTGCCAAAAATCGAATAATGACAGTTCTGCCAGTGGATCTATAAGTGCTAAATGCTCGCCATCATAAACTTGAATAAGTGCAACTTCTGGGTACAAAGTACGACGACGCATAAACTCTGTGTCTATGGCTAAAACGGGCTTGTTTTTAATTTGCTCAACAAAAGTATTAAGCTGATTTTGGGTTTCAATTAATTGGTAGTGCACTTAGTCTCCTACAATAAAAAAGCCGACATATGTCGGCTTTTTTAATGGTTGCTAATCTTTCAAGGCTCTTCTGAGTATTTTACCTACGTTAGTTTTAGGTAACTCATCCCTAAACTCAACAAGCTTAGGCACCTTATAATTAGTTAAATTATCACGACAGTGTTTTATTATATCTTTTTCAGTTAAAGAAGGGTCTTTTTTTACAACAAAAACTTTAACTTGTTCACCACTCGTATCGTGAGGGATACCAATAGCTGCTACTTCAAGCACCCCGTCGTGCATAGCAACAACTTCTTCAATTTCGTTAGGGAATACATTAAAGCCCGAGACAATAATCATATCTTTTTTACGATCGACAATATAAAAGAAACCTTCGTCGTCATAAGTTGCTATGTCACCGGTAGCAAACCAGCCATCTTGTAAGCTCTCAGCGGTTGCATCTGGGCGTTTGTAGTAACCAAGCATAACTTGCGGGCCTTTAACCCAAAGTTCTCCTGGTTCACCTTTTGCTGCTTCTTGGCCATTATCAAGAATTAATTTGATTTCGGTACTTGGAGCCGGTAAACCAATTGAGCCATTATATGCCGTTAAGTCATAAGGACTAACGGTAACTAAAGGAGAACACTCGGTTAAACCATACCCTTCCATTAATTTAGATTTTGTAACTGTTTGCCATTTTTCAGCAACTGGGCGTTGTACAGCCATACCGCCGCCTAATGACATTTTTAAGTGACTAAAATCAAGTTCGGCAAATCCTGGCGTGTTTAACAAACCATTAAATAAAGTATTTACACCCGTAATAGCAGTAAATTTAGCTTTACTTAATTCTTTAATAAAACCAGGCATGTCGCGTGGATTAGTTATAAGTACATTTAATCCGCCGTACTTCATAAATGTTAAGCAGTTAGCCGTTAATGCAAAAATATGATAAAGCGGCAACGCAGTTATTACTACTTCTTTACCACGCTCAAGCACTGGGTCTAAACATCCTGAAACTTGCTCAAGATTACCTACCATATTACCGTGGCTTAACATTGCGCCTTTAGATACACCCGTTGTTCCGCCGGTATATTGTAAAAAAGCTAAATCACTTAAGTTAACCTCTGGACGTACATAGGCATTTTCGTCGGCTTTAAGTAAGTCGCAAAATTCTATGGTATTTGGCAAAGTGTAGCTTGGCACCATCTTTTTAATGTACTTAACAACAAAGTTTACAACATGCTTTTTAATGCCACCCATCATGTCACCTACTTGGGTAACAACAATATGTTTAACATCGGTATGGGGTAATGCCTTTTCGAGTGTATCGGCAAAATTAGCCAATATAAAAATTGCTGAAGTATCAGAATCTTTAAGTTGGTGCTCAAGTTCACGCACTGTGTAGAGTGGGTTTACATTAACAACAACACAGCCTGCACGTAAAATACCTAAAATAGCAATGGGCGTTTGTAACAAATTAGGCATCATAACTGCCACTTTGTCACATTTTTTAAGGCCTAAATCATTTTGAATATAAGACGCAACTTTTTTAGTTGCAGTATCAATTTCATCATAAGACAAGGTTTTACCCATATTTGTAAATGCGGGTAAATCTTTGTAGTCGGTAAAACTTTTTTCAAACACTTCGAGTAATGAGGCATAGTGCTCAGGATCGATAGTTTCAGGCATACCTTCTGGGTAGCGCTTAAGCCAAATTTTTTCCACTCTTAGCCCCTGTTTATAGTTATATTTTTATTAACCTTAATCTAAGTAAGGCACTTTGACAATTGAGCAAATACTCTAATGAAGAATAATCCCACATTTAACGCTAATATACAATTAACACACGCTACTTTGCACCATAAATGCTTGAATCTGTTCAAAACAGTGCGCACTGCTTTGCATATGACAGTGATGCCCGCCCTCTACAGTTATTACATTTAAGCTATTGTAATATTTAGCATAGTTTTCTAAATTTTGTTTTACAAAAGTGTAGCCTGTATCCCCTAGTATTAACTGACATGGCGCAATTAAATTTTTTATTGCACCAATACATTGCGCCTCATCAAACCTAAAACCTGAATGATTTTTAAGCTTTGGGTCGGTTGTTAATGCAAATCCATTTTTAATTGTTTTAATATTGCGCGCCATTAATACCTCAATAAGCTGGCTACTTAAGTCTGTTGTTTGCGCACGTGCTTGGTGTATTTGCTCTTTCGATTGATACACTCTTGGCTTTTTATTTTTTAGCCTGTCTCGGTTTAAAATAGCACTTTTAAGTTGTTGCGTTACTTCTTCACTTGGGGTTGTTACGCACCCTATTCCTTCTATAAATGTTACAGACGTTACATAGTCACTAAAGCAGCTTGCAAACAAACCCGCCACCATAGCGCCCATAGAGTGCCCTACTAGGTGTACTTTTTTTACCCCTAAAGCATTTATAAACTGATATATATCATCAATATAATCTACAAAATAATAGTGTGCGTCGTCGCTACGCCATGACGACAATCCGTGTCCGGCAAAATCAAGGCAATACCACGTTTGCTGCACTTTGGCATTTGCTAACATAGGGATATAACTTGCACTATTATCAAGCCAGCCATGTAGCGCAATTACAACTTCATCTCCACTTCCCGTTTTTAAACCATGAATATTTAAATTATTGATTTGAATATTAAATGGTTCCACAGCACACCCCTATTAATTTTATTAATGATTATTTATAACTGTTAGCTCTAAGGTGTTTTTAAATCTATCCATCAGTAGTTATAGACAATGTAACCTTTAATGATAGGTATTTGCTACCAACTAATTTAAAACAAAGGAGTAATTATAACTAAGCAAGTAAGTTAGTTTATGTGATCCTGATTTAATAAAGCTTAAGCGCAATATAACTTTAACACTTTGCTTTAGTCGTTCATCGATATTAATTTATTTATCATATTAACTGTATACAATAACTCCAAGCTATTAAATTAAGTACATTTAAAAGGTACAAACATGAAAAAACAGTTCAGTTTATTGGCGCTTTTATGCAGCGCAACAAGTGCTTATGCAGATTCGGCACCAAAAAATATTATTTATATGATTGGCGATGGTATGGGTCCAGCTTATACAACTGCTTATCGCTACTTTAAAGACGATTCGAACACAAAAGCAATTGAAAGCACTGTATTCGATACTATTTTAACTGGTATGGCACACACCTACCCAGACGATCATACTTATGTTACCGACAGCGCAGCAAGCGCTACAGCGTTAAGCAGCGGCCATAAAAGCTATAACGGTGCTATTGGCGTAGATACCAATAAAAAGCCCGTTAAAACGATGTTAGAAATTGCAAAAGAGCGCGGTATGACCACGGCACTTGTCGCTACTTTGCAAATTAACCACGCCACACCGGCAAGCTTTGCAGCTCATAATGAATCTCGCGGTAACTACGATGAAATTGCTAATGATTACATTGACAATAAAATTGCGGGCAAGCTACCCGTTGATTTAATGCTAGGTGGAGGGACTAAATATTTTATTCGTGAGGACCGTAACTTAATTGAAGAATTTAAAGCCGCTGGTTATCAATACTCCGACGACATTAATAACCTAGGCCAAATTACGCAGCTCCCTGCCATTGGTTTATACGCCGAAAAAGGCCTTCCATACGCAATTGATGAGCACCCTAATCGCCTTGCACGATTAACCACTAAAACACTTGATTTATTAGATGGCCAAAACAAAGAAGGCTTTTTTGTGATGATTGAAGGCAGCCAAATTGACTGGTGTGGCCATGCTAACGATATAGCCTGTGCTATGGCAGAAATGGACGATTTTGCTAAATCGGTCGAAAAAGCAAAAGCATACGTTGATAAAAACCAAGACACGATTTTAATTGTTACCGCAGATCACTCAACAGGTGGTTTAACACTTGGTGCCCACGGACAATACAAGTGGGATACCGAAATAGTTAAAGGCGTTAAAGCCTCGGCTGGTAAATTAACCTCGCTTTTAATGGATGCCAGTGATTTAAAAACAGTTTGGTCGGCTAATACTAATATTGAGTTTAGTTCTGAGCACCAAATTAAACTTGAGCAAGCTAAAAAAATGGGTAAAAAGCCTTTAAATTTAGCCATTAAAAGTATTATTAACGATGCCAGCTTTACTGGCTGGACAACTGGTGGCCACACAGCAGTTGATGTACAAGTATTTGCATATGGTAAAGGTAGCGAGCAATTTACGGGCTCACAAAACAATACTGACATTGCCGATAAGCTAATTGCATTTATAGAAAAATAACGTATTAGAAACAATGAATATGTAACAAACAAAAAGCCCGAGCATATAATATGTTCGGGCTTTTTATTTTTAAATTTTATATTTGAGTAATTTAAGCGTAAATGTCTACACCAATTAAATCTTGCACTTCAGCACGTCGTTCTAAATTTGCAAATTCGGTATAAGTGGAAATAGCCTTGCTTACTTGTGCTGAGGGTTGGTCGTAAATAGTTTGATTATATTGTGTATTTGCTGCGCTCGCTTTAAAAAATTGATTGGCTAACTCTACGCCTTCACGACTGTTTTTAACATAATCGGTATTCGTTTTTGGCGCAGCAGTGTGCTCTAACAAACCTTGTGGTTTATTAGTAACTACTTTAGCAGAGCTAACTCTACCCGGAATATCTCCGGTAAAAAAACCTGAACCAATAGGCAGCGTCATTACGCGTCTCCAATCTTAATCTATTTAAAATTATGATTTAAAAACAACCAATTTGCAAATACTCGTTATTTAATTTTCACTCTCGACCTGGAAGCTTTTTCCAAGTAACAGTATCGCGTACATATTTAGGCTGTGCATCGCTTGCTTTTACAACGTTACCCGCTAAAAAGCCTGCCTCTACAAATGCTAGCATGTAGCGTGCATCAGGCAGTGTGATCTCGCTATTAATAGTTACGTTATTAAAATCATTCAACGCATCAGGGTATGTTTTAAACCCTGTACCTACAGCAACCGATTGTGGTGCACTATTGGCTATATAATCTTGATTTAACAACTCAGGTTTAATTACGCATTCTTGATTAGCTAATTGCATTAAGCCATTTTGTGCTTGGTAATGCGCAAAGTAAATCTCTCCCATGCGGGCGTCAATACTAGGATAAACACTTTCATGGCCGTGTTGCTCAAACGCTTGTTGCGCCATAATAGCTAACGTAGATACCCCTACAAGTGGTAATTTAGTTGAATATGCAAGGCCTTGTGCAATAGCTACACTAATACGTACTCCCGTAAAACTACCTGGACCTTGACCAAAGCCAATTACGTCTAAGTCTTTTAATTTACAGTTTGCGCTGGTTAATAGCTGATCTATTAATGGCAGTATTTTTTGACTATGCTGCTGCGGGCATTCTTCAAAATGATGAAATGTTTGCCCCTTAAAATGTAAAACAATTGATAGCGCTTCGGTAGACGCATCAAGGGCAAGAATATTACTTTTGATCATTTTATTACTCTAATTAATTTGTTGTAAAAATTTATTGGCATCTTCTAAGCTTCGCGTGCGGCGCATTGGCGGTAAGCTCTTTAAAAATACTTGCCCGTACTGGCGTGTAACTAAGCGATTATCGCATATTACAAGTACGCCTTTGTCTTTACTGTCGCGTATTAACCGCCCTACTCCTTGCTTAAGCGCAATAACTGCTTGTGGTAATTGTATATGTGCAAAGGGGTCTTTTCCTTGCATTTGGCAGTCTTGCATTTTAGCTTGTAGTAAAGGGTCATCTGGTGCGGCAAATGGAAGCTTATCAATAATAACACAGCTTAGTGTACTGCCGCGTACATCAACCCCTTCCCAAAATGAAGCAGTCCCTAATAGCACTGCGTTACCATGACGGGTAAACTTTTCTAAAATAATACGTTTCGACATTTGTCCTTGCATATAAACTGGGTAGTCTATTTGCGTAGTAAGCCCTTCGGCTACTAAATGCATCATACGGTAACTTGTAAAAAGCACAAAACAGCGTCCTTTAGCCGACTTAATCAGTTCCAGCGTTAATTTTACAATTGCGTGGGGCATATTGTCTGCGTGCGACTCAGGTAAGTAACGCGGCAAACACAGCAGTGCTTGGTTTGGATAATCAAACGGGCTATCTACCATCATGCTTTGTTTGGGTGTTAGTCCAAGGCTGGCGTTAAAGTGGCTAAGCTGATTATCGACGGACAATGTAGCCGAGGTAAATACAAACCCTGCGCCTGTATCGGCCATCATTTTAGCAAATTTAACTGATACATTTAATGGCGTTATATTAATAGTTAAATAACGGCGGGTGGTTTCATACCAATAACTAAAACCTGTTTGCGTGGTATCAAATACGCGCTCCAACTGGCCTTTAAATGCCAGTGCACGTTCAAACGGGTGCTCTATTTTATCGCTTCTGTCTAAGCAAAGTTTTAATACCTGATAAACAAAGTCTAGGTCGCTAATAACCCGATGCAACGCGGCGCAAATTTGCTTATCGCTGAGTTTAGCGCGCCAATCACCACGGCTGCCATCAACGCCAAACTGCAGGCGTAAATCGGCAACACTGGTTTCGAGTTTATTTAAGCTTTTACCTAGCTGCAGCATGTCAGGGATTTCGGCTCGATAAATGGCGCGTAAATCGTTTATTAAATCCACCAGCTTTTTAGTGCTAACGCTTTCGCCAAAGTAATCACTAGCAATTTCGCTTAATTGGTGTGCTTCGTCAAATATATAAGCATCTGCTGTTGGCATCAGCTCTGCAAAACCACTGTCTTTTACCGCCATATCAGCAAAAAATAAATGATGGTTAATTACCACTATATCGGCATCAGCCGCATTTAAGCGTGCTTTTCTTATATAACAAGCCTGAAAGTCGGGGCATTCTTTGCCTAAACAGTTGTCTGCGGTGGAGTTTACATAAGGTAATACTTTTGCATCGTCTTCTATACCAATACAGTCGGCTAAGTCGCCTGACTGTGTTTCGCTGGCAAACTTAGCCACCATAGCTAATTGGTGCATTACATCAGAATCGTCGGTAGGTACATGAGCCACATGCTGATTAAGTCGATAAGTACATAAGTAGTTTGCTCGGCCCTTTAATAATGCCGTTTTTTTAGAAGCACTTAACGCTTTTACGAGTTGAGGTAAGTCGCGATGATATAACTGCTCTTGCAGGGCTTTAGAGCCCGTAGATATGATGGTTTTACCTTTTGATTTAAGCGCGGGGGCTAAGTAGGCAAAGGTTTTTCCTGTGCCCGTACCGGCTTCAACTACTAGTTGTGAGCTGTTTTTTAACGCATCAGCAACGGCAACGGCCATATCTATTTGTGGCTGTCGTGGTGTATACCCATCTAAAGATAACGCCAAAGGCCCGGTTGCACTAAACAGCTGTTTGATAATACCAATCACTTTACAATAAATAATAGCGCGATTTTACGTAAGCTAACCACCAAGGGCAAGTAATTACAAAGTAGTTTTACTTTTATGACGCTATTTATAAAATAAAATCTTCATTTTAATTATTCATCCTAAATTACCAAGACACGTTATTACTAACTTAGCTTTAAAGTTATGACAACACTATTAACAATGGCTCATTTACTATTAACCAGTTGCGATAGTAAAGTTAAATTAAACGCCTAATTCGCCTATAAATATTGTGACACTATAATATGACAGGAGTACCATAGCAGCCTTGAAACTCGCTTTTTGTGTGTCGCTTATAATTAATTAAGGTTAATCGATGAATGCTTGGTACCTCATTTGCTTTCTTTCTGCACTTGCTATTTTTATTGCATTTGCAAATCAATATATTCTTAAAATGCAAACCACTATTGCCATTACCACAGGCTCGGTTGTCATTTCATTATTGTTGATCATTGCCGTTAAGCTTTTGGGCGATCAAAACGCGTTAGCTATGACCCAAATTGTCTCGAGTATTAACTTTAATGAGTTACTTCTTAAAGGCATGCTAGGCTTTTTGTTGTTTGCCGGCGCACTGGAAATTAACCTGCAAGCTCTTAAAAAACAACGCTGGGAAATAACCGTTTTAGTCTTGTTTTCTACCTTGGTTTCTACTTTTATAGTTGGCTATTTAAGTTTTTACTTATTTGCAGCCTTTGGCTGGCCAGTGCCTTTTATATACTGTTTATTATTTGGTGCATTAATTAGCCCCACCGACCCAATTGCAGTACTGGCTATCATTAAGCAAATGCGTGCACCTGAGGGTATTTCGGTACAAGTTGAGGGCGAATCGCTTTTTAACGATGGGATTGGTTTAGTTATATTTACCACTATTTTTTCAGTAGCCTTTTATGGTACCGATGCAAACTTTAAAGATATAGCCGAGCTGTTTTTTGTTGATGCCCTTGGTGGTATAGCGTTTGGCTTGGCTATTGCACTGGTTGGCCACTTTTTAATTATTAATAGTCGCGACGTAAATATTCGCTTGCTTATTACTCTCACTATCCCAAGCGCAGGATTTGCAGCGGCTAATTTATGGGAAATATCGGGCGCGCTTGCTATGGTAACCAGCGGTATTTTGTTAGGTAATATTACTCGCTCTAAAGCCACTGAACGCACCGGGCCCGATGATACCCGTTATGTAAAAGACTTTTGGCATGCCACGGACAGCTTTTTAAATGCGCTACTGTTTTTAATTATTGGCATGCTCATAGTGACCATGCCCATTACGCTAAGTGAAATTGGCGTAGGCTTGCTGATGATACCTGCTGTGCTTATAGCCCGTTTTATTAGTGTAGGTGCCCCTTTTGTATTGTTTAAACAATTTAGAAGTTACGACAAGCATAGCGTTAAAATATTAACCTGGGGCGGATTAAGAGGTGGCTTAGCATTAGCCATGGCAGCGGCCATACCCCGTGAAGAAGTTTTTATTGGCGGCTCTGATTTACATAACCTAATTGTAATTGTGACCTATGTAGTGGTGATTTTTTCAATTATTATTCAAGGTTTAACTATTTCACCACTTATTCACAGCAGTATTGCATCTGCAGAGCAAACTAAAAAAACGGCTAATTAAGCTATTACTTTGCTGCGGTTAACTGGTTATATACATGATCAAATAGCGCCTACTTTGGGGCGTATTTGATCTGTTTTGTAGCTGCGCTTAATAACGCAGCTTAACAACTTATGCCCATGTATCTAGGTGCGGCGTACCGTCTTCATCTTTTTTAATACCCGAGTTATCGGTGTTTTCGTTGATAAGTGAAAGCTTTTGTTTTTTTTCTAACTCACGTTTTTTACGCTCGTCTAATGCGACTTTGTCAGTACTCGCACCTTGTTTTACGCCCGCAATATAAAAAGCCCCTTTAGGCTCGAGCGCTAAACGCGTAATTGGCCCTAAGTAGGGGATCATAATATCCATACATCCTCCTTCAATACCAAAATCAATTTATGGTATGAGCTTTTAAAGCTTAAGTTAATATACATTAATCTTAGTTTATATCGGCGGTTATAACATATTCTTTAATTATGCAAAAAAAGGCTTGCCATATTATGCTGCTTTATGTTTTTATAATACGCACAAATCGAGATACATAACAACACACGTTAACTATATAAACGTTTGTTAAATAGGACAATAAAATGCGCTTAAACCTGACATCAGTACATCACCACCATTCATCGGAATAACCTGTCAGGTCTTTCGCTGAGAGGTTATTCCTAAAAGGAACCTCTGGCGAGTCATAAAAAATTGATTCATTTTCGCCCTGAGGTTCCGCCTCGGGGTTTTTAGTTTTTAAATTAAAGGAAAATGAATAATGAACAACAGTAATCGTCTACGTATCGCCATCCAAAAGGGCGGCCGCCTTTCAAAAGATTGCCAAGAGCTACTTAAACAGCTAGGTATCAAACTTAACCTTCGTGAACAACGCTTAATTGCACACTCAACTAATATGCCAATTGATGTATTACGTGTGCGCGATGACGACATTCCAGGCTTAGTAATGGAAGGCGTATGTGATTTAGGCATAGTGGGTGAAAACGTACTAGTAGAAGTGCAAGCTGAGCGTTTACGCCAAGGCATCCCAAGCGAAGTAACTAAACTGTCTAAACTAGACTTTGGTTACTGCCGCCTAGCACTAGCGTGGCCACAAGAGCTTGGTAAGCAAGACAAGAGCTGGTTTGAAGGCAAGCGTATTGCTACCACCTACCCTGAAATTTTAAAACAGTACTTAAAACGCGAAGGCATTAACGCCAGCACGGTTATGCTTACCGGATCGGTTGAAGTAGCGCCACGTGCAGGCCTTGCTGATGCAATTTGTGATTTGGTTTCTACTGGCGCAACGCTTGAAGCGAATGGATTAATGCAAGGCGATACTATTTTAGAATCAAACGCTTGTTTAATTCAAAATAAAGACCTACAAGATACCGATAAATTAGCACTTATTAATAAGCTTATGCCGCGCCTACGTGGTGTTAGACAAGCTAAAGAAAGCAAATACATCATGCTACACGCTCCAAAAAATAAGCTTGAAGAAATTTGCGAAATTTTGCCTGGCTCTGGTCAACCTACCCTACTTGCCCTTGCCGGTAGTGATGATTATGTAGCACTGCACATGGTAAGCAGCGAAACTTTATTTTGGGAAACCATGGAGCAGTTAAAAGCCCTAGGTGCTAACTCAATTTTAGTTATGCCTATTGAAAAAATGATGGAGTAAGGAACATGCTTCGTTGGAATGAGGAATCTTCACAAGCACAAGCAGCGGCGCTAACACGCCCTGCGGTTTCGGCCAGCGCTAAGGTTGAAGCTATATGTAAAACTATTTTAGCTAAAGTAAAAGAGCAAGGCGACGAGGCTTTACTAAACATGGCTAAAGAGTTTGATAATAGAGCGAATCCACGTTTACGTGTGCCGCTTGATGAAATAAACGCATCTGAGCAGGCGCTCAGTGCAGAGCTTAAGTATGCCATTGATACCGCTTATGCAAATGTAAAATGTTTTCATGAAGCGCAATTACCTAAAGATATTAAATTATCGACCCAACCGGGCGTTGTGTGTGAACTGAAATATCAAGCCATCGAAGCTGTTGGTATATATGTACCCGGTGGCAGTGCTCCACTGCCATCATCGGTTATTATGCAAGGTGTATTAGCCCAATTAAGCGGTGCAAAAACCGTTGTACTTGCTACCCCCGTACAAGGCGATAAAGCCATTAACCCCGCTATTTTATATGCAGCAAAATTATGCGGCATTACCACGCTAATAGAAAGTGGTGGCGCAGGCGCAATTGCAGCAATGGCTTATGGCACAGAGTCAGTGCCTAAAGTGAATAAAATTTTTGGCCCAGGTAATAGCTTTGTCACTATGGCTAAGCAACTTGTGGCGCAAACTGTACCTGGCATGGCCATTGATATGCCAGCAGGTCCCTCAGAAGTACTGGTTATTGCAGATGAACGTGCAAACCCAGAATTTATAGCCGCCGATTTACTCTCACAAGCAGAGCACGGTGCTGACTCGCAAGTTATTTTATTATGTAACAGCGAAAGTATTATAGAGCAAACTCAGCAGGCGCTTACTCGCCAACTTGCTAAATTAAGCCGCAAAGAAACCGCCGAGCAAGCCTTGGCTAACTCGTCACTTATTTTAGTTGACTCAATCGCACAAGCGTTTGACGTATCAGCGCAGTACGGCCCTGAGCACTTAATTTTGCAACTAGCAGACTCCACACCCTACTTAAATAAAGTTAAAAATGCGGGCTCTGTATTTGTGGGCGATTATACGCCTGAATCGGCAGGCGATTATGCATCAGGTACTAATCACGTATTGCCAACCTATGGTTATAGCGCAAGCTATTCTAGCTTGAACTTACTTGATTTTTTTCGCACCTACACAGTGCAAACAATTACTAAAAGTGGTTTAACCCAGCTGTCAAAAGCTATTTTACCCCTTGCAAATGCCGAGGGCCTTGATGCTCACGCAAATGCGGTTTCAATTCGCTTAGAGGCAATTAAAAATGAGCAATGAGAGCACGCAAGCTAATAGCTTATTACCAGCAAATATTGCAGCACTTGCTGCCTACAGCTCAGCTAAAAGTGAAAAGTTAAGCGGCACAACGTGGTTAAATGCCAACGAAAGCCCCTATGCTAAAACCATCCAGCTGAGTGTTGAAGATTTAAATCGCTATCCAGATCCACAACCACAACTGGTTATTGATCGCTACGCTGCGTATGCAGAGCTTGAAAGCGAAAACGTGCTAATGACCCGTGGTGCCGACGAAGGCATAGAGCTTTTAGTACGAACATACTGCGAAAGCGCAAAAGACAGCATTGCACTATTTTTGCCAACTTACGGTATGTATAAAGTTACTGCCGATACCCACAACGTCGCCATTAACGCACTAACACAAGCGCTATTATTAAATGGCAGTGTTGATGAAATAGTAGATGCGGTTGGTAGTTCAAAACTGGTATTTATTTGTAACCCAAATAACCCCACAGGCAGCTTAACCCCTCTTGATAAAGTGACAGCAATTGCCACAGCACTTGCAGATAAAGCATTGGTTATTGTTGATGAAGCCTATATAGAATTTTGCCCAGAGCAAAGCGCTACAAAATTAATAAACCAATTTAGTAATGTAGTGGTGCTACGTACCCTTTCAAAAGCATTTGCACTAGCAGGCCTTAGAACCGGTTTTACGCTTGCACAAGCAGCAACTCTTGCGCCAATTCGTAAAGTAATAGCGCCGTATCCGGTATCTGGTGTAGTAGCGAGTATTGCAGCGCAAGCAATTGCCCCAGACGCAATTACCTCAATGCGTCGCCAAGTGATTATTTTAAACGCTTTAAAAGCTAAACTTATACAGTGGCTAAGTGAATCGCCAGCTGTATTAAAAATTCTCACTGGTGAAGGTAACTTTGTTACTTTAAAGTTAGCCGATAAAAACTATTTTAAAATCGCACTTGAGCAAGGTTTGGTTATGCGCGCTTTTACCTTATATGGTGAAAACGACTGGCTACGCATTTCAATTGGTAGCGAACAAGAACTTAAACAAGTAAAAATTTGGCTCGATGGCCTAGCATTGCCAACAGCCTCAGCAATTTCAGCACAACAGGAAGTATCATGAGTAACCCCTATTTATTTATTGACCGCGACGGCACTATAATTGAAGAGCCAATTACCGATAAACAGGTAGATAGCCTTGAAAAGCTGGCGTTTTTACCCGGTGTAATGCCCGCATTATTACAATTACAAGCAGCAGGCTATCGCTTAGTAATGGTATCTAACCAAGATGGTTTAGGCACCGACAGCTTTCCTACACAGGATTTTGACCTAGCCCAAAACAAAATGATGGACATACTACAAAGCCAAGGCATTAACTTTGACGAGGTATTAATTTGTCCACACTTTGACGAGCAAAACTGCGATTGCCGTAAACCTAAAACAGGTTTACTTACCGAGCTAATGCGCTCTGGCAAAGTAGATTTAGCACGCTCTTTTGTAATTGGCGACCGTGAAACTGATATAGGCCTGGCACAAAATTTATGTTGCGAAGGTATTTTGTACGATGGCGATTGGAGTGCAATAGTTACTAAACTAACTACCGCAAACCGCGAGGGCCGCGTTACACGTAATACCAAAGAAACTCAAATAGATGTAGCAATAAACTTAGATCAAACCAAAAACGGCAGTATAGATACCGGCCTTGGCTTTTTTGATCATATGCTTGATCAAATTCGCACCCACGCCAACATTGGTTTAAACATTAAAGCCAAAGGCGATTTGCACATAGACGAGCACCACCTTGTTGAAGACATAGGTATTGCTCTAGGTGTTGCACTTAAACAAGCCTTAGGCACTAAATCGCAAATTGCTCGCTATGGTTTTGCCCTGCCAATGGATGAATGTAAAGCCGAAGCACAAATTGATTTATCGGGGCGTGCTTCGTTTGTACTTAACGCTAATTTTAGCCGCGAAAAAGCAGGCGATTTAGATGTACAAATGGTTGAGCATTTTTTCAAAAGCTTAAGCGATAACGCCGCAATTAGCCTAATTTTATCGGTAAGCGACGGTAACTGCCATCATCAAGTAGAGGGTTTATTTAAAGCTTTTTCTCGCGCACTGCGCATGGCAATAGCGCAAGATATTAGCCAGCAAACTGCTAGCTCTAAAGGGTGTTTATGATTGCGATAATAAATACCGGGTGCGCTAATATAAACTCAGTGCGTTTTGCCTTTGAACGTTTAGGACAAACGCCAACTGTAATTACCTCTCCAGAGCAGTTAGCGGGTTTTGAGCGCGCTATATTACCCGGTGTTGGCCATGCTTCGGTTGCCATGAAACGCTTAGTAGATAACGGTTGGCAACACGCTATAAACGAATACCAGCGCCCGCTAATGGGTATTTGCTTAGGTATGCAGTTACTGTGCGAAAGCACCGAAGAAGGTAACGTGCTGTGCTTAGGTAAAATACCTGGGCATGTAACAGCGCTTGATGTAGGTCAACTTACGTCACCGCATATGGGCTGGAACAATTTAACCATAAATAAAGAGCATGCCTTAACAAAAGGACTAACACCAGACGAGCAAGTGTACTTTGTACACAGCTTTGCGCACACGGTAAACAACGCCACATTAGTAAGTGGCGAGTACGGACAACGTTTTTCGGCCATAGTGGCCAAAGATAACTATGCCGGCATGCAGTTTCACCCAGAGCGCAGCGCTAAAATAGGCGCGCGTTTATTACAAAATTTTGTTGATTGGCAGTTGTAGGCTGCCCCTCATCTATTAATAAAGAGACACACTGTGATTATTCCAGCATTAGACGTATTACAAAATCAAATTGTGCGCTTATACCAAGGCAAATACGAGACTGTACAGTTTTACCCATTCGAGTTAGGCGCGCGTTTAAAAGAATACGCCGACAGCGGCGCAGATAAACTTCACTTAGTTGATTTAGAAGGTGCCCGCGATCCAAGTAAAAAACAGTGGCAACACATTCAAGCGGCTACAAAAGCACTTAATGTGCCGTATCAAGTTGGCGGTGGCATTCGCTGTGAGCAAGATGTAAGTGATTGGCTAAAAGCCGGCGCAAACCAAGTGGTTATTGGCTCAATGGCGGTTGAAAAACGCGAACAAGTTAAAGCCTGGATTGAGCAGTTTGGCGCAGAGCACTTTGTTATTGCCCTTGATGTAAATAAAACAGCCACTGGCTGGGCTCCGGCCACCCATGGTTGGCTAACTGAATCTGAGTTTGGTTTACTTGAGCTAGTAGATTTTTATGCTAACTTAGGTGTTATCGATTTTTTATGTACGGACATCAGTAAGGATGGCACCATGACCGGCCCATCGTTCGCGCTGTACGAGGATTTAATTAAGCATAACTCAACTATTAAAGTACAAGCATCTGGTGGCGTAAGCTCACTTGATGACATTAAAAAGCTCAAAGAGTTGGGTATTGGCGGTATTATTTTAGGTAAATCACTGCTCGATGGCGCCTTTAGTGTGGAAGAAGCACTAGCAGTAACACGCTAAGAATCTAATATATATACAAAAAAGCACAGTACCTATACTGTGCTTTTATTCATTAACTTAATTATTAAGCAACACCTCAGGTAAAGCCCTTAACCTAGCCTCATACAGTACTTAAAGTAGCCCTAGCAATATAGTAAGCTCTTTCAAACTCGCAATTTTGCAACATAATATACTTACCTGTATCACTGAGTTACACAATCGCACAAACAAAAACATTAACGCACAGATATATTAACGCATTGAATTTACAATGATATTCTTAATAATATGCGCTAAAGTATACTCTTTGTATAACAAATATTAAGTTAACATTATAATAACAATTATAATTGCAGTATTTGGCTTTATTTTGACGCGTTTTTCCAATCAATGGCGGTTGTATTAGTATTTGGCCTACTCTTTGCCACATTACTAACCTTAATTGTTATACCTGTGCTTTACGCTATTTTTATGGGCGTTAAAAAGGATGAACGTACGCCAGTTAATGCCTAAGGTAATAAACTAAATATTGCAAAGTAAATAAAATATACGGCCAGCTAATGTAAAATATTATCTGGCCGCATGCTTTTTTATACCCAACCCACAACATAAAATATCGCTCTATGCTGTTGATAAATAACTAGCTTCATAACTTTAATAAAGTGCCCATCGGCGTACTTGTTAACACTGTTGGCGGCGATGGTACAGGTAAATAAAACCCTTGCGACATTAAAGTAGCCAATTTAAACGCGTATTTGATATGAATGTGTTTACCATGTGCCGACTTTGTCAATTAGTGGCTCCTCACATGAAAAATAGCGATTATGGCAGCATAATTAATATCTCTTCTATGGCGAGCGTTAACAACAGCCCCGCTATTAGCGCCATGGCCCACGCGCTGTAAGTACTGATGCACTTAAAAAGTGCTTACCTCTGAAGTATTAAAACAATGTTACTTCATACTTTTATTATCAATACGTTAAAGCTAACTCCATAGTTAATCCAACAAACTCATTTTATATCGCAACTTACTTAACATAACCAACTTGCTTAACCCTATTTCCCCGTTATAAAACCTCTAAAAACCCTCATACTAACGGTACTAAAATAACCCAAAGTAATATTTTTCAGTTAAGCATTTAATGGTCAACACTATATTTGTATACTATACTTAAGTTATTCATAAATAGGCCCTTAGAGCTTATAATTAAGGTGAGGGACCGCATTGACTAATCATTTAACGCTACATTTTGTAACGCCAGAAATGCTCAAAGCAGCGGTGAACACAGCCAAATATGACCCCATACTTGTTTTAGCATCTGTATTCACAGCGGTATTTGCATCTTATATTTCATTTTTACTTTCTGCTCGTATTAAAGGCGCGCAACTTAAAAACGAAAAGCTTTTTTGGACCCTACTGTCATCATGCTTTTTAGGTGCAGGTATTTGGGCAATGCATTTTGTTGGCATGTTAGCCTACCAACTCCCTATTCCTGTAAGATACAATATACCTATAACACTAGTTTCAATTTTACCCAGTATATTTGCTAGTTATTTTGTTATATCCCCTAATTTAGAGCGTTTTAAACACTTATGGTTTAGAAGTATACTTATGGGCTTAGGTATTTGCAGTATGCATTACGTAGGTATGATAGCCATGATAATGCCAGCGCATATGGCTTATGAGCCCATTCTGTTTACGTTCTCTGTATTTGTTGCCGTAGCACTTTCGGGTTTAGCTTTAAAAATAAATGAATTACGCCAAACAACGCAAAATAAACAAAAGCGGGTTAACTTCTTAGCAGCGCTGGTAATGGGCAGTGCTATTTCGGGTATGCATTATATTGGTATGCTCTCTATGTATGTATTTGAATCTAGCCATACAACCTACCTTGCAAATGACAACAGCGCACAACTAGCTCAAACCGATTATTTAACAGGGCTTGCAAACCGTAACAGCCTAACAAAGTTTGCTGAATGTGAGTTTAGAAAAGCTAAACAAGAGAACAGTAAAGTAGCTTGTTTATATGTAAGCGCGCATTTAAGCAGTGCGCTTAGTTATAATCGAAGTCTAGCTGCACATTCCACGGCATTAGGTCGGTAAAATCATCATCACCCTCATCTCGATTCGGCAACGTTTTAAATAAATGCACAAAGTAGTAATAAGGATTGATGTCATTGGCACGGCAGGTCATCACAATACTATAAAGTATCGCGCTGGCCTGAGCACCATTAACCGATTTTGAGAATAGCCAGTTTTTTCTACCAGTGGTAAACGGCCGAATATCTCGCTCAGTAATATTATTATCAATCCCTAGTTCGCCATCTTCACTATACCGCATTAATTTCGGCCATTGATTAAGCGTGTATTTTATCGCTTTGCCAATATAACTCCCCGCCGTTACTTTACCTTCGGCTTCATCAAGCCACGCTTTAAAGTGCATTAATATGGGTAAGGCTTTTTCTTGTCGTAACTGATACCGCGCTTGAGGAGATAACTGTTTGTTTTTAGCGTGGGTTTCCAGTTTATATAATTGGCTGATAAAGCTGATGGCTTTATGCGCTCGACCTTTGTTTTTCGACTCTGCTTTTAAGGCATCGTTATATTTGCGTCTAGCGTGTGCCCAGCAACCAACAGGGGTAATGCCTTCAATACCGTCATAAACACGGTAACCGTCGCACTGTAAATAGCCTTGATAACCGGCAAGAAATTCTTTTGCGCAAGCGCGACTTCGACCTGCTTGGTAATCGTAAATCACGACAGGCTCACGGCTGACCTCATTGCTGCGATAAACCCACATGTAGGAATTGCTGCTAGGGTTGTCACCTTCATCTAACACTTGTGTACGGGTTTCATCGGCACATAAACTGTGCTCACTAAGCAAGTGACGTTGCATGGCTGCCACTAAGGGGCTGATTAGCAGGCCCGCTTTAATACACCAATTAGCTAATGTTCCGCGCGATAGTTCAAGGCCGCCACGGCCCAGTATGTCAACGAAACGATAAAGCGGTAAGGCATCGCAGTATTTGCCCGTAACAACCGCCGATAACGCTTCTGGACTCGCAATGCTGCCAGGAATAGGCTGCTTGGGTTTAGGCGCGGTGATTATTTTACTGGCCAATTGTTCATGCTCGCAATGTCTGCAAGCATATTTAAATTGTTTGTGCTTAATGACACTGACTTTCGCCGGAATAATCTTCACTTGCTCGCTGTCTTCACTACCACATTGATGTAGTTGTTCACCGCAACACTGACACGTTAACTCGGTTAAGGTGTGCTCAACCTCTTCTCGTTCAAAGTGCTCAGCCAGTATTTGTTTACCTTTCTTATGGTGTTTAGGCGGCTCAGTCGTTTTATGCTGCTCCGCTTCATTGAAGGTGCCCCGTGGGGCTTTTTCACTTTTTTTACCGTATTTTTGGGATTTACTTAACTTAAGCTCAGCAAGCAAGTGGTCAATCCGCGATTGCATTTCAACCTTATCTTCTTGCAGTGAAATTTTATCTTTTTCTAAGCCATCAAGCTTAGCCTGCATAAGTGCAAGCTGATTTTGTAGTTCGGTGATGAGAATAGTGTCTGGCATTTTAATAGCATGACACATGGGAAAGATCGTTCAAGTAAAAAAAACGTTCTGGTTAATTTATATCACTGATAACCCTGATAAAGTTGAGTGGCGGGTTTTATTATTTACCGGTAAGCCAGATAATAACCATTGTAACTGCCGTTGTTCAATCCCCATGGCTACGTGTGCTTGAGCATGATTTGGCCATTGAAATCGTCCTTGCTCTAAGCGACGATAATAAAGCCAAAAACCATTGGTATCCCAAAACAAAATTTTTAATTTATCGCGTTGTTTATTACAAAAAACGAACCACGCTTGGCTTAAAGGATCGAGAGATAGGGTATCGCTGACAATAATACTTAACCCATTGATTGATTTTCGCATGTCGGTGAATCCCGTGACCAAGTAAACTTGGTGGGTGCAAGGTGTCACAGTACGCTCAATAATTTGGCTAGCGTTTGGTTAGCTAATGTCGACTCGAAGTCTATTTGATAGCCGTTTGGTGTGGTGAGTTTAATGATTGAAGGGTGTGTAAAGGCTTGCTCATGAATAACAAACGGGATCACCTGTTGCTTTTTAACCCTTATCGTTTCGTCAGAAAGGCGTTTACGCCAAACATAGAAAGTCGATGCGTTAATGTTGTTATCACGACAAAATTGAATGATGGCTAAACCACTCGATTTTTGCTGCTCAAAAATGCCTTGCCAGTGTTTTATTTTTTGCTGTTTATTCATAATTACCTCAGGTTAATATGCTGAGTAAATTATGCATAGGTAGCATTAATATTGGTATGTGGGTTTAATTGCGCGCTTACGTTTATATTTTGACTTAGATAAACTTAAGCCAATAAACGATACTCACGGCCATATAGTTGGCGATTTTGTATTAACCGTAATAGCCGATCGTTTAAAGGATATTACCCGTAAAACAGACTGTATCGCGCGTATTGGCGGGGATGAGTTCGTTGTTATAAGCACCGATATTGAAAACGTCAACCAAATAGAAAAACAAATAACCAGATACTTAAACGCTATTGAGTTACCTATTGTGTTGCAAGATAACGAACTCTTAATTACAGTGAGCATTGGCTATGCGTTATATCCCGACGAAGCAGCAAACTTAGATGAGTTACTTAACAAAGCGGATAAAAGAATGTATGAACATAAAAGTAAAAAGCATGATCATGCTAATAACAGCCAACCACAAGTCAATTTAAGTTGAGCATTTAATTTTAACAATACATAACTTAAATGAACTGAACTGAAAAACTCAAATATTCCTACAGCTTCACTATGTATATCCTAAAAAGCGCTAAGTTAGCGGCTGCTTAGAGCCGTTCATTATAGGTTAACGCATTAATACAGCACGTAATTAGCATCCGTAAACACGCACTTTTTGTTATTTATACAATCCTCTGAATAGCTTTAAAAGTAATTAACTATAAGATATTTCGCCTATAAATAACGCTTAGATATATATATACTGTAGGTAATTATTAATATGACTTTTTGCTGACAATAATGTTTTTAGTGTTGTTGTTATTAATGCAAAATATTAACGAAAAGAATAGTAGCTATGACTTTCAAAAATAAACACACTACCTGCGAGACTTTCCCATGTTATCAAAACGTATAATTCCATGTCTCGACGTTAAAGACGGCCAAGTAGTCAAAGGCGTAAAGTTTAAAGGCCATGAAGTAGTTGGTGATATTTTAACTATGGCAAAAGCTTACAGCGAAGCCGGTGCAGACGAACTGGTTTTTTACGAAATTAGTGCCAGTGTTGAAAAACGCTTACTCGATGTAAATTGGGTAGAGAGTATTGCCCGCCATATTGATATTCCTTTTTGCGTGGCAGGCGGTATTAAGTCGGTTGCCGATGCAGCTCGCGTACTTGAACGCGGCGCAGACAAAATCAGCATTAACAGCCCTGCTATTGCCCGCCCTGAGCTAATAAAAGAGCTGCACGATGAATTTGGTAAGCAATGCGTAGTGGTCGGTATAGATAGCTTTTACGATGAAGTGACCGGTGAATACTTAGTGTACCAACTTACTGGCGATCCTAATGCGTCAAGCCGTACCCGCTATAAAACGCAAGAATGGGTTAAACGTGTACAAGATCTTGGTGCTGGCGAAATAGTATTAAACTGTATGAACCAAGACGGCGTACGTAACGGTTATGATATTGAGCAATTAAGTAAAATACGCGAACTGTGTAATATTCCTCTTATCGCCTCAGGCGGTGCTGGATCTATGCAAGATTTTGTAGATGTGTTTAAACAAAGTGAAGTTGATGGCGCACTTGCAGCCAGTGTTTTTCATAAAAATGTGATTAACATTGGTGAACTAAAACAATTTTTAACTAATAACCAAGTGGCAGCAAGATTATGATATTAACACTCGACAACCAAACTCAAGTTGATTTCACTAAAAGTGAAATGATCCCTGCTATTATTCAAGATGCACGCTCTGGTATTATTTTAATGCAAGGCTTCATGAACAGCGAAGCACTTAACGTGACATTAAAAACTGAAAAAGTAACCTTTTACTCGCGCTCAAAAGAGCGTTTATGGACCAAAGGCGAGTCATCTCAAAACTATTTAAATGTTGTGTCAGTGCATACCGATTGTGATAACGATTCTATTTTAGTACTTGCCAACCCAGAAGGCCCAACGTGCCACTTAGGCACACAAAGCTGTTTTGGCGATGATGCAAAACCAAGCCTAAGCTTTTTAGCGCAACTTGAAGATGTTATTGTAGCGCGTAAAAACGACGACCCAGCTAAAAGTTATACAGCGTCTTTGTTTGCAGAAGATTTAAGCCGTAGTTGTCAAAAAGTAGGCGAGGAAGGCGTAGAAGTTGCCCTTGCAGCAATGAAACACGATAACGATGAGCTAACAAACGAGTCTGCTGATTTAATTTATCACCTTACAGTGTTATTACAACGCCAAGGCTTAGCCCTTGAAGACGTAGTAAAATGCTTAATAGGTCGCCATAAGTAAGTTGTAGCTTTAATACCAACAACTTCCTATAAAAAGCACACTTAAATTATTTAGTGTGCTTTAGCACATAGCGCACTAAATTCATTAATTAAAAGGATATATTGAATGAAGAAGTTAGCCTCTGTAGTATTTACTGGCTTGGTAATTTCAGGTTGTTCTAGCGTTGTTACTGAGCAAACAGCCGCCATAGATCAACTTACACCATGTAATAAAATTCAAACCCTACTAGGTGCATACGATACCCGTTTTGAATCGCTAAAAACAACCAAAGTAACCACAAAATTTATGGATAGCTGGAGCACTAACTATCACTTAGTGGGTCAACAGTGCCAAATTACTGCGTTTGATCATGACAATGTTATTTACCGCTGTCAAAATAGTTACAAAGAGCAAATGGCTGCTGTAACAGATCATCAAAAAGCTGTCGCTTTTACTCGCCAATGCTTGCTTGAAAGTAATTGGCATGAAAGCCAAAAAGAGTCAAAAAACTCGATTCGTACTACTTTCGTACTTGATGAAAACACCCCTGTTATTTCAATCTACACAGGTAAAACGTTATCTAGTTTAAAATCGTGGTCTACCTCATTAGAAATTGGCAAATCAGTGGCTACTAAACAATAATTTTTTTATAGGGTTTTATGGGTTTTCAAACAAAAACTAGCAAGTCTAAATTTAAAACCGATTGTATTGGAGTTTGCCAACGACGCAGTGGGCTATGTACCGGCTGCGGACGTACCAATGATGAAATTTTTGAGTGGATTATTTTATCTGAAGATGAAAAAAAGGTGATTTTAGCAACCCCACGAGCCGATTAAGCAATGAATAGCTGGGGTTTTAATAGGTAAGCTAACCATCTGGGTTATAAAACTTTAACTTCAATAATAGACTAAAACTAACTGTTGTTAAATTTAGCCTGTTATTGAACGTTTGAAATAAATGGCATCTACTTTATTACTCATTATTTTTGTATTTATACCTTATAGGTTACCCGCTAGCTAAATTTATATCGGTTTGCGTAGCTTGAAAACAAGCGCTTACAACCTGCTTAAATGATTTATTAATGTCGATACTAATTACATTTAACTCATCTGCTTGGGGGATTTCCAATGTCTCGAATTGACTTTTTAATAGCTCAGTAGGCATAAAATGGCCTCTTCTATCTTGCATTCGCTGCTTAACTAATTCAAAACTTCCCTGTAAATGTAAAAAAGTAATATTCACATTTCCTTCGCATATTTGCTCTCGGTATTTTTTCTTTAAGGCTGAACAAACAATAACGGCCACTTCATTTTTTTGCTCAATACTAAACGCAGCGTCACGAATTCTTTCTAACCACGGCACACGATCTTCGTCATTTAGAGGTTGCCCTGATGACATTTTCAAAATATTTGCTTTGGGGTGTAAATCATCGCCATCAATAAATTTAGCGTCCATCTTTTTCGCAAGCGCATAACCAATACTCGACTTTCCGGTGCTTGATACACCCATAATAATAAATATTCGACCCGCGTTTATTTGGCTCATTTAGCTAATCTCACTCTATTTTTTAAAAATTCATTAGCTTTGAATGAATTTTTATATTAAGTTACTGGCAACATGTTACGCGTAACTTAATATAATATGAAATTAAACACAAGTTAACCGCCATAATTTGAGTTGGATTTAAGTAGGAAATATATGTCAGATTTATCTTTAATACTAACCGCGGTAGGCTCTATTCTACTGTTACTTTTTTTAGTCATGAAAGTAAGGCTACACGCGGTTGTTGCTTTAATTTTAGTTTCGATGATAGCCGGACTATTCTCTGGAATGAGCCCACAAATGATCGCAGAAACTATCCAAAAAGGAATGGGCGGCACTTTAGGCTTTGTTGCTGTCGTGGTTGCATTAGGTGCTATGTTTGGCAAAGTAATGGAAGAGACTGGAGCGCTTGACCGTATTGCTCATACGTTATTACATCGTTTTGGCGAGAAAAACGCTAACTGGGCGCTCACCTTTACTGGTTTTATATGTGCTTTACCACTATTTTTTGATGTTGCTGTGGTACTTTTAATTGGTATTGCATTTGCAGTGGTACGTAAAGGCGGTGGTAGTGTTATTAAAATAGGTATCGCATTGCTTGCTGGTATCGCTGCTTGTCAGGCATTTCTTATCCCTGCGCCAGGCCCTATTTTAGTGGCATCTCAACTTGGTGCCGATTACGGTTATATGATTTTATTTGGTTTGCTTGCTGCTATTCCAGCTATGATCATTGGCGGCCCTCTTTGGGGATCGCTAATTGCTAAGTCAATTCATGTTGAACTACCTGAACACGCCCAAAACAATGATAATACTAGAGACGGTGAGGGCGAGCCTAGTTTTGGCTTAGCTATAGGTTTAATTGCACTGCCATTATTAATGATTGCCTTAAATACGATTGGCTCTCGTTTTGTTGAGCAACAATCTAACTTACATCATTGGTTAGAGTTTATCGGTCACCCATTTACTGCAATTCTTGCAGCTTGTTTAATGGCATTTTATTTACTGGGTGTAAAACGTGGTGTGCCTCAAGATCGTATTATGGAAATTTGCAGTAGTGCCTTACAACCTGCTGGCGTGATCATTTTGGTAACAGGCGCTGGGGGAGTATTTAAACAAGTATTGGTTGATTCGGGTGTAGGGGAAGCGCTTGGTAATATGCTTGCGGGATCTGGCTTACCGATTGTTATGTTAGCTTTTATATTAGCAGCCGCAGTACGCGTAATTCAAGGCTCTGCAACTGTTGCTATGCTTACAGCATGCGGTTTAATTATACCTATGTTAGAGCCCCTTGGACTAGATGGCGCTCAGCTTGCTGCGGTTACTATCGCCATTGGTGGAGGCTCAATCGTTTTATCGCATGTAAATGACTCTGGCTTTTGGTTAGCTAATCGCTACCTTGGCCTAACTGAAATGCAAACGCTGAAAACATGGACGGTGATGGAGACCATTATTGGTACAACGGGTGCTATTGTAGCTATGATTATTTCCCTCTTTTTATAAATTATTTTTATTCAAAACCCTGAATATGTCCGGTGCTGTGCTTAAATAGCAGCATCGGTGTTTACTTCGAGTGTTATAGCTTTTACTGTTTGATGGAGGCAAGCACCATATTTCACTTACAACTCAATATTCTAGGTTTAATATTTGGTTGCTTTATGAGTGACATAGTTAATCAAACACTTTCACCTAAATGAATCACGTAACCGGTATCACATATTTGCTCATCGGGTATTTCAATATCTGCTGTTGAACTAATACGACTGAGTAATTTAGCCCCCGCAAGGTTACCAATCTGATAACGCGGCGTGATCACACTGGCTAGCTGAGGCACCATAGATTGACCAATATCATGGCCATGAAAGCCTGCAACCCCCATGTGTTGAGGAACAGAAATATTATTTCTTTGACACTCAAAAATAGCACCAATAGCCAAATCATCATTAGTACAAAATATACAGTCAGTATCTGGGTGTTCAGTACGTGTTTTTTGCAATAATTTAGCGCCCAAACTAAACGACGAAGCTTCATTTGTCATCACACTTTTAGGAGTAAGCCCCCTTAGTAACATTGCGTCGCTATAGCCTTGAAACTTCAATTGTGTGCGCATATCTAACCTTGCACCAAGGTAAACAATATTCCGGTAGCCCTTATCTAAAAGCGCATTGGTCATCTCAAAAGCAGCTTTAGCGTTATCAAAACCAACCGCTTGTTGTATTGGAGTGTGATGAATATCCATTATTTCAACCACAGGAATATCCGCCATAGCAATCATTTTTCGGGTTCTGTCGGTATGCGTTGTTTCCGATAATATTAACCCATCAACATGATATGATAATAAATATTCAACTCTCTTTTCTTCAATGTCGGGGCTATAGCCATAATGCGCGAGCATTGTTTGATACCCAGCAGGCTCAGTAATATCTTCAATTCCGCGAATAACTTGCGAAAACACTTGATTAGTTAACGATGGGACAAGCACACCTATAGAGTAGCTTTTGGCATTGGATAATAAATCAGGGGCTTTATTAGCAATATAACCAAGTGAATCTATGGCTGCTTTAATTTTGATTTGAGTTGTTGCTGATACTTTCTCTGGGTTACGTAAATAACGACTTACCGTCATTTTAGTTACCCCTACTGCATCCGCTATATTTTGAAGTGAAGAGCGTTTATTTTTTTTCATCACAGGTAATTAATTTATTATGTTACAAGTAACATAACAATTATAATCGCGGTTAGCCACTTTTAAGCTATTTTTCTAGGTAAATTTAACCTTATTGATAATATCTATACTGCCTAGGCTTACTTAAATCAACTGATTATCAAATTAGATACTTAATTATATGCTTTTCAATGAAAAAAATACAAATGCCTCAGTGTATAGAGGCATTTTAAACGATGTTATTACTTATTAATAGCTTACGCTTTATCGAGCGCTTGACTTACATCTGCAATAATATCGTCGATATTTTCAATACCAATCGATAAACGCACTAAATCACGGCTCACACCCGCATTAGCGAGTTCTTCATCATTAAGCTGACGATGCGTGGTTGATGCAGGATGACACGCTAGCGACTTAGCATCACCGATGTTTACCAAACGCAGTATCATATTGAGTGCGTCGATAAAACGAGTGCCTGCTTCCAAGCCACCTACAATACCAAAACTTAATATACCCGATGCTTTACCATTAGTTGTTTTTTTACACATTGCGTTGTATGGACTTGACGCTAAGCCTGCATAGTTAACCCATGAAACTTTAGGGTGCTTTTGTAAATACTCAGCCACCTTTTGTGCATTTTCGCAGTGACGTTCCATTCGCAAACCTAAGGTTTCAAGGCCAATTAGAATGTCTGATGCATTTTTTGGTGCAAGTGCCGCACCGGTATTTCTAAGCGGAACCACTCTACAGCGACCAATAAACGCGGCTTCTGCAAAGGCTTCGGTATAAACAACATTATGATAAGACGGATCGGGCTCGTTCATCATGGCAAAGCGTGTTGCATTTGCTTTCCAATCAAATTTACCTGAGTCAACAATCATGCCGCCAATGGCAGTGCCGTGCCCGTTTATGTATTTAGTTAATGAATGCACCACTATATCGGCACCCAGCTCGAATGGGCGGCATAAGTACGGCGTTGCTACTGTGTTATCAACAATAAGGGGCACACCTTTACTGTGTGCTATTTTGGCTAATCGGGCAATATCAACAATATTACCTGCAGGGTTGCCAATTGATTCACAAAATACTGCTCGAGTATTATCATCTATTGCGTTTTCAAAGGCCTCAAAGTCATCTGCTTTGATCATCCGTGCTTCAATACCTTGGCGTGGTAATGAATGTGCAAATAAGTTGTAAGTGCCGCCATATACTTGGCTAGTACTAACAATGTTGGTGCCAACTTCACATAAACATTGAATTGCGTAAGTAATTGCTGCCATGCCAGAGGCTACAGCCAGTGCGCCTACGCCCCCTTCCATAGCCGCGATACGCTGCTCTAATACTGCGTTAGTTGGGTTCATAATACGGGTGTAAATATTACCAGGTACTTTTAAATCAAATAAATCAGCACCATGCTGGGTGTTATCAAACGTATAAGATGACGTATTATAAATTGGCACTGCTGCAGACTTTGTGGTTGATTCTGATTCGTAGCCATGATGCAGCGCTAAAGATTCTAGTTTCATTAGTATATTCCCTGTTATTAATTCACTTAGCGTTAAATTAGCACTTATATGCTACTAAGTGCACTTGAAATATACTAATGACAATTGAAATTTTTAACCTTTAAAAACAACCACTGTTAACTTTTAAAGCTATAACTAGTTTAGCTATAAACTAAAACCAATAATAAAGAGTATTACGCCTAAATAAATAATACATGCAGATTCATATTTTTTGATGTCTCACCTGCAATCAGGTCGCACGTGCCTGTATATATCCCTTTGCACACAAATAATACTCCCACTGTTAGTCTATAGTTATTTAAATTTATCAACTTTTGCCGTAAAACACCGTTCCTTTAGGTCGGTGATATAAGGCAATAGTCGCGAAGCGACTAAGTGGGTTGTTCCTTTTTGATTGACTGTATATAATAACAGTATGATTATTCGCAAAGCTTATAAATTTCGTTTAAAAACAACACCCGATATTAACGCTAAAATGGCGCAATATGCGGGAAATTGTCGATTCTTGTGGAATAAAGCCTTAGCGATTAACTTATTTAAGTTACAGAATGAACAAAAAATTTGCTACTACCAAGAGTTGGATTTCTTTTCCAAACTTTGGAAAAAAAGCGAGGAGTATGGCTTTTTAACACTATCGCCCGCACAAACTATCCAACAAACTGGTTAAGTCTACACCGCAAGTATTCGATAAAGTCCCTGAGCGTAGCTCTCCTTGTTTATGCGGTAGTGGTAAAAAGTATAAAAAGTGTTGTGCTTAAATTATAGCTCACAATTTAACCTCCTTTCTCATTCTTTAATATAAAAATGCCACCTGTTAATAACAAGTGGCATTTTATTATTTGCTATAAAGTTCAGCTAAAATAAAGATTCGGCTTTATTTTTACGCTTAACTTATTTTACTATTTTCATTTCATCTAATAAATTTTGGGCATTATCTACCTTGTCCATTACCCATAGCATGTAACGAGAATCTACGTGAATTGAGCGGTTTAGTTCTGGGTTATAATCCCAATCGCCAATGATGCTTTCATATACGCCATCAAACAATAAACCCACCAGCTCGGCTTTACCATTGAGTGTTGGCGAGCCTGAGTTACCGCCGGTTGTATCTACGTTTGATAAAAAGTTAACAGGTACTGTGTTCATGCCGCCGGTGTAATCACCATAAAGCTTGGCTTTAATTTGCTCTTGTAACTTTTTAGGTGCATTAAATGGGTCAACATCGGTGTTTTTAGCTAGTAACCCTTCAAGCGATGTAAAGGGTGTTGCTACCAAGCCATCTTGAGGTGAGTAGCCACCTACTGTGCCGTAAGTTACTCGTAATGTGCTGTTTGCATCTGCATATACGGCCTTATTTTGTGCTTTATTAAAGGCAATAATAGCGCTCATTAACTGCGGGCGAGCAGCTTGTAACTTGCCTGCAAGTGCTTTTGATTTATCTTCCTCAGCTTTCATTACTTTAAATATTGCTTTAGCATATTGCACAAATGGGTCTTGGCTTTGGTTTAGCTGGCTAAACGATTGCTCAAACAATGAATTGCGTACAACTTCGTTATCAAGTGTTGATTTAGTATACATTTGCTCAAGCAATGCACTTTGTTTCGCTTTATCAAAACCATTCTGTAGTTTAAATGCCTTATCAACCTCGCTAAAGCGCTCTTCTTTCGGAAGTGCAGCATAAAGCTCTAAAAAGTGCAGTAAAATAGCTTTATCTACATTGGCATCAAAGCGACGCGTCATACGCTCAAGCCCAGCTTTAATGCGCGGTAAGTCACGCTCTTGGTATCCAGACTCTCGCTCTGCATTTGGCTTTTGTTGCTCATACGCTAAACGGTATAAGCTGCGAGCGGTACTGATCATTTGTGATCTGTGTACATAACCTAACATACGATCGCGCTCGCTATGCAGTTGCGATTGCGCTACTAATGCCGATAGCTCATTTAAAACATCGCCATATTGCTGCTTGCGTGTTTTATCACTATTAATCCATTGAGTTAGTTCTTGCTCAAACTGTTTTTTGCGCTCAAACATGGTGCCTTTTTTAAAGCTTTCTATCATTGAGCCATAGTTTTTAATGTAATTATTGTAACCTGCAATAGTGCTTTCGTAAGCTATACGCGCTTTACTGCCGTCCTCTGCGTTTTCTTCAATAAGTGCTACGTATTTTGAATTATGTTCACGCGCTTTAGGATAGCTGTCGTTAAATACGTTATCTACTTCTGCAGCAATACGGTAACGGTTAGTACGCCCTGGATAGCCTGTTACCATTACAAAGTCGCCCTCTTGCACACCTTTAGCACTTACACTTAAGTAAGAATCGGGTTCATAAGGTACGTTATCTTCGCTGTACTGTGCTGGTTTACCATCTTTTCCTACATACGCACGGTAAAAACCAAAGTCGCCGGTATGGCGCGGCCACATCCAGTTGTCTATATCACCGCCATATTTACCTACGCCCATAGCGGGAGCGTATGCTAAGCGTACATCTTTTATTTCTAGCGACTTAATGAGGTAATACTCTAAGCCACCATGAAACGAATACACATTACAACGATAGCTCTCATCGGCTTCACACTGAGCCACCAGTGCTTTTTCATTTTTTTCAAGGGCATCGTAGCGTGCTTTAGCACTTAACTGTTGAGTGTCTTTAATTACTTTGTCGGTAACGTTAGTTACGGTTTTAGTAACATAAACACGAGAGCCAGGAGCTGCGGGTAAATCTTGCGCTGGAGTTTTAGCTAAAAAGCCATTTTCTAAAATATTATTATCGGTTGTTGAGTTGTATTGAATAGAGCCATAAGCACAGTGATGGTTTGTTACCACCAAACCTTTTGGCGATACAAATGATGCCGTACAACCACCTAGGCTAATTACCGCATTCATCGGGAATTCGGTTAATTTTGAAATAGATTTAGCATCTATTTCAAGCCCTTTGGCTTTTAATATTGATTCTAATTCTGGAAGCTGATGTGGTTGCCACATGCCTTCATCTGCAATTGCAGTGCTTGAGAGTGTAATTGCTAAAGTTGATGCTATTGTAGCGACAAGAGGTGTTAAACGCATTATAGAGTCCTTTTTATTGTTTCTATAACAGGTTACTCGTGAAGTGTTATGCAGGTCAATACCGTGGTAATAAATTGTTACAATGTGCCCTATAAACCCTCATATATAGCGTTAATAGCAAACTGTGGCAGCTATATTTTGTATTTACTTATAACTACTTTATATAATATGTGATTATTTATAAAAACCTTGGTGAAAAATCCAATAACAACTCCTCAGGTAATGGCTTGCTAAAATAGTAACCTTGAACAAAATCACAATTTAACTCACCAAGTAAAACAAGCTGCTCTTTCGTTTCCACTCCCTCTGCAACCACGGTTAACCCTAAGCTATGCGACATGGCTATAGTTGCTTTGACTAAATTACAGTCTTCTTTTTTGGATGTAATGCCATTAATAAACATGCGATCTATTTTTAAAACATTAAAAGGGTACTGCCTTAAATAGCTTAATGATGAATACCCACTACCAAAGTCATCCATTGATAGCTTTATGCCCAATTTAGTTATTTCTTGCAAGGTGTCACTTATATTCAATTTAGCATTCATTAACACCCCTTCGGTAATTTCTAACTCTAAATATTTAGCCTTTACATCTAGCTCGCTTAGAGTGTCTTTTATAAAACTAAGTAGCGCTGTGTCTCTAAATTGACTTGGGGATAAATTAACAGCCATAGTATATTTATGGTGTTGCCCTTTATTTAGCTGCTTATTTTGCCATTTTTTTAAAAGCTGTAAGGCTTGCTTAATAACAAACTTCCCAATGGGGATAATCAACCCATTATGCTCGGCTATTGGAATAAATTCATCGGGCGGTATATTCCCCAGCACTGGGTTATACCAACGTAGCAAAGCTTCCGCGCCGGTAACATGTTTATTTTTAACATCTAACTGCGGTTGGTAATATAGTTCAAATTCATTACGCTGTAACGCACCTTGCATCTGCTCCTCTATCGCAAGGCGGCGCTGAATTACTACATTCATTTGTGGAGTAAAAAACGAGTAACTGTTACGTCCCAAGGCTTTTGCTTGATACATTGCCGTATCTTCATTGCGTAAAAGATCAGACGCTGTATCGCCATTTTCGGGTACATAGCAACCCCAATACTCATGGTGAGTACAAGTTCTCTCCCTTCAATTTTAAATGGCGAGGTAAAACTTTTCAGTAGCTTTTCTGCAATATCTATTGCGTTATTATAACTATTAATACCCCGCAATAGTACAATAAATTCATCTCCTCCTAAACGCCCTATGGTGTCTTCTTTGCGAATGACTTGCTGTAATCTTGCAGCTGATTTAACCAGTAGCTTATCGCCTAGTTCATGGCCAAACGAGTCATTTACTTTTTTAAAGTTATCTAAATCAATAAAAAGTACAGCCACATGCCCCTTGTTTCTTTGTGCTTCAAAAAGCATATGCGATAGTCGGTCAAGTGCTAAAAAGCGGTTAGGTAATGAGGTTAAATTATCATAATAAGCTTGTTTACGGATCAGCTCTTCTGCCTTGTGCTGCTCGGTAATATCTCGAATAATAACCATAACTTGCTGATATTGAGAAACATGGTTAATTCTTGCCTCAAAGTACACAACTCCCAATGGCATGGTTAGTTCATATTAAAAGCTCGCCATCTGTTTTTGGCTTAAGGCTTGGGAAATATTCTTTCTAAACTTACTGCTAACATCGTCTGGTAATAAATCAAACATACTGCTACCAATAAATTGCTGAGGTAAAGCATAAAGATTACTGCTACTGGCTTGATAATCAGGGATTTTGCCATCTTCTTGCATTACAAAAAATAGATCAGGAATAGCCTCAAATATTGTTTCCAACATTTTCTCTCTGAACATAGCCTGTTCTTGCGCCTGTTTAACATCGGTTAAGTCAATATCAATACATTTGTTTAATGCCATATTGATTTATAAACATTACATGGCTTGAAAACACCGAAACATCATTATTATTTTTATCACGAAGAGTTAGCTCTGCTGCAGGAATTTCTATGCCATTATTAATCCAATTTCCGTGGCCAGCAACCACGGCCTCTCGTAAATCACTTGGTATAATTAAATCTTCAAGCTTTTTACCTGTTGCTTCAACATTCGTATAACCATAAAGCACTTCGCTGCCTTTATTCCAATAAATAACACGGCGTTGTTCATCATACCCCTGTACAGAAATAGCATTCACAGCATCAAATAATTGATGTAATGGGTCATTAACAACATATTGGTGAGCTAAAGTATGTATATTATTTTTAGATTTCATTCTGATCAATTAATAAATAATACTTAATATTTATAATAGAACGAAATAATTAAATTAACACTTAAAGGAGCGAATAAATGCTTTTAGGTAATGCGGCAATATAAGAGTGTAAAAATAAAAAGGAGCCGTTGCTCCTTTTAGTTATTAGTTTTTAACTCATTAATGTTAATCTTTTTTAGCGTTATTAGGATGCTCAACACCTATCCATGCTTTAAACAACGCCTTTTGTTCACTCGATGCTTGCTTATTAGCAATCACCTTTTTAGGTTTATCAAAATCTTCTGATAAAACTAAACTGGTGCTAGCAAGTGCATCGCGGCGAATATAATCAATTGTAATTTTATCCCCTACTTTATACATTTCTAGGCTGCTGGTTAAATCCTTACCAACGTGATGCTTATTAATAGCAACAATTTTATCATCTGTTGTTAAGCCTGCCTGCCATGCACTGCCACCGCGTTTAACATGCGAAAGCGTAAGGAGTTGGCCGGTATTTTTTGCCACAGCATCTATACTAGCTAAGGCTTTCGCTTTTTCTGGACGCTCAAATGTTAAACCTACTTTATTGAGTAACTCGTCAAAATTTAGTGAAACTGGCGAGTCGACATTAGTTTGCCACCAAGTGTTGTAATCACGCCCGGTTAGGTCTTTTAAAATATTGAGTACATCTAAAGAAGTAAAACCTGCAGGTAATTTATGTTGCTTATAAAGTGCCTTATGTACATCGCGATAACTTATTTTACCTTGGCTTTTTTCTAGTAAATCAATATCTAAAGCAAGTGATAACAATGAGCCTTCTGAATAAATGTTAGTAGAGTAATTACGCGCGTGATCCCCGCCTTGGTTTATCCACTTATCAAAGCTTGTTTCGCTGGCGCTTTGTACTTCGCGACCAGGTGTTTGTAAATGACGATTAATTGTTTTACTCAGTAGGTTAAAAAACTCATCAGTGCTTTGAATGCCTGAACGCACTAATAAATGATCTTCAAAATAGCTGGTTGAGCCCTCTGCTATCCAAAGTAATTTAGAGTAATTCATATTGGTGTAATCGTAAGGTGTTAGGCCCGCTGGGCGGTAGGCTTTAACGTTCCAAGTATGAATAAATTCATGCGCCGCAGTGCTTATAAAGGCTAAGTAATCTTCGCGTTTAGCGAATCGGTCTCGCGGACGCTGAATAATAGTCGAATTTAAATGCTCAGTAGCACCACCCGCTCCCGAGGTTGCATGCACCATAAATACATAACGTTCATACGGGTAGTCATCCCAAATAACATTGCCAGTAGCCACTAATTTTTTTAGATCCGTTAGCATGAGCTCTACATCATAATTACCGTCACCCCATATAACTAAATCGTATTCACGGCCATCAACTTTAAAGGTGTGTAATTGGTTAATACCTGTCTCGATTGGTGAATCTACAAGTACGTCATAATCTGCCGCCTTAAATGTATTTTTACCTTTGTTATTTTTCATTCCAGAAACAGAGCGCCACTGTTTAGGCACCTCTAAATTAACCGTAACGGGTTCTTGGCGAAATGAGTCACTAAACATAAAAAAGCCTGATGCATCAATAAATGCATGGCTGTCATCAATATGGCGCGCACGTTTGCCAAGCTCATTTGCGTATACTTGATATGCTAAGTTAACTTTAGTTGGCTTATTTAAATGTACACGCCAGGTGCTGTGATCAATTTTTTCCCACTTTAGGGGGTTACCCGTACTGTCTTTTGCATCAAAGTAACGCACCCCATTGGCTAAATTTAATATTTCGTAACGCCCAGTGCGCCATGCAGGTAATTTAATGTCTAAATGCGCTTGTGCCGTTTTGGGAAACTCTACCGTAACATTACCTAAGTGGTGCTGTGGCTGAGAAATGTTTAATGAATAATTTACATCAGCAAACGTAGGGGCAGAACATGCGGCTAAAATAGACAGCGCTAATAGCTTTTTCATAATGGCTCATAAAGATAACTTAGTGTGTAAAGAAGACTAACAAGGCGCTATTTAAAAGTGAATTAAAAGCGATAAATAGACTTTTAGATACGTTTATTGGCAATAACTCATTAAAAACACAAAGTTTTTAATGAGATAACTACACTTAATATAAATTTGTTGTAAACTTAACTTATACTAATTAACACAATGGCGGTATGTTTAGGTGCCTGTTAAATCTAATTCTATGGACAAAAAACTCAAACAAGCTATTGAACAACGAATAGTAATTGAGAGCGCAAGGAAAACCCAAGTAGACACTCTGTCAAATTTAGCAGCTAAATTGTCTTTAAGCTGTAAGGGTCTTGATATTGAATTAGATAATCGCCTAGCTAAATTTAGAAGCGCACTTAATAAAGGGGTTAGCTTTGAGCACTTATCGCCGTTAATTAATGATATTTTAGTACTTTTAAAAAGCCAAGAAGCCATTCAACTCGCTCATCAACGCGACTTATACACAAGTGTAAAAAATGCTGGCAAGCAATTACAAAAAACTAATGGCTTACCTGACGACACACGCAGAACACTGCGTAACTTGTTAGATAATGAGCTTAATAACGTTCAGTCAACCCATGGTTTTATACCGCTATTAAATCAATTAATTACTATTTATAACCAAGCGTTACACACTAAACGTACGCTAGTGCCAAATCAGCAAAGCGATGATATTTCAGCCGTAACTAAAAAATTATTAGAACTTGCCCACCAGCTGGTACTTGAAGATAAAGCAGGTGAGCAAATTCAATCGATAAGAACCACTATTTTACAAAGTAATACTGTAGATGACATACTCGCTGCCGCAATTGAAATTATTAGTATTATTGTAAAAAACATTAATAACGAGCGCCAATCAGCGCAAAGCTTTTTAGTGTCTTTAAATAAAACCTTAGAAGAGTTACACCATTCGATTTTTTCGACCAGTAAACATTCCGAATCTATGGGAATTGAGTTTGACGCATTAAATAAACGTATAAAAACTAAAATTAATAATCTTAATGAGCAAACTAAGAGTACCACCTCAATTTCATCGTTAAGAAAATTAGTTGATCATGAATTAAAGTCCCTCGGTGAAGATTTTATTGCCAAAGAAGAACTTGAACGCAAAGATCGAAAAATACTTATAACCAGCTTTGATGAAATAAATAATCGTATTGGCAGCTTAGAAAATAAACTCACTAAATATAAAAAGCGCCTTAACGATCAACGTTTTAAAAGCCTGCTCGATAGCCTAACTAAACTGCCAAATAGAGCCGCCTTCGATGAGCGCTATAATCACGAAATGCACTTATTTAATGTGCAAGCATCCGATGTTACTCTGGTGGTGATTGACGTAGATTATTTTAAGTCAATAAACGACAGGTTTGGTCATACTGCTGGAGATATTACGCTACAAGTTATTGCTAAAGCCTTGCAAAAGTCGATAGAAAAAACTGACTTTATAGCGCGTTATGGCGGCGAAGAATTTGTACTATTAATGCCAGGTACTTCTTTGGAGCATGCTATTCCCCAACTCGAAAAGCTTAAAAATAATATAAAAAAGATCCCGTTTAAGTTTAAAGATAAGCAAATAGAAATTACAGTGTCACTTGGCGCAACTCAGTTTAAACAAGGTGACACATTATTAAAGGCATTTGATAGAGCAGACGATGCTTTATACGAAGCCAAAAACGCAGGTCGGGATCGTCTGTGTATACGTAAATAATGTTATATAGCTCAATTGTTTTGAGTTTTATAACTAGCTAGTTTTTTACATTTTATACCAATTGTATTAAATGAGTCGTTAATTATAGCAACCACTCTAAAAAAGTACGGCGCCTTATATATTACTTATATAAGTTCAAGTGCCCAAAATGAGTTTAACCTGCTAGAACAATCAACGCTTGTATTCAATTGGTATTAAGCAGCAAGGAGAATGCCGATGTTAATACAGTTAAACCCAACTGGGGTTTTAGATTTACTGTCGCAATTAGAAGTTGATTTATTAGAGCAATCTTCCGCTAGTGAACGCTATCGATTATTTAGAAACTGCGCGCTTGCCGTCCTCAACGTAGGCAGCCATACAGATGAAAGTAGCGATATCTACGATAAATACCAAGACTTTGATATTCGTTTAGTTAGCCGTGAGCGTGGCATAAAAATAGAACTAATTAACGCACCTGATACCGCATTTGTTGATGGTGAAATTATTACCGGTATTCACGAACATATATTTTCTGTGATCCGCGATATTTTATTTATATGTCAAAAATACGAAAAAGATCTTAAAGAACAAAAAGCCATTACCCACATGGTTTTTGATATGCTCAGAAATGCCGATGCACTAAAAGTAAACAGCGAACCAAGCATGATTGTATGTTGGGGTGGGCATTCTATTAGTGAAGTTGAGTATAAATATACCAAACAAGTAGGCTATGAGCTGGGCCTGCGCGGCTTAAACATTTGTACCGGCTGTGGCCCTGGCGCTATGAAAGGCCCAATGAAAGGCGCTACTATTGGCCACGCTAAGCAGCGCATTAAAAACAATCGTTATTTAGGATTAACCGAGCCCAGCATTATTGCAGCAGAGCCGCCTAACCCAATTGTAAATGAATTAGTCATTTTACCCGACATAGAAAAACGTTTAGAAGCCTTTATACGCACAGCTCACGCTATCATTATTTTTCCTGGTGGCGCTGGTACTGCTGAAGAGTTTCTTTATTTATTAGGGATATTATTACACCCAGAAAATGACAAACAATGCCTACCGGTTATTTTAACAGGACCCAAACAAAGTGAAGCCTACTTTAAAGAGCTGTGCCACTTTATTGAAATGACACTGGGTGTAGAAGCACTCAGCAAATTTGAAGTTATTATAGATAACCCACAATTAGTAGCGCAAAAATTAAAGTCGACCATGGCTAATGTTCGCGACTATCGTAAAAGCCAAGGCGATGCATACTATTTTAACTGGACATTAAAAATAGAAAATGACTTTCAACAGCCATTTATACCATCGCATGAACAAATGGCGAACCTAGACTTGCACCTAGAACAACCAAAACAGTTATTAGCTGCAAATTTACGCCGCGCATTTTCGGGCATTGTTGCCGGTAATGTTAAAGAAGAAGGCGTAAAAGCAATTAAACAACATGGGCCTTATATTCTAAGTGGCGAGCCTAGTTTAATGAAAGCAATGGATAAGTTATTACAAGCTTATGTTGACGAGGGAAGAATGAAACTGCCCGGCAGTAAATATGTCCCCTGCTACACAATCAAGGCGTGAGTTCTGTATTGAAACCCCATTTATTACTTATTGATGCGCTTAATTTAATTAGGCGCATTTACGCGGTAGACGCGAATCAAAAACATCACAGTGATGAGCAAATGCTTAAAGCAAGCTGCGCACGTGTAGCGCATGCCTGCTCAAAACTTTTAAGCAGCACTAAAGCAACCCATGCCATTGCCGTATTTGATGGCGATAAAAGTTGGCGCTATCATTTTTATAAAGATTACAAACACTCCCGTGCTCCTATGCCACAAATACTTAAAGATGCATTAGTACAATTTAAAGCCGCCATTGAAGAAACCGGTATTGTAGTGTTTGAACCAATAAACGATGAAGCTGATGATATTATTGCAACCCTTGCAAATAAGGCATCACATAACAACATCAGCAGTGTGATTGTCTCAACTGATAAAGGCTTTTTACCTTTTTTAAATGAGCATATAGCTGTGTATGATTATTTTAAAAAACATTATTTAGATCAAGATAGTATTAAGCAACGCTTTGGCGTTGAGCAAAAAAAACTAGTAGAGTTTTGGGCATTTGCTGGCGATAAAACCAATGATATTCCGGGCGTAAAAGGCATAGGCACTAAATCGGCGCAGCTACTAGTTAATAACTATAGCTCTGTCAAGGATGCACTCAATGACGATGCTCTTAATGCCAGCTTACGTAAAAAGCTAACTGAGAATATGGATATGTATGTTATTTCAAAGCAACTGGTTAGTTTACGCACCGATATAAACTTAGGCTTTAGTTTAAAGCAGTTAAGGCTTAATTAGTCGCAAGTTAATAGCACTGCCGTACGACAATACGTATACTATTAGTAGTGATGGTTAGTAGAGTAAGTAATGTTCAAAAAGTTTTTTAGATATTTAATTTTAGGTTTAGGGCTGTATGCGCTAATAGCCACGTTAGTGATCGTTTTTTATAAAGATGATCCACAAGCTATGATTTGGCAAGACAGAGAAGCCTATAATAAACGCTATATCGAAAAGCTAAAAATAGAAGACACTGCAACCCTCAATAGTGTACTCGAATATTTAGGTAGCCCAGATCTTACCTTTGCTAAGCGTGATGAGGACCAAGTATGGCAAATTGTTTTTTATCGTACCCAGCATAAAACATCTGACGGCATTACTACTATAGATGAATGTACCGGCTTATTATTTAAAAACGGGCAGCTCATTTTATGGGGTCCCAGTGCTTACGATCAATATCTAAAACCAGGTTAGGGAAACGGCATAATGGATGAGCCTGTATCAATAAAGCTAAAAAGGTTGCTTGAGCATACGCAGCTATTTTTAGCTTCATACAATAATAAAAAACAATGGCCTACCTTTTATCCGCTAGTGTGCAAACTTGCAGAGCAATACCGAACCCTTTATAAGCAAAATCCGAGTGCTCTACAAGCGCAACTTATGCTTTATAAAACTCAGTACGACTTTGCTACCAACCTTGTAATTAACCAATGTATTTTAACAACCGCACTGTGCGTAAGCCAAAATTACGATGACGAACTAAGTGAGCTGTATATTAGTGCGTCATTAATTGAGCACTTGTGCGTAGGCGCTCAACTTAATAAACTGTCCAAACAAATAGCGTTTACCAGTACCGAAAGCCAAATATGGCAATTACGCCACAAACTTGCAGCGCGCGTATTACTAACCGCAAAGCAACCTGCTCATAGTATTACTCAAGTATTAGCTAAACTGAGTAAATATAAACACGCCTTAGTAAGCACCCCTAAAATAATGTTATACGATGGCGGCACAATAATTGTGGCGTTAGCTAATATTTTGGCAGTTAACCTCACGTGTAATGCAGCAAATCAGCAAATAAATTTTTATAAAGCGATAGCAGACTTATATTTGCGAACCCCAAATTTATTTGCTCAGCGACTCTTAAAATCATTAATTGCGCATATTGGCCCTTTGCTCCCCGGGAGCCGAGTTTTATATGCCGAACAAGCAATGATTTATTTAGCAACCGACGCCCAGCAGCGCCACATACTTATTAAAAACTTAAAGAACAAAATAGTTTGGTATAGGGTAAAAGCAACGCTTAACGATAACGCAGTACAATGGCTATGCGCTGATAAACGTATACTTTATAAAGTCTGGGATACTGAATATGTAAATATAAAAGCCGCAACTCCCAGTACCCAAAGCACATTATATGATCTAATTGGGCTTATTAAACTGCAACAAGAGTATAGCTTTAACAATATAAATACTTTATTAGCCCCACACCCTAATGTTATTAAAAGCTTATGCCAAGCAGTTAAACCATATAACAAAGAGCATCAAGCCGCTAAAGATTTAAAGCATAGTTTGTCTATGGTTGGCTACAATCACGCCCCAGCTATTATACAGCGCGTGGTATTTGAGCAACTAGTTTTTACTATTCCTCACCCTTTACATGCTTTTTTAGTTAATCGACTCAAGTGTATGGTCGATATAATGACGCTATTGGTCTATAACAATAAGCAATATCAATTTGAGCATATTTGTTTACCTTTATATGCTTACGCGCATTACTTATTAATACATTGTAGTACGCAACTCTCAAGAAAAACGCCTATAGCGCACGCCCCCAATAAATCATCTGATACACCTATATGTGCATTTTTTGGTATAGAAAACATGGATAGTAAGCATTTAAACCAGCAGTTATCAGCGCTTTTAAGCGATAACCCATGGACCTTTGCATTATTAGACGCCGAACAAGTAGCTAAAAACGAGCTAACTGAGCAAAGTAAGCTATGGGTAGCATTTAAAGTAGTAGCACAAAGCGTGTTTAAGCCAAAAACAGCATTAACACCTTGGCAACAGCAAACACTTAAGCAGCAATTAATAGCCCAGGGCTGGGACAATCAAGCCGATTTTTATGACAAACTTCAAACATTAGCTTTGTTTGATAGTATTTAAGCTACTTATTTTAACTATAAACAGCGGTTATACCCAGTATTAATAGTATAAACTGGCAAAATGACTTAATAATTGGTATAAATGCGCCCTTGAATTCTCAAGCTCGTTCACATAAATTTTCTAACAAGCAGTTGCTCCCTCGGAGCCACAATTTATGTGCAAATCAAACTCTTTAAAGGATAAGTTAATGGCCAAACAAACCATAACAGTGATCAAAGGCGACGGCATCGGCCCTAGCATTATCGACTCAGCACTTGAAATACTAAAAGCCGCAGGATGCGATTTTGATTATGAATTTGTTGATGCTGGCCTAGCTGCACTTGAAAAAACAGGTGAGTTACTTCCGCAAGACACAATCGATACTATCGCTAAAAACAAAATCACCTTAAAAGGTCCTTTAACAACGCCAGTTGGTGAAGGCTTTACTTCTATAAACGTAACACTACGTAAGCAATTTGGTTTGTACGCAAACGTACGTCCTGTTAAATCGTTTGTAGGCACAAAAGCACGTTATGATGATATTGATATCATTACTATTCGTGAAAACACCCAAGGTATGTACTCTGGCGCTGGTCAAATTGTAAGTGAAGATGGTAACGAAGCAGAAGCAAAATCTGTTATTACTCGCGAAGGCGCAGAAAAAATCGTAACGTTTGCTTACGAGCTAGCAGTACGTGAAGGCCGTAAAAAAGTAACAGCGGTACATAAAGCAAATATTTTAAAATCTACATCAGGCCTATTTTTAAAAGTAGCGCGTGAAGTTGCAGAACGTTTCCCAGAAATTGAATCAACCGAAATGATTGTTGATGCAACCTGTATGAAACTAGTAATGACGCCAGAAGAGTTTGACGTAATAGTAACCACAAACTTATTTGGTGATATTTTATCAGACCTATGTGCTGGTTTAGTTGGCGGCTTAGGCATGGCACCAGGTGCTAACATTGGCGAAGATACTGCAATTTTTGAAGCAGTACACGGCAGTGCGCCTGATATTGCAGGTAAAAACCTAGCTAACCCTACTTCTGTAATTTTAGCGTCTATTCAAATGCTTGAGCATTTAAACATGGGCGACACCGCAGAGCGCATTAGAAGTGCAGTTGCTGATGTGATTAAGTCAGGCGATCGTACTACTCGCGATTTAGGCGGCAGCCACGGTACAACAGACTTTACTCAAGCTGTTATCGACCGTTTGTAATATAAAGTATAAAGTACATACATAAGTACTTGTAAGCGTACTGATATAAAAAGCCAGCAATTGCTGGCTTTTTAATATTCCAACTTATAAAACTGCATAAAACCTCCTTTTATCCACTTTCAAACTTCAAAAAACAACTAACTCCAGCACAAAAATAGCATGATGAGAAAAAACAATGCAAAAAAGCCATTTCGCGGTTGACATACTCCCTCAAAACCCTTAAAAATAACCACATACACAATTTTAGTTTAAAGCAGTATTAACGCTTTGTAATAGAGTAATTAATTATGAATACTACAATTCGCCTATTAGTCGTACTCGTACTGGTCTTAGTTATAAGCCCAGCGGGGATGTATTGAAAGGTGATACTGCTTTTTAAAAACCCCCGCCCCATGCGGGGGTTTTTTTATGCATAAAAATAACGGCAGAGGAATGAGGATGAGCAAACAACAATATAATGGTTCTGAACTAGTTGTTCAGGCATTAAAAGAATTAAAGGTTAAATACATATTTGGCTACCCCGGGGGGTCAGTATTAGATTTATACGATGCGCTTTTCCAGCAAGACGACATTGAACATATTTTAGTTCGTCATGAGCAAGCCGCCACACATATGGCCGATGGTTATGCGCGTGCTACTGGCGATGTAGGTGTAGTATTGGCAACTTCAGGCCCAGGTGCTACAAACTGTATTACCGGCATTGCTACAGCCTATATGGACTCCATTCCAATGGTCGTGCTTTCAGGGCAAGTACCTACCAACTTGATTGGTGATGATGCTTTTCAAGAAACCGATATCGTTGGTTGCTCGCGCCCTATAGTAAAGCACAGCTTTAACTGCAGAAGCGCAAAAGATATCCCAACTATTTTAGCTAAAGCTTTTTATATTGCCAGCACAGCCCGCCCAGGCCCAGTGGTAGTAGAGCTGCCAAAAGACATGCTAAACCCTGAGATAAAGTTTGATTATGAATTTCCTAAATCTACCGATTTAAGAACTTACAACCCAAACACTAAAGGCCACTCAAAACAAATACGCAAAGCCGTTACCGCCATACTAGAAGCAAAAAAACTGGTAGTGTACTCTGGCGGCGGAATTGTAATTTCAAACACTTCTGAGCAATTAACTCACTTGGTAGAGTCACTAAATGCGCCAATTACCAATACCCTTATGGGGCTAGGTGGCATTTCAGGCGTGCATCCAAACTTTGTAGGCATGCTAGGTATGCATGGCACCCTTGAAGCCAATAAAGCCATGGCTAATGCCGATGTAATATTAGCATTAGGGGCGCGTTTTGATGATCGGGTCACCAATAATGTGCAAAAATTTTGTCCCAACGCCACTATAGTGCATGTAGATGTTGATCCAACGTCTATTTCTAAAACAATTAAAGCTCACATTCCGGTAGTTGGCTGTCTTGCAACCGTACTAGAGCAGCTACAAGCTGGTATTGATAAGAGCCCTATTCAAATTGATCGCAGCGCCCAAGAAGATTGGTGGCGTCAAATTATCAGCTGGCGCGAACAAAAGTGCTTAAACTATAACACCGATGGCGATGCAATTAAACCGCAAGCCGTAATTGAAGCGGTTTATAAAGCCACCAATGGCGACGCTTATGTAAGCTCCGATGTTGGCCAACATCAAATGTTTGCAGCCCAGTATTACCCGTTTAAACATCCGCGTCAGTGGATCAACTCAGGCGGCCTTGGCACTATGGGCTTTGGCTTACCTGCAGCCATGGGTGTAAAACTTGCTTTTCCGGATAAAGAATCGGTATGTATTACTGGCGACGGCTCTATTCAAATGAATATTCAAGAGCTAGCTACGTGTTTACAATATAACTTAGCGGTAAAAGTCGTGTCATTAAATAACCGCTCTTTAGGCATGGTACGCCAATGGCAAGATATGGTGTATGGCGGGCGTCATTCATCATCTTACATGGAGTCTTTGCCTGATTTTGTTAAATTAGTAGAAAGCTACGGCCATGTAGGTATTAAAGTAAACACCCTAGATGAGTTACAACCGGCTATCGACAAAGCCATGTCGATTAACGATCGTTTAGTATTTTTAGACATTCTTGTAGACGAAAAAGAACATGTATACCCAATGCAAATTAAGTTTGGTGGCATTGATGAGATGTGGCTACGTAAAGGAGTAAAAGCATAATGCGTCGTATTTTATCTATATTATTAGAAAACGAACCAGGAGCACTGTCGCGTATTGTAGGATTATTTTCGCAGCGTGCTTATAACATCGACAGCCTAACAGTTGGCACAACGGATGATCAGTCTTTATCGCGCATTACTATTACCACTATGGGTGATGACCGTGTAGTAGAGCAAATTACCAAACAGGTAAACAAGCTTGTTGATGTACTAAAAATTATTGATTTAACCGAAATGAGTCATATTGAGCGTGAACTATTATTGGTTAAAGTATTTGCCCAAGACGAAACAACACGCGCAGCGGTTACCCGCGTAGCAGATGTATTCCAAGGGACTATTTTAGATATGGGCCGGCTAAGTTATAGCCTACAGTTAGTGAGTAGCACAGATAAAATTGAATCATTTTTAGATACGCTACGCCACGAAACCGACATTATTGAGGTAGTGCGCTCTGGGGCAGTTGGCATTGGCCGTGGCGATAAAGCCCTAAAAGCCAAATAAATAACTAAAAAGTTAATCCACCTTAATAAAGGTGGATTAACTTTATTACAATTATTAAATGTAACTATAATGTTAACAAGGTTGGCAAATATTTTAGGCATAAAAAAAAGGGCTAAAAGGCCCTCTTTTCATTTAATTAGATAAACCTACAATTAAAGGTTTACTTGATCTTTAAGACCTTTACCTGCTTTAAAGCTTGGGATAGTTGCCGCTGCGATTTGGATCTCAGCACCCGTTTGAGGGTTACGGCCAGTACGTGCTGCACGTTCTTTAACCGAAAAAGTACCAAAACCAACTAACGCTACTGAATCACCTTCTTTTAAAGAAGAAGTTACAGCGCCAGTAAACGCGTCAAGAGCGCGTGTAGCAGCGGCTTTAGAGATTTCTGCATCAGTAGCAATTTTTTCAACTAATTGAGCTTTATTCATTATTTGATTCCTATTCGTTATTATTTTGCCTTCGCAAAACCTATCTTTATGCATTTTTGAAGAGTTAGCAACAGCAAATTGCATTTTTTGCTTAAAATCTTATAAAATGCGTAAAATTAAAATAATTATCGGTAAAATACAGCGTGTTGAGTTAACAAAGACTTAATTTAAGTGCAATTTTAACGCAAGTTAAACCACAAAGTCATAAGCTATATTTTTTCGATAACCAAGGTAACTTCCCCAACTTCGATACCAAACTTAACAATAGACGTACGGTTTATCAAGCGAGTTTGTGTTACCAAGTACATCCAATCATCAAAGTTTACCGTTAAAGTGCTGCCATCGTACGGCAGTTCAACATCGTAATTCCAATGAAATACACTGCCATCACTTTTCCCTTTAGCTGTGCCTAAAACATCATCTGCAGTGCCGGTTAAACTCTTGTCATCATTGAGTGTTACTTTCCAAATACGTTTTTGAGTTTCACCATCATCATAAATAAAATCTTCTTCTATAACGCCTTGGTTGCCCTCCCAGCTTGCATGCATGTCAACCACGAGCTTGCGGGTTAATTCACCTTTATAGTCTTGTACAACGCCATAGGCTTTTAAATTTCCGCTAAAAAACGTTTTAAAGTCAAATTCTGGGGAGGTGTTATTGTAATGTTCGACATTGGGGGCAGAGCAACTTACCAATAACAGCGCACATATAGCGGCAAAGGTTACTTTTGCATAATTTAAAATCGTCATATTAATTTCCTAATAATTGCTTTCGAAGTGCGGGCTCAGAGGTATTTTCGCTCAGCCAAATCGCCAAAAAGTCAGCGGCAAAGCCAGGCTCATTAATTTCACCAATGTGTTTATCATTATGATAAAAAACACTAAGCCCTTGCTTGTCTGTTACGAGCGTTAACGACTCGCCTTTTTTTATATTTGGCCACATCGCTAATAATTTATCGCTATATTGCGTTGTTAGCTGTTTTTTACCTAAATGTTGCCACTGCTCGTTGGTCACTTTTACTATGTCTTTAGCAGCAAAGTCACGCAAATAAGTCAGCTTAAATTTAATCGGATTATCGCCTAACTTATACTCTCCCGTTGTAGTAAATAATGTAGCGTCGTATACATCCCAAAATAAATACTCCATCCGCGCATCCCCTACCTTCGTTAAGCTAATTTGTGCCACAGCAACACAACTCGTTGTGAGTAAACAAATACACAGTACTTTAAATATAGCGTTCATGGTAAATCCCTTCAGGTAAGTGAATAATTATACGGGAGCTGCAAGGGCGAGGATCAGCGAGTAATAAGTAATTTAAGTTTTAAATTAGCTAAAATAATTAAAGTAAATACAGCAGCCCAAAGAGCACCGTATACCAGCCAAAACTCCAATAGTGGCAGGCCTAAATTTAGCACTTCAAAGCGCGCGCCGGCCCAGTAACTTGCAGGGGAAAACACAAGGCAAATAATAAATACTTGCCAAAGTTTTAGTGAGATTAAAAAGCGCATTGAGGTGTTTATGCTAAGCAGTAATGCAAACCACAATAAGGCAAGCCAAACAGGAAATGGGGATACTTTAAACTCTAATAAGCCACTTTTAACGGCAATAAACTCGCTCAATAAAGCCAAGGGCAAAGCCACTAAAACCAGTAATGCGTCGTGCTTCTTTTGTTTTGATAAATAAAACATCAACGCAATAATAGCGCTACTAAACACAACAGAGCTTGATTCAAGCAGTAAGGATAAAAACCACACTGCTTGAAATAACACAAAATTAATAACCGAGTGCAATTTCATCATCAGTACTGATAAAACGTGGTTTACGCGCCATTAAATGCACGGTACTAGTTGCACGTGCTCTAAATGCACCTTCGCAGTAAGCAAAGTAAAATAACCACAAACGATAAAAGCGCTCATCAAATTTAGAGCTGTCTAAGTCTGGCCAGCTTTGTATAAAGCGCGTACGCCAATCGGCAAGTGTACGTGCATAATGGGCACCAATATCGTTTACGGTATGAATAACCATATCGGTATTATTTTTAATTTGTTCACTCATTTCATTTAACGATGGCAAACAACCACCAGGAAAAATATATTGCTGAATAAAATCTGAATTTTTTAAATAATGTTTATAACGCTGATCGCCAATAGTAATCGCCTGAATAAGCATAGCGCCATCATCTTTTAATAACGCACTACATTGAGTAAAAAAGCTTGGTAGGTAATCGTGCCCTACCGCTTCAATCATCTCAATTGAAACCAGTTTATCGTATTGCCCTTTAAGTGAACGGTAGTCTAATTTAAGCAAAGTTATTTTATGTTCAAGCCCAAGTTGCTTCACTTTTTGTTCAACATAGTCGTGCTGCTCATCAGATATAGTCGTGGTAGTAACATAGCAGTCGTAATGAGTAGCTGCATAAATTGCGAATGCCCCCCATCCGGTGCCTATCTCTATTACCGAGTCGCCTTTTTGTAGTTCAACTTGTTCACAAATTCGTTGTAACTTATATTGTTGAGCTTGCTCTAAGGTTGCTTCTTTTTCGGGATAGACTGCACACGAATAGAGCATTTCTTTGCTTAAAAACGATTCGTATAAATCATTCCCTAAATCATAATGAGCAATAATATTTTTTTTCGAACCCGATTCTGAGTTTTTGTTTTTTAAGTGATTTAAGCGATTGACAATATTACTGAAAAAAGAAAATTTTTTTTCAAAAGCATCTAATTGATTTTGATTAATCGCAAATATTTCGATCAGCTGAGTTAAGTTATCGCAAGACCATTGTCCTAAAATATAAGACTCGCCTGCGCCCACACTACCCGACAAACAAAATGCTTTGTACATTGCTTTTTTATTAACAGTAATCGTTACTTTTGCAGCTGACGATAAATCGCCAAAAGTACTGCGTTCGTTATTATCAACTAACGTTATTTGCCCTGTTTGAATCGATGAAAAGGCTTTAAATACTATTTTTTTATATAAATTAGTAAGCCAGCTTCGATTATTTTGACAACGTAAATGCGTCGCTTTTTCCATAAAATCACCTATATTATTACTCTTAAACAACATAACAACTTGCTTTATGGCTTACCTGAGTGGCCTAAAAAAGGCACTCTTTTAATAAACAACTTTAATGCTTGATAATAAATACCCTTAAAAATTGACCAAGTCATCGCCGGAAAACGTTTAAGCAACCTACTTACTTGTTGCTCAGTTAATTCGTGGCGTTTTAACCTTAGTGTAGCGTCGAATAATACCTGCTCGTCGCGTATATTTTTAATCTGTATTAATGCTTTATCCTGCGTTTGTCGAATATGCCAGTGGTAGTTCATGTCCAAGTCCATAAAAGGTGATACGGAAAAGGTTTTCTTAAAGTTCACTTTTTTTTCTAACGGAACTAAATAATAGTGGCGTTCATTCCAAGGTGTGTTGCTAACCTCTGCGATCATGTAACTAAATTTTGTATCGTTATCGCCAAAAAAATAAAAATTTACTGGGCTAAAGTAAATACCTAAACAGCGTAATTGCCCCAGCATATAAACATGGCTAAAGGTTTGTTTAACACCTAGCTTTGCAAGGTGTTTGCGCGCGCGCTCTACTAACGAAAAGGTATTTAATTGAGGGTCTTTATTTAGATAGTCTGCTTGGTTAAATTTAAGAGCTTTAAAACCTGAACTGCCCAATTGGCTATGCACACCGTTTAATTGCTGTGGGTTATTTAAATCAACCCATATCATGTACAATGGGTAACTAAAGCTATGGCTTTTAACCGCAAAACGGCGATGTTTTACATCGCCTAAATATACAGCGCTAGTCAAATTCAACCCCAAACTGTTTGGCAACGTCTACGCCACTATGCACCCCATCTTCGTGAAAACCGTTATACCAATACGCACCACAAAAATAGCTATTATTTTTCCCGTCAATGCTATGCTTTTGTTGCTGCGCGGCTATCGATTCTTGGTTAAATACTGGGTGATGGTAAGTAAATTCACGTAATATCTTACTCTTTTCTATTCCTTGTAGATGGTTCAATGTTACACAAAACTGCGTATCTGACTGTAACCCTTGAAGTATATTCATTTGATACGTAACAACAGCCGCTTTATCGGTATTATTATTGAGTAAATAATTCCAACTAGCCCAGGCTGCTTTTCTGTCGGGTAATAAATTAGTATCGGTATGAAGCACCACTGAATTTTCGGTATAAGGAATAGCGCCCAACACTGACTTTTCTTGCTCGCTGGCATCGCCCAATAACGCTAACGCCTGATTTGAATGACAAGCAAATATCACTTTATCAAACTCGCTTTGCTCACCATTAGCAAACTCTATGGTTACTTTATCGGCAGCTCTAGTTACTGATTTAATATCTGTATTGAGTTTAATTTTGTCGGCAAAGCCTCTAATTAGCGGGTTAATATATTGACGAGAACCACCGGGTATTACATACCATTGCGGCCTGTTTACTACATCTAATAAGCCATGATTAAAAAAGAATTTAACAAAAAATTCAACGCCTACATTTTGCATTTCTTTAATGCTGGTAGACCAAATAGCAGCGCCCATAGGTAAAATATAATGATATTTAAAAAAGTCGTTAAAATTATGCTCACTTAGTAGCTCACCTAATGAGTGATCGGCTTTATAGCTGCCTTGCTCGTGTATTGTTTTACATAATTTATTAAACCTAACTATGTCGTACAGTAAACGCCAAAATTTTGGTCTAAAAATATTACGACGCTGTGCAAATAAACTCGTAAAGGTATGGCCGTTGTATTCAAAACCTGTTGCATCGTTATGTACACTAAAACTCATTTCTGTTTCTTGCTTATCAACGCCAATACGCGCTAATAGCTTTTCAAAATAAGGGTAGGTTCTGTTATTAAATACAATAAAACCAGTATCAATAGCGTGTTCAATACCATCAACTTTCACATCAACCGTAGCCGTGTGGCCACCAATGTAATTGTTTTTTTCAAATAGCGTTACATCATAGTGCTTATGCAATAAATGCCCACAGGTTAAACCTGAAACGCCAGTGCCAATTATAGCTATTTTTTTCAACGCGCTAGTCCTTTTGCAATTTTGAGCCACAGCGGCAATGGTAATATGCGCAGTGCTTTTAATATTAGTGTAAAACGATACGGAAAATGCACTTCTTTACTACGCTTGTGTATGCCTTTTATCATGTAGTCTGCCGCTTTTTGCGCTGTAACGGCCATAGGCATAGGAAAGTCATTTTTATTAGTTAGAGGGGTTTTAACAAAACCAGGATGCACTAAGGTTACATCAACGTCATTTAAATCAATTGCTAAGCTTTTAGCCAAGTAGCTTACACCCGCTTTAGAAGCGCCATACGCCTCTGAGCGCGGTAGTGCTAAATAGGTTACACTTGAGCTGACTAACACCAGCTGGCCACCACTATTTATTTTAGGTAATAAAGCTTCTAAGCAATACCCCATAGCCAGTAAATTAACGCTAAGGACCCGCTCAAATAAGGCGCTGTCAAAATTTCGTGCATCGTCAACGTATTCGCAGTTACCAGCATTGAGTATGACCCGATCAAAATGAGCAAAGCCAATGGTAGCCGACTTTATTTGTTGTAAATTTGTGGCATCAAATTGGCAGGTTTGAATGTTGTTATGCTTAGCAAGCTCAGCTAACTTTTCGCTGTTACGACCGCAAGCAATAACAGTATCGCCTTGCTCGGCATATTTTATTGCTAATTGTTCGCCAATACCTGAGGTAGCACCGGTAATAAGTGTGATCATAATTAGCCCGCCCTTTTATCTATAAGCTTAATAATACGGCCTAATAAAGGAATATGCTTATACAGTAGCTCGCCTACGTTAAAATAGTCGCGGTGCTCAATTATTTTGTCACCGTTAAATGTAAGCTTACTGTGCCCCTGCACCGTAATGGTGTTTCCTGAGGCTAATTTAGGATGCACATAATGCATACTCCAATACACAAAGGCGTTATTGGCAACACTGAAGGAATCAGTTATATCAAACTGGCAATACGTAACATTGCTATACAAATTAGCAAAGTATTTGCGCAGCTCAACAATGCCATTAATGTTGTGCATTGGGTCGGTAAATTGTATATCGTCGCAGTAAATTTCACTTAATAAATCAAGGTTACTATTATTAAGTTTTTGATATATATCTACAAACTTATCTACTGGTAACTGGTTATCCATATCATACCTTAAATGCTGCTAGGGCACGCTCTCGCGCCGCTTTATGATCAACAATTGCTGGCCAATAACACGAATCACTTTGCCCCAATGAGGCTAAATAGCTATGTGGAAAGTGAATGTGTTTATCTGGCACGTTTTCAAGCTCTGGTATGTATTTACGAATAAATTCGCCGTTTGGATCAAAGCGTTCACTTTGTCTTATAGGATTAAAAACTCTAAAGTAAGGCTGTGCATCACACCCGGTACTGGCCGCCCACTGCCAACCACCATTATTAGAGGCCAAATCGCCATCTATAAGATGTTGCATAAAAAAACGCTCGCCTTTGCGCCAATCTATAAGTAGGTGTTTAGTTAAAAAGCTAGCAACCACCATGCGTAAACGGTTATGCATCCACCCGGTTTGCAAGAGTTGCCTCATCGCAGCGTCAACAAGCGGGTAACCTGTGCGGCCTTCGCACCATGCTTTAAATTCGTCATCGCTGCTACGCCAAACTACCGCGTTATACTTTTCGTTAAAATTATCGCCACGCGAAAGCTTTGGAAATTGCGCAATTAAATGCCGATAAAATTCACGCCAAATAAGCTCATTAACCCAAGTAAAGGTTTTGCTTTTTGAAGTGCTTAAAATATCCGGGTAGCGCTGCTGTATATTTATTAATAATTGCTTAGTACTAATAATACCTAGCGCTAAATAAGGGCTAAGGCCTGAGGTGCCTTTAATACTGGGAATATCACGGTGATCGTCGTAACTTGTTAGTTTATCGCAAATAAAGTTATCGACCACAGTGGCCAATGTTTTATCATCAACGGGCCATTTTTCAGAGCTGCTATCGCCTTTGAGTAAATTTGTTTCGTTTTTGCTTAACTGCGCACCGCCGCTAACGTGCTCTACAGGCCACTGCGGCAAAGAAAAATGCACCTCAATGTACTGTTTTAACCAAGCGCGCTTAAATGGCGTAAATACTTTGTACATTTCGTTGCTTTGGTTTTTAAAGCTGCCTACCGGGGCAATTAAATCGCCTTCGTACAAGGTAAACGTAATAGAAAGCTCATCGCACTTTGCTAAAATGGCTTTATCGCGGTTTACTTCGTTTAGTTCATACTCGGTATTGGCAATCACATGCTTAACATTATTAGCCTTACAAAAATCAATGAGTTGAGTTTCGCAATCAGCAAAGTCTGGCGCATCAATAATGTGTAAGGTAATGCCGTGATCAGCAAGTTGCTGGTGCAGGTAAGTAATGCGACGTTTAAGTAAGTCAATTTGTATTGGCGCTGCTTGATGCTGCTGCCATTGTTTTTCGCAGATAAAAAAAATAGCGTGGTTAGCGCCATTATTAAGCGCTTGAATTAGCGCCTCATTAGAAAAAAGGCGCAAATCGCGCCTAAACCAAAATAATGTGTTCATTAAATACCGTAGCGTAGTTTTAATTCATTAGGATAAGGATTAAAAAATACTTGTTTTTCAAGATACTCGTTTGGGTGCACCTTTAAATGATGCTTTAGCAAAGTAAGTGGCACGTAAAGAGGCACTAAACCATCGCTGTATTCATCAATTGCTTCTCGCATTTCTTGTTTTTCGACTGACGATAAATCTTTTTTAAAGTAGCCCTGTAAATGCATTAAGGTATTACAATTATTTTTGCGTGAGGCTGGCTTTTTAAGTCCATTCATCAAACCTAAAATGTACTTATCAGCAAGCTCGATTACGTCATCACCTAAAAACGTGCCTAACAAATGACCTAGATCGCGGTAAGCTTGGTAATTATGCGCCATTAACAAGTATTTATATTGCGCATGAAACTGGGTTAAGCGATGAACGTTCAGTGGCTGCTGTATTAATTTTTGCCAATTTTTAAACGTATACACTCGCATTACAAAGTTTTCACGCAAGTGCATGTCGTTTAAACGGCCATTTTCTTCGCACGGTAATAATGGATTGTGCTTCATTATTTGCTCTGCAAAAAAGCCAACGCCTTCTGATGTATTACCAGTTCCCGCTTCATTGTATATTTTAATGCGCTCCATGCCACAGCTTGGGCTTTTAGCACAAAACACAAAACCGCTTAGCTCTTTCGCTTGTTCGGTTGCTACTTTAATACCGTAAGCAGTAAGTTGTGGGCCAACGTCGCCAGAACCATCAGGGCGACACACTTTAATAGTATCGCCTACTCGTACTTGGCGAATAGTAGGCCTTGGAATAGGTAAACCTACCGCAACCTCTGGGCAAAAGCGCGTATATTCAACATGCTTTGCAAACTCATCCATACAAAAGTTTGAGCGTTTATGGCCTGTGTCAAAACGCACTTTTTCGCCTGCTAGGCATGCACTAATGCCTATTTTAATTGTATCAGCTTGCATAATATCCCTAATAAACTGTTTATATTAGTAAATTAAATTACCAATTGGGTTAAGTAACTTACTCAGCCCTTTATTAAAATGTAGCGCACTACTGACTACTGTAAAGCATAAACAGCCTTCTTTTGTTACCGGTGTGTGCAGATGGCTGCCATCTTGCCAAATAAAATCACCCGGTACGTAGTTACCTTCTTCGTCGCTAAACTCGCCGTTTAGTAACAAAGTAATCTCAAATCCGGTATGAGTATGCTCTGGTATTTCTCCACCCGCAGCAATGTGCAATAAGCTGGTACGTAATGGGCCATCATCTAGGGCAACGCGCGAGCGGGCTAGTTTGCCAACTTGAGTAAATTTGCTGTGCGAAATACGTGTTAAAGCACGCGGCAGTTGATAGTTTTGCTGGTTTATTTCAACAGCAATTGGTTCAACTTCGTATACTTCATCAATACTGGTATCGCTGGTTATTAAATCAAATAAGCTTGAGCTTTCTTGCTCAAAATAACCACTAGTATCATCCTTAGCCTCTGAAGGTAATGCATCGTTAAACACTTCAGCTGCATTATCAGCTTCAAGCTTTGTTACTTTTTCTTGGCATACTGGGCACATATCTACGTGTATAGACACAGCTAAACTTAACGATGCGCTAAGTGATGCACTGCAATATTGTGTCAGTAAAGTATCACTCGGGTGATGTTTAATCATGCTGATCTCCCATTTCATTACGTAATTTTTGCAAGGCTAAACGTAACCGTGATTTTACCGTGCCTACTGGAATATTAAGTTGTTGTGCAAGTTGCTCTTGCGACATATCTTGAAAATAAACACCTCTTACTACTTCCCGCTGAGCTACTGGTAGCTTTTCAAGGTAGCGTTTAATTTGCTTATCTTCTAAATGATCTGTGTATTCGTGATGCGTATTTTGCGATTCGTTCAATAACGGCCAAATATCTTCGCTGATGTTTTCTTCTTTATTGCTTTTCATTTTGCGCAGCATATCAAACGAAGCATTTCGCATTACCGTGTAAACCCAAGTAGTCGCAGCCCCTTTGTCACTATTGTACAAATGTGCTTTACGCCAAACCGATGTTAGTGTTTCTTGCACTAACTCCATTGCTTGAGCTTCAATACCAAATTGCTTGATACCAAAACGTTTAATTTTTGGCGAAAAATATTCAAATAAATAAGCAAATGCTTTTTTATCGCGGCTTTGTGCAACATCAATTAATGCTTGCATCAATTCCTTACTTGGCGTTTCTGGCATGGCAGTGTACTTACCTGTATTAGGTTCACAACGTAGTGATTGTTGTTGACTTACCATAGTAATTTATCCCGTTATTGTTTTAGTACATGTAAATACGGGCAATAATTAAATAAGGATCAAATTAAATTAGGCAAATTCGTTATTAATCACAGTATGGAGGAAACTTAGTAAGTTATCAAAGTTAGTTTCAAACGCAAGTTGCTGTTTTTTCTCAATAGATATAGGTAACAGCTCAAGCCATCGAGCAGCAACCCAAGTAAGCTTGTCAAAATAGGTTTGTTTATATAACGAACTAAGCTCTGGGTTATTAGTGAACACTTCACGCAGCGTATCTTGTAGGCGTTTATGCTCGCCAATATTATTGTTTGCCTCTGTGTACCAATAAGGCGTATTACAGTTCGACATTAAACCGTAGCGCAGTTCTTGCTCGTCTTGAAACACATCGTTTATTTGCACACTTTGAGTAGCACATACATCTATAAGTAGCATGCCATTATCATCTTGATCAAAGTCAATAATGTTCATTAGGCAACCTTGGGCGCTGATATTAAATGGCGTGTCGTGCTCAAAACTACAAAGCACAAAGCCAATGTTTTCTTTTAATGCGCTTTTAACCATATTTAAATAGCGAGGTTCAAATATGCGTAAACGCGTATAACCGTCAGGGAGGATAAATAAGGGTAATGGAAAAATCGCACGTTTCATAAAGTCTACTTGTTTAAAACATTCTGCCTTCATTTACGTGCGCTTTAACTAAGTCGATCAGCTTTTATTAAACCAATGTTAAATATTAAACCACGCTCCCATACTTTTAAGTAATTGCACCGAATAATAAGCGCTGATCATACTTACAACCGGCGCCAGCATTAAAGCAAATAATCCAAATTCACTGCTCATAGGGTTATTCCTTATAATTGACGTATATTATTGCACTGGTTTAACGGTATTTTCGGTTTTAATTTCAGCTTGAATATCGGTAATTAATGGCTCACTTAACCAGCTATTAAGCATAGTTTCGGTATTAAAAGTAAGCGTGTCTTTTATTGATTTTTCAAGCTCTATGGTGGTTTGCGATATATAGCTGGTAATTGTTTGTGTGAGCATATCAGTTACATCAAGGTCAACTTCAGTTGCGTTTGCTTGCAATGAACCTAATACTAATAAACTTGCCATAGCGATTTTAATTGAATGTTTCATAATGGATTTCCTTGTTTGTGTATTGTTTCGACTCAATTACATATTCAAGGGATGTGCCACACTAAATTAAAAATATAACCCATTGTTTATAAAATACATTTAAACAGTAGTAGCCGAAAATGAAATTCAGCGTTGGTTAATATAACTAATTAATTTAACTTTTCAGCTAAATTTTAGTTAATATAACACGCTTTATTTATGCGCCAATACCGCTGTTTATTTAACCGCCTTTCTACCTAACCTGTAAGCATCTACTATGCTCAAAAACCAAATAACCAACATTAAGTAAATATACTGGTATTGCCCTAATGCTGCACAGTGCGCTGATGGATGCTTTACTGCAGCCAAAATATCATCAAAGCTAGCACCGCCCCTTGTGTTTACTATGTCATTAGCTATGCATTGCGCCATTGCATACACCTCTTGTAAAGTTAACAGTAATAAAACCGAAAATACTCCCGCAAAAATAGCGCCTATTAAATGCTTTTTTAACGCAAAGTGCCCAGCACTTGGGTAAATTAAAGCGCTAAGTAATGCTGCTTTAAAGCTTTTTTGCATAATTTTCCTTTAAGTAACAGTTGAGTGTTCAGCCTATTTTGTAGTAAAACATATTGAATTAATGAGCCTTTAAAGCAAGCGAAAGTTTGCCCTTATGTTTGCTTATAATAATTGAAAGATTCAGCGTACACACGTACACTGAAAACAATTAAAAGTGGTAGGATCAGTTATGTCATCGAATGCGCCCTATTCGCGTAAAGAAGAACAGCTCAATGTAATTAGCCATGCAATAGGTGTGTTATTTGCTTTCTGGGTAATGTGGGATCTGTTTAATCAATCAAGCAGCACCAAAGCCTATATAAGTGCAATGATTTATAGCGCCAGCATCTTTATTTTGTTTTTATCATCTACTTTATATCACGCCAGTGTACAACCTAGGCTCAGGGCATTTTATAAAAAGTGCGACCACTGCGCTATTTATATTCTTATTGCCGGTACTTACACTCCCTTTTTACACCTGTCGTTAACAGGTGTTTGGTCTTGGGCAACCCTCACCTTTATTTGGTCAGTAGCACTTGCTGGCGTAGCGTATAAAGTTTTAGTTCACAATGGTAATAAAAAAGTTTCCCTTGCCACCTACTTACTCATGGGATGGTTTGCACTCGCCATTATTTATCCGCTTTACTTAGCAATTGATGTAAACGCATTATATTGGCTACTCGCCGGCGGCATTTTTTACAGCCTAGGCACAGTATTTTACAGCGCCAAAAACACCCAATTTAGCCACGCCATTTGGCACTTATTTGTTATTGCCGGCTGCGTTTGCCACTATGTGGGCATTAGTCGTTATGTGTATTGAAGGGGAAGCGTCCTCTGATAAAGCCGATAAAATCGTGAATAAGGTTTATTTTATTTATTAAATTGATGCTTAGTTTAGCCAATTATTTAAGCCAATCTATAATGCAAAACGCCTAGATTAATTGATGCTGCCTTTTTTCGTTGGGTTCACTGCGCTCAAACCAACCTACGTAATTTCATATTAAAGCTATTGTTGTGGGGGAGTGTTCAGCAAAAATAAATTTTAAATACGCTGCACTGTTTATTAATTCTACCTCTCCTAATAATGGTAAGGAAACCACACCATGGCGTTTGAATACTTTCATTTTATGAGTTTAATTGGGGTGGCCTTTTTTGCTATATCGGGCACTTTATTAGGCCACGAAAAAAACATTGGGGGTTTTGGTGTTGTAGTTGTAGGCTCAGTTACTGCGCTTGGCGGCGGTACATTGCGTGATATATTATTAAATCAGCCAGTGTTTTGGATTGCAGAGCCCGATTATTTATACGCCACCTATGGCGCAATATTTATTGCGGTGGTGTTTATTCGCCATTTACCGCACGTATCTAATTATTACATGCTGCTAGTTGATGTATTAGGCATGGCTATATTTAATATTGTTGGCATTGAAAAGTCGTTAATTGAAGGCACTACCATGATAGTTGCCATTACCATGGGTATGACTACCGGTATATTTGGCGGGCTAATGCGCGATGTAATTTGCAGAGAAATTCCGCTAGTAATGCGCGAAGAGCTGTATTCTACTGCGTGTCTGTCGGGCGGTTTAACTTATGCAGCGTTGTTTTTACTCGGAGTGTCTTATATATGGTGTATTTTAGGCTCCTTGTTTATTACCGTATTTTTACGTTTGGGCGCACTGCATTGGGGTTGGCAGCCAAACATATTTAGAAAAAGAACGGTTAAAAATAAATAACGCTAAAAACTAACTGTTTTGTGTTTCATTTTAGCGCCAGTTTATACTCGCCTGCCGCTAAAATAAAATCACCATGAAATATAACTAATAACATTATGTAACATGAACTCTGGTTAAGAGGTTTACTTACGTGTTGAGTCATAGTTATATTTAAATTTATTTTTTCTAGCCAGAGGTTTCCAGTGAAAATAAGGCGAATTTACGCGTCAATAGCTGGCCTATTGCAAGCAAATTCAACGTAGTTAGCGCTAAAAATAGCTGCTTGAGATAGATTTATTATCCAAGGTTCAAGTTATGCCGGGTATTTTAATTTTACTGCCTACTTTAGCGGGCTTGGGTAATTGGCTAAATTGCTGCTCTATTACCTTTAAACGCTCTAGTACCTCACTTGGAAATGGCGATACTCGCCTGGTTGCTAAATCAATATGCAAATCTAAGTGCTCGCCCGCAGCGGCGCGATACCCTTTATTGGTGCAATATATTTCATGAAATGTATGAATACGTTTTTCATCAACGTACAACAGCCAAGACACAACCTCAATTTCATCGCCTTCGCACAACTCTCTTTCAAAAATACAATGGCTCTCTACTAATGCTTTGCTGCAGTTATTTGCATAACGGTAACGCTCACTTAAATCCAGGTGTTCGGTAAAATCTATATGCGCATCGTAAATAACTAAACCATAATATTTTGTATTCATATGGCCGTTAAAATCAACCCACTGGGTGGGCACTGTGGCTGAATATTTTTTAAATGGGTAGAGCGACATTTCACTTCCTTTTAGGGTAACGATAAGGCTTAAGTTGCTATTGCTGTATTAACCAAACACTGAAAACTGGCTGTGTAATTACATTAAATAGCCGTCCTGTTGGTTGTTATTCGTTAGCGGAAAATTGATTTATATTAAATATTGAGCAGCACTAATTTCAGCATTTAATACTGTAAACCAAGCTTTATTACAGCAACCATAGGTTATGGCTCTATTGTTATAGGTTTAGGTATGCTGGGGTTACTGGCGTTACTAGCCGGCGTGCAACCTATAAACGGTGATTTAAATAACCTCATTCCGCAAATGGCTGCAACCTACCTGTCGCCTATTATGGTGTTAGTATTATTTGTGATGATTATTGGCTCGCTTTCATCCACCGCCGATTCTGACTTGTCAGCCTTATCGGCAATTATAATGACCGACGTATACGGTAAACATTTAAGTAAAAACAATCCTAACCCTAAAAAAATGCTTTGGGTTGGCCGCTTTACCATGGTTGTTGCCACCATGTTAGGCGTTATATTTGCAAGCCTTAAACTCGATATTCTCTCAATGCTAATTTTTGTTGGCGCACTGTGGGGCGCAATTGTGTTTCCGGTTATTTCTAGCTTATATTGGAATAAGGTGACAAATCTGGCGTTTACTACCGCGGTAACCGGCGCGTTTTTACTCTTTATTGTCGCACGCTTTGAGTGGCTGGAATTAACTGGCGCTGTCGCGTTGTTTTTTGAGGTAATAGCAAGCGTAGGCGGCGGTGTTGTTATTGGCTTAATGTGTTTTGGTTTTTTTGGCCGCACTGCGGGGTTAATTTTGGGCGCAATAACAGCCGTAATACTACTGTTTTTTACTTTAGGTTTTTTACGCGACTATATTGTATTGCTAAGCTCACTGACCGCTTACGGTGCCAGCGCTATTATTTGTGTAGTGCTTACCTTAACCAGCAACAAAAGCGCGTTTGATTTTGCTTTAATTAAGCAACGTGTTGTTGAATTTAGTGACAATAAATAAGGAGAGATTATGTCTACAACATTACTTACTATTTATGTATTAATTTGGCCTGTGATTGCCTTTGGTGTATTTGTTATTTTACTTTGCTCACTTATAAAAGATCTTAAAAATGCGAAACAAAAAGGCAAAAACTTAGTGTAAAGCATGCACTTTACACGCAAACTAGGGCAAGCATTTAACTTGCCCTTTTTTATTGCGTTAAGCACTTAGTTATAAACACTTTAACGCTAGCACTATTTTAACAGCGCACTCATTGAGCAAGTGGCTAAGTAAACAGCAGGCAGATTAAACTTGTTATATTACTGCCATTGGTACACACGCATATTCACTCGCTCATTTTTAAATGCAATACCTTCTAATAACAGCTTTTGTCGCTGCTCATGATATTTATTACTGCCTATAGGAAACGATATTTTACCTTGGCTGCTTACTACTCTATGCCAAGGTATTGTTGAGTCGTTGGGCATTAGCTTTAATAACCGCCCCACTAAACGCGCATTTTGCGGGTACCCCGCAATAGCGGCTACTTGCCCATAACTTGCAACTTGCCCTTTAGGAATGCTACCAATAACGGTATAAATAAGCGTTTCTTTATCAATTTCCATGTTTTTTCAAATACGCCTGGCTAAGTTGAGTAAACTGCTGCCAAATAGTACGTGCTACTGGCCCATGATGGCTAGAGTGCTGCCTAAAAGCGCGAATTTGCGTGCTAAATTCATGCTCGCGATCAGTTATGGTGACTTTTTGTAATAACCCCGATTTAATTTCTTCAGCGCAATGCTCTAAGCTGATCATAGCCCAACCAGCGCCCGATAATAAAAACGATTTTAAGCTCGATATATCGTCAATTTTCATCATTGCTGGGCCTTTAGAATAAGACAACCTATCACTGTCTATACTCAGGCCGCTTTCAAACATGGCTAAACACGGGTACGACTGTAATTCACTGTAGCTAAGTATGTTAGGTATAATATTTTTTGCGCTAACAATACCAATGTCGAGCTTGCCTATGGGCAAGCTTTCTAAATCGCCGGTAGCATGAAACAAGTCAAACCAAGGGCCTATGCCAAGCTCTGCTTGGCCATTATTAACCTGCTCCAACGAAATAAAGCGTTTACCACTGGTTAAACTAAACTCAGTGCTATTAAATACTCTAAAAGTATTACTTATGATCTCATTGTAGCTTTGCACATGGCATATTTGTTCATAACAAATTCTAAATTGCGCTTCATTGCCTAGTGCTAGCTCTTTTGCAAGTTGTGCAAGCTCTTCGTTGTTATTGAGTAGTTGTTTAGCTTGGCGATGAAAAATCCGCCCTTTTTCGGTTAATTGTAAACGGTATTGCGAACGGTCGAGTAGCGCAAAGCCTATTTTTGTCTCTAAACTTTTAATTGCTAACGTAAGCGCTGGCTGCGTTTTGTGTAGTTTAAGTGCCGCTGCACTTAAGCTTGCGCTTTGTACAATGGCGTCTAATATTTGTAGCTGGTTGAGTTTCATAGCACTGCCAATAACAATATAAGTAAAACTTATTGAGTTTTTAAAATTTAATGAATTTTATTTTATATGTTTGCGGAGTATGCTGCACTGACTTTATTTAGCTTTTAATTTTCATGGAGAAAATATGCACCTCTTACGTCTATGTGTAGTAACGACGACTTTACTTGGTTTAATAGCCTGCTCTGAGCCTGAGCCGCAAGTAAAAGAAGAGCCAATACGCCCGGTAAAGTTATTTAATATTGGTCACGATTCGCAAGTTAGCATTCGCAGTTTTCCTGCTGAAGTAGTTGCAAATCAAGGCTCTTACCTTGCATTTAGAGTAAGCGGTGAGCTGGTTGAGTTTCCGGTATTAGCGGGTCAGCATGTAAAAAAAGGACAACTATTAGCTAAATTAGACCCTGAAGATTTTCAGCTGCAATATAATGAGCGTAAAGCCCGCTACGAGTTGGCTAAATCACAATTAGGGCGTATTGAACAACTTTTCGAAAAGCGCATTACCAGCCAATCAGAGCTTGATCAGGCTATTGCTAACAAGCAAGTTGCCGAATCGGCCTTTAAAATTGCACAAACGAATGTGGAATATAGCCAACTTAGAGCGCCGTTTGCGGGTACTGTTGCAAAAGTGTTTGTAAAAAACTTTGAAAGTGTACAAACAAAGCAAAATATATTGCGTTTAGAAACCCGCGATTTAATGGATGTTGAAATTCAAGTACCTGAAAGAATTGTGGCGCGCTTTATTAAAGGAACTCAATACCAACCAACGGTTATTTTTGACGGTTATCACGATAAAAAATACACACTCACACTTAAAGAGTGGGACACCCAAGCAGATCCTGCCACATTAACGTATAAAGTTGTGTTTTCGCTACCAGTACCAGAAGATTTTAACTTACTTGCCGGTATGACTGGCCGCGTACTTATCGATTTAAGTAAAGTAACGCAATCACAAACCGCGTACACTATTTTGCCCAACGAGGCGGTGTTTTCCGATCCGCAGCAATCTATTAGCAACAACGCTTACGTATGGTTATATAACGAGCAAACCGGCCAAATACATAAACAAGCAGTAAAAGTGGGCCAATTACACCGCGACGGCATTGAAGTACTCAGTGGGATTAAAGAAGGACAGCAAATTGTTTCTGCCGGTGTACATTCACTAAAAGAAGGCATGCAAGTACGCCCGTGGAATAAAGAGCGAGGCCTGTAATTATGAGCTTTGCACAACTATCTATAGAGAAAAAAGTTATTAGTTGGATGTTTACTCTATTGCTACTTATTGGCGGTGGTGTTTCTTACTTTGACTTAGGGCAATTAGAAGATCCTGAATTTACGTTAAAAAAAGCCATGGTTATCACCATGTATCCTGGCGCGTCGCCACAGCAAGTAGAGGAAGAAGTTACTTTCCCTATCGAAAATGCGATTCAGCAATTACCTTACGTTGATTATGTTACCTCTATTTCATCAAATGGTAAGTCGCAAATTACCGTAGAAATGAAAAGTAGCTATCGAAAACAAGAGCTAAGACAAATTTGGGATGAAATGCGGCGTAAAATTAACGACCTCAATCCATCTTTGCCCAGTGGTGTATACGCCAGTAAAATTATTGATGACTTTGCTGATGTTTACGGCGTAATGTATTCCGTAACCGGCGATGGCTATTCGTATGACGAGCTTAAAGACTACGTAGACTACCTTAAACGCGAACTTGTATTGGTTAAAGGCGTAAGTAAAGTAACTATTGCAGGAGAGCAACAAGCGCAAGTAATGGTTGAAATTTCTACGCAAAAACTTGCTCAATTAGGCATAGCGCCCAGTCATATTTATCAATTATTACAATCGCAAAATACGGTTTCTAACGCGGGTAAAATTAGGGTCGGCAGTGAGTCTATTCGCTTGCACCCTACTGGCGAGTTTAAAGATGTAAAAGAGTTAGAAACCCTGCTTATTTCTAAATCGGGTGCCAGCGAGCTAATTTATTTAGGTGATGTAGCTAAGGTATACCGCGAGTACGCCGAAGTGCCCAGCAATATTATTCGTTACAACCAACAGCAAGCATTGTTAATTGGCGTATCGTTTATGTCGGGCGTTAATGTGGTTGATATAGGTAACGACATTGACGCACACCTTGCGTCATTAGAGTACCAGCGCCCACACGGAATTAAAATTAATGCCGTTTATAATCAACCAAACGAAGTAGAAAAATCGGTAAACGGCTTTATTGTTAGCCTAGTTGAAGCGATTGCCATTGTAATTATAGTGCTATTGCTGTTTATGGGGGTTAAAAGCGGGCTGTTAATTGGTGGTATTTTACTGCTTACCGTTTTAGGTACTTTTATTTTTATGAAGTTATTTGCTATTGATTTGCAAAGAATTTCGTTAGGTGCGCTAATAATCGCACTTGGTATGCTTGTTGATAATGCCATTGTTGTTACCGAAGGCATTTTGATTAACCTCAAACGTGGGCAAACTAAACTAAGAGCCTCTATTAATATTGTTGAACAAACTAAGTGGCCATTACTTGGGGCAACTGTGATTGCTATTACTGCATTTGCGCCGATCGGTTTAAGCTTCGATGCCAGCGGTGAGTTTGCCGGTAGTTTATTTTGGGTATTGCTAATCTCCCTTTTATTAAGCTGGATCACTGCCATTACCCTCACACCATTTTTTGCCAATTTAATGTTTAAAGAAACGCAATTAAACGCTGATGGCGAGCAAGAGTATGACGACCCATATCAAGGTTTTATATTTACCAGTTACAAAACCAGTTTAAACCTTGCTATGCGCTTTAGAAAAAGTACCTTAGTTTTAATGTTAGTACTGCTGTGCAGTGCTGTTGTTGGTTTTGGCGCTGTAAAGCAATCATTTTTTCCGGCATCTAATACGCCAATGTTTTATGTAGATTATTGGCAAGAACAAGGCGCTGATATTCGCTCAACGCTTGAGGGGATTAAAAAGTTAGAAGCGTTTTTACAGCAAAACCCATTGGTTACTGAAATAACCAGTACTGTTGGCCAAGGTGCTCCGCGCTTTATGCTTACTTATGCACCTGAAAAGTCATACCCTGCGTACGGGCAATTGATTATTCGTGTAACTGACCGCGAAGCGGTTGCTACTGTTATGCAAAAAGTACGAGATTTCGCACAGCACAATCCGGTTGCCGCACAGCTTAAAGTTAAACCTATGGAAATAGGCCCTTCAACAGATGCAAAAATAGAAGCGCGTTTTTCTGGCCCAGATCCAGTTGTACTTAGAAAACTATCTGCTCAAGCCAAACATATCATAGCGCAAGATACAGGTTCGCATAATATTCGTGATGATTGGCGGGCACGTACCAAAATGATCCGCCCACAGTTTAACGAACAAAAAGCGCGTCGTTTAGGTATTAGTAAATCAGACCTTGATCAAGTATTGCTTACTAACTTGTCGGGTAAGCAAGTAGGTGTATATCGTGATGGCACCCAATTACTGCCTATTATTGCGCGCTCTCCTGCTAACGAGCGCTTAAACGTAGAAAGTGTACACGACCTACAAATTTTCAGCCCAGTATTGGGGGTGTTTATACCGGTTACTCAAGTTGTTGATGAGTTTGTAGTTGAATGGGAAGACAGCTTGATTATGCGCCGCGATCGTAAGCGCACTATTACCGTTATGGCTGACCATGATGTACTAAGTGACGAAACGCCGGCTAAACTATTTGCACGCATTCGCACCGATATCGAAAACATTGAGCTGCCACGCGGTTATGAAATGCAATGGGGTGGCGAATACGAGTCATCGAGTAAAGCTAAAAAAGCTATCTTTGGCTCATTGCCGATTGGTTACTTAGCTATGTTTGCAATTACAGTATTGCTGTTTAACTCTGTTAAGCAGCCTTTAGTTATTTGGGCTACAGTACCACTTGCAATTATTGGAGTAAGCGCAGGGTTATTGGTTATGAATGCGCCGTTTAGCTTTATGGCATTATTAGGATTACTAAGCTTAAGCGGTATGTTAATAAAAAATGGCATAGTACTAGTGGATCAAATAAATCTTGAATTATCTGAAGGTAAATCGCCATATCAGGCGGTATTTGATTCAGGAGTGAGCCGTGTACGCCCTGTAGCTATGGCGGCAATAACCACTATATTGGGGATGATCCCTCTGTTATTTGATGTGTTTTTTCAATCAATGGCGGTTACTATTATGTTTGGCTTAGGTTTTGCTACCATATTAACTTTAATTGTAGTGCCTGTGCTTTATACCATTATATATAAAATTGAATATCAGCCTCTTAGAACTCAAATTCGAGAAGAGAAAAAATAAACTCTTTTTAAATTAATAAACGCAGCTAAGGCTGCGTTTATTTTATATTGCACTCTAAACCTGCCTTATAAACTGCCTACCCCTAGTAATAAAGTACCATTATGATTATACCGCTCAAATAACGTCGTTTTTCTTATATTTTATATACATAAAAACATTTTAAATATCTGGTATTTTGTTTTAATAATGCTAATGTAACCTAGAGGTTAATCATTTTAAGGACTTGAGAAAATGATGAGACTATCTCTAACTCAATCAGCAGCAAGTATATTGTATTTAGGTTTTATCCAATTTTTTCTTGTTGTTGCATTTTTGGGGGCTTTAGAAAGTGTTGTTGTTACGCAAAGCTTAATGCCGGTTATTTCTCTGCAACTTTCTTTGACTGCGTTAGGCTTAGCTATTTTATTGGCTTTTTTACCTAAGGTTTTACCTACAAAAAAAATTAAATATCTCATACCTATATTACTCATTACCGGCGCTATATTGTTTATTAACTTTGAGCTAAGTTTGTGGCGACACGATAGCAGTAGCTGGTTTTGGGACAGCCATAACCCTTTTATCTTATCTTTTAGTGCTGTAATGGTATTTGTGTTTTTTTTAGCTTTAATTATAAAAATTAAAAACCCAATTACTACCGTTAAAGGTTCTATAACCGCTAAAGTAATTACGTTTTTTGCTATTTTTATTGGCATAACACTTTGGCAAGTTACCGCGGTTAAAACGGTAACTAATGTAGCTGTAGATGCACAAAATAAAATTAAATTTGTTGAAACTATACTCAATAAAAACCTCGAAAGTCATATCACATCACTTACTCGCATAAAAACACGTTTAGAAGCAGTGAATGCCGACGACTTTATAAAAATGGTTAATATAGACTTAAAAATTTATACCCAAGACTTTGAAATTATTAGCAGTATGCTTCTTCTCGATGAAGATTTGAATTACATAAGCGGCACAACATACTCTGAGCAATTTACTAATGACGGATTAATTGCAACCAGCCCTATTACTAACTGGTTAAAAGCAGCTGAAAATAAAGTGAGATTTGCGGCTAACTCTGCAACCTTAGATACAGATACGCCCATTATAATGTTCTCAATTCCGATAACGGCAAGCAATGGTAAAAAATACCAAGTGCTGGCACTGTTAAATTTAAACTTGTTAATTGAAAACAGATACATAGATTATCTCAGCTCGTTTGATACTTTTATTGAGTTAACACCTAAAATTTATTTCGCAATCGACAAAAACCAAAAAAATGTTCAAGACTTAAATAGCTTATTAAGCCGTTATAGCAAGCATTATATAGTTAACGAAATTGTTGTAAGAGAGGTAATTAAGCACAACGTTTATAGCTTTATTAAAGACTATTCAAAGCTTAAAGAAGCGGCACAAATTGAGCAAATGATCATATGGCTTACTTTTGCGTTTATTTATATTTTGATATTAGCCACTGACTCTACTTTTTTGCTCAGACAACAGTCTATTGTGTTACATAAAATGGCTAAATACGACGAGTTAACCGGCCTGCTGCGCCGTGATGCATTAAATGCAGAAATAGAGGCTAAGCAAGTTAACTGTGTCGATGTAAATTGTGCGATGGTGTTTTTTAATTTAGATGGCTTTAGCGCAGTAAACAATAGTTTAGGCCATAAATTAGGTGACATGGTTTTGCAATTAGTCGCTAAAAGGCTTAAGAAAAATGCTGTTGGGGCAGGCGCCATATCGCGTTTTGGCAATGATGAGTTTGTATTGCATTACTGTAATATATCTAAGCAGCAGCTATCGGATGAAATTACACTCGTAATAAAATCGCTAGCCGATATATATAACTTAGGTGAGGTTGATATCCACCTTACTGTGAGTGTTGGCATAGCTATGTCTGATGGAGAGGTCATTAGCCCTGCATTACTACTACAACAAGCTGATATAGCAATGGATAACGCTAAAGCTTTAGGCGGCAATCAATTTTGCTTTTACCATAAGCTTATGGATGAGAGCCATAATTCTATGGTTACAATTAGAAGTGAGCTACAAAAAGCGATTAAAAATGAGGCATTAGAGGTTTATTATCAACCCATTTATAACTTAACTACTCAGTGTATTGTTGCTGTAGAAGCTCTAGTTCGCTGGAAAAATAATGGCAGTTACATTTCTCCTGCTGTTTTTATTCCTATTGCAGAACAAACAGGGCAAATACTACAAGTGGGCGAACAAGTCCTTACTCAAGTACTAAATGATATAAGTACTATAGCTGAATTACAAAATATTTGTGTTGCGGTTAATTTTTCACCGCAACAAATACAACAGCGAAACTTTACCGAAAAGCTGTATAAGTTAACGTCTGAAAAAAACATACAGCCTAAGTTACTCACCATCGAAGTGACCGAAATGATTATGTCGGAAAAAGGCGCTATTGAAGAAGTGCTTAAAGCGCTAATGAATAAAGGTTTTAATGTAGCAATTGATGACTTTGGGACGGGTTACTCAAGCTTGTCTTATTTATCGCGTCAGCCGGCAAATATAATAAAAATAGATCGTGAATTTACCATTGGCGCCGAATTAGCTGGGCAAAAAAGAGCATTGCTAGAAGGCATTATTAATATTTGCACGCAGTTAAATAAAACAGTGGTAGTAGAGGGTGTAGAAAGTCCTGAGCTGATCGGTTATTTATCTAAGTTTAACAACATTAGAATACAAGGCTTTTATTACTGTAAACCTATGCCTCTGGATAAACTTATAGAATATATACATAACAACAAATAGCGATTTTGATAATAAATTATTAAAATCGCAGGTTAATTAAGTTGTTGTACTGTACCTAATATTATATCGCTTTATTTTTTAAGGCTCAATATTCCTTTTGAGTCGGATGATTTATTTGCTTTTATACTTTTAGGTTTACCAACATAAGTGGTTGAGCGCTTTTGATAAGGCGTTTTACTACGCTCTTTTTTACGTTCTTCAGTGCGCTCACCTTGATTAAAACGTTTAGGGTTTTCGCCCTGAAAATCACGTTTTTTATCACTTGTTTTTTGCGGCTTAGCTACAGCTTGCAGGCTTTGTTGCTGTAAAGCGTTTGCTTCATCGTATACTGAATGCTCTTGGGTTTTTCCTGAGTCAGAGATAGAGTTGTTTATAATCGCCATTTCTTGTTCAGTTAAGTGACGCCATTGCCCTACTTTTAAACCTTTAAGCGTCACATTCATAATACGTACGCGTTTGAGTGTGACCACTTCGTAACCTAAATATTCACACATTCTACGTATTTGACGATTTAACCCTTGGGTTAAAATAATAGTAAACTGCTGCGCACCGGTTTGGGTTACTTTACATTTTTTAGTGATGGTATCGAGTATGGGCACACCATTACCCATTTTAGCTACAAACTGACGATTTAATGGTTTATCTACAGTAACTACATATTCTTTTTCGTGATTATTGCCAGCGCGCAAAATTTTATTAACAATGTCGCCTTCGTTAGTTAAAAATATTAGCCCTTCAGATGGGCGATCTAAGCGCCCTATTGGAAAGATTCTATCGGGGTAATTAACTGCTTTAACAATATTACTTTGAATTTTTCGCTCTGTAGTACAGGTAATACCAACGGGTTTGTTATAGGCAATATAAACGCGTTTAGGGATTGCTTTAAGTGTTTTGCCATCTACCAATACAACATCAGTAGATGAAACTTTTACGCCCATTTCCGGGCGAATACCATTAACAGTAACACGACCGTCTTCAATATATTTATCAGCCTCGCGTCGCGAACAAAAGCCAGTATCGCTAATAAATTTATTTAATCGTTTTAAGTCTGTCATGGAAGCAATTCACCTTAATTTTAAAGGCTGCTAGTTTAAACCACCCACAATAATTTTTCGCCCTTAATTTAACCTTTGTAGCCGTTTAAGCAGTGATTTTTGCGTAGGTTAATTTTCGCCATATGTATTCTAAAGGGCCTTGTTGAAAATAACGGCTATAAATGGCGGTAATAATAAGCTGAATAACGATTAGTAAGGTAGCAACTAAACAATAGTCAATACGATTAAAACTGAGCGCCCACTGCTTAAAAAACACTTTAAACAACACAAGTTGCATTAACGTTTGGCTTATATATAAACTAAATGCTAAACGCCCTACTTGTTGAATTAATTTTCCTGTGTTGGCATTGTTACTACACAACTTAACTGCAATGTGAATATAAATAACCGCCATACATAATGCTGCCACACTGTTAATTAATTCTTGCAGCGCATAAAATATACCACTGCTATATTGCTCTGTAGTTAGCCGTAAACTGGTAAATAGTAGCGCACTACTAATTACTAAAATGAGTTGCTTTGCCGATAAGCCACTAGCAAACACCTGTTGCTTATACAGATATATACCTAATAACATTAGCGCTGTCGTTACCCACATAGTAAGTATAGGCACCATAAACACCATTAAGGCGTTCATAGTTATGTTAGATAACAAGTGATCGCCATATGATTGAAAGTATTGGCTATACAAAGCATTAAACTCTGGCGAATCACGGTATATTAATGTCTCTGGTACGCTATACATAACTAAAGCGGTTGCCAAACCCGAGAGTAGAATAAACCCATAGGCGTGCTTTAAAAGTTGCTCATTGGTACTGCTTAAGTACCTTATAGCAAGCAACCCCGACACCCCATACAAAAATAGAATATCGCCGGCCCAAAGTAAAAAACCATGTAATAAACCAAAAACTAGTAACCAATATAGGCGGCTTTTAAGTGGTAAAACCAAGTTATAGCGTTGCCATTGTATGTATAAAGCCGCCCCAAACAGTATGCTAAATATGCTCCTAAAACGCCCCTCTATAAATATTAGGTTTAATGTTTGAATCAGGCTATCACTGCTTGGTGGGGTTGTTAGGGGCGTATAACCGAGTTCAAATACTCCAAAGGTGTATATATTCATAAACACCAAGCCAAGTACGGCAATACCACGAATGAAGTCTAAATTATAATTACGCATTACCTATTCCATTACGTGGTATTTTTATAGCTATCGGCCCAGTTTACCGCTTGCTTATAAATGTTAGGTAGTAATTTGCTATCTATATTTATTAATAAAACGGCTTGCTCTAATGTCCACCAGCTTCCTGATTCATATGCTTTTACGGTTTCAAGAATATAATGCAAGGTGTTTTTTTCGCCTTGTAATGCTGCTTTAATGTCATCTGGAAATGGTAGTTTATTAACTAATAAACTCATAGGTTGATCTAATATGGCATCGAGTAACGAAAATAGCCCGGTTAAAAAAGCTTCACCTTTTTGCTGTTTACTTATTTGCGCGGCAATTAGTTCGCAAAAGCGAGCACGAACTACGCATATTTGCATTAACTCGGCAGGCTTAGACTTAGCGGTATGAGCGGTCACAATCAAACTTACAAACTTTTTTAACCGTTCCTGACCTAAGTATACTAATGCTTGTTTAAGGGAAGATATTTGGCTTTTAATAGGAAACACACCACTATTAATTAAGCGTAATAGTTTGTATGCCAGCGCAGCATCAAGCTCAAATAAACCAGAAATTACGCTTATATCTGGATTGGGTTTCATAACTTCTGCATAAATTGCAATTACTAGCGCGTAATTATAGTCAATATCGTTTTGTTTAAGCATGGTTGGCTTTGCAAAATAATAACCTTGAAAGTAATCAAAGCCCATTTTGTAGGCAAGTTCAAACTCCTCGGGCGTTTCTATTTTTTCGGCAAGTATTTTTATTCTTTTATGTTTTTTTAGTTTTTTAACAACCTGGGCAATTTCCGGTAATGGGGTTTGACGTATATCAAACTTAATCAGATTTACCAGCTTTAAAAATCGCTCCCACTGTGGGGTGTACACAAAATCATCTAACGCTAGTTTATAATTACTATGAAATAAATCACGGCATAACTCATAATTATCGTCTGTGGGCTCTATGGTTTCGAGTAACTCAATCACCACATCTTTATAGGGTAAAAATGCACATAAATCGAGCTTTAACGACTCTGGGCCTATATTAATCAGCGCTTTTTTACCTGACGTTATATGACGGGTTCCTAAGTTAAGCTGATTTTCCATGATCAACCTTGCCGTTGCTTGGCCATCAGATATTTCTGGAAAATAGTTTTTATCACTATCACGAAATAATAGCTCATAAGCAACCACATTCTGGCGACGATTTAATATTGCTTGCCTTGCAACAAATACAGACACATTACCTACTTCTTAGTTTTTATATAGTACTTAGCTATTAATAGCCTAATCAGCAATAATTGTCACTTTTCTTCGACAAAATCATATTATTTAAACCTCGAATTCAAGTATTAAGTGCAATCATTATGCAGCCACCAGTATTTCTGATTGCCCCGTAAATAATTCATGAGGGGTTTTATACCCTCTTGTTTTTCTTGGCCGATGGTTGAGCTTATCAACTGCCGCCTGTATCTCTGCTTCACTTAGCGCCATAAAGTCAGTTCCCTTGGGGAAGAAGCGTCTAAGTAAGCCGTTGGTATTCTCATTTATGCCCCGCTCCCATGATGAATAGGGATGAGCGAAATACACATCAGCTTCTAATGCTTGTGCAACATGCTCATGGTGAGCAAACTCTTTTCCATTATCTAACGTCACGGTAATAACCCTATCTTTATATGGTGTCATACACTTGATCAGCGCATCGGCTGTTATTTTCGCATGCTTGCTTTCAATTCTGTGAACGACTGTATATAACGTTTTACGTTCAACCATTGTGACAAGCGCATTTTTACGCCCTTTACCTATCACTGTATCGCCCTCCCAATCACCAATCCTAGACTTTGAATCCACAATACTTGGGCGTTCATCAATGCTGACTCGATTAACTATCTGTCCACGTTTATCATAGCTTCCATAGCGTTTTTTATACTTTTTACATGCACGAGTGAGTGTCTTATGTAGCTTGCCACCACGAGCCTTGTCTCTGTAAATATATTGATAAATTGTTTCATGATGTAAAACGACCTGTTTCTCTAAAGCTAAGCGGCCTGCCACTTGCTCAGGGGAAAGTCCGTCATGCAACAATTTATTAATCCAGTGAGTGACGTCCTCTGTTAACTTACTTGCTTTGAAAGATGACTTACGTCTTTGTTCAGCAAAGTTATTGGCTTGGTTAGGCCGATAGCCTTTAAGTCCTTTATTGCGTTTTAGCTCTCTAGAAATAGATGACGGTGAACGAGTTAGTTCTTCAGCTATCTGCTTTTGGTTATTTCCTGCTTTTATTAACGCGTAAATCTGGTATCTTTCTTCTTGTGTCAGCTGTTTATATTTCATTAAAGCAATTTCCTTTGGCGAGAAAATGGCCGAATTATAACAGCTGGCCATCTAATCTGAGAAATTGCACTTATTATCCGAATTTAGGAACCGTTTAGTTTAAAATACATGCAATTTTAAGCAACCGTTAATAAACGCTACAAGATAAGTCTTTAGTTCTCTTCTACCATCAGCGATAATAACGATATATTAATTAACATTCTGAAATATATTAATTTGATGTTGAAAAAAAGCATTCTACTTTCTATTGCTGTTCTGTTTATTTTTAGTGCCATATATATAGGCTCTGCTATTTATACCTTGTATAGCAAAAAAATGATTTCTGTTGACCCTAGGCTCAAAGAAGTATCTGGTATTGAGTATGATAAGCATAAACGCTTATGGGCTATTAACGATAGCGGCGACGAGCCTAAACTTTACCGACTCAATGATGATGGCTCAATAGCTAAAGAAATATTAGTGACTAACGCTAAAAATATAGATTGGGAAGATATGACCCAAAATAAATTTGGTCACTTTTTTTTAGGTGATTTTGGTAATAACACCAATGAGCGCCGCTGGCTTACTATTTATAAAATAGAAAACCCCATTGATATTAAAACCGATACCACCGAAGCTGAAATAATTAAGTTTACCTACCCCGAGTTAGACGGTACACCGGTTGCTCCAGATAACCGCAATTATGACTTAGAGGCGTTTGTAGCATTAGGTAGGCACTTATATTTATTTACCAAAAATCGTACTGAACCCTTTGATGGCATTACAAATGTATATAAAGTGGGTGATCATGCGGCTAATTTTAACGCAGAACTAATCGACTCATTTAAAACCTGCACCACCATGGAAAAGCTCTGCTGGATAACCTCTGCTGCACTGAGCCCTGATCGGAAAAAACTAGTGTTATTAGACTCAACTAGCCTTTGGTTATTTGAGAATTTTAAAGGGGATAAGTTTTTCTCTGGTGATGTATCGCGAATAGACCTAGGCATTGTTACCCAAAAAGAAGCGGTTACTTTTTACGACGACAACACCATAGTATTTACCGATGAAGAGTTTAAAGGTATCGGCGGTAATGCCTATGTTATAAAACTCCACGAAGCCAAAAAGCAAATCATTAGAAAAGCACCTTTAAAACCATAATAACTAATGGTGCTTAATGTATTACTTTAAAGTGCTGAGCTTGTAGCTCAGCAAAATAAATATCAATAAAAAAGGCTCTAGCCTTCTTCTTCAACCAGCGACTCTAGAAGGTCATGTATTTCTGCTTTAAGCTCTTTATCCGAAATTTTATTAGCGCTGATTTTAGCATCTTGAAGGTTTTTAATTGCAGCCTCTTTTTGGCCTAATTCTAGCTGCAAAGTTGCCATAGAAAATGCAACCGACGACATATGATCTTTAGAGTTAATGGCTATCGATTTTTTTAAGGCTTTTTCGTAGCCTTCAATTGCTTCTTCTAATTCTTCGGTAAAATCAGCCAGCGTTTCCCATTGCACGGGGTGATCTTTGCTGGTGTTTTCGTTTTCAATACAAATTGCTTTAAGTTGCGCGTAAAGTAACTCAAATTTTTTTGTATCGTTTCTATTTGCAGCCGCCATTAGCTCTTCAGCTAAGTCGTGTACTGCTTTATATACTTTGGTGTTCATCATTGCTAATTACCTTTTGCTACCACTAAATAGTGGGTAAATTAATCATTCTCTCTTTAATAAACTTATTTTAGCAAATTAAGAAATATAAGCTGCAATGAAGTGCACTTTATCAGGATTAATACCATTGATTAAGAGAGCTATTTAAATGACGAGAAAGCCACTAAATTATTAGTGACAAGTTTAACGCATTTACCCGAGCAAAAGATAAGTAATTAAAATATTACGAACTTACGTAGTCAATAAACTTTTCTGCGACTAAGCTAACCGATGTTTTTTTATCATAAAATGCTGCGTTATGCGCCGTTAAAAACTGTGCGCATTTTGCTTTTGATTGATGAAACTTAAGTTTGCAAGAGTCAACCGTTTTCCCTAAAACCTGCTGATAAACTGTATCATCACACATTGAAAGTGCAAATTGTGAAGCCCCAGCAATAATTTCATTTATGCTCACTGTTCCAGGACCTGAATCTGAGCCTAATTTGTAAAAAATATCACTGTAAACTTTAACTTCAATAGTTTTTTTTGTATTAAAAATAGCGGCATGCGCACTAAAGTAATAGCCACTCGCTATAATTGATAAAACAATAATACTAATAATAACTTTAACACTATTCCCCATCATATCAGTAAAAAACTGACTCATTGGCAGCGCACCTAATAAAAGTTTGATTAGAAGGTGTACTAGGTGAATTGTTTTGAATTAAATATTATTTAGGAGGAATATATAGTTTAATTCCCTTATTTATATTAAAACAATCCTTGTTTTATAAAAGCATAAGCTAATGTGTAAACTTTACCACACTAAAACCTGTACTTAACTATACAAAAATACTATAAACATAGTGTTTTATCAACACTCAAACACCTTCTGTTTACATTTTTATACAACAAACCTAGCGTTTAAATTTGGTTTCTAAAATAACAGATGAAGTAGTGCGTTCTACACCATCTAAGTTGCCAATATCATCGAGTAAGTGGCTAAGTTGTTCTAAGTTTTGTGCTTGCACAACTGCAATTAAGTCAAACTCGCCACTAATAGCATAAAGCTGCGATATAGCATTAATATGCTTTAGCTCTAAATTGGTTTTTGTCGTCAGTTTTTGCCTTACTTTAATAGACACATGAGCGGCTACCATACTATTTAAAAAGTCATCGCCGTAATCAACGCTATAACCTTTAATTACGCCACTTTCCTCTAGCTTTAACATGCGGCTTTGTACAGTTGAGCGTGATAAATTAAGGTGCCTAGCTAAATCTGAAATACTCGCTCTGGCATTAGTTTTTAAAATAGATAATAGCTTTTCGTCTTGTGGAGTTATCATAATGCACAAACCCTTCGTTAATTTGACTTTTATTCTAATCATTTTTCACAAAATAGCACTGCAAATTTCATTCACAACCTTCGATAATGACACTTATAACAAAAAACACAGTGTTTACTGAAGAATACAGGCTAAGTTCTTCTTTGTTTTAGCAACACTTTTTTAAGTAGCCACATAATTTAGGTGTAAAAATGCAAGTAACTAGAGACTTATTTAACGATGTAATGGTGCCAAATTACAATCCTTCAGCAGTTATTCCGGTACGCGGCGTAGGTTCGCGTGTATGGGATCAAGATAATAACGAGTTTATTGATTTTGCCGGTGGTATTGCGGTTAACTGTTTAGGACATTGTCATCCGGCTTTAGTTAATGCACTAAAAGAGCAAGGTGAAAAAATTTGGCATTTATCAAACGTAATGACTAATGAGCCTGCTTTGCGTTTAGCTAAAAAAATGGTTGATGCTACATTTGCTGAAAAAGTGTACTTTGCCAACTCAGGTGCCGAAGCTAACGAAGCAGCGCTAAAATTAGCGCGTCGTTTTGCTCTTGACGTACACGGCGCTGAAAAAACGCAAATTATTGCTTTTAATAAAGGCTTCCACGGTCGTACCTTTTTTACCGTAACGGTTGGTGGTCAAGCAGCTTATTCAGATGGTTTTGGCCCTAAGCCTGCCGATATTGTGCATTGCGATTTTAACGACATTAGCGCATTTGAAGCCCTTATTAGCGATAAAACCTGTGCGGTAATGATGGAGCCACTACAAGGTGAAGGCGGTATTATTTCACCCACTGACGATTTTGCACACAAAGTACGCGAGCTATGTACTAAGCACAACGCGCTGCTTATTTTTGATGAAGTCCAAACGGGTGTTGGCCGTACTGGCGATTTATACGCGTATCAGGGCTTAAACGTAGTACCTGATATTTTAACTACAGCAAAAGCGTTAGGTGGAGGCTTTCCTATCGGTGCCATGATCACCACCACGGCAATAGCAGCGCATTTAAAAGTTGGCACACATGGCTCTACATACGGTGGAAATCCATTAGCCTGCGCCGTAGCCGAAGCCGCTTTTGATACAGTAAATACCCCAAAAGTACTTAGCGGCGTAAAAGAGCGCGAACAGCTGTTTCGTGATGGCCTAAATGCGATTAACGAAAAATATAATGTATTTAGTGAAATTCGCGGTAAAGGTTTATTAATTGGTGCTGCACTAAACGACAAGTTTGCTGGGCGTGCACGCGACTTTTTAATAGCCAGTGCTAACAATGGTTTAATGAACTTAGTAGCCGGTGCGGATGTTATTCGTTTTACTCCGTCTTTAGTTATTCCGTTAGAAGATATTAAAGAAGGCCTAGAGCGCTTTGATAAAGCCGTAAGCGATGTAGTTAACGGTTAATAATAGTAAACCAGCACGCCTTTGGGCGTGCTATTGGAGCAAGTAATTAATGCAAGTATTACGTCCTATTACAGCCAACGACTTTGATGCGCTTAAGCAAATAGCAATAGAGTCTGGGCATGGGTTTACCTCTTTGCCCGTAGATGACACCCAGCTAAAAGAAAAAATTGACCGCGCTGAAAAAAGCTTTGCTAAAAACATTAATAAACCATTGGACGAGAGCTATTTATTTGTTTTAGAAGACAGTGAAACAGGTAAAGTGATTGGCACAACCGCAATAGAAGCCGCTGTAGGCTTAACTGTGCCGCTATATCATTATCACTTAGGTAAAACAGTGCATCACTCGCCTACATTAAATGTATACAACACTGTTGATATTTTGAGCATGTGTAACGACTACACGGGTTGCTCTGAAATATGCACTTTGTTTTTACGTGAAGACAGCCGTACAGGCTTAACTGGGCGCTTTTTATCGCGCTCGCGCTTTTTGTTTATGGCGCAGCACAGTGAACGCTTTGCCGATACCGTCATTGCCGAAATGCGCGGTGTAAGCGACGAGCACGGCCATTCGCCATTTTGGCAATGGCTACAAGAGCACTTTTTTAGTATTGAGTTTCCACAAGCAGATCATTTAGTCGGTTTAGGCGACAAGGTATTTATTAGCGAGCTCATGCCTAAGTACCCTATTTACGTAAATTTACTGAGTAAAAAAGCCCAAGCTGTGATCGGTCATGTTCATGAAAAAACCAAACCCGCGCTTAAACTCCTCGAAAAAGAAGGTTTTGAGCATCGCGGCTATGTTGACTTATTTGATGCCGGCCCCACTGTAGAAGCTAAGCTAGGTAATATTCGCAGTATTCGCGAGTCTCAAGTGTGCCCTATTACCATAGGTGAACTTGAGCACATAACACAAAACAGTTCCGACACGCTCGCTATTTGTAATCATGGTGTGAGTGACTTTAGAGCTACATTTACTAAACACGCGCATTATAATCATGCAAAGCATACGTTAATCATTAGCCAAGCAGTGGCTGATGCACTTAAGTTAAGCCAAGGAGATGCAGCACGATTCTTTCGTCTGTAAATATATATGAATACACAACTTATAAATAACCAATGGCAAGCAGGCCAAGGCCCCGCGTTTGCCTCAATTAATCCAAGCAATGGCGAAACAATTTGGCAAGGTAATGGCGCCAGTGCTGAGCAAGTAAATAGCGCAATAAAAGCAGCAAGAGCAGCGCAGTTACAATGGGCCGATACCCCGCTTGAGCAGCGCATTACTATACTAGAAAACTTTGCTGCACAACTAAAAGAACACAGCGAAGAGTTTGCCGTTATTATTGCCCAAGAAACCGGGAAACCTTTATGGGAAACCCGTACTGAAGTAGGTGCGATGACAGGTAAAGTCGCTATTTCGGTAAAAGCATATAATGAGCGCACCGGCACCACAGAAAACCCAATGCCAGGTGCTAAAGCATTTATTAGGCATAAACCGCACGGTGTAGTGGCTATTTTTGGCCCTTATAACTTCCCGGGGCACTTGCCTAACGGGCATATTGTGCCAGCTATTTTAGCGGGTAACACTGTGGTATTTAAACCCTCAGAGCTTACTCCTCATGTAGCACAATTTACTTTATCGCTGTGGTTAAAGGCGGGCTTACCTGCTGGTGTAATTAACCTAGTACAAGGCGAAATTGAAACAGGTAAGGCATTGGCCGCTCACCAAGATATAGATGGCTTATTTTTTACCGGTAGTTCTAATACAGGTCATTTATTACATAAACAGTTTGCTGGCCACCCGGGTAAAATTTTAGCGCTTGAAATGGGCGGCAATAACCCGCTTATAATTAAAGACGTAAACGATGTTAGCGCCGCAGTACACGACATTATTCAGTCGGGCTTTATTACTTCTGGCCAACGCTGTACCTGTGCACGCCGAGTATTTATTGAAAACTCGAGTAATGGCGATGCCATTCTAGCTAAGCTTATTAGCGCCACTAAAAATATCGTAGTTGATGACAGTTTTGCAACAGAGCAGCCATTTATGGGTGCTATGATCAGCGAAAAAGCAGCATTAGGTATGGTGGCTGCGCAAAATGAACTTGTCGCTAAAGGCGCTGAGATTTTAGTTGAACTTAAGCAATTAAAACCAGGTACTGGTTTTGTTAGCCCAGGTATTATCGATGTGACTAATGTAAATGATATGCCAGATGAAGAGCATTTTGGGCCATTAATTAAAATATATCGCTACAGCGATTTTGACAGCGCCATTAATGAAGCAAATAACACCAGCTTTGGTTTATCTGCCGGCTTACTCGCCGATAGTGAAAACGATTATAACCACTTTTTAAAGCGTATTCGTGCTGGCATTGTTAACTGGAATCGCCCCATTACCGGTGCGTCTAGCGCTGCACCATTTGGTGGCATTGGCGCCAGTGGTAATCACAGAGCAAGCGCCTATTACGCTGCCGATTATTGCGCCTACCCGGTAGCTTCTGTTGAATCAGATAAAGTAACTTTACCGCAAACCCTCGCGCCGGGCTTAATAATTGAATAAATACAACTTAACTAGCGTTAAGCTATATAACAAAATTTAAGGATTTAAAATGCATACTGATGTAAATACATTATTTGATAACCTATGGCAAAACTACTTAAACGTAACGCCATCGGCAGACAAAATTCATGATCTATTAGGTTCAACGCAAAAAGATGACATTATTAACGATCATATTGCTCTGCGTACCTTTAACATTGAAAAAGTGGGCTTAGAAAAGCTGGCAGCACACTTTTTAGCTTTAGGTTATAAAGAATGCGGTGAGTATCACTTTGAAGCTAAAAAACTATACGCAAAGCACTACGAGCATAGCGATTTAACACAGCCAAAAGTATTTATTTCTGAGTTGTTGGTCGATAAATGCTCTCCTGAGTTACAAGCAATTGTAAATGATATGGTAAGCCAAATTGACGAAAGCGCAGTGACTGCCGATAACTTTTTATACTCAGGCACGCACTGGCAAGTAAGCACAGACACTTATAAACAACTTCTTGCCGAGAGCGAATATGCAGCGTGGATGTCGGCATGGGGTTATCGAGCTAATCACTTTACGGTAAATATTAATACCCTTGATAAGTTTGATAATATTGAAGATGTTAACCAAGCACTAAAAGATGCAGGCTTTACACTTAACAGCTCAGGCGGCGAAGTAAAAGGCTCGCCAGAGGTATTACTTGAGCAATCGTCAACCCTTGCTGATGAGTACTCAGTGAGCTTTAGCGATGGTGAAATGAGCATTCCTAGCTGTTTTTATGAGTTTGCTATTCGCTATCCTAAAGCCGATGGCGAGCTTTACACCGGATTTGTGGCAGCTTCTGCAGATAAAATTTTTGAAAGTACCAATGCGCGCTAAATAGCCTGTATTTAGTTACTTTTAAAAAGCCCGTAAAGGGCTTTTTTTATGCCTATTTAACATCAACTCTGGTGAAGAGATTTACTAACGTAATGGCGCTTCGATTAATTTCACTTATCGATAAGATGATTTAAATTAACAACCCAAACTACTGTTTTATATTAACTTAAATTAATTCCAAGCTATTTAAAATTAACTATTGCACAAATTAAAAACACGTTTTATTATTTCGCTGCTTCTTGATTATAATCAATCTGAGTAGATTACAAACCTAGTTTGTAGCAAGGCAAATCAGCAACTATACAGCCAAGTTTTACCTGGCTAATTACTAGCAAACTTTCCTCAACTATAGTTACGTTGGCTTGTAACTATATACTTAAACGCAGTTGCTCATTCCAACTGCGTTTTTTTGCTTTAAGGGGACAAACTCCCTGTAGTTATTATAAAAACAGCGGCTTATAATCGTTTTCTAATTGTTCAAACGACAAGTCTCCAATAAAGCGCCCAAAGCTGAGCCAAGTTGCTAAACCGCGTAAGTCTTTAAAGTGTGGCGGTACAAACTTAGGCGATTCGATTACTCCTAAACTATGCAGTTGCGTAATCAGCCTAAAGTCATCAATCGATATTTTTCCAACCAGTAATAAAGGCAGTTGATCAATTCGGCCCAGTTGTATGGCAACCCGAATCAAGTTGTACACCAAAACAAAGCCTTTAATGTAGGCAATATCTTTAGTAAACGGCAAACCTGTGGGTGTACTGCCCCTAAATACACGCTGAGCTAAAGTATAGCTTTCATCTTGCGATAATCCTTGCGCTACATAATCGCGGTAAATGTCAACAAATTCAGCACCATCAATTACCTTGGTTACCGCTTGAATACGGTTAACTAATTTAGATAAGCGCCGTGGTGTTGATTTTAAGGTGATAATTTCGGTTAATACCGCAAGGCCCTCTTGGGTCACTGTAGAGCTAGGCGTGCCTTTACTTAAACAGGTTAAGTAAGGTTGCGCTAGGCCATTTTGCGTCGTGCCTACATGTATCCAGCCTTCGTGCACTTCTAGAATATCGAGTTCACGCTGCGAAAACTTCACATCTTTATTTAGCTTAATATTATTAGCCCCAGCTGCTGCATCGCTCACTATGCCATCGCTTAGCATTACCTCTACGTTGATCCCTACCATACTGGCATTAACTTGCTCAGATAAAATACGCACAGCATCGCTTGCTGCTATATTTTTAGGATCGTCTGGCAGTATATCGGCAATTAATAAGTTTTTAAGCGGCCGCTCTAACATGTTTGCCAGCTCAGTAAGTGAAGGCTCACCAGCATGAAACAAATCTTTAGGGTGCCCAAATAGCTCTACTGATAGGTCATGAAATTCAGGCGTTCCTCGATATTCCAGCATGCTTAATACGGTTTTATACTCGCTGCACATTTTTCCCATATATTGAGCTATTGGGTTTAGCTGTCCTAACTGGTTAATAATGTTACGCTGCAAAGTAGAAAACGCTTGGCGTAGTTCGCTGGGCACAAATCCTAAATCGCGCTGCTGATAATATGCACGATCGATAACTGGATTTTTTTGACATTTTTGTCTAAAAAATTCTTCTTTAATTTGTTTATCCCAATTAATCGCATCCAGTATTCTTATTGGTGTTTGCAGGGCAACTAATTGATCTGATAATTCACGAGTTTTAAGTAGTAACGCCTTGTCTATCATGTGTAAGCTCAACAAATAATGAACCGTGAGCATAATTTAAAATAACCAAATTACAAAGTAATATCATCATTTTTTAACCATTGTTTTTAAGATGATCGGGCCACATATCTAATACGTATACACTTGCAAATTAAGGATTAATTAATGAAAAATGAAATCGACAACAAGCAAATTTTAGCTGTGTATGAACGCATAATACAACGCGGCGAAATGCAGGATGATGCTAAGCATTATCAAGGCGTTACCGCGTATTCAGACGCAGACGGTTATACCATTTATTTACAAGGCAGCGGGGTAGAACTGCGCTTTGGTTTTCATAATACGTATCATCTTGATTACGAACATGAAAAACAAAAAGATGACTTTTTAAAAAAATTACACAATATTGCCAATGAAACCTAATGCTGCCACCCAGGCTTAAAAAACGCGCCACTAGCAAGCTCAATACTTCCTTTATTACGCAAGTAATTATTGAGCTTGAAGCTAATCCGCACAAGCTCGAAATTATTCGCCACAACCTAGCTTACTACCGCACCCAAACTCATTTAAAAAAAGGCTTTCTTCTCGCTATTGAGCGATTTGACTGGGTATTTGCAGCATGTAATAACGTGGATGAAATTTGCGCACAAATTATGGCCGATGACTACATTGGAAATCGTCTTAGGCGTTATCCTCTTTTGTTCAAAGGTATATTAACGCCTTAAATAAAGCTGTAACAATACCTCTGCTTTGTATATATATTAACCCTTCTTGCTTTGCTATATTTACATTAACTTTATAAAACCAGCCTGTTGTTATAATTATATCCATTGCAATTTTGGCTATATAAACAGCAATATATACCGTTAGTGCTCTAATGATTACCGTACTAAGCATATTATTTGAAATTATTTACATTTTATTTCTTAGTAAAAATACCCCTCATTTACCTCACTACAAAATAACGCATAAACTATTGTTTTTAAATAATATAAATTAAATTAATTGTTTGTTATTTACGTATGCTAGATTACCTTTTTTGTTAATATTTCATCTACATTTAGGCATCCGATCATTTACCTGCGCCTTGAATTGTTAGAGCTATTACCTTAAGCTTATGTTTATTGAACGGTCAATTAATAATAAATATGCCTAAAGTTGGAATGGAACCTATAAGACGTCAGCAGCTAATTGACGCAACAATTGAGTCGGTTGCACAGCGCGGTTTACAAGCAACCACTATTAACAGTATTAGTAAAAATGCGGGATTATCCTCTGGCATTATTAGTCATTACTTTGGTGGTAAGCAGGGATTAATTGAAGCAACGGTCAGGTATTTACTTACGAGTTTAAAACAGGAGCTTGTTTGCAAGCTTGAAGCAAATACCAACGCGACGCAGCGCTTAATGTTTATTATTGAAGCTAACTTTGCACTTGTGCAACAGCGCTCAGACACTACACGAACTTGGTTGAGCTTTTGGGCACAATCAATGCACGATGCCGAATTACACCGGCTACAAAATGTAAACAGCAAACGCTTGCAAAGTAATTTAGCATTTTCATTTAAGCAATTAATGCCCACTGAGCAAGCAAAACAAGCTGCCGAACTTAGCGCCGCCATGATCGACGGCCTATGGTTACGAGCAGTACTTAGTAAATCAAACGAACATCAGTTTAATCACAGTGAAAAGCTAGCAAAAAGTTATGTGCATTCACTCATCAAGCAATATGGAGCCTAGCGTGACAACACCTGTCTATCAAAATTTTATTAACGGCCATTTCCTTGCAAATAAAAGCGGCAAAACATTTGATGTAACTAACCCTGCTACGGGTGAAGTTATTTATGCAGTAGAAATTGCTGACGAGTTTATTCAAAACGCTGCCATTGCAAGTGCAAAGCAAGGTTTTGCTCAGTGGTCGGCCATGTCGCCTATTGAGCGCAGTCGCATTTTACTCAAGGCCGTAGCAATTTTACGCGAGCGCAATGATGAGCTAGCGCTGGTAGAGGTACTTGATACCGGCAAACCAATGCAAGAAGCAAACTGTGTAGATATTGAAACAGGCGCTGATGTTATTGAATTCTTTGCTGGTTTAGCACCGGCACAAGTTGGCCAACAACAAATGGTTGGCAGCGACTTTTACTATACCCGTAAAGAGCCTTTAGGTATTTGCGCTGGTATTGGTGCGTGGAACTACCCGCTACAAATTGCCTGTTGGAAATCGGGCCCTGCTCTTGCCGCTGGTAATGCGTTTATTTTTAAACCATCGGAAGAAACACCACTTGGCGCAATTAAGCTAGCTGAAATTTTTGTAGAAGCTGGCGTACCCGCAGGTGTATTTAATGTAGTACAAGGCGCAGGCGATGTAGGCCAATGGCTAACACAGCATACTGATATAGATAAAGTGTCGTTTACTGGCGAAGTGGGTACAGGTAAAAAGGTAGTTGCGAGCGCTGCGGGATCTTTAAAAGATGTCACCATGGAGCTTGGTGGTAAGTCGCCATTAATTGTATTTGATGATGCCAATATTGAACAAGCAGTAAGTGCTGCAATGTTAGGCAACTTCTATACTCAAGGCGAAGTGTGTACTAATTGTACCCGTATTTATGTTCATAAAAATGTATATCAACAATTTATTGATGAGCTTAAAACCCGTACTGAACAAAATATTATTGCCGGCGATCCTCAAGATTTAAATACTAACTTTGGCGCGCTAATTTCTAAAAAGCATCAAGACTTAGTAATGAGCTACGTTAATAAAGGTATTGCAGAGGGCGCAACGCTACTAACAGGTGGTACAACACTTTCACCTGCATCTGCACCTAACGGCTACTTTGTTGCCCCTACTGTGTTTATTGATTGCAACGATGACATGACCATAGTCAAAGAAGAAATATTTGGCCCAGTAATGAGCGTGCTGGTATTTGATGACGAAGACGATGTGATTAAACGTGCAAACGGCACTCACCTTGGTCTAGCTGCAGGTGTATTTACTAGCGACATTAAGCGTGCACACCGTGTTATTCATCAACTACAAGCGGGTATTTGTTGGATTAACGCGTATGGTAACTCGCCTGCAGAAATGCCAGTGGGTGGTTACAAGCAATCGGGCATTGGCCGCGAAAACGGCATAGAAACCCTCGATACTTATACCCAAACTAAATCTGTTTATGTTGGTATGACCGACATAGAAAGCCCATTTTAAAGGATACTGATTATGAGTAATTCGTATGACTATATTATTGTGGGCGCAGGCTCTGCAGGTTGCGTGTTAGCAAATCGCTTATCGGCCGATAAAAACACCCGTGTATTACTACTAGAAACGGGTGGCAGTGATAAAAGCATTTTTATAAAAATGCCTACCGCGCTTTCTATTCCAATGAATAGCGATAAGTACGCGTGGCAGTTTCATACCCAACCTGAGCCGCATTTAGACAACCGAGAAATGCATTGTCCGCGCGGTAAAGTACTCGGTGGTTCGTCATCTATTAATGGCATGGTGTATGTACGCGGCCATGCAAAAGACTTTGACGAATGGCAACACAATGGCGCAAACGGCTGGGATTATCAGTCTTGTTTACCGTATTTTCAAAAAGCAGAAAGCTTTTACTTAGGTGAAAATAAGTACCGTGGCGGTAAAGGCCCGCTGGGCGTTAATAACGGTAACGAAATGAAAAACCCTTTGTACAGCACCTTTATTAAAGCGGGCATTGAAGCGGGTTACGCACACACTTACGACTACAATGCCTCGCAGCAAGAAGGCTTTGGGCCAATGCACATGACGGTAAAAGACGGTGTACGTAGCTCAGCCGCGCGTGAATATTTAGACCCTGTTAAATCGCGTAGTAATTTAACTATTGTTACCGATGCACTTGCCCAGCGCGTTGTTTTAGAGGGCAAAAAAGCCACTGGTATTGAATACAAAGTAAATGGCGAAGTTAAAACCGCTGTTGCTGCAAAAGAAGTGATATTAAGCGCCGGCTCTATTGGCTCGCCACATATTTTACAGCTATCGGGTATTGGCGATAGCGAGGTGCTTAAAAAAGCAGGCATTGAGGTAAAACACCATTTACCCGGTGTAGGGCAAAACTTACAAGATCATCTTGAGTTTTACTTTCAATATAAGTGCAAACAACCTATTACCTTAAACGGTAAATTAGGGTTAATTTCAAAAGGTTTAATTGGTGCACGTTGGTTATTAACCCGCAAGGGACTGGGCGCTACAAATCACTTTGAATCATGTGCTTTTATTCGCTCTAAGCCTGGAGTTGAATGGCCGGATTTGCAATACCATTTTTTACCTGCCGCAATGCGCTACGACGGACGCAGTGCCTTTGACGGCCATGGCTTTCAAGTACATGTAGGTCATAACAAGCCAAAAAGCCGCGGCAGCGTTACTATTGCATCGGCTGATCCTGAGCAACCACCTAAAATTGTGTTTAATTACCTACAACATCAAGATGACATTGAAGGCTTTAGAGCCTGTGTACGCCTAACTCGTGAAATTATTGAGCAAAGTGCCTTTGATGATTATCGCGATGAAGAAATTCAGCCAGGTAAGCATATTCAAACCGATGCAGAAATAGATGCCTTTGTACGTCAAACGGTTGAAAGCGCTTATCACCCTTCTTGCTCTTGCAAAATGGGTGAAGATGAACTGGCAGTCGTTAATTCAAACACTCAAGTACATGGGATTGCAGGTTTACGTGTAGTTGACTCATCTATATTTCCAACCATACCAAACGGTAACTTAAACGGCCCTACCATTATGGTGGCCGAAAAAGCCGCTGATATTATTTTAGGTAATAAGCCACTAGCAAAACTCAATGCATCTGTAGCAATGAGCGCTAACTGGCAAACAACACAACGTAATAGCAAGATATAAATTAAGCCACTGGCAAAGGTTTAGCTACTTAGGTAGTTAACCCTTTGTGAGGCTCGCCGTGGCTCACGATATAAATTGGTTATGTTGTGTTAACGCGAGAAAAAACAATAAACGGAGTATTTATGAATTACTTTTATTTATTTTGGGAGGGCGATAATGACTATTTGGCTTAGTGCTGGGATTATTTTCACCTTATTAGCTGTAATCGCTATTTTATTTAAATGGGGCAATGTACGTGTTGTAGGCGTAACGCCAGTTAGAACATTTACCTTTATAGCCATATTATTTACCTCAGGCCTAGATGTTGGCCTTATTATGTTTCCGTTAACCGAATTTGCCGGTTATGCAGACATAAAAGCAAGCCCAGAGTACGCATTTGCAAATCCGCTAGCTATTGAGTTTGGCTATTGGGGATTTTTAATCTGGGGATTTTACTTTCTTACGTGCTTTTATTTCTGTGTAATAGAACCTAAAGTTAAATTTTTCGAAATTCCTTGGGTTAAGTTTATTAATAACGTTGTCATCATTGGCACCTGTGCATTTACTGCTTACTTACTACTGACTAACTTACCTTGGTACTTACCCGACTTCGGTGATGGCTCAAGTGTTATTCCGGTGTTTTATTTAATTGTGCTGGCTGCAATAGCGTTTGCTGCCTATTCGAGTACCGACATTAAGTATGTACGTATTTTAAGTATTTCTACTACTTGGATGTTTTTAGCGCTCATTGCCTTTATGTGGGCGGGTGCATTTGTATTTGGTGACAGTGAATTGTCTGCCTTTTCGAATAACTTAGGCGCTATTGGTACTTATTTTGCTAATATTAATGAATTTGTTTTACCGCTAAATGACTACCATGAGTTTTATTTATTTTGGTGGTTTGCATGGAGCATTATGATAGGTCAATTTACTGCACGTTTTGTCGGTGGATTAAGAACTTACCAGGTATTGGCTGCAATGTTGATTTTCCCATCAATTCCAATTGCTATCTGGTTTAGTGTGCTTTATCACTACCACGAAGCTGGTATTCCTACCGAAGGTATTAAAAACTTTGCCATGGTATTTGTTGGTATTATTTTTGTAATTAACTCTCTTGATTCGCTTATCCGGTTATACACAGATAACTTAAACTTGACGGTTAAACGCTTAGGTAAATTTAAATATTTAACCATGAATATTGTTGCTTTGTCGTTGTTAACATTACTATTTAAGTTAGAGTTTTTACAAATTCAATGGGTTGGCGCATTAGTTATTACCTTGTTCTTTATTTGTATTGCTTATATTGGCTACAACAAATTAAAAACGGTGAACGACATTATAGGCTCACCAAAAGCAAACGAAATTGATTACACCAAAATTGAAAATATGAGCTAGGAACAACATTATGAATAATAAACTAAAACAACTTTTTATCGCTTTACCTTTTACACTTTTATCTACAACTGCAGCGGCTAATTGGTCAACAACCATTACTGCAGCTTCTGACTATACTTTTAATGGTGTATCCCAAACCGACAGTGACCCAGCAATTCAAGCAAGCCTTGATTATGCATTTGATAACGGTGTTTATGCGGGTATTTGGGCCTCTAACGTAGATATTATTGGTCTCGACGATATAGACTTTGAGCTTGACGCTTACGTTGGGCGTTTTATGCAACTTAACGAACAGGTTAGTCTAGATTACGGTATTGCTTATTATACGTATCAAGGTGACGGCAGTGATTTTAATTATGGCGAAGCCTATACAAAATTTGGCTATGCGAGTGATTATGGCCAAACAGAGCTTAACTTTTGGTACAGCTGGGACTACTTTGGCAGCGGCGCAGGGCATGTTATATCACAAATAGCGCATACATATGAGTTAGCACCTAACCATGCGTTACGTGCAAGTTTTGATATTTCAAACTCATTAGACGGTAAAAAATACGCGTGGGATAGCAATGAAAAAAAATCTTACAACCATTACCGCTTAGCATACAAAACTAGCTATGAAGGCTTTAATATTGAAGTTGCCGCCGAGAACACCAGCTTAGATTACGACTACACAGATGAGCGCCTGGTGTTGGCCGTATCACGTACGTTTAATTTATAAACTTAATTAATTAAATGAATGCTATTACTTAGCAAAAAAATGCCACTTAAGTTAAGTGGCATTTTTACTTTTATTTGCTTGAGTAATAAAAGATCGAGCAATTTTAATCACATCTATAGGTAAATCAGCCAAAGTACTTACAAAGCTAAAACCAGTGCAAAATCATCAATGGCAATCGTAATACCCTTTTTACATAGTTTTCAAGCTATTAAATTATTAAAGCATCTACTTTTATAAGCGTTGATAAACTTATCCAAACCATCATCCTTGCTAGCCCTACTCGAGTTGTTTTTTACCTTACTTAAAGCTGCCGTGCGTAACTGACTTTAGTAAAAAAGGTGCGCTGGTCGCGCTCAAAGCTTTTAAGTGATTCATCTTGGTAACCTTTATCTGAATACCCTAAGTAAAATAATGTTTGCGCATTAATTTTGTACGAATAAACGAGTTGGCTGCCGTAATCTTTATTAGTTTGGTTCACTTGATAAAAATAAGCATTTTCGTTGCGATCAATATCTTCAAATTGCCAAATAAGCTTTAGCATTGAGCGCATATTAAATTTATAGTAAAGACTAAAATCAATTAGGTTAGCTGTAAAAACACGCTCCCCTTGTAGGTTGTCTAATTGGCTGTAGCTATGCTTTATGTCAACTTGCCAATGATTGTTTATATCCCACACCGCTTGAGTTTGGGTATCAAAGGCGTCACCTAGTTGCTCATTACTGTAGTCAATGCGACTCCCGTATTCAACATACAAAGACAGCCTAAGATCTTTTGTTGGTTTAAATCCGCTGTAAATATAACCAATGTTTTGATTATAAAAATTAGTGTTATAATTTTCATACCTATGTATCAGCCCTATTTCGAAAATAGACTGTTTTTGGCCTTTAAAGCTTAAATAACCTTCGTACTCTTGCTCAAGTAAATCGCCATTTTTCGCCCAAGTTTTATCCCAATCAGCTACATATGACCAAGAGGTAACTAAATCATTTTCATCTCGATACCAGGTTTGCCCGCCTCCTAAAATAACTTTTTCGTAATCGACCTTAGCTTGATAGCCTAAATCGGCACGATAATCTGCGCCAATATTTTCGTACTCTGCGAATAATTTATAATCGCATTTATCGCGGGTGAGCTTAATTGCATACGCTTGATCGGATTGTGTTTGTGACAGGTTATAATTTTCAACTAAAAATGCTGAGTTGCGGGTATCACTGCTCGCAACTTGATAACTTAAGGTGTCTGATTGATTAAACCAGTAACTACCGTCAACTGATAAAACCGTATTGCGATAGTCATCACCTTCACGATGCGTACTTGAAACCCCTATAGTGCCTTGCTGGCCAATATCGTACTGGTAACGCGCCACTGCCACTTTGGTATTTTCGTTTAAGCTTGCAAATCCTGAGCCCTGATTAGTTGGCAGTAAAATATTGCTATTGTCGTCATCGGCAAACATCACCGCATAACTGTGATTAGCTGTTTTGCCGGTTAATTTAGCGCCTAGATTAGGCTCTGCAATGGTGCGAGTATATAAAAGCTCAAATAAACTACTTTTAAAATATGACGCACCGTCTAAAAAAAACGGCCGTTTTTCTTCATAGTATATAGAGTAAGTGGTATTAATATCCAGCGCCAGAGAGTCGGTTTCCACTTGCGAGAAGTCTGGATTTATAGTGGCGTTTATAACGGCGTCTTGGCTTAAGCCCCAGCGTAAATCTATACCTACTTCGGCGTTTACATCGCCATTTTCCCAATCACCCGGTAACTGTGATTTGGTATCGTTACGCAGCGTAGTTAAAGTAGGCGTTAATTGCAGGTTTTTGCTGGCCGTTATTTTTTCAAAGCCGGTAAGTTTATCAAACTGACAAAGGCTGCACTTAATATCGCGATCAAACCCAATGTTTGATAACTGATAAAGCACATCTCATTGATAATTGCGCATTAGGGCAAAACCCCAGGTTAATTGCTCTTTATTTTGTGCAAAACGCAGCGCTTTAAAAGGAATACGCATTTCTACCACATAACCTTGCTCAGTAATCTTGCCTGCGCTATCCCAAATGGCATTCCAAGAAAGGTCTTGTTGCCAGCCATCGGTGTCGGTCATGCGAATATCGCCCTGAGCCCCTAGCGGGTTCACATAAAATTCATAACCAGAGCGCTCATCATTAAAGGTATCAATTACTAGTGCCACGGTGTCATCTTGCCACAGAGTATCGCGATCTCGCAGTGCAGCGCGAATGTGCGTTGGGTCAGGATCGTGTGCAACAAACGCTACATATAAGTTACTGCCGTCTTCGTATATATAAGCATCGGTTTTTACCGGTGGCGTACCTTTTTCATTTGGTTCATCTTGAAACTGCAATGCAATGCAATGCGCGTGGCATCTTGCCAATGCGCCTCATTCATTACCCCATCTACTGTTATATTTTTATTAATACGCGTGAGTGAATAGTGTTGTTTATTGGCAAGCGCGCTTGGAGTGGTGAGTAAAAGAAAGAAAAAGCTTAAAATAAAGAACACTGATTGTTTTTTTATTATTATTAAGTACTGCATAAACATCCATTTAGACTTAAATTACTCAATAAGAGTAATTTCTGGCGTGGATTGTAGTTTATACCAATGGATTTGTTAATACCTTGCAAAGAGTTTTTTGCATAACATTAACTAATTAATAATAAAGAAGTATTTAAGCGCAGCGATTAGGTTTCAATAAGCTTGAGTTTATCAGCAATACCATTCCACTCATCAGCATCGGCTGGGGCTGGTTTTGCCTGCGTAATGCGTGGCCATATAAGTGCAAGCTCGGCATTTAGTTCGGTAAACTCTTGTTGTGACTCTGGTAATTCATCTTCTTGATAAATAGCATCAGCTGAACATTCAGGTACGCATAAACCACAGTCAATGCAATCAATTGGGCTTATAGCTAAAAAGTTAGGGCCTTCAAAAAATGCATCTGCTGGGCACACTGATACGCAATCTGTGTACTTACATTTAATACAGTTTTCGGTGACTACAAATGCCATAATGGTTCAATGCCTAAGGTTTTATAACGACAACGGCGGATCATACCCAACCAAGGCTAAAATACAATATATAAGTGCCATAATAGCGTAATTTAACGTAAAATAAGCGCCTTATGTTTTGTGGTGCTATTTGCGCTACTCCCCTTATTGTGAGCGGTAATTAAAAGCCCGCTAAGACACCTAAAAGAGACAAAATGATACGTTTAACCGAAATAAAACTACCGCTAGATCATGACGAAAATGCAATTAAAGATGCCATTGTCAGTAAGCTAAAAATAACGCCAGAACAGTTACATAGTTTTAATGTGTTTAAACGTGGTTACGATGCCCGTAAAAAAACAGCTATTTTACTTATTTATACCTTAGATATAAGCGTTGATAACGAAGAGCAGTTACTCACAACTTTTGCCAAAGATCAGCATGTAAAAGTAGCACCCGACACCGCTTATAAGTTTGTTGCCCAGGCAAATAACGATTTAAAAGAGCGCCCTGTCGTAATTGGCTTTGGCCCTTGTGGTTTATTTGCAGGTTTAGTGTTGGCACAAATGGGCTTTAAGCCAATTATATTAGAGCGTGGTAAAGAAGTACGCGAGCGCACTAAAGATACCTTTGGTTTTTGGCGTAAGCGCGCACTAAATACCGAGTCAAATGTACAATTTGGTGAAGGCGGCGCAGGTACATTCTCCGACGGTAAATTATACAGCCAAGTAAAAGATCCAAAACATTATGGCCGTAAAGTTATTACCGAGTTTGTTGCCGCTGGCGCGCCAGAAGAAATTTTATACGTAAGTAAGCCACACATAGGAACCTTTAAACTGGTAACTATGATTGAAAAAATGCGCGCGCATATTGTAGAACTTGGCGGCGAAATTCGCTTTAGCACTCGCGTAGACGACATTCATTTAGAAGACGGCCAAGTAACGGGCTTAACCTTGTCAAATGGCGAGCAGCTAAATACCCGCCATGTAGTGCTTGCTGTGGGTCACAGTGCCCGTGATACCTTTGATATGCTATATAAAAAAGGTATTTACATGGAAGCTAAACCATTTTCGGTGGGCTTTAGGATCGAGCATAAGCAATCTATGATCGATGAGTGCCGCTTTGGTGACAATGCAGGTAACCCCATTTTAGGCTCTGCTGATTACAAACTAGTTCACCACTGTGATAATGGCCGTACCGTATATAGTTTTTGTATGTGCCCAGGGGGGACTGTGGTTGCAGCCACCTCTGAAGAAGGCCTAGTTGTTACCAATGGTATGAGCCAATATTCTCGTAGTGAGCGAAATGCAAACAGCGCTATTGTTGTAGGTATTTCGCCAGAGCAAGACTTCCCGGGTCACCCATTAGCGGGTATTGAGTTACAACGTAAACTTGAAAAACAAGCATACGAACTTGGCGGCAGTAATTACGATGCGCCAGCACAACTTATTGGCGACTTTTTAAAGGGTAAATCGTCATCAGCTTTAGGCGATGTACAATCATCTTATACGCCGGGTATTAAATTAACCGACTTAGCCGATGTATTACCTAAATATGCAATTGATGCTCTGCGTGAAGCAATTCCGGCATTTAATAAGCAAATTCGTGGTTTTTCAACTAATGATGGCTTACTAACAGGGGTAGAAACACGTACCTCTTCGCCGGTAAGTATTAAGCGCGATAAAACACTTCAAAGTATTAATACTAAAGGGCTTTACCCTTCTGGCGAAGGCGCAGGCTATGCCGGTGGTATTTTATCGGCAGGTATTGATGGTATTAAAGCAGCTGAAGCGGTGGCGCTTTCAATGCTAGAAAACGCAAAATAAGCATTTTATTAATTTAAGCCATAAAAAAACCTGAGCAAGCTCAGGTTTTTTTGTAACTGCAAATAACCATATTAGGTTAGCGCATTATTAATTACTTTTTAAGCGACAGTTTTTCGCCTTTTAAGCTTTTACGTATTTTAGAAATACGTGAGCGATTTACTGCTCTTGCTTCGCCAGTTGCTTGACCAGATGGCTTATTAGCACGAGTACGACGTAAGTGTGCAGGCTTTTTGCCAATTTTATCAATTAATACTTCACGGTTACTTACTGCATAGCCTTCTAAGTAAACACGTTTAATTTTTTGACCAATTAAGGTTTCAATTTCAAACAACATGTTTTCTTCTTCACGGCTTACAAACGAAATTGCTTGGCCTTCTTTACCTGCGCGGCCAGTACGACCAATACGATGTACGTAGTCCTCTGCAAGCCAAGGTAAGTCAATATTAATTACACGCGGTAAACCGTCTATATCAATGCCACGCGCCGCAACTTCTGTTGCCACTAATACACGTACTTTACCTTCTTTAAATTCACGCAGCGCACGACGACGATTACCTTGTGACTTATCGCCATGACAAACCGCAGCCGGAATGCCATCAAGGTTAAGCTCTGTTACTAGCTCATCGGCTGTTTCTTTCATGTTTACAAATACTAACACTTGCTGCCAGTTTTTCTTACCAATTAGCTCAGAAAGCAGCTCTTGCTTACGGCGCTCTTCAACTGGGTAAACCACATGCGCTACAGTGCTAGCAGTACTGTTTGTTTGATCAACACGTACTATTTCTGGCTGTTTTAATACTTTAGATGCAAACTGTTTAATTGCTGCTGGGAAAGTAGCTGAAAACAACAAGATTTGACGATCGTCAGCGCAGCTTTTTATAACGCCTTGCATCTCTTCAATAAAGCCCATATCGAGCATACGGTCGGCTTCATCAAGTACTAAGTGCTTTACGCTGGCAAGGCTTAAGTTACCTAAGCGAATATGATCAAGTAAACGCCCTGGCGTTGCTACTACAATATCAACACCTTCTTTAAGTGCATTAGCTTGGCCTGCGGTGTTAACACCGCCAAATAAGCTGACTACTTTTAACGAAGTGTGTTTTGCGAAGTCTTTAAAGTTATTTGCTATTTGCTCTGCAAGTTCGCGCGTAGGCGCTAAAACTAAAGCATGCGGAGCATTAGTAGTGCTTACTTCAGACTCAAATAATTTTTGAATAATTGGTAGCGCAAACGCGGCGGTTTTACCCGTCCCCGTTTGTGCACTTGCTAAAACGTCTTTACCTTTACGAACAGCAGGAATTGCTGCGCGCTGAATGGGCGTAAGGGTGTGATAGTTAAGTTCGTCTAACGCCTGAACAAGTTCAGGAGCAAAACTAAAAGATTTAAAATTCATGGTGTATAACCTGCGGCCACATTATCAAGGGTCGCAAATTATACAGTAAAAAAGTGCTAACAGTTAGTCATTACTTTACTTTTGCATGGTTTAATCTGTTTTATAGCGTTTAAATATTAAAGAGGTATTAATACCGCCAAAAGCAAAGTTATTACTCATTACATAATCGGTGTTAATTTCTCGCCCTTGCTCTATTATGTAGTCAAGTTGAGCGCAATCGTTATCCACCTCGGTGAGGTTTATTGTGGGGGCAAACCAGTTATCATTCATCATATTAATCGTCGCCCACGCTTCAATAGCACCGCATGCGCCCAAAGTGTGGCCTAAATAACTTTTTAAAGAGCTAATGGGTTTTGCCCCTAAAGCGTTAAAAGTGGCATGCGACTCTGCTATATCGCCTCGATCGGTTGAAGTGCCGTGCGCACTTACATAACCAATTTGCTGGGCAGTTAAATTAGCATCTTGTAGGGCCTGTTCAATCGCTATTTGCATTGTTTTAGAGGTAGGCTGAGTAACATGCTCACCATCACTATTACAACCAAAACCCACCACTTCTGCCAGTATAGTGGCACCACGGGCCTTTGCGTGTTCGTACTCTTCTAAAATCAGTGTGCCAGCACCTTCGCCAATCACTAATCCATCACGGTCTTTATCAAATGGCCTAGGGGTTAATGTGGGTGTGTCGTTTTTTGTGCTGGTAGCATATAAGGTATCAAATACTGCGGCTTCGGTAATGCATAACTCCTCTGCACCACCAGCAACCATCACCTTTTGACGACCAAATTTTATTGCTTCATAGGCATAACCAATACCTTGTGAGCCCGAGGTACAGGCTGAGGTTGTGGTGATCACTCGCCCTTTTAAGCCAAAAAACACTCCAACATTAACCGGAGCAGTATGCGCCATCATTTGAATATAACTAGTGGCTGTTACCCCAGACATAGAGCCCGACTCCATCATATTGGCAAACGCGAGTAACGGCGGGGTTGACCCTATAGATGAGCCATAAGAAATCCCCGTAGAGCCATCGGTTAAGCTACTATGATTGAGTAACTGGGCTTGCTCTAACGCGCACTCTGTAGCGCATGTTGACATAAGCGCCACTCGCCCCATTGAGCGTATTTGTTTACGTTTATAATGACTCGGTCGCTCAAAATGAGTAACCGGCGCCGCTAAACGCGTATTAAGCTCTGGTGCTTTGTCCCACTGTGGCATAGTGGTCACTGCATTTTCGCCTCTGATCAGTGCTTGTTTAAATACCGACCATTCATCGCCAAGTGCGGTGATCACCGACATACCTGTCACTACAACGCGCTTCATTACACCATACCACCGTTAACTGAAATGACTTGGCGGGTAATGTAGGCCGCATCATCTGAGATTAAAAATGCCACAGTACCCGCAACTTCCTCTACTGTGCCCATACGCTTAAGCGGGATCATTTTTAGCATTTCGTCTACCGGTAACTCGTCAGTCATTGCGGTTTCTATTAACCCAGGTGCAACGCAGTTTACGGTTATTTTTCGCTTAGCCAACTCTAACGACAACGCTTTTGTAGCGCCAATAATACCGGCTTTTGCCGCACTGTAATTTACTTGCCCACGGTTACCGGCAATGCCCGATACAGAAGCCATGGTTACAATACGCCCACCTTTACGGTTTTGCACCATAGGCATTACCGTGGGGTGCACCACATTATAAAAGCCATCAAGCCCTGTACGAATAACGCAATCCCAGTCCTCGCCTTGCATAGCCGGAAACGCCATATCATTGGTAATACCTGCGTTACATACCACGCCATAATAAGCACCATGCTGGGCTATGTCTTGCTCTATTTGTGCTTTGGCGGCGGCTCTGTCGCATACATCAAATTGTAATAAGCTAGTAGCTTGGCCTAATGCCTGTATTGCTGCGCAAGTTGCTTGTGCATCTGCCACACCACTTTTACAATGCACTGTAATGTCATACCCTTGGGATGCTAATTTAAGCGCAATAGCCCTGCCTATGCCACGGCTTGAACCTGTGACTAAAATTCGTTTTGTCATTGATTATCTCTTATAAATTCCAGCGGATTTTCGGGCTGAAAAACATTAATTTTTGCTTCACATGCTAATGTATCGCCGTGGATTATTTGGCATTCAAACACACTCAATCCCGACTCTTCTTGATATAGCTTATGCACTTTAATAGTTAAACTACTATTAACTTTAAAACACGCTTGATGGGTTTGATATTTACGCGTACCAATTAAAAAGCCTATTTTAGGAGGCTCATTTGCATCGTTTGCTAATGCGCCTGCGTAAGCGGCTATTGACTGCGCCATATACTCAACCCCAATATAACTGGGTACACCGGCAATATCGGCATTATAAAACGCACTTTGCGGTGTAATCGTTACCTGGCAACGCGCACTCTCGGCGCTATAATGCGTTAAAGTGTCAATTAAAATCATTGGTGCGTCGTGGGCAAGCAACTGCTCAATTGCGTAATGATTACTGCTCAGCTCATTCATCGGCAATACCTAAAATTAAACTGGCGTTATTGCCACCAAAGGCAAATGAGTTTGACAAGCAGTAACGCAATTTGGGCTTAAATGCTTGTTTTATTATTTTTACATCGGCCAAGTTACCGCCTGTTGATAATACGTTATACGGCAATGCATACTGGCCTTGCTCTTTAAGAAGTAGCCAGCATAGCGCGGCTTCAATTGCGCCTGCAGCTCCTAAGGTATGCCCAGTTAAGTGCTTGCTTGAGCTAAGTGGCGTATTGTTGCCAAACACACGATTAATTGCAAGTGCCTCCATTTCATCATTTTTTAGCGTTGCGGTACCGTGTGCATTTATGTAGTCAATTTCATGGGCAGCTAATTGCGCTTGTTTTAGTGCTTTTTGCATTGCAGATTGCGCGCCCATACCATTGGGATCGGGCGCTGAAATATGATGTGCATCAGAGCTTTCGCCGCCACCGTACAGTGCAATTGCTTTATCTGTAATTGCGCTTACGCCTTTACTCATTACAAATAATGCCGCGCCTTCACCAATATTAATGCCGTCTCGGCTACTTGAAAACGGCTGGCAAACTCCGCTACTTAACGACGCTAACGAATCAAAACCATTGAGAGTAAGTTGGCATAGGGTGTCAACGCCACCGCATATAACAACATCGGCCATATCAGCTTTTAGCAGTGCGCGGGCACTTAGTAATGCTTTTGCGCTTGATGTACAGGCTGTAGAAATACTATAACAGGGTCCCTTTGCATCAAGCTTTTGCGCAATATAGTGTGCTGGGGTGGCAAGTTCTTGGTCATAATAATGAAAGTCATTTGGCCATTGCGCTGTGTGTTCAAAATGAGCACGAGCCCGTTCACCATCTGCAATACCCGAAGTACTCGTGCCTAACACCACCGCAATACGGGATTTATCGATATGCGAAAATTGCTCAATAGTTGTTTGTAGTTGCGCTAAGCACATATCAATAAAGGTATTTATACGTTTTTTTTGCGCCAACGCAACCGAGGTTACTTGGCCAACATATAACGGCTGTTGTTGCGCGCTAAGTGTAGAATTTAGAGTTAATATAGGCGTTGCAGAGTTATAACTGTTTAAGCTATCGAGAGTTGCCTGCGGGCCTACTCCCATCGCACTAACAATACCTAAGTTATTTAGCCAATATGTCACTGAGTTACCTTTTTAAATATTATTTTATAATCACGTACAATATTATGCAGCGTAATTGCATCATCGTTATAGTCAATGGTGATCAGGGTTTTATGATTTTGTAGTACTTGTCTGTGTGTGCCTACTTGTTCCACCAGTGCGCCACTCAGCTGCTCATTTATAAACGCGACAGGCCAATGTACTAAGGCAATGTCGGCCAATACATAAGCAGGATTTATATCGACGCCTACAAGCATTTTTTTAGCTTTAATTGGCTCTTTGAGTGATTTTTCAAGCTCTACAATTGGAAAGCCCTGGCTGGTCATCATCAGCAACTTGACCCCTCCCGCCTCATTAACCGCTAATTGCGATAACAAGGTATGCTGCTCTTGCCCAGTGGTAATAAATAACACTTGTTGCCAAGAGCGGCCATACATTGATGGCGCCATGCTATTTAAATTTAGGCTAGCCGCAGGTGCTATGCTTATAGCTGCACTGGAACTAAACTGACTCGCACAGGCTGACAGCACTATGCAGATTAGCAATATCAGCGCACGCTGGAGTATTAGTTTAAGCATATTAATTTCAACATATTAGGTTCGGCACAGCTGAGCTAGCACATTTAAGCGGCGCTCACTTTGTGCAACAAATGGGTTACTCGTGTCCCATGCGTATCCGGCTAAAATTGCACTGATCATTTCTCGCACTTGTTTGTTTTGCTCTGTATGAAATATTACGTCTTGAAAGCGCGTATCGTACCAGCCTGTAACAAAAGTTCTAAAACAGTTAACTCCCGCTTGTAGCGGTTTTGCATAATGCTGCTCAAAGTCAATCGTCTCACCTTTTAAATACTGATCGACCAAAGGTGCAATTAAACTTGCTGATTTAAGCGCAATGGTTACTCCTGATGAAAACACCGGATCTAAAAACTCTCCCGCATTGCCTAATAGCGCAAAGTGCTGTCCATACAGCTTACTCACATTAGAGGAGTAGCCTGTTATGCTGCGAGCTGGCCCAATTAATTCGCGTTTAGCTAGCAGTGCTTTTAAATGTGGATCTTGCTCTAAAAAGCGATTTAACATTACCTCTGCTTCGTCGTCATTAAAACGCTCAGACTCTGCTACAACACCAATACTTGCGGTGCCATCACTAAAGGGAATTAGCCAATACCATATATCTCGGTGCTCTGGGTGTACGGTAATGAGGATTTTATTACGATCAAAATTTTCATCGCTAATATTATCTACAAAGTGGCTAAAATAAGCACTGCGTACAGGAAAGTTAGAAGGTAACTCTAAGTTTAGTAGTTTAGGTAATACTCGGCCAAAACCGCTGGCATCTAACACAAAGCGTGCTTGAACTTGGTAAGGCTGCTGCTGCGCGTCGTGTACTAATAAGGTTGCACCACCATTTTTATCGGTATTGTTTTTATCGGAACTGTTTTCAAAAAAATCAGTAACCTTGTAGTCTTTAACACTGTGCTGATAACGAATAACAGCCCCTTGCAGCTGTGCATTATCGGCTAGTAATTTATCAAACAGCCCTCTTTTCACTTGATAAGTAGTACCTGGCCCTGGTGATGATTTTTCGGTAAAATTAATCGCGGTATTTTCACCCGCTCGATGAAACGCAGCGCCGTTTTTAAACTGAAACCCCAAACTAGCAGCGTGTTCATGCAATGGAGCGACTAAATTAGCGTCGGCCAAATACTCCATACATTGCGGTAACAAGCTCTCACCTATAGTAAAGCGCGGAAAAATCTGTTGCTCAAGTACTAATACTCGCCAGCCTTTTTGCACTAAAAGGCTACTTGCAAGTGCGCCAGAGGGGCCCGCACCAATTACAACAACATCAAACTGCTCAGGGTTATTCACTTTATCCTTCCTTTTGCGAGGGTAATACACTCAGCGGCGATAAAATATATACCGCTAAAATCCCTACCATTACGGTAAGTCCTAAACTAAAAATAGCAGGGGTGCTTGAGGCACTTAACATACCAAACACCCACATAGAAGACGCTGCAGATAAACTAATTGCCAATATATTTTTTGGCTGTAACTTATTTATTTGATAAAAAACAAGGTAGTCAATAGCTAAGGCTACCACTAGCAACGCGCCCAACATATTAAATAACGACAGGCTGCCTTGAATTGCATTACACACCCACAGCATGCTAACAACCACTAATAACAAGCTTAACAGTTGTAAAGTGGCAATTTTTACGCCAAAACGCCAACTAAAAAGTAACCAACTAATGGCCCCTGCAAGCACTAAACTTAACAATAAGTATGCTCGGTAATCGCTTAATAACGCACTAATTTGCTGCGGTTTATTATATAGCAATAAGCCATCATCTTTTAAAAGCGCGGCGCTTAAGCTCTGTGTATTAATATTGGTAATTGTCATCCAGGTTATGGCTTGCTGCGGCTCAACATGCATTTGCGCTAACAATAAGGGTTTAAATTCGCTATTTAATAATGTGTTATAGGTAATAAATTGCGCGGGGCCGCTACTTAATTGCCGCCCAGTTAATTGCTCGGTGAGTGCAAACACACCACTTTTTTTAGCTTGATTAAACACCGCTAAATTATTTTTTTGCTGCTCAATACTAGGCAGCCATCGGTTAATGGCATTGTGTTTAATATGCGGGTTACTCGCGGTTAAATCGCTAACTAACCGCTGTTGTTTTTGTAACACGTGTTGTGCATTGTCGCCAATAATAAATACTATATGGCTGCGCCATTGATCTAGTAAAGTTAAGTGTTTTTTTTCACTTGCCATTAGCTGCTCAGAGCTGGCATTAAGCAATCTAATATCATCATTAAACTCAATCGGTTTTAATACCAATAAGCTTGCAAGCACTATACTTAGCGCAATAAACAGTGGTTTTTTTATTTTATTACAGTACAAAAACACCCGCGTTATTTTTTTACTGAGTAATAAACTTGATGTCGATACACGCAGTGTTTGCTGCCAAAATGGTAAAATTAACACAGTAAACAGCCATGCACTAAATAAGCCCGCTATAACAAACACTGCCACTTGCGCTAATAAAGTTAACGGTGCACCTAATAAGCAGCTGTAGCCTAATGCGGTCGTAATAAAAGAGAGTAATAACGCTGATTTCACCCCTTTGCTATAGCCGTTAGAAGAAGCTTGCTGTGCAGTTTCATTTGCTACTTTGGCTAAATCAGTCATGCCATGAAAGGCGTAATCAATAGCAATGCCTATTAGGGTTACGGCAAATACCAAGGTTAATAAGTGAATGCTGTTAAACACCAATAACATAACAATAGCACCGCCCATTAATGCACTAAGCACTGTAAAGCTCGCTAATAAAATACTGCTAATCGCTCTAAATACCCAAAACACCATAACCATTAGTGCCATTAGGCTAATACCACCAAACAAACTCATTTCGTATTTTGCTTGTTGGGCATTTTCAGCCGTATGAAACAGCACCCCTGAATAGGAAATAGTGGTATTTGGGTACGCTTTACTTAGGGTGTTTATTTGCGTTTTAATTTTAGTAGCTAAGCTAATTGCATTATTAATGCTCAAGTTTGGCTCTGGCAGTGTGGCAAAAAGCATTGCATATTCAACCCCCTCATACTGGCGAGTGAGGCGGTTTTGTTTAATAGTAAAAACTTGGCTTTGGCTTAAGTTTTCGCTAATAAAGCCAGCTAAACTTAAACTAATATCAGTACTTAATGTAGCACTAACAAATGGCGATCCTAACTGATTTAATTGCTGCAGGTAAAACTGCTCAAAGCTGGCTTTGTCTGCTATTTTTTGCTTATAGGGCTTACTTAATAGTGCATATTTATAAGGCGCAAATGTGGTTGTTAAAGCGTTTATAGAGGGAAAATTAAATGTGCTTGTTATACCTTGCTGCTCAAGCCAATTATTAAATTCATCGTGGGCGTTATTTTTTTGCTCACCAGCAAATGAAAACACTACACGGTGGGCATTTTTTTCAAAAAACAGCTGTTCGCCATAAGCTAATTGAGAATGCGATTTTGGCAGCAAACTAAACATATCAGCACTAAATGTAGGTTTAGTCAGCCAAAATATACTGGTTAAAAGCAAAATTAAACCACTAAACCAAATAAAAACAATGCCAATTCGTTTCTTCAATCCACTATTCCATTAATTAACTATTTAAACGATTGAGCCGTTAAGGCTGCTCAGGGTAACTAAACTCAATAGTTGTTTTACTACCTGAATGCTCATAAAGGATGATGCTGTGTACCGTTTTATCACTTTCACACAAAGTAAAGTGGCTAAATAATTGCTGTAACAACGCTTCTTTTGGGGTTAGTTGCAGGCAATTGTTTTGCGCTTTTATACTAAAGCGTGTTGCAAGGGCGCTCATATCTACACTGAGTAAGTCAGTTAAAAGCCCTACAAACTGCTCACTGCCTGGCTGTGGTACAAACTCCCCTTTAGCATTTTCAACCAATACCTGGCCATTTTCTACAATCAATGCGCTTTTTACCGGTTGTTCTACTTGCCATACTAGCTTTTTGGCATTTAGAGAAAACACTCCAGAGGAGACGAACGGCGATGCAAAACCAGCAAGTTGTTTATATTGTTTAAACTCACCCGTTACTGTATCAGCCTTTAATGAGGTATTTACCTGCGATGCCGTGTTTGCTTGCAATGCACTACAAAATAGCAGCAATACGCTGGTTATAAATAATTTAAACATTGTCATTCCTTCTCCTTTAATTGCCAGCTACTTCAAAAAAGGGGCTAGTTTTTCATAAAGTATTGGGGGTGAAACAAATTGCATTTCTTTGGAGCTAATTTCTACCGCCACTTGTGTAGTGGACGCCTTGGTAATGCGCTTATTACTGATTGCATCGGTAATAACATAATCAATACGTAAGCGGTTTTCATACTCTTTTAAATACGCTGCCACTTTAATTTTTTGTGTAAATACAGCTGATGCTACGTATTTAATTTGCATATCAACAATGGGCCACGCAAATCCAGAGTCTTTCATTTGCAGGTAGTCGTAGTCAAATATTCTGAGTAACTCACAACGAGCAATTTCTAAATAGCGTGGGTAATTACCATGCCACACTACATTCATTGGATCGCAATCATGAAAAGGGATTTCTATTTCTACGCTGTGCGAAAGTAATGCGCCTTTATTATTCATAAAGCGCCCAGCGTTTGCTTTGAATATAGCTAATAGTTTGTCTTAGCACCGCTTCCATTGGTCTGTCTTCGGTCAGGTTTTCAAAGTAACCTGTTATATCGCTATACATATGCTGCATATCGTCAGTTAAACTCGTAAATTCTAATTCGCCTTGTTTAATTCGCAGCCTTAACCCTTGAATAGCGGCTAATAAGGTACTGGCCATCACTTGCTCGGTAAGCTGTAAAATACGTAAACAATCGCGCGAGGCTATGGTACCCATACTTACTTTGTCTTGATTGTGACACTCGGTAGAGCGCGAAAATACACTGGCAGGCATAGTTAATTTCAATGCCTCAGCAGTATAAGCACTGGCACCAATTTGTACCGCTTTAAAACCATGATTTATATAACGACGCTCAGGGGCACTGTCGGATAAATTAGACGCCAAACCATTGTTATATTTAGTATCAACCAATGAGGCTATTTGTCGATCGGCTAAATCAGCTAAGTTAGCTACTGCGGTTTTCATGCTGTCCATTGCCATGGCAATGTGGCCGCCATAAAAATGCCCGCCGTGCAGTACATGCTCCCCTTCGCCATCAATAATTGGGTTGTCGTTGGCTGAGTTTAATTCGTTTTCGATCATTTGCCTAAAAAACGGCAAGCTGTCTTGCAGCACACCAATAACATGCGGTGCACAGCGAATTGAGTAGCGATCTTGCAGGCGGTCGGCATTACGTGGATGGTCGTGATGATTTAAATCATCTCTGATCCAACGTGCTATTTGCTGCTGCCCTGGGTGAGGTTTTACCGAGAATAAAATTTCATCAAAATGATGGCTATTTCCTTTGAGCGCTAAGCTAGCAATGGCGGTAATACGACTGGCTAATTTGGCTAAATAATTGGCTCTGTCGAAGGCTAAGCAGGCTAATGCGGTCATTACCGCGGTGCCATTCATTATTGCAAGGCCTTCTTTTGGGCGCAGCACGAGCGGCGTTAAGCCAACTTCTTGCATTACCGCTAAGCTATTACGTACGGTGTCTTTATAATATACGTCGCGCTCGCCTATCATAGCACCAGCAACATAAGATAATGGCGTTAAGTCGCCACTGGCACCTACCGATCCCTCTTGAGGAATAACCGGTACAATATCGTGATTTAAGTAGTCGCGCAGTAAATTCAGCATTTCCCAGCTAATACCCGAGTAGCCTTGCGATAAAGACGTAAGCCGCGTGGCTAAAATTGCTCGTCCTTGTACTTTATTAAATACATCGCCTAGTCCACATCCATGAAATCGCGTTAAATGTAGGGGGAGTTCATCTACTAAATTTAATGGTACTGCTACGGTTACTGAGTCGCCATAACCGGTCGTTACACCGTAAATAACGCCGTCTTCTTTTAATAATGTATCTAAAAAACTCAGCGCACTATTAATTTTGCTACTAAATTCGCTGCAACCACTAATTTGCACTTGGGTATGGTTATGTGCAATATCAACAATGTTTTCGATTGATAATCGCTGCTGACCAAAAAGCTGTGTGTTTTGAACTGGCACTTCTATTTCTCCTTTGCTTGATCGCGGGCGACTTGCTGATCATTTTGCCAAAAATCGTAAAAATTAAACCATTGATAAGGATATTGCGCCGCATAGTGACCTAAACGCTGCGCATAGTCTGTAATAACTTGGTTTAAAATTGCCTGTCGTTGGGTGCGTGGCATTTTTAAGCTATTGCTGTATTGCTCAAATATTACGTGGTACTTATTGATTTTCTTATCTTTTAAACAAAACAAAAAATAAACTGGGCAATCAAGTAATGCCGCTAAAATAAAAGGTCCTTGAGAAAACGGGGCTGGCTTGTCTAAAAAAGGCACTTGTACAGAGCGCGCGGCAGTGGTGGTACTGGTGCGATCGCCAACAATAACAATAATTTCGCCTTGCTCAATTTTTTCTTTCAATAAAATAGCTAAACCTGGGCCTAAGTCAGTTACTTGAATTAAATTAACCGCTACGTTGGGGTTAATTTTTTTCAGCATTTTATTAAATTCAACTGCATGATGAGTAAACACCAGCACATTAATAACTTTGCCACTGCGATGTTGGCTAAGCGCTCGGCACACTTCTAAATTACCCAAATGCGAGCCAATAAAAATAGCCCCTTGGCGTTGCTCATTTAATTGGCTAAATAAATGCTCGTTGGTATATTCAATATCACTTAAGCTAATACGCCCAAGCCAACCATCTATTTTATCAAAGGCGCTGTCGGCAAAACTACAAAAGTGCTTTAGTTGCTGCTTAAGTGTCACGCTTTGCCCAGTGCCGGTGTACAAATTAACTTGCTGTAAAAACTGTTTTGAAGCAGCACGGGCAACCCTACCAGTAATAAAGAGATACACCACCACAGGAAACAAAATTAGCCACAGCCCTTTGCGACCCAGTATTTTATGTGTAAATAGCAGAGTTTGAATGCCTAAATAATTACCGCGCTCTTGCATTTTAGACCAATGTTTAACGGCCATAACGTCTCTTTAATTTGTGTGCTATAAGCCAAGGCGAGCGCACTAACATACCAAAAAATAATCGCGTATGTAGCCAAGATATACGCACGTTGTCGTGCAATGGCTGAAAGTGAGAAAGCCCATTTTCTGGATAGATCACTTGGCTAGGTAAAAATATAAACGGCACATTACGCCAATATAAACGCACTAATATTTCAGGATCAAAGTCCATCCGCTTGCCCAGCTTAACTTCTTTTAACAGTTTTTCGCAGGCTCCCAGCGGATACACTCTAAAGCCACACATAGAGTCAACAATTTCAAAACTAAGGGTTTCAATCCATACCCACACATGGGTTAAGTACCGTGCTAAATAGCGATGCTTAGGCACTGAAGCGTCGTATATTGGGCAACAGCTTACTAATGCCTGTGGATTGGCGTTTGACAGGCGCAAAAGCTGCGCTAAATCGGCCAAGTTATGTTGGCCGTCGGCATCAACTTGAATAGCATGGGAATACCCTTGCTGATACGCATAATGCAAACCGCTTTGTACCGCCCCACCTTTACCTTGGTTGTGCACATGGGTAACAATGGTAAGTAACGGGTGCTGCTGTGCAAGTGCAGAAAACACTGCTTTAGCTGCATCATTGCTTGCATCATCTACCATAATAATTGGTAAGTTATATTCAGCAAGGCTGGTTAATACCGCCGCTATCACTGAGGTATGATTGTAGTTTGGAATGACAATACAAAACTTATTCATTTAAGCAACACTTTCAAAAACAATCCGCCCAGACGCATGTTGCCCCTTAGCCGAGCGATAAGAAAACACATACTTATTAAGCGCTTTTTGCTCTATGGCTAATACCATAGTAAGGCCCGGCGTAATCACCACCTGAAACTTTAGCACTTCGACATTCTTTACCGCTAATTGAATATTATACTGCTTACAAATTGCAGCAACCGCCCAATCTAGCTGCACTACGCCTGCTAAAATAGGGCCGTCTTTAAAATGGCCATTAAAGTAATCTAAATCCTTGGGCACAAATAAACTTAATTGATAACCTTGCTCGGTTTGCTCACATTTAAGTAGTTGCGGCTGCGTTTTAATCAACTTTGTCAAAAAGGTGCTCCAATGCTTTTAAGTTTAATTTAGCTTGGCTGTTATAAGGTAACTGCTCTATAAAACGCCACTTTTTAGGCGTACAAATGCGCTCAAAACGTGTTAGTGCATGCTCTTTTAAAAGCTTATTAGTGGCTAATTTACTTTCACTTTGTAAATGTTTTACCCCTTGCTGGCTAAGCACAACTACCGCACCTATTACTTGCCTTGCCCCAGGTAATACAATTACTTTAACGTCGTTTACCCACTCACTGCTTGCTAGGTGGTGTTCTAGTTCATCCAAACTGAGGCGTTTTTCTTCTAATTTTATGATTCGGTCTAATCGACCAAGCAGTTTAAATTGACCACTTTTAAGCACCAAACCTCTATCGTCAAGCGGGTAATCTTTGTGGTTCACTAACGGTGAATTTAAAAGGAGTCTATCGTTTGTGCCAACACTCATTTTTATACCTGAAAACGGCTGCCACGAGCTCACGTTTTCAAGCGAGGTAACTTGTCGATACGCTATACCACCGGTTTCGGTACTGCCAAACACTTGTGTTATTGGTTTATTTAACTGACTGAATAGCGATACTGCATCTTCGTTTGCCAGCGGCCCACCAGATGAAAATATCCATTGTAAGTGAGATTTTTGTTCAATTAATACGTTGTCTGCGCGTAATCGTTTTAGCTGTGCTGGGCTAGAAATTAACACCACTTGTTTAGCGCCCTTGAGCTTGGCGGCTATATGCTCTGGGTAGTGCAGTAAATCGGTATCAACGACATGTCCGGTACTAAGTGGCCATAACAACCTAAATAGCAGCCCGTAAATATGCTGATGCGATACGCTAGCAATAAACATTGGCATACATTTTAACGCATAACTGCTTGATAAAATGCTCAGCTCTTTGTTAATTGTTTGCCACGACTTTACAATTGGCTTAGCTTTACCTGTTGATCCCGAGGTGTAAAAAACCAAGTTCCCTTCTTTGGGCCAAACAAGTTGCGCTAAAGGAAAAAAGCCAGGCTGTTCAGGCAAGTTTTCTATATTGATAAAGTCTATACCCAGTGGTTCGACAAGCTCTGAGTCACCTAAAAAACAAGGCGTTTGCTGTAGTAAGGCTTTGAGTGTTTCGGGTTGACCATTAGGTGGCAGTATAACCGTGCAACCGCGCAAGGTGAGTGCCATTAAACTCACCGCAAACTTATAAGTGTTAGTGCTATATAACACCACAGATGTGGGCGCTGTGGCCGGTGAATACTTAGCTAATAGCCGATTAACATCGCTAACAAACTGGCGTTGTGTCACTGCCTTATTTTCATGATTAAAGCACACACTAACATTATTACTTTGAAATACTTTACTTTGAAAGGTACTAAACACGCGCTTTCCTTTTTACTTTTAGCCTGACTAGCCACTCTAAGGCAAACAACACGCCCATAGCTACATAGGCAATCACACCATTATAAAAAGCCCACACTGCCAAACTAGCAAACAGGCTGGTATATAAGGCAATACCACCATTAACTATAAAAAAAACGCACCACAACTGAGTTACTTTTTTAGTGTATTGCACACCTTGCTCATCGAGCTCAGGCTCAGTGATGCGGGCAAAGGTTTCTATTATTGATGGCCCTTTATAAAGTGAGTAGCTAAACACGAGCAACATCACAGTGTTAATAATCACCGGGTATAAACGTAAACCCACATCACTGTCGAACACTTTTGACAATACGATTGCTATCACAGCTAAAAATGTCGCTGGCTTTAACCACGGCATTTTGTCAAATAATGCTTTGCTTAACCACAAGCGTAGTGCAAGCAAAAATAATAATACGATCGATAGCAGTTGGCTATTAAACTGCGTCAGGCCCACATACACAATAACTGGGTAGCAGGCCAAACAAAGCATAATAAGGGTGGTTAACAAGGCTTTAAGCATTTATTTAGTTAACGAGCTTTTCTATTTCGCTAACTACATTTTGCACAGTACGTACTTGCTTAAATGCATCAGGATCAATTTTTTTACCGGTGATTTCTCTTAGTTTTACTACCAAGTCAACAGCGTCAATGCTGTCTAAATCAAGGTCTTGATATAAGTTGGCGTCTAGGTTTATGTCGGCTGGGTCTATCTCAAAATCGTTTTCTAAAATGCCGTGTAATACATCATAAATTTCAGCAGCGGTTTTCATTGTTATTCCTATATATTTTTATAATTTAAGAACGTGCTTGTTCTATAAAGTGTGCTAAAGAATTCACCGAGGCAAAGTGCGCTTTTGTTTGCTCTGAATTGGCATCTATTTTCACATCAAATTGTTTTTTTATTGCCAAACCAAGTTCTAGTGCATCTATGCTATCGAGCCCTAAACCATCAACAAATAATGCTTCATCATCAGCAATGTCTGCAGTTGTCATATCTTCTAGATCAAGGCTGGATATAATTAATTGTTTAATTTGTACTTTTAATTCAGTCATAAATTGCTCAGTTCTTCTGTAAAATAATGTTGTAAGCTGTTAGTTAAATGCCGAGATTGTATAGCGGGTGTGTCACTAACATAAGGCAGGTTACTGTTAAACTGCTTGCTGGCCAGCTGCAAGCTAAAGTGCGCTTGATAAGGCGCTACTTTATACCAAGGTGTACCCTTGGTTAAGGTATTAGGCTGCATTTTTATTAATACTGTAGCGATTGGCACATTACATCTAAGTGCTATATTGGCCGCTCCTCGTTTAAACTTAAGTGCCGTATGGGGCTGTGAACGTGTGCCTTCAGGAAAAATTATTAAGTTATTTCCTTTGCTTATACTGCGCTCACATTCACGTAATAAACCTTCTGGATCTTCGTTACTTATATAACCAGTACTTTTAATTACACCGCGCATAAAGGGGTTTTTAAATAAATGGGCTTTCACTACGCAATCTGCATTTTTAATCACAGATATAAGCACAACCACATCAATTAAAGAGGGGTGATTAGCAAGTACTAATTTTCCGCTTAAATTAGCAAGCTGGGTTTTGTCTTTAATATTAAAACGAATAACGCCTGTGTAATGCATTAATCCAACAAAAAATTTAAAACAGTAATGTACTGTCGCTCTTGCTCTGTTTTTACGGGTGTTTACATCTGCTTCTAATACGTTTTGCAGCGGAAAAACCACTAATGTCAGTACTAAACCACCTATGCCAAACACGCTAAAACAAACACCGGTTGCAAGCACACGCCAACAAAGCCCTGTTATTTTTATAATGTGTTTAATCATGGTAGGTAAGTTGCCAATGATGAGCCAATGTAGTGTGGGTTAATATCGCACTTTTTTTATCGTGTAGGGCTTTAGCACCTTGCAGGCTCATTGGTAAGTTACTATTTTTTGCAGCAGGGTTAAGTACTTTATTTAAACTAAAGCACGGCTCATTTGCTTGAGCAAGGCGCACTATCATAGCAATGGAATGAGTAATTTGTAGCTCGTCAGCAAATTGGTTATATATATCGGGGAGGATTTCATCGCTATGGACTACTAACATGTACGGCTCATTGCTATCAACAAGGCGAATGTAGGCCTCTACAATTGCACACATAAAACTCTCAGCCCCTGCTGCAATAGCATTCATTGCACAGGTATTACTTTTTATAATACTAAAAAGTCCGGCTGCGGCATTATGCACACTCAGGCCAAAACCTGTGGGCGATAATGGTTGCTGATTAACTATATCAACTAATAAATTGGCTGTTTTATGAAAGTCCCCGTGGCGCGATGAGAACACCGCCGATAAATTAGTATACTGATCAGCGCTACTTACTTGCTGAGCACTGTGTAATACCATTTTGCTAAAACGAGTCATACGCCGGCGTTGCATAGGTGCAACCCAATCAAGCGTTATAGGCGAGTTATCATACCAATGATCGCTTTCTATTTGTCGCTGTTCTGGCTGGATCCATGTAGCGAGTTGTTCAACAACAAATTTCACAAATATACATATTTAGTTAATGATAGGACGCAGGATCTTACATTTTTTAACAAAAAAAGTAAAATAAACAATAAAAAAAGCCAGCGCTGAATTTTCATTCAGCGCTGGCTAATAATTCTATGATATTAAAAAGAATTCTTGTTCATTTATGCAGCGAGCATGGCCACCAACAACATCACTTGCGCTTAGCTGATTAATCAACTTTTCACCTTGCTGTTGCTGCGCGTCGTTAAGGGGTAAATATGGTAATCTAAATACCGGTTTAACTGCCTCAGTCATCATAAGTGCAGTATTAATCGCAATTGGGTTTGGCTCGCAAAACAACCAATTTATTAATGGTTGTAATGACGTATTTAGCGCAGCATTTGGCGCGTCCATTAACTGGCGAAACAATTCTGGCATAAGATTAGAGCTGACCGAAATAACCCCATGTGCGCCATGAGTATGACGAGCATCGTGGCTTTCATCATCATTACCCGACCAACACGCTATGCCTTGCTTCTCATAATGAGCTATACGTTCGTTACCACCACACTCTTTAACACCAATAAAATGCTCGTGCTTTGCTAGTGGTTCAATAATATCAGGCGTTAAATCTTGCCCTGTACGCCCCGCTACGTTGTAAATAAATGCAGGGCCAATATCAAGAACACGCTTTAAATGCTCTTTTACACCTGCAATAGAGGTGCGCCCATAATAAGGGTTAATTTGCAAAGCAGCATCCATACCACTGGCAAAACCATATTTAGTGGCTTTAATCGCTTCTCGGGTATTATTACTGCCCGTATTACCTACAATTACCAGCTTACTGCTAAACTTATTTACGCTATGCGCTATGAGCATTAAGTGCTCTTCCCAGTTCATTAACTGGCCTTCGCCGGTAGTGCCGCCTACAACGATACCGTCAACCCCAGCTGCTATTTGTAACTCAACAAGGCGATCGTATGTTGCAAGGTCAATTTCGCCACTCGATAAATAAGGTGTTTTAATTGCTGTAATAAGACTTGCTTGTTTAATTTGTTCTAGGCTGCGCATAAAAAATCATTCTTTATAAAACTTGCGCTATTTGTACCATATTTATGTGTGCTTTTGCAGCTGTAAACGCATATTTTGCAATAAAATGGCTTGTAATATTAAGTTTGATAATACAAAATGAATAACTGTATATATAAACAGTATTTGTATTTTTAATATTAGGCGAGCTTTTATGCGTTTATCTCAGTACTTAACAACCCATTTTTATCATACCGACGAGCTATGCCAGGCACTCAATATTGATGCAGATAAACTTGAGCATTGGCAACAGCAAAGTGTATTTCCTAAGCCTAGTTATTGTATTAAAAACCAACTAAGTTGCAGCTCATACTCGGGTTTGTACGAATGCGAAGAGTACGACGATTATTACCCTCGAGGTTGTGTAAACTGGGGGCAAGGGCTGATAAAACAAAAAATCGATTCATCCAGCCAGGCATTTAATTACTTTGCCCAGCAATATACCGCCAGCTTAACCAAACTTGCCCAGCAAGGGTTTGAATTTAACGAAGAACTATTTGGTTGCGAAATAGAAGAACATGTACAACAAGTATGGCAGCAATTTTTATGCAGCAAATATGGCGTGCTTACTCAAAATGGCTTAATAGACGAAATAGTGGCTGTTGATATAGGCCGCCTGGTGGTTGATGACATAACCGAATTACGCAGTAAAGCGGGGTTAGATCAAGATGAGCGTGCAAAACTGCACCCCGCTATAAAGTTACTCAACCGGGCTTTGAGCCATGGTGCCGATCACGAAAAACAACACACACTTCGAACCCGCTATATAGATACCCTTATTTTAAAATACGACTTATCGATAAAGTAATTATTAATGTACTACTACTTTAAGATTAACTATGCCAATTTATAATTAACGAATATACGTATAGCGGCCAGTAGCTTAAGAAAATACAGCCTATAGGATTAGTGTTTGTTTGCGTTACAGCACCCTCAATACAAGTATTCCTATATAAAGTATGTAACAAAGTCAGATGATCAAAGTGCTATGCGTAAAACTAAACTTAAAATAAAGCTTGATATCCGCCAGAGGTTGCTGTTAAAGTACGTCGCATCGGGTTGATAGAAAGCCCTGTTTATTTGTAAGTACCACGTTGTTATTAGTAATAATCCTTCGCGCTATCCTCAGTTAAATATATGTTTTCTTACACTTTATATTGCCTTATATAGGGCGCACTTTAATTTTTTTAGGATACTACTATGTCTACAACAACTGGTTCAGTTAAATGGTTTAATGAAGCAAAAGGTTTTGGTTTTATTGAACAAGAGTCTGGCCCTGATGTTTTTGCTCATTTTAGCGCAATTACTAGCGATGGCTTCAAAACATTAGCTGAAGGCCAACGTGTACAATTTACCGTTACACAAGGTCAAAAAGGCCCGCAAGCTGAAAATATTGTTTGCATCTAAATTGTTTAATTTAATGGGTTAGTAATAACCCGTTAATGAATATTAGTTTGAAAGAAGTTCTGTTTATTTGTACGTACCACGTTGATATTAGTAATAATCCTTTGTGTTATCCTCAAGTTAAATATTTATTTTTTCCAGCTTAATCGCCTACTTTCAGGCACATTTTTTATTAATTTCTTAGGATACAATTATGTCTAATACAACTACTGGTACAGTAAAGTTTTTTAACGAAGCTAAAGGTTTTGGTTTTATCGAGCAAGAATCTGGCGCAGACGTTTTCGCACATTTCAGTGCAATCTCTGGCGACGGTTTCAAAACTCTAGCTGAAGGCCAACGTGTACAGTTTACTGTTACACAAGGTCAAAAAGGTCCACAAGCTGAAAACATCGTTTGTATCTAAGATGTTTAAGTTGATGGGTTATTTATAACCCATCTATTTATATAAGTTTGAAAGAAATACTGTTTATTTGTAAGTACCACGTTGATATTAGTAATAATCCTTCGCGTTATCCTCAAGTTAAATATAGGTTTTTTCCGGCTCAATCGCCTATTTTCAGGCACACTTTTATTAATTTTTAAGGATATTATTATGTCTAATACAACTACTGGTTCAGTAAAATGGTTTAACGAAGCAAAAGGTTTTGGTTTTATCGAGCAAGAATCTGGCGCAGACGTTTTTGCACATTTTAGCGCAATTTCTGGCGACGGTTTTAAAACTCTAGCTGAAGGCCAACGCGTACAGTTTACTGTTACACAAGGTCAAAAAGGCCCACAAGCTGAAAACATCGTAGCTATCTAAGCTGTTTTAGCTGATGCGTTTTTAAAGCGCACTAAAAACCCACTCATAGCTTGGCTATAAGTGGGTTTTTTGTTTTTCTATACTTATATAGCATTGTTATTTAGCTTTCATAGCAATAAATAAGATTATTATTAGGCTAGTTTTGATGTTCGTATTGCCCACGATACACTTCAAATACTTTTAGTACTGTATGCTGCTCTTTAGTTAGATTATCAAACCAGTGATCAAATAGATCATCGTTATCCTGTTCACTTAATGCCATATATTGGGCAAGTAACTCAATAATATCATTATGGGTGCAAGTTAAGGGGTTTACTTGTTGTGCTAAAACACTATGGTCGCGCTCTTTTAGAGTATCCATTACTCCTTGATCTATTTGTTGTTGTTTTTGTATTGCGTCGCTCATATGTTACCTCTGAGATCTACTGTTTATGCTATTTTTAACGAATGTAATTATAGTTATAACAGGCTAAACGCCAATAGCCAGCACTTTTGGTTTAACTGCTCATTTTTTGATTTGTTTGCATAAATAGCCAGCAATTATGGTTTTTAAATGCTTATTAAATAATTTTTTGAGTGGCTATAGATCCTGATGAATAAAATGATATAATATCACATAACATAATACTGTTATGAGAATTTCCCTATTTTATTTATTAATGAGGTATAAAATGAAAGTATTAAGCTCACTTAAAAGTGCAAAGCAGCGTGCAGGGTGTCAAGTTGTAAAACGTAAAGGACGCGTGTTTGTGATTTGTAAGGAGAACCCGCGCTTTAAAGCTGTTCAGGGTATGAAAAAGAAATAGCATTTAACCACTATCACTTTATAAAGCAGTCACTCAGTGTTGTGTGCAACACTGAGTGACTTTATTTAACTAGTTATTTAACTACCACTGAAAATTCAGGTACTGCCTGAATTACTTTTTTCACGGTACATGTATTTACCGCGGCAACCAGTGCTTTTTTATACTTATCAGGGAATCCATCTGGGAGTGTTATCTCAATAGAAAATAACTTTTTACCATCTGCATCCACATTTTCGTTATTTTGCTTAAGTGACATCCCTTGTGTCGAAATATCGCGTTGTTGGCAAAACTTTCTTGCATAAAAACCTGCACATAACACCATACTCACTAAAAAGTAATCAAACGGTTCTGGGTGCTCTGCGTTGCCACCTGCAGCCAAACTCTGATCGCTTATCACTTCATGATCGCCAAATTTAGCACTGAGCTTTTGGCCATCTAACATTGCAACTGAAATTTCCATCGAGGGTCCCTTATTTTCCAAATAGTAATTCAAAAAAGCCTGGAGGCTCATGTAACTCATGGTACTTTTTACGTAAATTATCTATGTTTTTTAGTGGCTGTTTAGCCGCACTCAAACCTTGCAGGTTAGCAGATTGTTTTGCAAGCTCAGCCTGAGCAATGACTTTATCAAGCCCTTGTAATGATTGCTCTGGTTCTTTATAAAACTTAGCTGTTTTACTTATTTCCACTAACGAGATGAATTCATTAATCGCAAGGTTAAACTCGTCAATATTAGTCGCTTGCACTGCTTGTTTATATGCAAGCCCCGTGTTTTTCATATTAATTTCAAGGTCAACTGGCGCGCTGGCAATTGAGACTGATGACGTGAGTAAAATAAAAACAAAATAAAAGTACTTCATGATAAACCTTTCAATTAAAAACTCCGTCGATTATACCAATAATACGCTAGTAAGTAACCGCAAATGAAAGTGTGTAATGTTTAGCCTTGTTCGCTGTGTAAAGCCCCTTTACACTTTAGATGCAAACTTAAAGAGTAAAGAGCGACTTTTTTGAGGAGCTTAGTAAACTCAACCTTGTTATAGCAAGCCACAGTTGCTGCTGACATAACATTTTAATTAATCAGCTTAAACTCCAAGCAACTAATTTCCCGTTGCTCGTTAAGTGTTACAAGAGCGTTTGCTGTTGATGCTAGTGTGTTTAAATTTTCTCGAGTGACACGCTCAAAATGAGCAATAAAGTATCTAAGTTGGGCGTCATTCATAGTGCCTGCACCTTGCCCTTTTAAGGCTATAAGCTTTTGCTCTTGCTCTTTTCGCCATGCAAATACGGCAGCAAAACTAGGGGCTTTAAGCATCACTAAATAATCAACTTTAGCAAAAATGTTTAAATATTCTGTTTTTAAACAATTGTTCACATAGTTACGCCAAACACCTTGGCTATCTGCATTTTGCTCTAACTCATTTAATGGTGCAGTTAATGCTGATGCCGATTGTGCCTTACTACCTACGCACCACCCTTCTAAAATAATAATATCGACAGCAGTATTATTACGCGGCCACTCGTTATGTGGTGCACTGTCATCTAAATGCTTATTAAAATGAGGTAGAGGCACACCACTGTGCCCTGCTAGTAACTGCTCAAGTGTGCTTTTCATTAAAGCTACATCGTGCGTGCCGGGTACACCGCGAGTAGCAAGTAGCGGGTGTACATTTTTTGCAAGCTGCAGTCGGCGCTGCTTAGTAAGGTAAAAGTCATCAATAGAAAGCGCTATGCTATTAAACGAACTATTTTTTGCCAACCAAGTTACTAAAAAATCAGCCAACGTGGTTTTACCCGAGCCTTGGCTGCCATTAATAGCAACAAATAACGGAGTATTGGTTTTTTTAGTGTGCAATATATTTTTTGCTACCGGAATAAAAAACTGTTCACACTGCTGTTGATAGCTTATTGGTAGTTGATGTTTTGCTAAAAAATCACTGATATCCATATTTCTATTGCGCCTTTATTTTAGCTAACCTAATAGCGCATATATATGCGCTATTAGGTTAGTTTAACTTATCTATAAATTTAAGCTGCGGTTTTCTTCTCGGCTTTTGGTAACACTAAGTTTAGCACTATGCCTAAAATAGCGCAGAGGCTTACGCCTTCTAGGCTAAACTGACTACTGCCAATATGCATTCCACCAATACCACAAATCAAAATAAGCGCTACTATGCTTAAATTACGCGGTTCGCTTAAATCATCCCCAGATTTAACTAAAGTGTTTAATCCGATCACTGCAATTGAGCCAAACAATAAAATCATAATGCCGCCCATAACCGGCACTGGAATTGTTTGTAAACTTGCGCCCATTTTAGCTATAAAGGCTAAAGTAATGGCAATAATTGCAGTCCATATCATCACTTTTGGGTTAAAGTTTTTAGTTAGCATTACTGCACCGGTTACTTCTGAGTAAGTTGTGTTTGGCGGCCCACCAAACAATGATGCTGCTGAGGTAGCTAATCCGTCGCCAAATAGAGTGCGATGTAGCCCTGGTTTTTTCAAAAAATCTTTATTGGTAACTTGGCTAATCGCCATCATGTCGCCAATATGCTCAACAGCGGGAGCAATCGCCACCGGCACCATAAACAAAATGGCTTGCCATTTAAACTCAGGTAAAACAAAGTTAGGCACAGCTAACCACTGTGCATTGGTTACGGCGCCAAATTGTACTACGCCCATAGCAAGCGATAAACTATAACCTGCTATCACCCCTGCTAATATTGGAATAAGTTTAAATACACCCTTACCCCATACCGCTAATATAAGCGTAACCACTAAAGAAAATAATGAGATGTAAATAGCACTATCATAAGCAATAATTTGCGTGCTGCCGTCACCACTTTTGCCCATGGCCATGTTTACGGCAACCGGTGCTAAAGCTAGGCCAATAACCATAATAACCGGCCCGACTACTATTGGGGGTAATATTTTATGTAGCGTTTCAGTGCCTTTAAATTTAACTAAAAAGCTCAATAGCATATAAGCAAAACCAGCCGCCATTAAACCACCCATAGTGGCAGGTATGCCCCACATTTGTATTGAGGCAATAATCGGTGCAATAAAAGCAAACGATGACGCTAAAAATATGGGTACTTGGCCTTTAGTAACAAACTGAAATAATAGCGTACCTAAGCCCGCAGTAAAAAGAGCAACACTTGGATCAAGCCCTGTTAACAGCGGTACTAGTACTAATGAGCCAAATGCTACAAACAACATTTGCGCACCAGTAAGTATCGTTTTTATTGAGAACATGGCATTGTTTTTCATCGTATCGTTTTGCACTGTTTTCACTTAAACCGTACCGAAAATTTTATCACCTGCATCACCTAAACCAGGCACAATATAGCCTTTATCGTTTAAGTGGCTGTCTACCGATGCAGTATATATTTCTACATCTGGATGGGCAGCTAATGTTTTTTCAACCCCTTCAGGAGCTGCAACTAATACAATTACCTTGATTTCTTTACAGCCTGCCTTTTTAAGCATATCAATAGTGGCAATCATAGTGCCGCCTGTTGCAAGCATAGGATCTATCACTAAGCTTAAACGCTCATTAATATTACTTACTAGCTTTTCAAAGTATGGAATTGGCTCTAATGTTTCTTCGTTTCGCTCAAGGCCTACAACACTTACTTTGGCAGCCGGCAATAACTGCATCACACCGTCCATCATGCCTAAGCCCGCACGTAAAATAGGCACTACAGTAATTTTTTTACCTTTAATATGCTGCACATTTAACTTTGTGCCATCCCAGCTGGTAATTTCGTTATCTTCTAACGGTAGGTTTTGAGTTGCTTCGTAGGTTAATAAAGTACCTACTTCTGAGCACAATTCACGAAAGCTTTTAGTGCTAATTCCATGGGAGCGCATTAAGCCTAATTTATGTTGAACAAGGGGATGAGTTATAACGTGAATAGCCATATTAAAAAAACCTAGTGATAAAATTTGCGATATTTTATAGTAAAAAAGTGCATTTGGCCTGCAGTTTTCGTTAAGTTTTCACAATTGCTGCCAAATAACATTATTTTGCCTGATATTAAGGCAATATACCTAATTCAAGCGTTAATTAAATGTGTTTTTTTAACTCACTATTTACGTGAAGCAACATGTAACTGTTTATTTTTTTATGCTCTGGACTCCACCCTGCTAAAAAACGATAAAAATCGGCCCATGCAACACTCCATAAATTGCGCCAATCGTTAATCACTTTACTTGCCTCTACCTTAGGATGATAAACGCCTAATGCTAACTTCAATTCGCTAAAATACCACTCTAAACAACTATCAGCATGCTGATGCAATTGTGTTTCGTTAAAGCAGCTTGTCATAAAATACATCACGTCTATAACCCCAACACCAGCACCTACATATTGAAAGTCGTACCCTAGCACGTGCTGCTGTTTGTTTATGGCAAAATTTGCCAGCTTGGCATCACCATGAATTACTGTTTTATATGCACTATTGCATAATGTCGTATTTAGCTTAGCTGCAACCTGCTTAATAGCTGATTGCTGGAGCTTTGTAAGCTCATCGGGACGCGTACTTAAATGCCAATAATTGCCCTGTGGCCATAACTTTTCAGCCGCGTGAGTAACAGCTTCAATTGTTAAATTAAACGCATGAAAATTCGCTAACCATTTAATAACCTCGCGATAGTCTTGAGGCAAAGCTTGTACATAGCCCTGCTGGGTAAAATCGTTAAACGCCAGCACATATTGCTGATCATTTTGGATTGCGGCTAAACAGCCAATAGCAGCAGCGTTATTAGGTAACTGCTGGCTGCAATCATTATAAAAGTAGTATTCAACATTATAAGATTTACGCTTACGATTAACAGCAAACGCCGTTTGTTTAATCTTTGGGTGATTTATAACCTCAGGAATATTCACCGCCTTTATAACACACGCCTGTCCGTCAAGCTCACAAGCCACTATGCTGCCACAACCACTCCACAATGAAGTCAGCGTAGCCCCCACTTTTATCTGTTTAAACTGTCGCTGTAATAAAGAAAGGTAAAAAGCCATAGCCGCACTTAATTTTAATAAATTTTAGTTAGTTTAACGCAAAGCGTTGTTATTTAAAAAATCATAAAAAAAGCCCTACTAACAATAGAAAGTAGAGCTAATAAAAACGTAAAAAGCGCCCAAACTACAGGCGCTTACATTGTTGAATTTATTTACACCGGGTGATTACTGGTTTACAACACTTTTAAGTGGGTTAACCGGTTGTGCGTTGTCGTCAAGTAAGTTCATATCAAAATCGAACTCATCTACACGAATCGCTTTTTCGCGCTTAGTGTTGTAATCAATAAGCTGAGTATGTTCAGCCGCTGTAATTACATTAGCCGCAAGTGCGTTATCAAGTGTGATTGAAAAACGAATACCCGCTTTAATTGTTTTAGCACGCAGTGCTTTTTTAACTTTAGCCAACTCACCAAGCGATGCCATTTTAGCTTTGTACGCTTGCTCGTTAATATAATGTCCATCACCTTTAACTGGCTTAACTAAATGCGTAATTTGCGCTTTAAAGGCCGTATCTAGCTGAGCTTGCTTAGCTAGTTCACGAATTAAGTCGTCGCTAATTTTTGGCATTTTAGTTGAGTAGTTCATGGTAATAAAACGCATAAACTTACGCGTACCACTTGCAGGGAAGTTATCTAAAAACTTGTGCAGCGCTTCTTCAGCACTTTGTAGTGCAAAGCGAGTAGCATAATGAAAATACGGTGCTGCTTGCTCACGTTCACTACTTGATACTTTTTGCTCGTAGTATTTAATTGACGCCATTGCCGCGTATAAAAAGCTCATTACATCACCTAAACGTGCCGACAACATTTCTGCTTGCTTAAGCTTACCGCCAAGTACAAGTAGCGAGAAATCTGCATATACAGCTAATTTAGCTGACAGTTTATGTGCTGCTTTTTCGTATTCACGTACTTCTGGTAACGTTGAACTTGCACCTGCTGTAAATGGTAATACACCCAAGCGGAACGCACGTAAGCTGTTTACTACGCTGTAACTTACTGTTTTACGTAAAATACGGTTAAATTCTTTATCTGCATTTTTATCTTCGCTATGAATTGATTCAACCATAGATTGTAAGTATGGATGACAACGCATTACACCTTGACCAAAGATCATCAGGTTACGAGTAAGAATATTCGCGCCTTCTACCGTAATAGCAATTGGCTGTGCTACATAACCGCTTGCTAGCGTGTTTTGTGGACCATTTTGAATTGCTTTACCCGCTTGAATATCCATTGCAGAGTCGAGTACATCACGGCCCAACTCAGTCATGTGGTATTTAGCAATTGCAGTTACTACCGATGGTTTTAAGCCCATGCCTAAGCCTTCAGTTGTAAGCACTCGCATTGCTTCTTGTAGGTATGTTTTACCTGCAATATCGGCAAGCTTTTCTTGAATACCTTCAAACTGGCCTATTGCTAAACCAAATTGCTCGCGCACAGCAGCGTACTCAGACGCTGATTTAAATGCAACTTGCGCCGTACTTACACCCAGTGCTGGTAATGAAATACCACGCCCTGCGCCTAAACAACTAACTAGCATTTGCCAACCGCGACCAATGTTTTTCTGGCCACCAATGATAAAGTCCATAGGTACAAATACTTTGTTACCACGCGTAGTACCGTTATAAAAACGAATATTCATAGGATCATGGCGATTACCTAACTCTACACCCGGGTGCTCTTTAGGAATAAGCGCACAGGTAATACCTAGGTTTTCTTTGCCGCCAAGCAAACCATCAGGGTCAACAACTTTAAATGCTAAGCCTAATACAGTCGCAATAGGCGCCAGTGTAATGTAACGCTTGTCCCACGTAATTTCTAAACCTAGTACTTCTTCGCCGTTGTACATGCCTTTAGTAACTGTACCTAAATCTGGAATGCCACCTGCGTCAGAACCCGCTTCTGGGCTAGTTAATGCAAAACATGGAATGTCTGTACCATTTGCTAAACGTGGTAGGTAGTGTGCTTGTTGCTCTTGCGTACCAAAATGCAGTAATAGCTCACCTGGGCCTAACGAGTTAGGTACCATTACTGTTACCGCTACTGCAGAGCTTTTAGTGGCAATAGTGGCTACAATTGTTGAGTTAGCGTATGGGCTGAACTCTAAACCGCCAAACGATTTAGGAATGATCAGCGAGAAGAAACGCTCTTTCTTTAAAAAGTCTAAAATGTAATCCGGTAAATGAATGCCATTTTGAATTTCGGTGTCATCAATCATACCCAACAAGTCTTGCAGTGGGCCATCAATAAAGGCTTTTTCGTCTGCGCTTAATACTGCAGCTGGCACGGCGCGTAGTGCACTAAAGTCAGGTTTACCTTGATAGATAGACCCTTCTAACCATACATCGCCGGCGTCTAGCGCTTCTTGTTCAGTAATTGAAATACTTGGTAATACTTTTTTTAATTTTGTACGTAAACTCATGATTGAACTCATCCGACCAGATAATAATAACTACATTACGTCATAAAAATTCGATTAGATCAATTACTCTATGCAAATAATTAACAGTTTTTTCAATTTATTTTCTTTACGTGAACGTAAACTGTTTAAACACAAGGGCTTACGGCTATGCGCTGAAAAACATTATTTTTCTTCATTTGGCTAATTAAACAACAAAACTTAGCTAAATCACGCCTTAAAAATAAAGCGACTTTAAACGGGCATAAAAAAACGCAGCATAATTATATGCTGCGTTAATTAGTATCCGCTCAATTATAAAATTAACTAAGTGCTTATTTTAACCACTTGTTTGCCGGTAAAACCGCCGTCTAATTGTTTATGTAGTGCTGCTGATACTGCTTGTGCGTTAAAGTCGACAGCTGTAATTTCGGGTGTTTTAATGTCACCACTCAAAGCACCTTCTATTAATAAGTTACCCATAAAACTTAAACGTTGCTGGGCACATAAACTATTTGCCAACCAAGCACCTCCTAAGGATACAACACCAATATTGGGTGCTCGACGATACATTAGCTCTTGTTCAAAATGTGGCAATGGGTTTAAACAAGCAATTCGCCCACAAAAACGCATTAGTTCTATATTGCGTATTGTAGAGGCGCCACCAACGGTGTCTATTACCGCATCAAAGCCTTGTGGGCCAAGCTCTCGGCGAATTTTTTCGCATAAGTCTTTATCCTGGTAAGCAAATACCACATCGGCGCCTAATTGTTTTACCAATTTATGATTACGCTTAGCTGCTGTGGTAAATACGTCGGCACCGCGCTGCTTTGCAAACTGAATGGCAAACTGCCCTACAGCCCCTGCGCCACCGTCAATTAATACGGTATCGCCCTCGGTAATATTAATTTTATCTAGGCTTATGAGTGCAGCCATACCGGCACAAGGTAAAGTAGCCGCCATATCGCCTGCAAGCTCAGCAGGAACAACCGATACAGCATAGTTAGCTACTTTGGTATATTCACTCAACGCCCCTTGATCGCCAATACTGGCATGCCACATTACACGCGTGCCAACGCCCGGGAAAACACCTTTACCAGCCTTTACCACTACGCCAACGGCATCAAGCCCTAAAATATGTGGATATTGCCACTTACAAAAACCCGATTTAGCAAACAAGCCATCAACTGGGTTTAAGCCAACATATTCAACTTTAATAAGCAGCTCGTTGTCTGCACACTCAGGAACAGCGTACTCAACATCGGCTAAACAAATTTTTTCATTAGGCTCAGGCAATACAATTGCTCGCATAGTCTGCGGTAGCGTGTATTGCGGTGAAATATCAGTATCAGACATCAAAAAACTCTACTGGTTAGTATTATTTAACGCATAACTCCATCGCCCGTTAAATGATTGGTAAGCATTTACTTTAGCGAGCAGTGATGAAATCGTTGAATCAACAGCATTTTCTTGAGCTATTAGAACATCCCGACGCGCATCTAACAACTCTAAGTAAGGAATTTGCCCTTCTTCGTACATTGCTTGCGCTTGTAAAAATGCATTATTAGCAAACTGATAACGCTGCTCAGCAAACCTCTTTTGCTGAGCTTGGTTGACCAACAATTGCAAAGAAAGTTCACTTTCGCTCAGCGCTTGGAGTATCACTTGTTGATAATCGCTATAAGCCGCTTGAGTTAAAAGTTGCTGTGCATCGCGCTGCGCTATGAGTGCCGGGTAGCTCAGTATTGACCACTGAATTTGCGGAGCCACCTGCCATTGCTGCTGTGTATCACTAAAGCTATTACTACCAATACTAAGCACGCCTGCAAAACCACTTAAGCTTATATCTGGTAATAACGCTTTACTTGCAGCAACACTTAAACTATTTGCTTGGCTAAATGCATAAAGTGCTTGGCTAATATCGGGCCTAAGTGCGATAGATTCATTAGCATCATTTAACGATACGGTAAATTTATGCTCTAAAATGGCTTGCTCATTAGTGAGTTTAACATTTTGTGCTAGTCGTCCGCTAAGCACAGCCAGTGTAGATAAATCGCGATATTTAGCGTATTCAATTGCCGGCATTAGTGCTTGTTGTTGCTTAAGTTGTGCCATAGTACGATTTAAATCAAGCTCGTTTGCTACGCCTTCATCAACCTGGGCTTGAAGTACCGCAATACTTTGCTCTAGTGCGTCTATTTGCAACGTAACAATGTGCTGCTTTTGTACATTACCTTGATAGCTCACAAAGCCTTTAACAACCGACGAAACCACTTCAATTTGCAATAAACGCACTTGCTCGGCTTGGCTCATGGCCGATGCATTCGCTGCATCAACCAATGCCGTAATACGACCAAATAAATCGAGCTGCCAATTAAGTGCTAAATTAGCACTCGATTGACGACTGTTAGTATCGCCTAAACCACTGCGCTGCGCGCCAATTTCTACCCCGCCTTGCGGTAAATACTGCGCTTGTTGCTCACCTAAGCGCGCCAAGGCGCTTTTAAGTACTAACTGACTGGTTTGTAAGTTGTGGTTATTGGTTAATGCGTCTGTAACCAACTGATTTAACTGAGCTGATTCTAGCTTTTGCCACCAGTTTGTCTCATCAATATTATTAAGCTCGCTGGCTATATTGGCACTAGCTATAAACTCACTAACCATGTTTTGCTCGCTGGCAGCGTCAATTTTAGCGGCGCAACCCGATAACATAGCAGCAATTAATATAGCGCTTGTGGTAAGCGACGTTTTAAGGCTTTTTTGCACTAATTTAATCATGTGATACCTGCTGTGCTTTTTGCTTTTTATTGGCTACTAACATATAAAATACCGGGGTAAATAATAAGCCGAATACGGTTACTCCTATCATGCCTGCAAATACAGCATTACCCATAGCGTGGCGCATCTCGGCTCCCGCACCCGTTGCAAATACTAATGGTACAACGCCCGCGGTAAAGGCTATTGAGGTCATTAATATGGGGCGTAAGCGCATTCGACATGCCGCTAACATGGCATCTAAATGTGATAAACCGGTTTCGTGTTGATCTTTGGCAAACTCCACCATAAGTATCGCGTTTTTAGAGGCCAAAGCCACCAGCACAATTAATGCAATTTGCGTAAATATGTTATTGTCTGAGCCCACAAACCACACCCCAATTAGCGCCGAAAATATGGTCATAGGTACAATCATTATAATTGCCAGTGGTAAACGTAGGCTTTCGTATTGTGCAGCCAGCACCATAAATACCAGCAGTACCACTAACGGAAATACATACACCATAGTATTACCCGCAAGTACTTGCTGATAGGTTACTTCGGTCCACTCATATTCAATACCTGAAGGTAGCGTATCGGCAAGTACTTTTTCAATCGCAACTTGCGCTTGGTCTGAGCTATAACCTGGCGCTGGGCTGCCATTAAGTTCTGCACTTGGGTAGCCGTTGTAATGCATTACTCTGTCTGGGCCTATGGTAGGAGTTACCGTTAACACTGATCCTAATGGCACCATATTACCCGCACGATTTCGTACTTTTAAGTGCAATATTTGTTCTGGATCAACGCGATAATCGGCGTCAGCTTGCGCATTGACTTGGTAAGTACGGCCAAATAAGTTGAAGTCGTTTACATACACTGAGCCTAAATATATCTGTAGCGCATTAAACACTTCATCCAGTGGTATGCCTTGAATAAGTGCTTGTTCACGGTCTATATCTATATCCATTTGTGGCACTTGAATACGAAAACTTGAGTACAGGCCAACTAATGCTGGGTCTTGTTGCGCTTTCGTTATTACCGCTTGTAGGCTATTAAATAATGCTTCAAAACCTTTGTTTGCTCTATCTTCAATTTGTAATTTAAAGCCACCTGTGGTGCCTAAACCTTGAATAGGCGGCGGCGGAAATACCGCTACAAATGCTTCGTCAATTGCTGCAAAGCGTTGATTAAGTTGCGCTGCAATTGCCATGGCAGACTGGCTCGGATCGGTACGCTCGCTAAAAGGAGCTAAGGGCGTAAATACAATACCGCTGTTAGGGCTGTTGGTAAAACCGTTAACCGATAACCCCGGAAAGGCAACCGTATGTGCAACGCCGGGCACTTCAAGCGCTATTTGTTGCATTTGTTTAATAACCGCTTCGGTACGATCTAGGCTCGCAGCATCAGGAAGTTGTGCAATTGCCACTAAATACTGTTTATCTTGCTGAGGAATAAAGCCACCGGGTACAGAGTCAAATAACTTAATAGTACCGCCCACTAAAGCAACGTAAGCAACCATTACTACCACGCTCATGCGGATCAGCTTTTGTACCAGTTTTTCGTAGCCTTTAGCGCCACGATTAAACACGCGATTAAAGGGTGCAAATAACCAACGGCCAAATAGTTTATTTAACAACCGCGTAAAAGCGTCTGGCTTTGCGTCATGGGGTTTTAATAATAATGCAGCGAGTGCTGGGGATAAAGTCAGCGAGTTAAAAGCTGAAATAATAGTAGAAATAGTAATGGTTAAGGCAAATTGCTTATAAAACTGCCCCGACAACCCGGTAATAAACGCCGTAGGAATAAATACCGCACTAAGTACCAAAGCAATTGCAATAATAGGGCCGGTTACTTCACTCATGGCAACGCGGGTTGCTTCAAGTGGCGACAGACCTTTTTCAATATTACGCTCAACGTTTTCTACCACTACTATGGCATCATCTACCACAATACCTATGGCCAATACTAAACCAAACAGCGACAAGGTATTAATAGACACTCCCAGCAACTGCATCACTGCAAAAGTACCAATGAGTGAAACAGGCACCGCAATCAATGGAATTATAGATGCACGCCATGTTTGTAAAAATACAATCACCACAATAACAACCAATGCGATTGCTTCTAGCAAGGTAGTAATTACCGCATCGATAGAGCCGCGTACAAATACTGTAGGGTCGTACACTATGTCGTATTCAACACCGGTAGGAAAGTCTTTCGCTAAACGCGCCATGGTTTCGCGTACTTGATCAGAGAGCTCAATTGCATTAGAACCCGGGCGTTGGAATATTGGCATAGCCAGTGCTGGTTGATTATCAAGCTCAGCGCGCAGTGCATAAGTGTCTTGCCCTAAATCTACACGAGCTATATCTGATAAACGGGTTAACTGCCCTTGCTCACCTACTTTAATAATAACTTGTTCAAATTCTTCAATACTGTTTAAACGACCTTTAACATTTAACAATATTTGAAACTGGCTGTCGTTCGAAATTGGCTGAGCGCCTAAGCTACCCGCAGCAACCTGCTGGTTTTGTGAGCGCAGTGCACTTATTACATCCGATGCGGTTAACTCGCGCGATGCTAAAGCATCGGGATTAAGCCACACACGCATAGAATATTTACCGCCACCAAACAGGCGAATATCACCTACGCCCGATAAGCGTGCAATTTCATCTTTAATATTTAAATCGGCATAATTTGATAAATACGCCGTATCGTGGGTGTTTTCAGGAGAATATAAATGCACCACCATGGTTAAGTCGGGCGATGACTTTTCGGCTACCACGCCTAAGCGCTGTACTTCTTGTGGTAAACGCGGCAATGCGCTATTTACTCGGTTTTGTACTTGTACTTGTGCTCGGTCTAAATCAGTGCCAAGCGCAAACGTCACCGTTAAGGTCATACGACCATCACTAGTGGCTTGTGAAAACATATACAACATGTTTTCGGTGCCATTAATTTCTTGCTCTAATGGCGTTGCTACCGTTTGTGCAATAACGGTTGGGTTTGCCCCCGGGTAACTGGCTGTTACCACTACGGTAGGTGGAACAACTTCCGGGTATTCACTTACTGGCAGTTGAAATAATGAAATTCCCCCTGCTATTAAAATGATTAACGACAACATCGCCGCAAATATTGGGCGCTGGATAAAAAAGTGCGAAAACTTCATCAATAAACCTTATTGTTTAGCGACTAACTGGTTGTTGCTATTACCTAAAGTAAATGCAATTCCACTGGTATCAATAGTGACGGTATTAGGAGAAATTGGCATACCAGGTCCGACGCGAGCGGGGCCATTTACAGCAATCACATCACCCTCTGTAAGGCCTGCAGTAATCGCGCGTAATGAGCCATAACGCTCTCCAACGGTTACTAATTTATATTGCAGAACATTGTTTTCGCCGACCGTAAGTACAAAGCGATTTTTTAAATCTGTACCTATTGCTCTATCTGGCACTATTACAGTGTCAGTAATGGCGTTTGCGGCTAACTTAATACGCGCAAACGAGCCTGCACGTAACTGCCCGCTATTATCTGCAAACACTGCTCGCACGCGTAAAGTTCCCGTAGCGGCGTTAATTTGGTTGTCAATAAAGTTAATGTAACCTGAGTAAGCAAAATCATCTTGACCTACCTTTTGCATTACCACAGGTTGGCGGCTTGCTGCACTAACATCATTAAACGATGAATTCCAAGTGCGCTCGTCTATATCAAAATAAGCGTACATTTTTTCATTTGAAACAATCGACGTTAATACGCTTTGCCCCGCTAAAATATTATTACCTTTAGTAATATTAGCGCGCGAAATAATGCCATCTATAGGCGATACAACTGAGGTAAATTCTAAATCAAGCTGCGCCGATGTTAACTGTGCTTGTAGCGCCGCTAGTTGCGCTTCGCGTTGGCGCAGTGTTGAAGTACGTGCTTGTGCTTGCTCAGTTGAAATAGCTTTACGCTGCGTTAAGCGTACCGCACGGGTTGCTTCACTGCTTGCTTGTTCAAGCGCTGCTTTTGCACTGTTAACTTGCGCCTCAAGGCTGGCAACCTTGGCTGTAAATGAACGGTTATCTAATTGAAATAACACGTCGCCCTTATTTACCAAGTCGCCTTCGTTAAACTCGATGCTGTCGATAACACCCGATACTCGTGGCATTAAAGCAACTTCTTGAGGCGATTCTAAGCGAGTTGTGTAGGTGTGCCAGCTTTGTACCGGTTTAACAATAACCTTGGCAACATCTATTGGCTGATGTTGCGCTGTTGGAGCCGACTGAGCCGTGCTTTCATCGGCACAACTTGTAAGTGTTAAGGATGCTGTAGCCAGTGCTACAGCAATTAAATGTTTGTTCATTACGACGCTCCTTTATAATTAGCGTTGCATGGTACGGAACAATCGTGCTGACAAAAATAATAGATTTCTAAATTCATTAATGCCAAAATGGCATCAATAAACTATTTTAGGTAATATTATGGATACAACTAGTCGACTTTTAATGTTACTTGAAGTGGTTGAACAAGGCTCTTTTGCCAAAGCAGCTGAAATACGTAATATTGACCGCTCCGTTATATCAAAACAAATTAGCCGTTTAGAAGATGAGCTTGGCGTGAGGTTGTTAAACAGAACAACACGTTCTTTTTCGCTTACTGCAGCGGGCGCCGAAATGATAAAAAAAGCAGCCGACCTCAGAGAGCTGCTAGGTGAAACCCTGCGCATGGCCGAAAACTATCACCAAGAGCCGCGTGGATTATTAAAAATAACAGCGTCAACCATTATTGGTCGCCGTTATTTACAACCTGTTATTAATGATTTTCAAAAACGCTTTCCACAAGTAGAAGTAGAATTACGTTTAGATGACCGCTTGGTCGATATAGTATCTGAAGGGTTTGATTTAGCATTTAGAATTGGCGAGCCAAAAGATTCATCGCTCATTGCGCGTAAAATTGCCCGTAATCGTTTATTGATATTAGCAACACCTGAATTTGTAAAAACCTATGGCATGCCTAAAACTATGAGCGATCTGGCTCAATTACCGGCGGCAAGCTATAAAAGCAATGCATTTAGAGTGGATGCAATAAATTACTATAACGATAAAGGTGAGGCTTGCGAGCAAAAAATAAGGAGTGTGTTTCGGGCTAACGACGCTGAAGTATTGCTAATGAAAACACTCTCTGGCACCAGTTACTTTTTGGCGCCTGCATTTTTACTCGATAACGAAGTTATTGATGGCGAGTTAGTGCCATTACTTACCAATATAAAAATAATGGACCACAGTGCTATGTATGCGTTATATCCGCATCGCGACTTACCGGTCAGAACGCGACTATTTTTTGATGCTGTGCGCGAGTATTTAGGCAAAGATAAACCGATTTGGGAAAACAGTATCCCAAATTTTGATCACATGTATTAATCGTTATATAAGCGCTGTTTTGTCACTTTTAACCGCTGGATAATAAACGCTATTGCGCCCTAAATCTTTGGCTTTATAAAGCTGTTTATCGGCTGCTTTAAGCAATTCATTGAGTGATTGTTGGGGTTTATAATTTGCAACGCCAATACTTGCTGTTAGGTTTATTTTATAGTTATCAACGTTTATGTATTTATTTTCCAGTGCAGCTCTTACTTTTTCGGCAACAGCAAGCGCTGCATGCTCACTATTAAACGAGCTTATAAGTGCAAACTCCTCGCCCCCGACCCTAAAAACATAACCTTTAGCAAAAGTAACTTTTAATAGCGTGGCTACTTCTATCAATACTTTATCGCCCACATCGTGGCCGTATTTATCATTTATTTGCTTAAAATAATCTAAATCAACTAAAAACAAGTAAAGCTGGGCACGCTCACGTAACTCAACCGAAAAATAATGATTCATTGCCAAACGATTACCCGCTCCGGTCAGGGGGTCAAGCATGGCAAATTTTTTAAGTCTTTTTGAAAACTGCGAGCGGCTACTTTCAAATGTATGTGAAATAGCCCAAATAACAATATAAGCAAATAATATATTTAAACATAAATTAAGAGAAGTAAAAGGAGCTAACGAGGATTTATTAATTAATACAATACTTTGCAAGCTGAGCAAAACAATGGAAAAAATAAATCCATAGTTTTTTCCTAGTAATAAATAATACAAAGTAGGCAGCACAAACGCCCAAACAAACACCCCATTACTAGGTGCGGCTATATAAGCTCCAAAAACCACAATAAAAGAAATAAAGGCACACATAACAACAGACTGCCAAACTTGCACCGGGTGTTTACCCAAACGAAAATAAATGCAAAAACAATACAGCGAAAAAACAACTTCAAAATAACCAAGCACACTTAAATTATTCACCGTAAGATTAAAACCTGCAAATACCAACGCCAAGCAACCAAAGCATAAGCTGACCCATTTGAGAACATTTTTCCTTAAAAACTCTGTACTATTAAGTGCTGCTATATCCATTTATGAAACTTGATAAAAAATAAAAAATTAGTTTAACGTGAAACATAAATATAACAAAATAGTTTACCTACAATAGCCGTGGCCCTGCTGGTAAATAATTATATAAAAATTCGTTACTGTACTGCGTAAAAAACCTAATCAGCAATAAGATCGTCCACCGTCTCTATCAACTCAGCAAAGTGCTTATTTACGTGGCGGCGTTGTTTATCCGATAAAGTACTATTTAAACTAACAAGCAAATTTACATGAGCCATTAAATTAGCTTGGTTTTTGGCCGCTAATTCTTCACTAATAAAATATTCACGATCGGTAATTATAATGCTCATTTGCTGCTCAAACTGTTCAACATTACGTAATTCATAACTAAAAGCCTGTTGCAGTGCGTTTAACCTATTTTGCTTATAACGCTGCCAAAGCACAAAGGTATTAATATACTGCTCGTTAGCTACTGTTATGAGCTGTGTTTGCTGCTTAGTTAATTTCCCTAACCAATCTTTATAATAACTAAGCTGCTCTTTTAGGCGCTCTTCGCTAAGTTGTTGCGTCGTTTGCTCTTGATACTGTTTTAACTCGTCAGCTAAGTTAGCTTGTATGTTAGTTACAAGCTCTTGTTGTTGCTTGGTACTGAGTGTTTTAGCCAATTCTATTAAAGGCGCTTTAACCTGTATTAATAAATTGCTCCAATGCAATTTAGCTACAGTAACCTGCTGTGTTAAATCGCTGATATTAAACTCACTATTAAATGTTTTTTGTAACTTGATAAGATCTTGCTTGTACTTAGGCAGCTCTACCTGACGATGCCAATTACGGGTTTGTTTAATTATAATTTTAAGTTGTTTTGCTTGGCTACTGTTTAGGTCTATGTAGTCATCTACCCAAAATGATGATAGCCAAGGTAAATTGTTATAAGCAAAAGAAGTAGAGCAGCTAGCTAAAAGTACAAAGCTGATAACTACCATTGCATGTATTATTTTTTTTGTATTTATTTTAATTAACATAACTCTCCTGCGCACACACAAACTTGATAATAGTTTTTATTTGCATTTGACTTTAATTTAAATCTAACTGATAATCACTCGCATAAGTTAAATGTGCCGACCTCAGTGCCCAAGGATGAACTTTCAGCACGGATGCTGTTATTTTTATAAGCCCGTAATACTTATGTTGCTCGGGTTGTAATAAACAAAGCTTAGCCTACATCTTCATTTTTCATATTAGTGACGGTTGATATGACCCAAAAGCCCGAAAGGGCTTTTTTACTGCTTTAAATTTTTTGTAATATCTGTATCTTACACTGCTAAAACAACTCTGCTCGGCTTTAGGCTATAATAAGCGTACTTTGCATTTGCTAATGCGGTGCTAAATACTAAGGCCAGCGTAAAACATAACAAGCAATAAACTTTGCACTTAATCTTTAAACGTTGCATTACCTCATTTAGCACAAAAATTTTAAATAGAATAATGTTTAAATAATACACATTGCAACTATCACTTATTGGAGACATTCTTATGTCACAGTTTAATTTAAAAACCTTACTCCTAGCTGGCATTTTACTTAGCAGCCCTTTCGCTCATGCCGGGTTGGAGGAAGGGATCAAAGCCGCTAATGAAGGCGAGTTTGCACAAGCACTAAAAGAGTTTAATTACCTAGCAGATAAAGGCTTTGCCCCTGGTATTTATGAGCTGGGTAAATTATATGAAGGTGGTTATGGTGTAACGCGTGACTACCGTAAAGCTGCTCAACTTTACCAACAAGGGGTAGCAAAAAACCACCCTGATTCTATGTTTGCTCTCGCTGTTTTATACGATGAAGGCAACGGGGTAAAACTCGACAAACAAATGGCAATAAAGTTATTTGAACAAGCGGCAAACAAAAACCTACCCGCTGCACAATTTAACCTAGGCGTTATGTATGCCAATGGTGATGGCGTAAGCGTAGATTATGAACTTGCTAAAACGTGGTATGAAAAAGCTGCAGCCAATAATTATACTTTGGCGCAATTTAATTTAGCTTTAATGTACTTTGAAGGCTTAGGCATGCCTAAGAATTTAGAAAAGTCATATATTTGGAACACCATTGCCGAGTATAACGGCAATATGCAAGCAAGCCATAGTCGCAAGCTCGACGAGCAAAAAATGCTGCCTAAAGAAGTTGAAGAAGCAAAAGAAAAAGCCGACGCTATTTATGCCAGAATTTTAGCCGGCACTTACGCTGGTGAAGGGCGGTTGTTTTAATAAACTGCTTTAAACGCTGTTTTAATTAATTGCTCTAAAACAGCGTTTAAATAACAAGGCTAAGCTCGCTAATACTAACTAATGCAGTAAGATGAGTTTAGCCTTTTTGTTATATTCACTACTTTTTAATATAAAGCCACTTTAATAACTTAATTAGTACTTTGCTTTGTTTAAGTAGCATGCCGATACGTGGGTTGAATGATCCAGAAACCAGCGTGTTTTTAGCATGGCTAAAGGTTAAAAACCCTTCATTAGCATGATAATGCCCCATTCCAGAATGCCCCACTCCACCAAACGGCGCATCATCGGCAGTTACTTGCACTAAGGTGTCGTTAACCGCAACAGTACCACTTAGTGTTTGCTTTATAATATATTCTTGAATTTGTTTATTTTGCCCTAAAATATACAAGGCTAATGGGTGATGATGCTGCTTTATATAACTTATTGCGTGCTCTAAGTTGGTGTAACTCATTACAGGTAATATTGGGCCAAATAGCTCATCTTTCATTAATTGCATTTCATCGGTTACTTGGGTGACAATATGTAGCCCCATTCGATGTTTATCTGGGTCTTGCTGGTTATCTTCAAGAGGTTTAATTATGGTTGAGCCTAGCTGCTGTGCTTGTTCTAAATAGCCAGATAAGCGTGCATAGTGAGCATCGCTTACAATAGAGGTTAAATTTTTACCTTCTACCCCTTGTTTGTAGTGTTTCTTATATAATTCACACAAGTGTTGCACCAACTGATGCTCAAGCTCTTTGGGTACAAATACATAATCGGGGGCAACACAAATTTGCCCAGCATTGGCCATTTTACCAAAGAGTATTGCTTGCGCCGCTTTTTTAATATCTGCTTTTTCAGTAATAATAACAGGCGATTTACCGCCAAGCTCTAAGGTAACTGGCGTTAAATTAGCACTTGCAGCGCCCATTACTAACTTACCTACCGCAATTGAGCCTGTAAAAAACAGGTGTGCAAATGGCAGCGATGAAAATTCACTAGCAACGCCACTCCCCCCTTGTATTATTTTACAATGTTGCTCTAGTTCACCACTAAATAGCTTTTCAAGCACTTGATTGGTGTGGGGGGTAAACTCACTGAGCTTTAACATTGTACGATTACCCGCTGCCAATGCGGTAATAACAGGCACAATGGCAAGCTGTATTGGGTAATTCCAAGGCGCTATAATGCCAACCACGCCTTTAGGCTGGTATGTTACGCTCACCTTTGAAGGCCATAAGCTTAAACCTACTGAGCGCTTGCTTGGCTTAGACCACTTTGGTAGCTTTTTTATGGTATGTGCTAAGGCTTGCATTGTGGGCAATATATCGCCTAGCAAGGTATCAAATGCGGTACGGTAACCGAAGTCTTTTGATACTGCGTCTATCAGCTCTTGCTCAAACTCTACAACGCGACTGCGCAATTGCTTTAACACTGTGATGCGTTTATTAATCGACAAGTAAGGAGTTTTTATAAAGTACTGTTGTAACTCATCAAATTGTGCAGTTAACGAAGGTGTTTGCGGTGCGTCGATAGTCAAAATAGATTACTCAAATTTTAAAGTTATTTGAGACTATAACCTTGTTCTGTAATACGAGCAATAAAGAGTAATTTTGCATAGTATTGAACTATATACAAAACTACTCTGGTTTTGGTTGGAGCTAAGTGGTAACTATTGCAGCTATTGGCTGTTGTTTAGCAGCCAATAGCTGCGCAATTTAAAAGCCAAATACTTGCGCTGCAATTGTCATTGTTACTAGAGTAATTAAAACAATTGCCACAATATTAAGCACAAAGCCTGCACGTATCATGTCGCGCATTTGTATTTGCCCTGAGCCAAACACAATTGCGTTTGGTGGGGTGGCTACTGGCATCATAAATGCACAACTACAGGCAATCGCCGCCGGAATAACCCACACAAGTGGTGAGCCTGCAATCGATTCTGCAACGGGGCCAAGTAAGGGTAAAAAACCAGCCGCGGTGGCGGTGTTACTGGTGATTTCGGTTAAAAATGTAATTAATGCAACGACCACTAAAATACTCATAACGAGAGGAATAGCACTCGCACCTTGAATCATTTGTGCAATATATTGCGCCAAGCCCGATGACTTTATTTGCGAGGCAAGTGTTAAGCCACCACCAAACAATAATAATACGCCCCAAGGTACTCTAGCAGCACTTTCCCAATCTAAAATACGTTCGTTAGTGCCTTTATTTGCAGGTAATACAAATAATAATAGCGCCGCGGCAATCGCAATAGTGGTGTCTGAAATACTCAAACCACTAAACTCGCCTAGCAAAGGTCTAAATATCCAACACGCAGCAGCAAGCACAAATACAAATAGCACGCCTTTTTCGGCGCGTTGCATTTCACCAAGTGCTTTTAATTGTTCAGTAAATACAGCTTTGGTGCCTATTTTTTGATTATTTTTAATACCTGCGTCTACTTTATAAGCAAACTTTGTAAGCCAAATCCAACTAATAAACAGCATACTTACCGCCAGTGGCACACCGACTAGCATCCACTGTGCAAAGCCAATTTCTATTTGGTAGCTATCGGACAAGTAAGCTGCCATTAAAGCATTAGGCGGAGTACCGATTAATGTTGCAATACCACCAATACTGGCACCATAAGCAATAGAAAGTAGTAAAGCTTTTCCAAATCCTTCATTGCTAGGATCTGACTGCTTTACTAAATGTGTAATAGACAAAGCTATTGGTAGCATCATCACTGCGGTAGCTGTGTTTGACATCCACATAGATAAAAAAGCCGTAACCAGCATCATAGCTAATATTTGTAAGCTAGGCTTAGTGCCTGCATACAACATGGTGCTCAGTGCTATGCGTTTATGTAACCCCCAGCGCTCCATTGCGATAGAAATTAAAAAACCACCTAAAAATAAAAATATTAATGGATGAGCATAAGGCGCGGCTACACTTTTCATACCTGCTATACCAGCCAGTGGCGATATAACAAGTGGCAATAAAGCAGTTGCCGGAATAGGTACTACTTCGCTTACCCACCACGACGCCATCCAAAATGCTAACCCAGCAGTTTTAAACGCTGCACTGGACATGCCCGTAGGGGGATCGAGTAAACAGGTCAATAGCATTATGCTTGGCCCAAGTAGCAGTAATAACCATTGCTTAAATTGGTTTTTAGGCGCGTTATTTTGCAAAATTTGTTGTGTCATTTATCCAAACCTTAAAATTTGTACCTAAGACCAAGCGCTAAGCTGCTATCGGCGTTTTCTTCTAAGTCTAAGTCTGTATATAAAAGATAAGCCGTGGTTTGTTTATCAAATACATAGTCTAAACCTGTACTCCACTGAGTGGCTTCTGACTCTTGACGCAGTGCTGAGTCATCTTTTGCAAACTGTAATTTAGGAACCCACTTATCTAAGGTATAGCTTGCACTTAGTACATAGCCATTGCCTGATTTAGTGCCATCTATTGACTCTGAGTGTTGATACAAAGCACCTAGCTGTAACTGCTCAAACTTATAAACACCTGCAATCCGACTCGCTTTAATATTATTAAGTGAGTCAACATGGCTTAAAGAAATATAATATGGCGTATTGTTTAAATTACGATCACCGTAAATAAGTGTAGCGGCAAAACCCGCTTGGTTATCTTTATTATCGTCTTTGGGGGCATAAGTAAATGAAAACTGAGCATTATGCCAATAGCTTGAAGTGTAAGTGATGGTATCGCCAAGGCGGTCTTGCCCAGCAATAACTTGTGCTATATCGGCTTGTGTTTCGTTAAAATTATCCAGCTTACCTTCTGAGTATTTAAAGCGGGTATCGTTTCTACCGACAACTATTTCACCAAACGCTCCTTTTAAACCTAAATAGGTATTACGCGCTGTAAACGGCTCGTTAGTATCGTCATGTTCAAAGCCCTTTACTTGTACTTCGTATTTAAATACTGCGCTAACGTACTCGTTAAGTGTGTGTTGTCCTTTGATCCCTATGCGTGAAAATGGCGCGTCTATTTGTGTACCTTCATCGGCGTAGCGCATAACGCCTGTATCGGTTTTAGCTATTTGTACTTCTGCTTTACCATACACAGAATATTCAGCAGCTAATACCATATTAGGTAAGGCAGTTATGCTACACAATAAAGTAAGCGCAGAGCGTTTAACGTGTGTGTTGTTTATCATCATGTGTCCTAAAAATTAGAATCTACTTATTGTTGTACACCCATTAAGCAAAATGATGGCCAACTACTAAATAAACATAAATTTCAGCAAGTTAAATGATTAACACTGTTTTTAAAGCAAAAAAGTGTGCGGATATCCGCACGCTTTTATTTAAAAACATCACCTTTATCGCACACTACTACATGCCCTAATCAGTAAACATATCCCGATTTAGACCATATTTACTCATTTTGTCGTACAAGGTTTTACGCGCAATTTGCAGCGTGCCCATGGTGTTTTTTATACTGCCATGGTTACGCTCTAATGCTTCTTCTATTAAAGATTGCTCATAATAACTGACCTTTTCGGCCAAACTTAAATCTTGTGATAACACTTGTTGATCAGCTGAATCACTTTGCGCAAATGCTAATTCAGGCCCTAACAATACTGCTCGTTCTGCTTGGTTTCTTAGTTCACGCACGTTACCTGGCCAGTCATAGGCTAATAAACGTTGTTCTAACTCTACATTTAATGCCCCAAGTGGTTTATAAAACCGCGTTGCCGCAATTGAGCTAAAATGCTTAAATAATAAAGGAATATCAGCTTTTCGATCGCGCAGCGCTGGAATGCTTACTTTGACCAAACTAAGGCGATAATATAAATCGGCTCTAAACCCACCTTCATTCACCAATGCCAGCAAATCAACTTTAGTAGCAGCTACAATGCGAATATCTAAGTTAACGGTATGATTAGCGCCAACCGGCGTTACCTTTCGCTCCTCTAGTACACGCAGTAACTTTACTTGTAACGACAACGGGGTGCTTTCTATTTCATCTAAAAAAACAGTGCCACCTTGGGCAAATTCAAATTTACCCTTTCTATTTTTTGTGGCCCCAGTGTATGCACCGCTTGCAGCACCAAACAGTTCACTTTCTATGAGCTGCTCTGGCACAGCACCACAGTTAATCGCCACAAATTGACAGCTTGAACGGTTACTGTGGTCGTGTAAGTAACGTGCAACCAGCTCTTTGCCAGTCCCAGTTTCACCTTCAATTAATATATCTGCAGGAGTATCTATCACGGTATTAAGCAGCTTCATCATGTGCTGCATTTTAGGCGTATCACCTAAAATACGCACACCCGGCGCTGAGGTTTTTTCTACCGCGCGTTTAAGAGCGCGGTTTTCCATTACCAGGCTGCGTTTATCGCACGCTCTAGCAATACAATCTATTAAATGCTCGTTAAGGGGTTTTTCAAATAAATCATAAGCGCCTAACTGCATCGCTTTTACCGCCACCGACACATCGGCATACCCAGTTAAAAATATAACCGGTAACTCACTATCAAACGCTTTTATTTGCTCAAGTAACGTAAGCCCGTCCATTGCTGGCATATTAATGTCGCTAAGGACCACGCCGCTATAGCCTCGGCTTAAGCGACTAAGCGCCGTTGCCCCATCACTAAAACATTGAACTTGGTAGCCTTCCAAAGTGAGTAATTGATTTAACGAATCGCGGATCATCGCCTCATCATCAATAACCATTACCTGTTTACAAAGCAGTGGCTCAATCATGTTGTGACTCCGCAGTACTCCAAAGACAAATAATAAACTGCGCCCCCCCTTCTGGGCGATTATGCGCACTTAAACGACCATCAAACGAGTCGATGATTTGCTTAGATATTGATAAACCAAGGCCTAAACCGGTACTCGACTTGGTACTATAAAATGGTTCAAAAATAGAGCCTAAAGTATGGTGTTCTATGCCAGATCCTGTATCTAATATCGATAGTTTTACTCGTCCATCAAAGCATTCAACTTCAAAACTTAATTGCCGCGTTGCGCAGTTACTCATTGCCTGCGATGCATTAGTAATAACGTTAACTAATACTTGTTCAAACTTAAGCGAATCGACCAAAACGGTAATATTTTGCTCAAACTGCGGAGGAATAACGCTAATATCATCTTGTTTTAGTTGTGAATGAGTGATCATTAAAGCGTTATTTAATAATGCCGACAAAGGGTGCGGCCTTAGTTGCATTTTTGAAGGTTTACTAAAGTGTTTTAATTGCGCAACAATTTTATGCACCCGCTCGACTAAGCCCTCAATAATGACTAAGTTCTCGTTTAATGCTGTTAACTTACCTTTATTGAGCAATATTTTTGCACTGGCTAAATAAGCGTTCATGGCACACAAAGGCTGGTTAATTTCATGGTTTATGCCTGCGCTTAATTGCCCTATGGTGGCAAGTTTTGCAGACTGTACTAAAGCGGTTTGAGCTTTTTCAAGTGCTTGGGTACGCTCAATCACTTTTTGCTCTAAACTGTGCCTAGAATAAAGTAGTTTTTTATAACCAGCAAAACGTGCAAGTAAGCTATAAACGATAAAAATAAACACACAATAAAAAATCATCAACCATAACAACCGAGGTAACTGCATGGCTGCTATGTTAGAAACATCTACTAATACGTTCATTTGAGCATTAAAGTGTTTTAATGGCTTAGAGGCCACTACATATAAACGCTTAGCAATTTTAAATTGTGCAATGTTTTGGCTATTAAATTGTTGTAAAGGAATAAGACCCGGCTGGTAGTCTAAATAAGCACGACGTTGATTTATTTCCCGCCTGGCTGCAATATCCAGCTCTTGAAAACTGTTTAAACGCCAATTAGGCTCATCCGACATAGCAATAACATTATCTGCTAATTGTAAATAAAAATGACTACCTGCTGCCGTATTAAGCAGCGATCTGTCGTCTTCAAACTTAGCAACATTTACTTTTAGCGCCACAACCCCAATTGCTTTACCTTCATGATAAATAGCCTGCGAAAAATATAATCCACGCTCTTTTGAACGCTGACCAAGCGCAAAATAAGCTACCTTTTCACCCGCAAATGCTTGTTTAAAATACGGTCGAAATGAAAAGTTACTCCCTAAAAATGTATAATCGGCCTGCCAATTGCTGCTCGCAACAACCTCGCCCTGAGTATTAAGTATATAAATATCAGATGCGCCACTGGCTTTTTGTATATCCGCTAAGTAGTTGTTAATAGCGCTATAATGCTCTTCTTCATTATTAGTAAAGCGAATGAGTAAGTTGTTATTGGTGAGTAATTGCGGGATCGCAGCAAATCGAGCAAGCTCATTATCAATGTAGTTATTTAATTGGCTTACTTGTTGGTCGGCTTGTTTTTTTGCTTGCTCTAAGTCATGTATTCGACCAAACCAAAAAGTGACTGTTAACAACAAGAGTAGCAATAAAAATGCGAAAATAATTTTTTTAGGAATGAAGAACATAAACGCCTATAAAACGGGTAATGTTAGCTATTAATAATGGGGTATAGTTTATCTGCATAATGCAAAGAGAGATATAAACTTTTTGTTAACAATTGTATTAAAAACATAAAAACCGTGAAATAAGGCAGTTTCACGGTATAAAAGTATAATTAAGCTTTGCCTAGCTTTGGTTTATTTTTAACATATTTATATAAACCAATTAAAGAAGCTGCAATCCAAAATATTTCAATTACAAAACTGGCTAAATTAAAGTTATAACAAAGACTAATAAGCAGCAATATAGCGCCGGTTAAGTTCATCATGTTATAAAGCAAACTCGCTGGTGATACTTTATTTAGTTGTAACAAAAAAAATGAACCCACTACTAAAGCAGTACCCGTCATACCTACAATATCAAATAAAAGTGCAATCACACGTCTATCCTTTTCCATTTTAAAAACCCAATTGACTGGCCCGATCCGTGGGGAGGGTATTTTTCAATCATTGAAACAGCAAAACCGGTTAAGTTTATCAATGTAGCAAATTCAATCAAGGGCTTATGTCCGCCCTAATCGGAATATTGAAATAAACAGGTGCCTTATTTAAAAGTAACTTTTCCACCAATCATTTTATATGCAGCTGTGCCTTTAATAATTGCAGGCCGCGCAAATGGGCGTTCGCATTTTGGGCAAATACAAGGCTGCTTAGTATAGTCTTGGCTAATGCGCTCAATAAAACATTTAACTAACGCACCTTTTCCCCCTTTACGGTACTTAAATAAAGGTGCCCTGCAGCTTGAGCAAAATATATCGACCGTTTTAGTTGGCCCTTTTTTATTTGGCTTTGCCATTTGTCCTCCATTTTTGCAGTAATTTAATTAACTAAGCGTTATAAAATCAATGCTGATTAAAATTCCCCCAACACTGCTGCTGTTAATTTGGCTAACTCATGGGGGTTAATCGCAATGTCTAAGCCTCGTTTACCTGCACTTACATAAATACATGCAAATTGTGCAGCGCTGCTGTGCAAAAAAGTAGCAAGGCGTTTTTTTTGTCCCAGTGGGCTCACGCCTCCTAATACATAACCTGTGCTTGCTTGCACTTTTTTTGCCGCAGCCATAGCTACCTTTTTAGCGCCACACAATGAGGCAAGCAGCTTTAAGTTAACTTGCTGAGAAACAGGTGTAATGGCGACTATGAGCTGTCCATCTTGGTTTTCCAGCACTATGGTTTTAAAAACCTGATCCCTATTAAGGTTTAGCTTTTGGGCTGCTTCAAGGCCAAAGTTAGTGGTGTTTGGATCGTGCTCATAGCTTAATAATTCAAAGCCAATTTTTTGTTTTTTCAGTAACTCTATTGCTGGTGTCATATGTTGCTACACTATTATTTTAAGCAAAAAAAACGACGCTCTAAAAAGCGCCGTTTAATATTATAAAACACATTAAATTATTTAGTTAAATCATCAAAAAACTTTTTAACACCGTCAAAAAAGCCTTGCTCTTTAGGACGGTTTTTTGAGCTATCTTTGCCCATGCTTTCTTCTAATTCTTCTAATAATTCACGCTGACGTTCGTTCAGGTTTATTGGTGTTTCAATAACTACTTTACAAATTAAGTCGCCAATTGCACCACTGCGAACAGATTTAACGCCTTTGCCACGCATACGGAACATTTTGCCCGTTTGTGTTTCAGAAGGAATTTTAAGCTTAGCGCGTCCATCAAGTGTTGGCACTTCAATTTCGCCACCAAGACCCGCTGTAGTAAAGCTAATAGGAACTTCACAATGTAAGTTATTTGCGTCACGTACAAAAATACGGTGTTCACGAACAGATACTTGCACGTACAAGTCGCCAGAAGGCGCACCATGCATTCCCGCTTCGCCTTCGCCCGTTAAGCGAATACGATCGCCGGTATCAACACCCGCAGGAATTTTAACCGATAAGGTTTTCGTTTTTTCTACGCGGCCTTGTCCATGACAGCTGTCACAAGGGTTAGATATAATCTGACCTTGCCCCTGACACGTAGGACACGTTTGCTGAACAGCAAAAAAGCCTTGGCGCATTTGTACTTGCCCAGCACCATGACACGTAGTACATGTTTTAGGCTTGGATCCGGCTTTTGCACCGCTGCCATCACATGGATCACAACCTACCCAAGTTGGTATTTTAATTTCGACTTCTTTACCACGAACCGCTTCTTCTAAGCTTAAGTCCATGTTGTAACGCAAATCAGATCCACGTTGCTGACGAGATTGACGTCGGCCACCGCCGCCACCAAAAATATCGCCAAAAACATCACCAAAAACATCGCCAAAGTCGCCATGACCGCCGCCAAAACCACCATGACCACCACCGCCGCCACCTTGCTCAAAAGCTGCATGGCCGTATTGGTCGTAAGTTTGACGTTTTTGCGCGTCAGTTAATATCTCGTAAGCTTCTTTTACTTCTTTAAACTTTGTTTCAAGCTCTTTGTCGCCTGAAGTACGATCTGGATGATATTTCATCGCTAAGCGTTTATACGCTTTTTTAATGTCTCGCTCACTCGCATCTTTGCTTACGCCGAGGACTTCGTAATAATCGCGTTTTGACATATCTACCACACTACTCTTTTCTATTTGCAGCTAGGCTGCTTGATAAACCGATAAATCGTATCGATTTACCACCTAATTCTCATGCAAAAGGCGCGTCAAGCTATTGCCTGCGCGCCTCAATCGTTCATTCTAACTTAAACACTTAACTAAGTTATAGTGCTTTGTGTTAGCTAGAAGCGTAAGCAACAATTACTTGTCGTCTTTAACTTCTTCAAACTCTGCATCAACTACGTCGTCATCTTGCTTAGCAGATTGTTGTTGCTCGCCTGCGTCAGCTGAACCTTGTTGAGCTTTAGCTTGTGCAATTTCCATAAGCTTTTGAGACTTTTCAGCAAGCGCTTGAGTTTTAGCTTCAATTTCGTCTTTCTTGTCACTCTTAATAGCAGCTTCAAGGTCAACTACAGCCGCTTCAATCGCTTCTTTGTCTTCACTTGGAAGTGCATCGCCAGCTTCTTCAATTTGCTTGCGTGTACCGTGAACCATTGCATCTGCTTGGTTACGAGTCGCTACTAGCTCTTCGAATTTTTTGTCATCTTCAGCATGCGCTTCAGCATCACGAATCATTTGTTCAACTTCTTCATCACTTAAGCCAGAAGATGCTTGAATCGTAATTTTTTGCTCTTTACCTGTATCTTTATCTTTAGCAGATACATGTAAGATACCATCGGCATCCACGTCGAATGTTACTTCGATTTGTGGTGTACCACGTTGTGCTGGACGAATACCTTCTAGGTTAAATTGACCTAGAGATTTGTTGTCGCTTGAACGCTTACGCTCACCTTGCAGTACATGAATTGTTACTGCAGACTGATTATCTTCAGCTGTTGAGAAAGTTTGCGATTTCTTAGTAGGAATCGTGGTGTTCTTCTCAATTAGTGCTGTCATTACCGAGCCCATTGTCTCAATACCTAGAGATAATGGAGAAACGTCTAGTAATAGTACGTCTTTAACGTCACCAGCTAGTACACCACCTTGAATTGCCGCGCCTACTGCAACAGCTTCATCAGGGTTAACATCTTTACGTGGCTCTTTACCAAAGAACTCAGCAACTGTTTTTTGTACTAAAGGCATACGTGTTTGGCCACCAACAAGAATAATGTCGTTGATGTCGCTTACTGATAAATCAGCATCAGCAAGTGCACGTTTTAATGGTTCAATTGACTTAGTTACTAAGTCTTCAACAAGTGACTCAAGCTTAGCACGTGTTAGTTTCACGTTCATGTGCTTAGGACCTGTCGCATCTGCAGTTACATACGGAAGGTTTACTTCTGTAGATTGTGCAGAAGATAGTTCAATCTTCGCTTTTTCAGCAGCTTCTTTAACACGTTGCATTGCAAGTGGGTCAGTTTTTAAGTCTAGACCTTGGTCTTTCTTAAATTCAGCTACTAGGTAGTTGATTACGCGGTTATCGAAATCTTCACCACCTAAGTGCGTGTCACCATTTGTAGCAAGTACTTCAAACGTGTGCTCGCCTTCAACTTCATCAATTTCAATAATTGATAAATCGAAAGTACCGCCACCTAAGTCGTATACTGCAACAATGTTTTCACCACGATTTTTGTCCATACCGTAAGCAAGTGCTGCAGCAGTTGGCTCGTTGATGATACGTTTAACTTCAAGGCCAGCAATACGACCCGCATCTTTTGTAGCTTGACGCTGTGAATCGTTAAAGTATGCCGGTACTGTGATAACTGCTTCAGTTACTGCTTCACCTAAGAAGTCTTCAGCCGTTTTCTTCATTTTTTTCAGGATTTCAGCAGAGATTTGTGGTGCAGCGCGTTTTTCGCCGCCCGCTTCAACCCATGCATCACCGTTATCGGCTTTAACAATTTTAAATGGCATGATGCCGATATCGCGCTGTACTTCTTCGTCTTCAAAACGACGACCAATTAAACGCTTAATAGCAAATACTGTGTTTGTTGGGTTAGTAACCGCTTGACGCTTAGCTGGCTGACCAACTAAAGTTTCACCGTCTTGCGTATAAGCAATAACAGACGGGGTTGTGCGATCGCCTTCCGCGTTTTCAATAACACGTGCTTTGCCACCATCAAGTACTGCAACACAAGAGTTTGTAGTACCTAAGTCTATTCCAATAATTCTACCCATGAAATTTCTCCAACTTCAATATTCATTAATACGTTCGATGACTAGTTAATAGGGATGCTGCAAACTTAATTCAACTGTAAAAATGAAAAAAATATCATTTTTTTTGATTTTTTTACAAAATAAGCTAAATAAAGTGCAATATTTGCTAGCAACGCTGGTTTTTACGCCGTTTGTATTGAACTTTTATTGCTGGTCTGACAAGTTTGGCTGTGTTATATATTTAGTAATTCGTACTTTTAAGGACACGCTAACTAATGAATTTCGATCATTTGCTGCAACAAGCCGCTAATATTAATAATCAAGACGACACTAATAATGTGGCAAACACCATGCAGTTTGAAGCTAATTGGTGCCAAGGGCGCACCGCTTTTGGTGGGTTATCTGCAGCACTTTTATATCAAGCAATGAGAGCTCAAGTAAATAGTGAGCGCCGGTTATTATCTTTAAGTACTAACTTTGTTGGCCCGCTGCTTGCCGATACGCCATTTTCTTTATCGGTAGAAATACTGCGTGAAGGCAAAAGTAGTACTCAAGTACTGGCCAAAGCAATTCAAAACGAGCAAGTGTGTGTAATTGTACAAGCCTGCTTTGCTAGTAATCGCAACTCAGCTATTAATGTACCCGTTGCAAAGTCGTTAGGTTTACACGAAGTTAATGAGCGCCATACATTGCCATTTATACAAGGGCAAATGCCGGAGTTTTTTCAACATGTTGATTTATGCCCACAACAAGGTGCTATGCCTTTTAGCAGTGCAGAAACCTCCCATTTAGGTGGGTGGATGCGCTTTAAAGAAACTCCAGCGGCCATTACAGAAGCACATGTTATAGCGCTAACCGATGCATGGCCTCCAACCTTATTACAAATGTTTAAACAACCAGCGCCTGCTAGTAGTATGTCGTGGTATTTAGAGTTTGTGCAAGCGCCTAACTTAACTCCTGGTCAATGGTTGGGCTTTGAAGCAATTACCCATCATGCAAAAGGTGGTTACGGCTTAGAAGACGGCTGTATTTGGTCGCAATCAGGTGAGCTGATTGCCCTTACTCGCCAAACAGTGGCATTATTTGATTGATGTATAAGCAGTGGTGTTAGTGTATATAATGTAGCGAGTGCCACTGCAATGCGCTCTTAACTGATAATTAATTACGCTCAACAACAGTCATAATATTTGTATTTAGGCGATAATTATAGCAAAATTTAACTCTTTGTTTAATTCTAAGCGAACACTTTGCAAATAGCGTGTCCTTGTTGCGACTATATTATTGAGGTCCCCCAGGTTGAGGCTAAAAATGTCGCAACATGCCCCCATTGTGGGCATAAGGTTTCTGACTCAGATACAGATCACGACAGCCGAGTTGTAGCCCTAAGCTTTAGTGCCTTGCTAATGCTACTCAGCAGCATGTTTTATCCTTTTATTTCGTTTAGCAGCAGCGGTATTACGCAAACTATAACCTTGCCCGATGCCGCGCGTATTTTATTTAATTACGATAGTAACTTGTTGGGGCTATTTATTGATTTAAGTATTATAGCCCTGCCTATGAGTTTACTTATTATACTAATACCATTACATTTAGGCGCGCTTAGAGCGCTACCTCAAGGTATTGCTCGACGATTATTAAAATTTACCCTAGCGCTTGAACCTTGGATTATGTCGGAGATTTTTCTCATTGGCGTACTTGTTAGTATGGTTAAAATAATGTCTCTCGCGGATATTAGTTTTGGGGTGAGCTTTTGGGCTTATGTGGGCTTTGTTATTTTATATATTAGTGCGTTAACACATTTAAACCGCCCCCGCTTGTGGGCACAAATTGTCCCAGTAGAAAAACTTGAAAATATAAACCTTACTCAGCGCGCCATTGATAACGATATAAAAGCTTGCCATGTGTGCCATCAACTATGCACGCAAAGTGTTTGTAATCGTTGCCATAGTAAAACCTATATTAGAAACCCCAACAGTGTACAAAAAGCTACGGCTTGGTTAATTACCTCTATTATTTGCTATATTCCAGCCAATGTTTTACCCATTATGTATACCACCAGTTTAGGCGATGAAAGCCCTTCAACCTTAATTGCTGGTGTTATTGCGCTGTGGCAAAATGGCTCATACCCTATTGCCATGATTATATTTATTGCCAGTGTTGTAGTCCCACTTGCAAAGGCTTTAGTATTGAGCTTTTTGTGCTTTATGGTTGCCAAACCCGCAAATGATCACACCATAGGGTATACACGTGTTTATCAACTTACTGAATTTATTGGGAAATGGTCTATGATTGATGTGTTTGTTGTGGCCATTTTAGTTGCTTTGGTACAATTGGGTAACTTAATGTCGGTAACGCCCGGCTTAGGCGTTGCCTTTTTTACTGTTATGGTACTATGTCAAATGATGGCAGCTCACGCCTTTGACCCACGTTTGCTATGGGATTCACCTAAAAATAATAACGCAGAGAATAATGCATGACCGAAACCGCTAATATTACACAAAAATCAAAAATTTCTGCAATTTGGATTATTCCCGTTATTGCCCTGTTTGTGGGTGTTTGGATGCTTTATCAATACCAAACTAATTTAGGCCCGACTATTTATATAACCATGCCACAAGCGGAGGGGATAGTTGCGGGAAAAACCGAAATTAAAGTACGCAGTGTTAAAATTGGCCAAATAGATCATGTGCGTTTATCCGACTCGCAAGACAGTGTTATTGCCCGCGCTCAAATAGATAAAAACTACGATAACTTACTCACCGAAGATGCCAAAATTTGGGTGGTAAAACCGCGTATAGATGAAACCGGCATTAGTGGCATGAGTACGCTTTTATCAGGTGTATATTTAGAGTTTTCGCCTGGAGAAAGTAAAAAGAAAAAAGAAAAGTTTGAACTACAAGACGAGCCGGCCTTAATCGGTAAAGATGTTAAAGGCGGACGCTTTAAGTTATTGAGCTACAACGCTGAGGTACTTGAAGTAAGTACCGGTATATTTTTCAAAAACTATAAAATTGGGCAAATAGAAACCGCGACATTTGATTGGAAAAACCAAGCCATGAAGTACGGTATTTTTATTAAAGCACCCTACGAAAACCTGATCACCTTAAATTCTATTTTTTGGGTTAACTCAGGTATAGAAATTGACCTTTCTGCTGATGGCATAAACATTAATACCGGATCGCTTAGTAAACTTTTAAAAGGCGGTATATCGGTGGGCTTACCCGATCAACAAGCACCTGGCGATATTGCCCAAAATGAGCATAGCTTTTCGCTTAGTCAAAGCTATAAAGAAGCACTAGAAGAGCGCTTTTACGACTTTGACTACTATCTTATTGAGTTTGAGCAATCAATTCGCGGCCTGCGCGCTGGCGCTCCGGTTGAATACCGAGGAACTCGAATTGGTACAGTAGTAGAAGCCCCTGCCAATGTGATTATTAACGGCAAACCAGCTCACTTTAAAAACCAAAATACGGCTGTACCTGTGCTTATTAAAATAGAATATGGGCGCCTATACCACGATAACGATTTAGCTAAAGAGTATTGGCAAACGAGTTTAAATGGCTGGGTAAACAATGGTATGCGCGCTTCGCTTAAACCGGGTAATTTACTTACCGGTGCTGTGTATGTCGACTTTGACATTTATACCGATGCGCCTGATGCAAAACTAGAAAAACTGGCTCAATATGATGTTTTTCCAAGTATATCTAGCGGTATTACTGTATTAGCCGATCAGGTTTCTGATGTACTTAATAAGGTAAACGAGCTAAAAATCGAAGATAGCTTAGCACAAATGCAAACCACTTTTAGCGACTACCAAGGGTTGGCCAACGACATGCGCGATTTGCTAAACCAAAAAGACACACAAAATTTACCGGGTGACTTTAATCAAAACTTCAAAAAAATGACCAAGAGTATGGAACAATTTGAAGTCACTATGCGCCAATTTGATAAAACCATGGCCAGCTACCAAGCAGGTTCGCAGTTTAATAATCAGCTACAGCAAACCTTGCAAGAGTTTAAACGTTTAAGTGAGCAGCTACAGCCGCTAACTAAAGGCCTAAATGAGCAGCCTAATATGTTTATATTTGATAAAGCATTACCCGCAGACCCAAAACCAAGGAAGCAATAATGGTTAAATCATCTTTTTTTGTTATTTTACTCGTTTTACTGCTTAGTGGTTGCAGTTCATCAATTCAAACTGCCATCGCGTATTATCAGTTTGAACAACCTATTGTTGCCTCCTCAAGAGATGTAAGTGCAACTGATGCGCAATTAAGAGTACAAACAGTTGTACTGAGGGGCGCCTTAAATAATCGCGGCATTGCTATGAAAATAGATCACAATCAAATTCATGCTGCAAACTATCACTTATGGGGTGAGTCACCTGATTCGATGCTCACCGTAAGTGCCCAACAAACACTCTTTAATGCCCTACCTAACTGGATGGTAATAAAAGGTTTACCGGTGATCACCGAGCTAGATCAACAAACTTTTTATGAATTAGAATATGAAATTCATCATTTTAATGGCGACCTACAAGGCAACGCAGATATATCTGGGCTATGGCGTTTATATTATACCCATCCCGAAACAGGCCGACGCTTATTAAGTTTGCACAATTTTGCTAATGTAACGCAACTCGACGGTGACGGCTATGATGCGCTAGTCGCAACGCTTGAAAAAACCTGGCAAGAAATCAACCTAGCAGTAGCCAAGCAAATTGAACAAACGCGGTTTAAATAATCATTACTAAAATTACTTAATGATATAAAAATAAAGAAACAACGCTGCGGCTTTCTTTATCTATTATTGCTTGCCCTTGTCGCTTAAAGCCAAGCTTAATTAACACATTTTGTGATGCGCTATTATCTATTGAGGTAATGGCGCATAATTTATTAATGCCAAATATACTTTTATTTTCAACTAACGCTTTTGCAGCTTCGTAAATATACCCTTGTTTTTCAAACGCTGTTAATAACGCAAATCCTATATCGGGGTGCTGCAACATTGCACGGCTATAAAAACCAACAACCCCCACTAACTGCTGATTTTTTAAAGTGATCACATAAGGGCCAAACCCTTGCGATTGGTGCGCCTCACTAAAAGCTTGCTTAATATAGGTTATAGCATCCTCAAGGGTATAAATTTTTTTATCCCCAATGTATTTTATAAAACTTTTTTGATTTACTAACTTTAATAAATCGCCAGCATCTGCTTCAACAGCATGGCGAATAATTAATCGCTCGGTATTAAATTGCCTTCGCATGTATTGTTATCCTTTTGGTTTGTAGCGCTATAGTCACCTAAATTATAAAAATGAGTCAATTAAAGCATTTATTTGTTGACTGAAGATGTAAAGCAGATTACTTTTGCGCCGATGTTTTTATAGGCATAACAAAAGCGGTTGCACTCCTCGCACCGTCTGGCGCCAAGCCAACGCATATTACTGCTGATTATTAATTTAAAATAACAGTTCCCTAGTGATATCGCGTGCAAAAGCAGTGACTTGGAAAGTGATAATACTACTAACTTATCATCTTCTTTGTTTTTGTTAAGCAGTTTAAATTTTTAAATATGCTTTTAATTTTGTGAATACTTAAATGCTTGAACCTTCTGCGTTAAGCTTACTGCCGCCTTTAGTGGTAGTTATTTTGGCTGTAGTACTACGCCGCCCTATTTTATCTTTATTAATTGGTGCCCTTGTTGGGCTCATAATGGCTGATCCCTCGCAGGTATTGGCTAATTTTGCCAGCACCTCACTTAAAGTAATGAGTGACGAAACCATTGGCTGGCTAATATTGGTGTGTGGTGGTTTTGGTGCGTTAATCGCCTTATTAGTCCGTACCGGTGGTGCTTCTGCATTTGGTAAGTTGGCACTTAAATACACTAAGGGCAAACGCTCTTCATTATTTATGACCTTTTGCCTTGGATTAGTTATTTTTATTGATGACTATTTAAATGCGCTTACTGTGGGTGAAACCATGAAACGCATTACCGATAAATTTAAAGTAAGCCGCGAAATGCTAGCCTACGTTGTCGACTCAACTGCGGCACCAATTTGCGTACTTGTGCCCCTATCTACGTGGGCGGTATTTTTTGGTGGTTTACTCGTAGATAACGGTATTGCTGAAGAAGGCAAAGGCATTGCTGTTTACATTCAGGCTATTCCGTATATGTTTTACGCATGGTTTGCGGTACTCGTTGTGCTGTTAGTGGTACTTGGAGTGATCCCTGCTTTTGGCCCAATGAAAAAAGCAGAACAGATGGCACAAATTGAGCAAGCACAAGTCGATCCGGCGCAATACAGTGAAGTACAAACAGCAGACGAGTACGCGGTAAAAGCAGTAGAAGAAAATTTTGAAGATGCTGATCCTAAAGGTAAATTACATAACTTTTTATTGCCTATTATTTTATTAGTCGGCTTTACCGTTTACTTTGAGATAGACGTTTATAAAGGTTTACTGGCCACTATGGCTATAATTTTGCCATTTTATGCGTTACAAAAATTAATGTCGTTTAGTGAAATGATTGAACGTATGCTCGATGGATTTAAAAGCATGATACCGGCTATAGGCACGGTTATAGCCGCGTTTATATTTAAAGATGTGTGCGATTTAATTGGCTTGCCGCAATATGTTATTAATAGTTTAAGCCCATACATGACCGCGGGTTACTTGCCTGCAGTGGTATTTATTGCAATGTCTGTTTTAGCATTTGCAACGGGCTCAAGCTGGGGAATATTTGCTGTGTCTATTCCTATTGTTATGCCGCTGGCAACGGCGGTAGATGCTAATATTCCATTAGTCATTGGCGCGTTATTATCAGCATCATCGTTTGGCAGCCAAGCATGTTTTTATTCAGACTCAACGGTATTAGCAGCCCAAGGCGCTGGCTGTAACTTAATGAGCCACGCTGTTACACAATTGCCTTATACGCTTATTGCTGCAGCACTAGCGGTGATAGGCTTTTTACTAATGGCTTAAGTTTTAGTGATGGCTTAAATTAACTGAAATAAATAAAAACCCCAATGTAGCAATACATTGGGGTTTATTTTTAGCTGTAAAAATAAAGCTTATTTTTGTAGTTTAATACCATTGTAATAGGCATCTAGCGTGGTGATTTTTGTTTGATTTGGTAAATCGGCGAAGTCACTTTCTATAAACTTAGTCCCGCGTAATTGCACATTTAAACGTGCCGCATTAGGGTTAAGCATTGTTTGTTGGTAATAGTCTTTAATATCGCTAAGCGTTACTTTCTCAACTTCATTTATTAGCTGTTGCTTTGAATCAAAATTAAAGTTTTCACGATACCAATCATTTAATAGTGGGCTCATTTCGTCACTTAAGTTTTTAGGTTGCTCTTTAAGCGATACTAACGTGGCATTTTTAAGCTGTGCAAACGTCTCCTCACTCATGTTGTCGAGCTCAACTGCATACTCTTTTTTAAACAGATCAAAACGCGTTTGTATTTCTTTTGGCCCTTTTACTGGTGTTTGAATAAACAAACCAATCGCTGAGTAATCCTCTATGGGGCGAGCTAACGCACCAACGGCATACGCAAGTTGCTCCTCGGTACGCATTTTATCAAATGCAATGGTTCTAAAATGCCCTTGTAGCACGGCAGCTTGTGCTTTTTGTTTGTAACCCGGTGTTGGATGAACTGTCATATCAACCAAAGCTACATCGGCTACATCTATATCTTTTTGTAACACTATGGTTTCACCTGGTTGTGGTAACCATGCTTTACTGCGCGCAAACTCAGTGTGTTTATAGTTACTTGGCAAAATAGCACTCAGCTCGGATGCTATTGCTGCTATGTCTTGCTGGTTATAGTTACCATAACTAAATACGCGTAAATCGTTATTAGCAAAGGTGTTTTGTTTTAAAGCATTAAAATCAGCTAAAGTTAAAGTGTTGGCTGTGCTAATTAAAGTATCAGTATCAAAGCTACCGGTACGGCTTAATTTTGTATATTCAGCAAATGCTTGCGCGTAAGGAAATTGTTTTTGCTGGTTAAGTAAATTACGTTTAAAACGATCTACAGCTTGGTTAAATGCTTGCCCACTAATATCACTGTTTAACCCACTTAATGCTTGTTTAAGCAGTACATTTTGCTTATCTGTAAAGCCACTCATAGACAAAACTAAACCATTACTTGGTGCAAGGTTTACGCTCATACCTGCAATAGCAGCCTCAGTGCTTAGTTGGCTTTGCTGTATGTTGTACAGATCGGCCCAAACAGAGTATAAAACCTCCGCTTTTACATCGTTTAGCCCCGGCTGAGTATTTATATAAACTTCAACAAGTCCCTTTGGTTGCTCGGCAAATTTTTGACTTGCCTGACGCCATATTTTCACGCCATTTTTATCATAAGCAAGCTCTGGGGATTTTTGCTGTTTAAATGTTTGGGTTTTAATAGCAAAATTTTCTGGCAGTAAGTTATTTACGCTAGGGAGCGCTAAATTAAACTGGCTTTTTTTGTTCCAGCTTGCAACTTCCTGCTCGCTTATGTCACTAATGCGGTATTTACCGTCGTAAAAGTGTAGCTGTGAGTCGGTTTCTTCTTGCTGCGATACATACCAAATGCGTAAAGTGTCGGCATTTAATTGTTTAAGCACTTTATTTACTGAGTCTGCATCAAACTTAGCGTAATAATAAGGCGCATTAATGGCATGATTTAATGGATAATCTTGCATGCTTTGAGTCAATGTACTTACGTAGTTAAACTCATCGCCTTTTTCTAAAAACTTAAATTGATTATTTAACGAGGTACGAATTTCGTTAAAGTATTTACTATCAACGCCCTCTTTTTTAATCAATTCAATATACTGCATTATAGTCGCCACTATCGTTTCACGATTTTGCATGCCTGTATCTGTAAGCTCTACGTTAACGTTTAACGACCCGTAGTTGCCATAGTGGGTTGGCACTGCCGATGCTGACAATTGCGATACCCACCCCTTATCACGTAATATTTGCGCTGGACTGCCAGGCATTTCATTACTTAATAAGTAGGCCACAAAGCGATTAGGCTTGAGTGCAAATTCGTTATTGTTATTGCTAATGGTAAAATCAAGTTGTAGCTGTTTTACATCTTCATTAGGGGCATAGAACACGCGCTTACCACCGGCATTATCAAAGTTAAGCTTGGCGGTTACTGTTGGTTTTTCGATGTTTTTATTTTTAATATCAGCAAAGTATTTTTGTGCTTTTTGCTCCATTGCCGCAATTGGCAAATTAGAGATAAGCGCTACTTTCATAATATTTGAAGAGTAGTATTTATTATAAAAATCAACTGTTTCTTTGTGTAATGAGCTGCCTTCTTTGTCACCTAAGGTTTCTAGGTTGCCAATTAAAAAACGGTTAGCTGGGTGTTCACCCATCATTTTACGCGCTAGTTTAAACTGCCCAAAAAAGTCCATTTCGCGGCGCATTGACCACTCTGCATTTACTGCATTTTTTTCTTTGTCTGTGTATTCAGGGTATAACTTAGGGGCTTTAAAAAAGTCAGCAAAACGGTCTAACCCTTCATCAAACGCATCGTTGTTAATTTTAAACATATAGTTGGTAATATCGAGCCAAGTATAGGCGTTGTGTGCGCCACCATTTTTGGTCATAAAGTCAGAGTACCCTTTAGTATCTGGGTAGCGCTCTGTGCCTAAAAACAGCATATGCTCTAAATAATGGGCCATGCCTTGTTGGCTCATTGGGTCATGTAATAAACCCACTCCAACACTTAATGCCGCGGCTGATTTTTCAGCACTGGGGTCTGATACTAAAATAACTTCAATGTCGTTAGCTAATTTAAGCGTTTTATATTCGCGATTATCATTAGGGCTTACAACCAGCGAGTCTGATAATAAAACAGTTTGAGGTGCTTGAGATACAGATGATGTATTTGAACAACCGCTTAGTACAGCAAGTGCAATGGCACTAAAGCCAATAATTTTTTTCATTTTATTTCCATTAAAAGTATGTCGCAACTGCGATCTACGCTTATTTAAAAAGCTATTTACAGCCTAAATTAACATTTTAGATTAATGTTTTGCCACAATTTATCCGTTAATTGTGTAACACATTGTGAAAAACACCTGCATACTGCAACTAATTCAAATAATAATAAGGAAAAACCATGGAAAAGTTGATCATTTTAGCTATGTTCGCCCAAGTTTTACTCTCACTCATTGTAATGATTATTATGGGTAAAAGACGTTTTGCCGCAGCTAAAAATAAACACATAAATTTAACCGACTTTGCCACTATGCGTTTAGATAATGCAGGTGACAATGTGCGTGTTGCTGATAGAAACTTTACCAATCAATTTGAAATACCCGTGTTGTTTTATGCTGGGTGCTTACTTGCAATGCAACTCAATAGTGCAAGCATTCTGGTGGCTGTTTTAGCTTGGCTGTTTGTGATTTCGCGTATTTTACATAGCGTTGTTCACTTAGGCAGTAATAAAATAAGAATACGCTTTAATCTATTCTTAATAGGCTGTGGCAGTGTATTTGCGTTATGGCTGGTAATAATTTGGCGGGTATTACTGTTTTAACTCTTACATTAAACAACTAAAAACCCCGCTATTTAACACCCATAGCGGGGTTTCTTTATTTTGAGCATTTGTTATTTAGCGCGTTTTAAACGTGGTAACACTAATAATAAAGCCCCTAGTAACCAAGCCATACTACCGCTTGAATCTTCTTTTTGCGAAGGTGGCACTACTTGGCTAATTAATGTGTTTTTAGCCGGTGTAAGGTTTTGCGCTGAATTAGGATCGTCATCTATAACTAATACGCTTTGAATAGTCACTAAATTAGCATTACTAATGGTTACATCACTTTTTAAGCACTGCTCTGTAGTGATACCAACTACCGGTATTTCATCACAATGTACTAAAGCAGCTATTTTATCTAAAGTCGCTTGGCTATCATCCGTAATCTGTCCAAACACAGTAAAACCACTGTTTTGCACATCCAAGTTGGCACTATTATCTTTTAAGTTAAAAAACCACTGGCTAGTTGCACTGTTTGGGTTTCCACCTAGTTTAGCCATGGCAATCGTGCCTTTAACATTAGAGTAAATAGGTTCGTTAATGACTGCTGGCTTGGTTGTAATTCGATCAAAATCATCTGAGTAGGTAAAACCGCCACCTTGGATTATGAAATCTTTGACTGAGCGATGAATCACTGTTTGGTTATACGCTGCATCATCTAAATAACTCATAAAGTTTTCTACAGTTTTTGGTGTTTTTTGATCAAATAAATTAATTTTAATAACACCTTGGCTGGTACTTACTTCTACAATGGTTGCTGAACTGGCAAAGCTTACTGCGCTAAGTAACGAGGCTAATAAAAGCTTTTTCATCGTTTTTCCCTATTATTATTTTATTTAGTGTAAAGTTTAGTGATTCTTAGAGTAATGCGAGTAAGACTAAAAATCGACTGCAAAATAGCCCCTGATACAATTCAAACCAAGTCGGTTACAACTTAATTACATTTCATCACCTTCCTACTGAACTTATCCTTGTAAAAACGCTGTTTAATGAAAATGCACTTATAAATTGTTTTATTTTTGTTATTATTCCTCTGCAAATTCGTAAATGGAGGATTGTAATGTCAGAAAAAAACAACCAAATTTGTGATTTTGGTTTACATAAGGGAGAGCCCTACACACGCTTACCTGCTAGTTTTTTAATCTGGATGGTAGGTATTAATCATCAAAAAGCCAGATATGCCAGCGAAGAGCTAAAACGCAGAGAGTTAGCTGCCACTAAAAAATTAAAGTGTGATTAAAGAATGTAAAAGTGTGTTTTTGTAGCAAACTAGTTAAACTATGCGCCAATAAACGTAAGTGCTTTTAATCAATAGGTGTTTTATGCGCATAATTTTTTTGTTTGTCATTGCTTTTAGTGTACTTGGGTGTAGTACTACACTCACTAGCCCCACCCCACAATATTTAACCGTACTGCATACTAACGATAATCATGGTCGCTTTTGGCACAATGAAAAAGGTGAGTATGGCATGGCTGCCCGTAAAACCCTGATTGACTCGCTACGCAATAAAGCAATCGCGCAGGGACATGCAGTACTGCTGCTTTCTGGTGGCGATATAAATACCGGCATTCCAGAGTCAGATTTACAATACGCTGAGCCTGACTTTAAAGGCATGTCGTTAATTGGTTATGATGCGATGGCCCTTGGAAATCATGAATTTGATAACCCGATGAGCGTGCTTAAAAAGCAACAGCAATGGGCTAACTTTCCTTTTTTATCGGCAAATATATTTGAAAAATCGACCGGTAAAAATGTATTTGATAGCTATAAAGTATTTAATAAAAATGGGCTGAGTATTGCTGTTATAGGTTTAACCACCACTGATACAGCCAAAATAGGTAATCCCGAATATATTCGCCAATTAGAGTTTAAAGATCCAATCGAAATCACGGCACAATTAGCACAAAAAATTAAAGCACAATATAACCCCGACATTACTATTGCGCTCACTCATATGGGGCATTATGTGGATGCCAGCCACGCAATTAATGCGCCTGGAGATGTAACACTTGCGCGCTCACTGCCAACTAACACCTTAGATATGATTATCGGTGGTCACTCTCAAGAGCCTGTATGTATGGCGGCTAAAAACGTAAATGACGATAACTTTAAACCCGGCCTAGCCTGCACGCCCGATCAACAAAATGGCACTTGGATAATGCAAGCCCACGAATGGGGTAAATATGTTGGTAAAGCCGAATTTAAACTTGAAAATGGCCAGCTAACCCTCTTAAATTATAAACTGCTACCCGTTAATTTATATGTTGATAAACAACACGCGGATGGCACAACTTCTAGTGTATTAGCTAACGAGTACATTACGCCTAATCCACAGTTAAACGCATTTTTAGCCGAGTATCAGGAAAAAGGCGCTAAACAAATTGAAGGTAAAATTGGTTATGTAAATGCCAGACTTGAGGGCGATCGCAATAAAGTACGCTACCAACAAACAAATTTAGCTCGCGTGATTATTCAAGCGCAAATGAACAGTACCGATGCTGACTTTGGCATTATGAGTGGCGGCGGTGTACGCGACAGTATTGCTGCAGGCGAAGTAAGTTATAAAGATATTTTAAAAGCCCAACCGTTTCAAAATCGAGTGGCTTATATCGATATTGCAGGAGAAGATTTATGGCAATATTTAGAAGTTGTAACGCGTTTCCCGCCTGATTCAGGCGCTTACATGCAGTACCACAAATTATCGTTTGAGCATAAAAACAACACCTTAGTAAAGGTATTAATAAATGGGCAAGCATTAGATAAAAGTAAAACTTACCGTATGAGCATTAATAACTTTAACGCCTCAGGTGGTGATGGCTACCCTGCACTAACCACAGCAAAAGGTTTTGTAGTTACTGATGAAACAGACTCTAACGCATTAAAGCGTTTTTTTGCAGAGCACAGCCCGATAGATGCGGCCCAGTTTGCCCCTAAATAATCTATTTTTTGGAGATAGTAGGAACGAGTATATTACTTGCCTACTATTTCTACATCGCCTTTAGCAATATTAACTAACCCGTAACTGTGTAGCCGCGAACGAGAACCCTCTCCAAATGCCTTAGGCGGATAAAAAATTTCTTTTTGTTGCGGGTATTCACTCAACACTTCATCTAACGCCGCGCGTATTTCGCTCAATGTTTTTTCAAGGCTATTATTAAAGTTAGGGCGCTTGCGGATCGTGTGTCCCAGCTCTACTAATCGATAAAAATATTTATTAGCTAATTCAATTAGCTCATAAGGTACATCTTTATTATGGCTGAGCACAACATCGCTATTACTGTTACAAAATTCAATAAGCGCTAAATAAAAGCTAAGTGGTTTATTTGCTAAACATACTTGGTATTGCGGATTAATATTAACTGACACCGTTTTAGTATTTAGATTAATAACTAACACGGGTGATTTACTTTCCTCAACAGGTTCAGGCTGCAGCGTAGCTAACTGCATACTTTTTTGCTCTATTGTAATAACCGTTTTCAGCCAGTGGCTAACAAAAGCACTTAACATAAAAATAGCGACATAATAATAAATATAACGCCACGGCCATGGCTGTGGTTTTATATCAAAAACTAAAAAAACAGGGCCAATACTGGTCGTTAAACGCGTAAAAAACTGCGCTCCGGTTAATGTGGTTGATAGCTTTTTTTCAGCGACAATATTTAACAATAATAAATTAGTGCCGATTAGTTGCGAATTTAACTGCTCTAAATAACTATTTATATTATCTATATTACTGGAGTACTTAAGCAGTTCATTAGATAAGTCGAGTAAAGGTAAATCCAACGCTACCTGTTTTTCTATCGTGGCTATATTAAGCTTTTGCACTTGCTGTTGTTTATAGCTTACTGAGTAATAAAATACGCTACAAAGTAATAAAAAAATGAATAGCGTAATAAATGAAAATAACTGCTTACTCATATTTCATCTCGCTTATAAGTTACAACGTCATTATCACACTGCCAAAATGACTGCGCACCTTTATAGTAATGAAGAGATTGCTCTTGCGACATGGCTAATAAATGCGCCTGTACCGAGCACAATAAATCGGTATTATTATGTGGCATTTTTAAATACCAACGCGTGCCTGCAATATTATTTTTTAGCGGTGTAATATAGTTTTTTGAAAAGCGTTTTGCATCACTTTCTTGCCAAAACGAAGCTATAATATCTACTTTTCCGTTAGCCAATAAATCACGTAAGGCATCGTGAGAGCTAGCATAAATAATATTTAAGTTTTCGAGGTTAATATCCAACTCTTTAAATACTTGCTTGGGCAATATATGCCCTGAGCGACTGGTTGGGTAATCTAATAATCCAATACGCTTCCCCAAAAAGTACTCTTTTGTTATTTTAGGTTTTTCTTTAGCCGAAATAAAAAATGCAGTGTAATCAGAAAACCCAACTACAGGCTGGTAGTTATAGGTAGTCTCGGCTTTAAATGCTTCCATAATATTGTTTTTAGTTAAAATAAGATCTGCAATGCCTTTTCCTACAAATTCAAAGCTTTCCGTCGTGTTATAGCGCCAGTAACTTACAACCGCCCCGTACTGCTTAGCTACCACATCATCTGTACATAAGCTATGTGCTAATGTACCTGCTATTTTTTTTGATGGTGCAAAAATGATTAACTGGTTTTCATTTTTAATTGCAGATGTTTGGCATTCAATTGATGTTTCTATTAATTTTACAAAGCGTAACTCACTGCTATCAACACTTAGTTGACCACACACCCACACCAAAATAATTAACAAATATAAAAATACAATTAACAGCATTTTATTGTAAATGACGCATTTAATGTTCAAACAAAACATCCTAATATTATTATTAGCCTATTTGAACAATTTTAATTACTTATTGCAATAAGTAATTTTACCTATTAACTATAAGCATCTGATTTAATTAATTTACCTACAAGTTAATATGAATATTCTTAACGCCTTCCTATCCTCCAAATAAACAAGGACAATTGACCGGATTAGTGATTTTGACCCTATAATAATTTGAAGGAAACCAAATGCGTAACAACTTAATGTCCTCAGTTAAAGCAACGCTGGTCGTCAGCGCTGTACTTGTTTGTACTAATGCTCATGCATGGGGTCAAAATGGACACAGGATCATAGCTAAAATTGCAGAGTCTCACTTAAGTGAGACAACAAAAACAAAACTTTTGCCGTTATTAAATAATGAATCTTTAGCACAAGTGTCTACTTGGCCAGATGAAATGCGCTCTGCTCCTGGTGAGTTTTGGCAAAGAAAATCATCACGCTGGCATTATATTAATACATCTGCAAACAAACCTATTTCACTCAATCATTCTCATACAAAAAATAAAGAATCTGTTACCAACATTCTTGAAGGTATTCATTACTCAATTAAAGTACTTCAAGACGAGCAAAGTTCATTAGATGCTAAGCAGTTTAGCTTACGCTTTTTAGTACACCTGGTAGGCGACAGCCATCAGCCTTTTCATGCTGGGCGTGCAGATGACCGTGGTGGTAACAATATTAAAGTGAAGCACTTTGGTCAAGAAACCAACCTACACAGTTTGTGGGACAGTAAGTTAATTGAAGGCGAAAACCTCTCATATACTGAATTTTCTGACTTTATCAATACTAATAATCAAACTTTAATTAGCGAGTACCTAACCAGTACCCCTACAAGTTGGTTAGTAGAATCAAACAACTTAGCAGAATCAATTTATAATAAAAATGAAACAAATATTAGCTACAGCTACATTTTCGACCATATGCCAATAATTAAAACTCGGCTGCAACAAGGCGGAATAAGACTCGCCGGTTTATTAAATAGTTTATTTGATGAATCAGCAACACCGTTAGTCAGTGCACTTAAGATGCAAACTAGCGAAAAAACAACTAACTAAGTAACTTTTAATACGGGAAAACAACATAATGAATAAACTTCGCCTTTCGAAATTAACCGGAGCAATTATTTTAGCTCTTGGTGTTTCTGCAAGTGCTATGGCTGCTGACACGTCATCTGCAATGCGCGGTAAAATCACTACTCCATCTGGTGAAAGTGCTGCAAATGTAAAAATTAAAGTTATTCATGGTCCTACTGGAACTGTAAGTGAACTTACAACCAATTCAAGTGGTACTTTTATAGCTAATGGTTTACGTGTTGGGGGTCCATATACAGTAATAATCGACTCTGATACTTTTAACGACACTACGCTTGAAAACATCTACCTAGAATTAGGTGATACTTATCGCTTAAACTCTCAGCTTAGACCATTAAACATGGAAAAAATTGAAGTTTCTGGCTATAAAATAGTACAACAATCAGGTGGTTCTAGCAGCTCTTTTGGCGAAGATACAATTCAAAACATGCCAAGTTTTAACCGCGATATTAAAGATATTGCTCGCTTAAATCCTCTTGCAAATATTAACGGTAATGGAGAGCTAACCTTTGCTGGTAATAATCCACGTAGTAATAGCTTAACTGTTGATGGTATTGGTCAAAACGACGATTTTGGCTTGAGCTTCGGCGGTTACCCTACTTCGCAACCACCTGTTGCACTTGATGCAATTGAACAAATTTCTGTAGACGTATCTCCTTTTTCAGCAGCTAAAGGTAACTTTGGTGGCGGTACTATAAATGCAGTAACAAAGTCAGGTACTAACGAGTTTAAGTTCTCTGGTTTTTACGAAACATCAACCCCAGATATGGCGGGTGATGTAGACAGTATTTCACAAGTATACGCAAATGGCAGACCAGCTTTAGATGAAGATGGCCACAGAACATTTGTTACTGAACAAGTAAAGCCAATCCAAACAGAAGCGCGTTACGGCTTTAACTTTGGCGGACCAATACTAGAGGATAAGCTTTTTTACTTTGTAAACTACAATGCATGGAAGAGCGAGTTAGATTTAGACTATGGTTTTGAAGGCTCTGGTGCTGCTAATGAATACGATGTAACTAAAGAAAGCTTTGATCAGTTTTTATCTATATTAGATAACGTGTACGGTATGCAAGATTCTCTTGGTGGCGACCCTAAAGACACCAATGAGTCATTATTGGTTAAGTTAAGCTGGAACATCAACGATGACCATCGTTTAGACTTTACATACCAATGGCAAGACGATAAAGACGAGCGTAATTTTGGTACTGGTGGCAGTACCGTTTCACTTGCTTCAAATCGTTACACTTACGCGACTAAATTCAACAACTTTGCTACCAAGCTTTACTCAGATTGGAATGAAGACTTCTCTACTGAAATTGGTATTGCTTATAAAGATGTAACATCTGACAGCATCACTAATTCTAAAATTGGTAGTGTTAAAGTTGAAGAATATTTCCGTGGACCAGCTTATCAGTTTGGTACTGATGAATACCGTCATGCCAATAAAGCAGCGACTGAAAATTTAACACTAACTTTTGATGGCACATACTTATTAGACGAACATCAAATTAAGTTTGGTGCTAAGTATGAATCTTTAAATTTATATAATTTATTTGCAGCCAACTCTTTAGGCTCATGGGAGTTTGATAACTTTGCTGGTTTCGAAAACCGCGAAGTAGGTAATTACAAAGGTAAACATGACTTTACTTACAGTAATGCCTATACCAACAACTCAGCAGATACTGCTTACGATGCAACGCGCAGTCAGTTTGCTCTTTACGTAGAAGATACGTTTTATGCTACTGATGATTTAGAAGTAACTGCAGGTGTACGTTATGAGCGTTTGGCATCTGACGATAAACCAACATTGAATGAAAAGTTTTTAGAAACCTATGGTTTTACTAACCAAGAAAACCTTGATGGTGTAGATATTATTTTACCTCGTGTTGGTTTCAAATATTATGCAACAGAGGCTCTTACTATCAATGGTGGCGTAGGTCGTTTCCAAGGCGGTATTCCTAACGTTTGGTATAACAACTCATTCCAAAAAGACGGTCTTACTTTTGTTGACGCACCACAAAGCGTAATTGATGGTTACTATGCAAATAATAACGTCGATTTCACTCAAGTTCCAGACGAAATAAAAGGTTCATTAGTACAAGGTGCGGGTAGCACTAACTATATTGATCCTAACTTTAAATTACCTTCAAGCATCCGTGCGCAAGTTGGTTTTGATTATGAATTTGACTCAGAATTTTTAGGTAATGGCTTTAAATGGCAAGCAGAAATTGCTTACCATAAAAAAGAAAATGAGGCTGTATGGCATAACACTGCAATCAAGCCTGTTGGAACAACCGCTGATGGCGATCGTATTATTTCTGAAGGTATCTACGAAGGTGACTTAAAAGATAACTTTGATATAGCAATGACCAACTCAGCTGAAGATGGGCGCTCGGTAATCTTCTCTACTGCACTTGCTAAAGAGTGGGATAACGGCCTATATATATCTACCAGTTATGCACATCAAGATATTACAGAAGCTTCAGGTGGTTCATCATCACAAGCACAAAGTAATTATAAACATACAATAACACAAAGCCGTAATGTTGATTTAGCACAGCGTGGTGCTTACGAAGTGGAGCATAGCTTTAAGGTTAATGTGAGCTATAATACTGAGCTTTTTTCTGGCTACCAAACCAAGTTTAATATGTACTTTGAGCGTCGCTCTGGCCGCCCATTTAGCTATACAATGGGTCTTTATGAAATAGATGATTTAGGCGATACACGTGACTTTTATTCAAACTCGGCTTACCTTGCATACATCCCAACGGGTGCTGATGATGCAAATGTAAACTGGGATGAATCTGGTTTGTCGTGGAGCGAACTTGAAACGCTACTTAACCGTGCTGGTATTTCTGAGCGTGGCCAAATTCTAAACCGTAATACAGGAACTCAACCTTGGGTTACTACTATGGATATTAGTGTTAAACAAGAGATCCCAGGTTTTGCTGAAGGCCATAAAGGTGAGGTTTACTTTATGATTGATAACTTTGCTAACTTACTTAATAGCGACTGGGGTGTTGAAAAGCGTTTAGGCTACTCTGATCAAGCTGTATATGACCTAGCTGGAATAGATGATGAAGGCCGATACATTATCAACAATCGTCATAACGGTGCTGATGTACGCAATTATAGCCAAATTTCTACGTCATCATCTGCATGGCAAGCTAAAATTGGTGTTAGCTATAAGTTTTAATACCTAATAAAACATTACGCTTTATATTAGTTAAACCCATTACAACTTTGTAATGGGTTTTTTCATTTAAACTCCCTTTTTCATCTATTTGTCATAAATAGTATTTACTCTCTTTTACAACACGAACATTTCATTATTAACATTAATAATCCGTAGCATTAATCTATAAACATAAAAAACATTACACTTGTAGCTTATTTGTAAACATAAACTAATGTATAATATGTATAGATTTAGTACTGCATGAATTTGGTTCGTTTGTTTAGTGCAAACACTTTATAAATATAAAAAGTTTAATAAACCACATGGGAAAACAAAATGAAAATTCAACTTCGTAAAACAGCTCTATCACTCGCTATTGCAGCCTGTGTTGGTGTAAGTGGCGCTGCAGTAGCAAATACAACTGCATCGGGTGTCAAAGGTCAAATTGTTGGCCCTAACGGTAACCCTGCTACAGGTACTGAAGTAACTATTATTCACGTACCTTCCGGCTCTTCTAAGGTAACTTACGTGAATGATGCTGGCTATTTTAGTGCTAGCGGCCTTCGTGTTGGCGGACCATACAACATTATAGTTGACTCAGATAAATATGAAGATCAACTCGTTGAAAATATTTTCCTAACTCTAGGCTCTGATTATCCAGTTAGCGTACAACTAAAGCCGGCTTCAAATATTGAACAAATTGTTGTTACTGGTCGCCCTATTAGTGCAATGTCCGGTGGTACAGGACCATCTTCAACATTTACACTAGAAGACCTTGAAAATGCCCCTGCTATTAACCGTGATCTGAGAGATATTGTTCGCGCGGATCCACGTGTCTACGTTGATGAAAGCCGTGGTGCAATTCAGTGTGGTGGTAATAATCCTCGCTATAACAGCTTAACAGTTGACGGCATCCGCATGAACGATAACTTCGGTTTAAGCTCAAACGGTTATCCGACTATCGGCGCTCCTTTCTCATTTGATTCAATCGATCAAGTTGCCGTTGAGCTTGCCCCATTTGATGTACAATACGGCGGTTTCACCGCGTGTAATATTAATGCTGTAACCAAATCTGGTACTAACGAGCTGCACGGTGGTGTGTTCTTTGATTTCACCAGCGACAGTTATAAAGGTGATAAAGTTGAAGGTGTGAAAGCCGATAATGGTAACTATACTGATAAACGTTATGGTTTTAACTTAGGTTTACCACTAATTAAAGATCAGCTATTTTTCTTCGGAACTTATGAAAAGCAAGAAGGCATCGCACAATTCAACTATGGCGCAGCCCAAGGTGATGATCCAAGTGTTACAGCAGGCGATATTGCGAATATTCAACGTATTGCCCAAGAAAAATATAACTACAACGCAGGTACTATGCCTGGCAGCATGCCAGTTGAAGATGAAAAAATCTTAGTTAAACTTGACTGGACTATAAATGATAACCATCGTGCAAATTTCATTTATAACTACAATGATGCTTTTACTATTTCTCAATCAGACACTGGGTCAAGTCGTTTATCATTAGATAGCCATTATTATGAACAAGGCGCCAAGTTTACCTCTTTTGTTAGTTCTCTTTATTCGGATTGGAACGATGATTTTTCAACCGAGCTTCGTTTTGGAAAATCTGAAGTAGATGCACGCGTACAATCACTTGATGCAGCATCAGGTTTTGGTGAATTTCAAGTTAAGACTGCAGGTGGTGCAACGGTTTACATAGGCCCAGATGATTCTCGTCATTCCAATAAGCTGAAATATGACACAACTACATTTAAATTAGCTGGTAAGTACTATCTTGATAAACATACAATTAGTGCTGGCTATGAATATGAGAAGTTAAATGTATTTAATATGTTTGTACAACACACACAAGGTGAGTTTCGCTTTAATTCAATTGAAGATTTTGAAAATGGTTTAGCTTCACGAATTGAATATAATAATGCTGCTGGTACTAATAATCCTGCTGATGCTGCAGCAGAATTTTCTTATAAACAACACACTTTGTATTTGCAAGATGAATATAACTTCGACAACATTGATGCCAGTTTAACTTTTGGTTTGCGCTATGACCGTTATGACAGCAGTGATGTACCAAACTTTAACGAAAACTTTACTAATCGTTACGGGTTTTCAAACCAACAAAACTTAGACGGTATGGATCTTATCCAACCTCGTGTAGGCTTTAATTGGTATGCCACTGATGCCTTAGAAGTGCGTGCAGGGGTTGGCTTATACACTGGTGGTAATCCAAATGTGTGGGTATCTAATGCTTACTCAAATGATGGTGTAACAAATATCTATACTCGCCGTAATAATGTTGATCTATTTAATACTGCAATGACTAATTTTGATGGTGGTACGCCAGGTTACGATGTACCACAAGAAATGTTCGATGAAGTTGCCAATACTAACATTCGTTTAGGTGATAGTATTGCAAATGTAATTGATCCAAACTTTAAAATGCCTTCAGAATGGAAATATGCCTTAGGTGCTACATTTACTACTGATAACGATTATGTTATTTCTGCTGATGCGCTTTATTCACGTAAAAATGATGCCGCAGTACTAACTGATTTAGGGGTAGCGCAAAATGGCTATGAGCCAGTAGATGGACGCCCAATCTACACAGCACCTGAAGGTCGTAATGGTGAGTTTATGCTAACCAATGCTGATAATGGTGGCGATGCATTGGTACTTTCAACGGCACTTAGCAAACGTTATGAAAATGGTATTGACTTTACGCTTGCGTATTCATATACCGATGCTAAAGATATCAATCCAATGACCAGTTCAGTAGCGGATTCAAATTATCATAACTTAGCAACTGTAAATCCTAACAATCCAGGTATCGCAACATCAGATTATGAAGTACCACATCGCTTTACTCTGAAACTAGGTTACGCGCATGAGTTCTTTGATGGCTATGCAACACGCTTCAATTTATTTGGCCAAGCATCAAAAGGTATGCCATATAGCTATACCTTTGCTGACTCAGATAATTTATGGTCACCGTCATTTGCTGATAAAAACCGTCAATTACTTTATGTCCCACAAGTCAATGATCCAAATGTAGTTTATGGAGATGACTTTGATATTGATGCATTCAATGCCTTTGTTAATGATGAAAATTTAAAACGCGGTAGTATCACTGGTCGTAATAGTGAATACGCGCCTTGGTTTATTAAATTCGACTTCAAAGTAACTCAAGAGCTACCAGGTTTTATGGAAGGTCATAAAGGTGAAGCCTACTTTGTTATTGATAATTTAACCAACCTCCTAAACGATGATTGGGGTAAACTTGAAAAAGGAAACTTTGTGGGTAACCCGGTTGTAAAAACATCTCGTGATGATCAAGGTCGTTACGTTTACGAAAGTTTCAACTCAGGCAATGTTGGTACTTATGTACAACGTGATGCCTCACTTTGGGAAATGCGTATCGGTGTTCGTTACACTTTCTAATTTGCTAAGGTAACTTAACAAATTAAAGTAATTTTAAAGCCCATCTTTTGATGGGCTTTTTGTTTTACTCATCTAATTTACTAGTTAACTTATCTAAACAACTAAGTAAAGTTTGATACTCAGCTTGAGTTAAAATACCCAATAGATTCTTTTCCCACGCTAAAGCTGCTGGTGCTAACTGCTGATACAAGCGCCACCCTTGCCCACTCAACGCTAATAAGCTAGCGCGCTTGTCATCTGGGTTAACTAAACTCACCACATAGTGCTTATCGTTCAGCGCTTTTATTGCCCGTGATACAGTGGATTTATCCATTGCTGCTTGCACACACAGTGCTTTTGCATGGCTTTGCCCAAACTGGGCTAAATTAAATAAAATGCGCCACTGAGGAATAGTTAAATCACTTTGTTGTTGATACACGGGCGCAAACTCCTCACTCATTTTACTGGCTAAATTTGCTAGTCGATAAGGTAAAAATGTCTCTAAATCGAGTGCCATTGTGCTATGTCCTCTTAATTTACAATCATGTTTAAGTGTTCATAAATATGTACAGTGACAAAAAGCATGATGTTTGAATTTACTCTCACTTGAGAGTATCTTACAGTAAAACGATAAGGAGTCGAGTGATGACCAGCGAATTACAATACATGACAGGATTTGGCAATGAGTTTGAAACTGAAGCCTTGCCAGGTGCATTGCCTATCGGACAATTTAGTCCGCAAAAAGTAAAGTACGATTTATATGCAGAGCAATTTAGTACAACCGCGTTTACTGCGCCGCGTGCACAAAACCGTCGTAGTTGGCTGTACCGTATTCGCCCCTCTGTTATTCAAGGCGATTATATCGCAATGGATAATGGCTTAATTCGCACTGCGCCTATTACCGAAGTAGTAACTCCACCGACTATGCTACGCTGGAACCCTATCGACATTCCACAGCAACCAACTGACTTTATTGATGGCTTAATTACTATGGCCGCTAATGGTAGTGCAAATGGCCAAACCGGTATTGGTATTCATGTTTATGTTGCTAATAAATCTATGGACGGGCGTTATTTTTATAATGCCGATGGCGAAATGTTGTTTGTACCGCAGCAGGGTGAATTATTGCTCAAAACTGAGTGTGGTAATTTAACCATAAAAGCGGGCGAAATAGCGGTTATTCCCCGTGGTATAAAGTTTCAGGTACAACTATTAACAGCGACTGCGCGCGGTTATATTTGTGAAAACTATGGCCATCAGTATGAATTAGCTGAGCGTGGCCCGGTCGGCTCTAACGGTTTTGCCAACGATCGTGACTTTCAATACCCAGTTGCTGCTTTTGAAGATATAGAAGGTAAGTTTGAATTAGTGGCTAAATTTAACGGCAACATGTTTCGTTGTGATATCGGCCATTCGCCTCTAGATGTAGTTGCGTGGACCGGTAACAGTGCGCCGTATAAATATGACTTAGCACGTTTTAATGTAATGAATACAGTGAGCTTTGATCACCCAGATCCTTCTATTTTTACCGTACTTACATCGCCGTCAGGTACTGAAGGCGTGGCTAATATTGATTTTGCTATTTTTCCTCCACGCTGGATGGTGGCCGAAAACACCTTTCGCCCTCCTTACTTTCATCGCAATATAATGAGTGAATTTATGGGCTTAATAGAAGGCGTTTACGATGCTAAAGAGCATGGCTTTGTTCCTGGGGGTATGAGTCTACACAATTGTATGTCGCCACATGGACCTGAAGCCGACGTGTTCGACAAAGCCTCTAATGCCCAGCTTGAGCCACAACGTTATGATAATACGCTGGCATTTATGTTTGAATCACGTTATATCATATCCCCAACTAAATACGCTCTTGAGGGCAAAGAGCGCCAAACTAACTACACTGATTGCTGGCGCACAATTAAAAAGCAATTTACTGGATCACAAGGATAATAAACCATGAAACTTTATAGTTATTTTCGCTCATCTGCCGCATACCGGGTGCGTATTGCGCTTAACTTAAAAAACATTGATCACGAATTGGTTGGTGTTAATTTACTAAAGTCTGAACAATTAGGTGCAGCCTACTTAGATAAAAATCCACAAGGTTTACTCCCAGCACTTGAAACAGCTGACGGTGTGCTTGGACAATCTCTGGCTATTTTAGAGTATCTTGAAGAAAGCCATCCAAACACAACGCCATTATTATTTGGTAACGCGTGGCAAAAAGCACAAATCCGTAATTTAAGTTACGCCATAGCCTGCGACATTCATCCGTTAGATAATTTACGCGTACTCAAGTATTTAAGTAACGAACTAGGGGTAGACGATGAGGCTAAAAACACTTGGTATCGCCACTGGGTAGAAGTAGGGTTTGAAAAAGTAGAGCATCTACTTGATAGTAATAACGCTTTTTGTGTGGGTGAGCAACCAAGCCTTGCCGATGTGTGCTTAGTACCGCAGGTATTTAATGCTATTCGTTTTAATGTAAATATGGCCGCATATCCTAAAATAGCAGCCATTTATGAGCGTTGTAATAAGCTCGATGCATTTATTGATGCCGCACCACAAAATCAACCTGATGCAACCTAGTCTAAATAATTAGCCTAGGTAATTAACCCAGAAAATTAGCCTTGTAAGGCACTGTGCACCACAGTTACATGGTCAATTAATTCTAAGCCCAGATCAGTTAAATAACCGCCATCTGGGCTATCTATAATTCCTTTATCAAATAAACGTTGTGCGGCGCTTAACAAGCTAGGCTCTGCGTCTGAATGAAGTTTAATTCCCTGCATTTTACTTTCACGCGGAAATTTAGCTAATAGTGTAAATTCATCGATCATTGTTTGGTTAAATTGCATATATTTTCACCTATTTATTGTTCTGTGTTTTACTAAATATAAATATACCCAAATCAAGAAAGCGCCTTTTTTATAAGCAGCTGTCTAATGTTAAGGTGCTATAAAATACCCAATTACGCATTTTTATGGTGTTTGTGTATACCTTACCCTAGCATGTTTTTTAGCTTAGTGTATTATTTTTAAACCTGCGACAATTTGAGACTAAAATGCGCCATTTATTAATCTTATGTTTTTATATTAGCTGCTTAAGCTATTCGCTACTCAGCCATGCTAATACAATTAAAACCCACTCTGTTATCGATGCTAATCAGTTTGTAAATACCGACACAAGTTGTTGGTACGACAATAAACGCTACAGCGAAGGAGCGTTAATACAAATACACTCATTTACGCTTATTTGCGGGGCTAAATTTGTACAACATAACAACAGTCAACTAATTTGGCTTAAACTCGACAAACAAGGCAATGCTATTTACCCTACTAAGTCCGCTACAATTACAGTGAATTAGCCTCTACGAGTGAATTAAGTTACACTATGCGCAGTTTAAATAAGTAGTGTAGCTATGGATAATCAACCTAAAAACCCTTTACATGGGGTAACGTTAGAACAAATACTTGTTGAGTTAGAGCAACGACTTGGCTGGAGAACTTTGGGTGAACAGGTTAAAATTAAATGCTTTACTGATGCACCAAGCATTAAATCGAGCTTAAAATTTTTGCGTAAAACCCCATGGGCACGAGATAAAGTAGAAGCACTTTATATTCATACCATAAATAACAAGCCAATTCGTAGACCCAAAAGTGCACCAAGGCCCACTTCCGATAGAGCACCTGATACATCGGGCTTTGTTTGGCCTTCGATCAAAAAATAAATAATAAAACGGCGTGTAATAACGCCGTTTTATAGCCGTGTATTATTTATCTAGCTGTTCTTTGCAAATAACGTTTAATGATCCAGGTGAAATTGTAATAACTAATTTGTTAGAAGTTTTCACCTCTCCATCTACTACGTATTTAATCTCTTGCTCTGCACTTACTTCCACTCTTTTAGCATTTGTATGATGCGAATTAATAGCTAAATGTGTTTGTGTAATGCTGCTAAACATCAGCTCGGCAATACTCAGTACTGTAGTGCCATTTTCTTTATTGGGTATTAACCAATTCACATCAAGAAGCCCGTCACTATGATCGGGCTGCCCGCCACCTTGAGCTAGCAAAGTAGTAAAGGGTGCGGCATTAGCAACAATAAAACTATTGGTACTTACTTGCGTTGGTTCGTTATCATCAAGCTTTATTGTTAATACTTGTGCTTTTTGTTCACCAAAGGCTTGTAAAAAACCATTTAAATAGGCCAGTTGCCCAGATTTGTTTTTAGCTTCACGGTCGGCTTTTTCAATCATGGAGTGTTCAAAGCCAATTCCTGCCAGTAGTAACATTAGCTCGTCGTTACAATAAGCTGTGTCGATTAAACTTGTTTGCCCATCAATAATTAAATCACAGGCTTGTTCAACAGGAATAAATTTTGATTTTATGCCCATTAACACATGCGCTAATGCGTTAGCCGTGCCCAGCGGAATAATACCCAACCTGCATTTAGTGTGCACTAATACACTGGCCACTTCTGTCACTGTGCCGTCACCACCACAAGCAATAATAATATCTGGCTGCTCTTTTATTGCCTGTTTAGCAAGCGCTACGCCGTTAACTTCTTTTGAGGTTGTTAATACGGTTAAGTCGTAATAAGCCGATAAACTAGCAATAATTAGGTGTTGTTTGTCTTGCCACATTTTTGTGCCCGACACCGGATTTGCAATCAAAAATGCTTTGTTTTTAATTACTAACTCACCTTTTTTATGACGCTTAGCTAAGTGATGTAATTGGCGTTTATTAAGATTAGCTGTCTCGCGAGTTTCTTTTATTTGTGCCAGTATTTGATGCACATCGGCATCTTTATTTTGGCTAAGCAAGTAGGCCGCCATTACAAACACAGAGCGCCCGCGCCCTAAAGCACAATGCACCACCACACGGCGATCTTCTTGTACATGATGATGGATCCAATTAATTGCTTGGTTTAACTGCGAATGCGTAGGAACGCTATGATCGAGTACCGGAATGTTTAAATAATTAATGTTTTCTTGCGTAGAGCTCCACTCTAAACCGTCAAACTCGCACGTTACATCAAGTATTGCGGTAATACCGTTTTCTTTTAGTGTATCTATGTCAGAGGGAAATAATCGACATGCCAAAAACAAATGTTCATTAATCTTTTGAATAGGCGGCACTTTATCGTGCTTACGAGCCCACGCATTGTATAATTGTGCGCCAAATAAAAAAGGAATAAACGCCCAGCGAATATAAAAAGGGATAACGCCGTTTTCTCGTTTTCTAAACACTTTTGCTATATCGAATATATAAGCGCCCCCCACTAAAAGTAGTGACAACGCACTCCAATAAAATACAATTGAAAAGTAAATTGAGTTAACTTCCCAGCCAATAAATATGAGTATAAATGCCAATAGTAAGTAACTAATTGCAGCCCACATATGTTCTCCTTTTATAATATATGCTCGTTGTTGTTATATTTATTAATCATGCCTTAATATTGTAAAAGCAAATTTCACGCCAGCATTTACTTATTCATCGTTAGTTATGTTATTGATAATTAACATTTTAATTTTTATTTGTTAAGCCTTTTTTTAGTCCACTTATAAAACGTTGCTGTTTTTACACTATAGTAGGCTAATTGTTCACATTAGGAAAATACACTTTGTTCACTTGTATTGGGCTGGATTGTAGAAGCATTTATAAAAACTTGCCATAACGCCCCCTATCAAACACATACCCTAATAGCCGCTGGGTAGAGCTAGGTATTGCCCTGTCAGTACTTTTTGCTGCACTTAATAGTGTATGGCCACTGGTATTGCGCTTAGGCTGGGTAACATTTGCATTTGGTTTATTGCACGGCATGGGGTTTGCCAGTGTATTGGGTGAGTTGGGGCTGTCGAGCGATTATCAGCTATTGAGTATTGTGGCATTTAACTTAGGGGTAGAAATTGGTCAGCTCAGTATTTTACTCATAGCATTGCCGGTGTTAATCAGCATAAGAGGCTATCAGTGGTATAAAAAATGGTTAATGCCGGTGGGTTCATTTGCTATAGCACTGATTGCATTACAATGGTCAATCGAGCGGTTTTAACCTGTAACCGCCCTAATACCAATTTGAGCACTTTTTATAGTGCTTTTTACAGTACTTCTTACAGTACTTCGTCATGCACTTCAAAAGGCATGAGTAGCGTTTTCATCGCTGGGCGAAGTGCTATTAATACTGTTTCTTCGGTGAGTTCTGGGTAGAGCATTTTTCGAAGAAATAAGCCCGCCATCATCGAAAAAATAACATTAATACGGCTATCGAGTTCTTGCTCTGAGTGTGATTTTAACAAGCTTCTATCGCTAATTAATAACTGTCTCATTCTATCGCGCGCTTGGGTATCAGCCTCGTGTAGTAACGTAGCCACTTTATTGTTTCTGGCCGCTTCTGCCATCATGTCTAAATCGATTACACACGCCCCGGTATCCATATGCCTTTGCACTCCTTTGTGCAAACTGCCTAAAAGTATTGTGAGGATATCGCCAGGCTGCTCTTCAAATTCTTGAAATATAGAAAACATTTCTTGCATATCTTGCTCAATAATACTCTCTATTATTGCTTCTTTACTTTCAAAGTAGTTATAGATATGGCCGGCACTCATACCCGCAGTTCTTGCAATTTCAGCCATGCCTGCCCCATGATAGCCTTTGCGACGAAAGCAGTCTGCTGCAGCATCTAGTACTTGTGCGCGCCGTGCTTCGACTAATGCAGGATCTGCATGTCTTTTACTTTTATGGGTCACTTACAACTCCACTATTTAACCTGTCTATTATAAAAACCAATTGCATCTAAATATTTAGTTACAGCAAATAAAGCGCTGTTAAATTAGAAGTATTATAAATTTAACATTCTAGTGATGGCCTATAGCAAAAGCTATAGACCATATAGACTACTTAATTTTGCACCGCTGGTGAGGTAATTTGCCAGCCGCCGCCAACTGCTTTGTATAAGTTAATTTTACTGGCAAGTAATGCCTGCTTACCCGTAATTAACTGCTGTTGGGCACTGTACCAAGTTCTTTGCGAATCAAGAACTTGCAAGTAACTGTCGGCACCTTTGTCGTAACGCGCTTGCGAAATATCAAAGGTTGCTTGACGGCTTTGCACTAACTGCTCAAGTGCGCTTAGCTGGGCGTTATAACCTTCTCTATCTGCGAGTACGTCAGCAACTTCACGAAACGCTTGCTGAATTTTTTGCTGATAGGTGGTAAGCGCTATTTGTTGCGCCGCTTTAGCAACATCTAAATTAGCTTGGTTACGGCCCATATTAAAAATAGGCAAATTAATAGTAGGTACAAAACTCCACGTACCCGAGCCACCATCAAATAAACCACTTAAGTCGCTTGATGCAGTACCCGCATTAGCGGTTAAACTAATACTTGGGTAAAACGCAGCACGCGCAATACCAATATTTGCATTAGCCGCTAACAACTGATGCTCAACCGCTTTAATATCAGGGCGTTGCGTGAGTAAATCAGACGGTAAACCAACTGGTACTTCTGGTAAGTCGAGTAAATGATTAAGTAACGCATTTGGCAGTAAATCACTGGCAACGCTATTACCTACTAGTAAATCAAGCGCATTTTTATCGCGTTTTAATAAACGCTTATACTTTGCTATATCAACTTTAGCTGTAGCAACCGTACTTTTAAGTTGCTCTAGGGTAATTGCTGATGCAGCACCTAAATCAAAACTTTGTTGAGTAAGTGATAACGACGACTGTTGCGACGTTAGGGTTTCCTCGGCCAGTGCTAATAGCTGCTGGTCGGTTGCATAGTTAAGCCAGGCATTAGCAAGCTCAGCAATAAGCGACACTTGCATACTGTATTGGCTCAGCTGCGTAGAGTATAAGGTTTGCAGTGCTTGCGCTGACTGATTGCGCACCTTGCCCCATATATCAAGCTCATACGAGGTAATACCTACGGTAGCACTGTACTGCGAATTAATACGCGGCTCACCAGTACTCGATAAATCACCCGGCAAGCGCTGACGCGATCCAGAGCCATTTATATCAAGCGATGGAAATAATGCCGAGTCTTCTATTTGATATAAGCCACGCACGCGCTGCACATTTAATGCAGCAATTTGTAAGTCTTTATTATGCTCAAGGCTCTGTGCAATTAACGCTTGCAGTTTTTCATCGTTAAAAAACTGTTGCCAATTTAGCTGCGGAGCTTGCGCTTGCTCTGCACCCGATGCATACGCATCAGGCACAGGTAAAGCTATTTCTTGTTGCTCTGGGGCAAGTTGGCACCCCGTTAATACAGCTAAAGTAAGTGCGTTTAAACCTAATGTTTTTAAGTTCATTATTCGCTCTCCTTCGTTGCTACTGCCGATTTACTTGAGAATGTTTTACGTACTAAAACAAAAAACAAAGGCACAAATAACACCACTAAGGTAGAGGCAGCTAATGTACCACCAATAATAGAGATACCCAGCGCATTTTGTGCACCCGACCCTGCGCTCGACGCAATAGCCAAAGGTACAACACCACAAATAAAGGCCAGCGAGGTCATTAATACTGGGCGTAAACGCAGTTTAACAGCAGCTATTGCAGCATCCACTAAGCTCAGGCCTTCTTCCATTTTATGAATAGCAAATTCAACTATTAATATCGCGTTTTTAGAAGCCAAACCTATGGTGGTTAACAAGCCTACTTGTAAGTAAATATCGTTTGATAAGTTACCAATTAATGCCGCCATAATCGCACCAAATATACCCAGTGGCACAATAATCATTACAGCAAATGGTACTGACCAACTTTCGTATAACGCAGCTAAACATAAAAATACAAACAACAGCGACAATCCATACAGTAAAGGCGCTTGCCCACCACTTGAGCGTTCTTGATAAGATATACCCGACCACTCAGAAGCAATACCGTTTGGCAATTGCTTAACTAAACGCTCCATTTCATCCATAGCCTGCCCTGTACTATAGCCAGGTGCTGCACTACCTTGAATTTCCATCGCAGAAAAACCATTGTAGCGCTCTAAGCGTGGTGAGCCGTAAGACCAGTGCGAACTAGCAAATGCTGCAAACGGCACCATATCGCCATTATTATTACGCACGTACCACTTATTTAAGTCCTCTGGCACCATGCGCGAATCAGCTTCGCCTTGCATGTATACCTTTTTCACGCGGCCGCGGTCAATAAAGTCATTGACATAGCGGCTACCCCATGCGGTAGACAAAGTACTATTTATATCGGTTTGAGTAACGCCCAATGCTTCTGCTTTTGCAAGGTCAATATCAAGTTGCAGCTCTGGCATGTCTTCTTGGCCATTTGGACGCACACCCGCTAAAACAGGGCTTTTGCTTGCCATACCCAACAACATATTACGTGCATTTAATAGCTCGTCATGGCCTAAGCCAACGCGGTCTTGTAAAAACATATTAAAGCCATTAGCTGTACCAAGTTCTACAATTGCCGGTGGTGGGAAAGCAAATACAAACGCTTCTTTTATGGTTGAAAAATACCCCATTCCTTTACCTGCTACTGCATTTACCGATAGGTCGTCACGTTGGCGCTCATCCCAATGCTTTAAGCTCACAAAACCAATTGCTGAGTTTTGTCCAGAACCTGCAAAACTAAAGCCTGTTACCGTAAAAATAGAACTTACCGCTTCGGCTTGGTCATTCAAATAATGGTTTTCTACTTTTTCAACTACACCTAACGTTTGCTCAATAGTAGAGCCTGCAGGCAACATTACTTGGTTAAATAATATACCTTGGTCTTCGTCTGGTAAAAAAGCGGTTGGTAAGCTTGAAAACACATACACCATGCCACCTACAAGCACACCATAAATAAGTAAGTAGCGCTTTGATTGGCTGATCATACGGCCAACAATACCTCGGGTACCACGGTTTGTTTTATCAAAACCACGGTTAAAGCCAGAGAAAAAACGCCCCATAAATGATGTTTTATCGTGTACATGACTTGGCTTAAGTAAGGTTGCACATAGTGCAGGCGTTAAAATAAGCGCCACTAATACCGACAAGCCCATTGCCGACACAATAGTAATAGAGAACTGACGGTAAATAACACCGGTAGAGCCACTAAAAAACGCCATCGGAATAAATACTGCCGACAGCACCATAGCAATACCTACCAATGCGCCTTTAATTTCGTCCATTGATTTACGTGTTGCATCTAATGCCGAGAGTTTTTCTTCAGTCATTAAGCGCTCTACGTTTTCTACTACAACAATCGCATCATCAACCAACAGGCCAATGGCAAGTACCATAGCAAACATAGTTAACGTATTGATTGAATAACCAAAGGTATACAAAATTGCAAACGTACCCAGTAATACAACAGGTACTGCAATAGTCGGAATTAACGTCGCACGAAAGTTTTGTAAAAACAAATACATTACAACAAACACAAGTATCACAGCTTCAATTAACGTGTGTACTACTTTTTCTATCGACAAAGATACAAATGGTGTGGTGTCGTAAGGAATAACACTTTCTAAGCCCTGAGGGAAAAACGGTTTAAGCTCTTCAAGGGCTTTTTTAACACCATTTGCCGTATCTAGCGCATTCGCACCACTGGCCAGTTTTATCCCTAAGCCCGATGCGGGTTTTCCATTAAAACGTGCGACTACACCATAGTTTTCACCGCCTAGCTCTACTCTCGCTACATCTTTTAGACGTACTACTGAGCCATCACTATTGGTTTTAACTAAAATGTTTTCAAACTGATCAGGTGTTTGCAAACGGCTTTGTGCCGTTATTGTCGCATTTAACTGCTGCCCTGCAATCGCAGGCATACCACCGAGTTGGCCGGCAGAAACCTGCGCATTTTGTGCAGTAATTGCCGCGCCAATATCGTTTGGCGTTAACTTAAAGTTTTGTAATTTTGCTGGATCTAACCAAATACGCATAGCGTACTGCGAGCCAAATAACTGCGCTTCACCTACACCATCAACACGAGAAACAATATCTTGCACGTTTGAGGCTACATAATCACCAATATCAATATTAGTCATGCTGCCATCTTTAGACACAAAACCTAATACTAATAAAAAGTTACGCGCCGCTTTGGCTACTACAACACCTTGGCGTTGTACTTCCTCTGGTAACAACGGCGTTGCGGTTGCTAATTTGTTTTGTACTTGAACCTGAGCAATATCAGGGTCGGTATCAGCATTAAACGTTAATGTAAGCGTTGCTGAGCCACTCGACTCTGACGTTGACGACATATATAACAAGCCGTCTAGCCCTTTCATTTTTTGCTCAATAACTTGAGTTACAGAGTCTTCTAAGGTTTGCGCTGATGCACCTGGGTAATTTGCAGTAATACTAATCGCAGGCGGTGCAATAGAAGGATACTGTGCAATAGGTAAACTTTTAACTGCTAAAATACCCGCTAACATAACAATAATAGCGAGTACCCAAGCAAATATCGGTTTATCGATAAAATATCGTGACATTTAAACTCTCCGTTATTGCGCTTGAGTGGCTAAAGGTGTTGCTTCAGTGACAATCACTGGCGCGCCAGGACGAATTTTTTGTAAGCCTTCAACAATTAACTTATCACCAGCAGATAAACCTTTAGTCACTAACCAGTTCGAACCTATTGTTCTATCAACTTCTAGTACTCGGCTCTCTACTGTATTATTTTCACTTACCACCATAGCCGTTGGCTGGCCTTTGGAATTACGCGTTACACCACGCTGCGGAACCAAAACAGCATTTTTTTGAACCCCTTCAACAATAGATGCACGGGCATACATACCCGGTAAAAGTAGTTTCTCAGGGTTAGAAAATTTAGCTCGCAATGTTACCGAACCCGTACTTGGATTAACCGTTACTTCTGAAAACTGTAAGGTGCCCTTATGCGGATAAACCGAACCGTCTTCCATATAAAGCTCAACCTCGGTTTGAATATCTGCATCAACACTTAACGAGCCCGACGACAACGCTTTTTTAAGCTTGGTTAACTCATTACTCGATTGTGTTAAATCAACATAAATTGGATCAAGCTGCGTGACTGTTGCCAATGCCATTGCTTGATTAGCACTTACCAAAGCACCAACAGTCACACTCGATTTACTAATTTGACCACCAATAGGCGATGCTACATGGCTGTAATCTAAATTAATTTGTGCAGCCTGTAATTGCGCTTTCGCAGTAAGTAACTCAGCCTTTGCCTGCTTAGCAGTTGCATCTGCTTCGTCAAAGTCTTGCTGACTTACAGCTTTAATTGCCAATAACTCTTTATAACGCGCAGCTTTTGATTTACTGCTGGCAATACTCGCCTCAGCACGGGCTACAGCTGCTTCACTTGCTGCAAGCTCAGCTTCAAAAATGGCTGGATTTATTTGATATAGCGCTTGGCCTTTTTCTACTTGCGTACCTTCTGTAAACAAACGAGATTGCACAATACCGCTAACTTGAGGACGAATTTCTGCTATTTGATATGCACTTACACGCCCTGGTAATTCTTGTTTAAGTGTAAGTGTTTGGCTTTTTATCGTAACTACACCTACTGGAGTGCCTTGAGAAGCAGTAGCTTTAGGTTGCTCAGCAGCCTGATCACAACCAGTTAAAACGACAGAACCAACGAGGGCCGAAAATACCAATAGCGCGATGCGGGAACGCTGCATATTAAATTACCTTTTAACTTGAATTTAAACTTTAGAATGAACGTTCATTCTAAATTATTTGCATGCACTTTCCAATGCTAATTAAGAATTATTTTTAACTAGATTTAATACTGTAAACATATGTAAATTTGGTTGACTAAAGCGACTATTTGCTTACAGTCAAAACTCCCCTAGAGCATTGTGTAAAGCCCAAATAGGGCTGAATTCAGCGTGGTTGTGCTTTAAATAGTGATTGGTGATTGGTATAGGGTAAGCGATACTAAGAGGAAACTTCCCATTTTACATGTTTAAATAACCTACAGTAAGCGTAATATTTATAGCTGGCAATAAGTTACACTATTTGCTATTAATGGCGGCTCATAAAATAAGGACGTTTTTGCGCTAAAATAGGGAAAGTGTCCTCTGATAAAGCTGTTAAATTTTTTGAGGTCATATGAATACTGATACAGTGATAAAAATACACGAATACCTAACTGAATATTTTCAAGATAGTGAAGACCCTATTTCTCCACCTGGGATTAAAGATCTTGGATTACTTGATAGTGCTGTTGCCAGAAAAGATATGACTGGAGGCTCAAAAGATATTTTTGAAGGTGTTTTTAATAAATCTGCCGCATTATTTCATGGCATTATTTCGAACCATTCATTTTATAATGGAAATAAGCGAGCTGCTTTAATGTCAACGCTGGTATACCTAGGTGAAAATGGATATTGGGTTACAAAGTGTACTGACGCAGAAATGTTTGAATTTACTAGGAAAATTGCTGCTCATGAACTAGATAAAGACAGAAATAAAGAAATTGTAATTATTGCTGATTGGTTGAAAACCAATTCTCGTCGTAGAGAAATAAGAGATAAAATGTTGAACTTCAATGAACTAAGACATATTTTATCTAACTTTAATTATGAAGTTGAAATTAGTAAAAATAACTGTTGCGATATAACGAAAAATGGAAAGTTTATAACTAGTATTCGATACAAGGGCAACAAAGGTTCTGAAGATTATGATGTGAAATATGTAAAAGGATTACGTAGACGTTTAAAGTTAACTCCTGAATATGGTGTGGATAGTTTGGAGTTTTATAGTATAAAAGGTGTTTCTGATACTTTAAATAAGTATATGAAAGTAAGACATAATGTAATGCGATGGCTTGCAAAAATATAACAAGTTACTTAAGTCGGATGCATTACGCTTACTAAGGCGTTGAGGCTGTAACCAATGTTCGCTTATGGCATTTCCCAGAAATTCGACAATATAAAATGCTGATAATAATTGGCAAGATATTTTACTGTGTCGGATGGCGCTTTGCTTATCCGACCTACATTCGGTACTTTTTAGGTAATCGATAATACAAAACGCTAATGTTAATTGAGGCTGCCTTTTTTCGTTGGGCTTCTCTGCGCTCAAACCAACCCAAGTAAAAACACCTTAAAATAATAAAATAAGGTGTTTTTACTTTGTGATTTTGACTGTTTACTTGCTAATAGCGAGCTAACTTAGTTTGTACTTAGCTTTGCGGTGGCTCGGGCGTGGGTACTATTTTTGATACCAGTAACTGCTCAACCCGAATGCCTTCAACATCGACCACTTCAAATTTAAAGCCGGCGTATTGAATATACTCTGCACGTTTTGGAATACGCTTCATGGTATAAATTAAATATCCGGCCACGGTTTCGTAATGATTTTGATGAGGAAACTCATCAATATCAAGTACTTTAGCCAGCTCAACTATGGGAGTTAAGCCATCAACTAGCCAGGAGTTTTGGTCGCGCTCAACAATTAACTCATCATCGCTGTGAGTAATTAAGTCGCCCATAAAGCCTTTCATTAAATCTTTTACTGTTACTATGCCTACCACTAATGCGTATTCGTTAACTACTACAGCAAAAGGCTGTACGGCTGTTTTAAACGCATTTAATGCCTCTGATAAACTAAGGGTTTCGGGTAGATAAAAAATATCTTTTTCGAGCATTTCGCTATTAATATTCGCTGCATCGCCTTTGAGTACTTGGCGTAAAATATCTTTTGATTCTACAGAGCCGATTAATTTATCTAAATTATCGTTACACACTAAAAAGTGATTATGTGGATGCTCTATTATTTTGTTAGCAATATCATGGCTCGACTCATTAATATCAAAATAAACTATTTGGTCGCGCGGCGACATCACACTCGATATAAAGCGCGCTTCTAGGTCAAATACGTTACCGATTAAATCGTATTCTTGTTGCTGTAGGCTACCGTATTCTGCACCTGCATCCATCATGGCAACAATGTCTTCTGTGGTTACAATATCTTCGCGCTCACTTGGTACTTTAAAAATACGCAAAATAATATTTGTTAAACCATTAAAAAATAATACCAAGGGCGTTAAGGCATAGGTAACCCAGCGCATTATTGTTACCACGCGCACAGCAACGGCCTCTGGCAAAATCATTGCCAAACGTTTAGGTAGTAAATCTGCAAATAAAATAAACAGTGAAGTAATGGTTAAAAACGACAGTAAAAAACTAATTTGTGCCAGTAATGGGCCTTGATAAAAAAACTGCAAAACATTTTGCACATAAGGCGAAAGTGCTTGCTCACCCACAATGCCGCCTAATATAGCAATAGCATTAAGGGTTATTTGGATCATGGCAAAAAATGCCCCAGGTTGTTCTTGTAGCTTTAATACTGCAGCTGCTTGAACATTGCCCTCATCAGCCATCACTCTTAACTTTATTTTACGCGATGCTGCAATCGCAATTTCCGACATTGCAAACAACGCACTGATCAAGATTAATAAGCCAATCCCGACTAAATCACCCATTTATAGCTCCAATAAAATACGCTTTTATAGCAAAAGCAGCTGGATTATAGTCGCTTTTTTAAACGGGGCAATTTAAATTTAATATTTATTAAAAGGCTTTTATTATCAATATAATAAGCAGGCCTTTCGACCTGCTTTAAGATTACTTGTTCATCGCACTAATCAAAAACGCCGAAATTTTAGCGCCTTCTCGTAAGGTGGTTTCTGAACTTGACTGCCCTACTAGCGAGCTGTCGGTAAAAGGCGCAATTTCCATCATATCGGCACCGGTGATCGGAAATTCATCGGCTATGGCTGATAAAATATCCAGTGCGTGCTGTGGCGTTAAGCCGTTTGCCTCTGGTGTGCCTGTTGCAGAGGCATATTTTTCATCAAGGGCGTCAATATCAAAGCTAACATACACTTCGTCAACGTTGTCGGCTTTAAGCTGCGCAATGGCATCTGCGGCAACGGCTGCTGCACCGCGCTCTATAATTTCATGCGCCCAATGTTGTTTAACACCAAAGGTGCTTTCCCAATGCTCTTTCGGTTTACCGCTTGAACGAATACCAAATTGAATTAAATGATGTGGCGCAGGTAAAAACTCTAAAATATGCGTACACCAAGAGCCAAAACATAAATCAATGCCTAAGCGCTCAACCAATAAGTCGGTATGGGCATCAAAATGAATAATTGCGGTACGCTTGCCTTGTGTGCGCTTAGCTTTTAAATACGCTTTTGTTAATGGGTAACTAATTGAATGATCGCCGCCAATACCAAAAATGCCTTTATTTTCAAATGTTGCATAAAAGCTGTCGCATACATCTTCAGTGATCGACAGTGGGCTAACGTAATAGTCGTTATTTTCGTTGCCGTATAATGCTTTTTGACAATTGGTTATAGTGGCTTTGTTTAAGTATTTATCATGTAATAAATGAGGAATAACGCGTACGTCGCCTAAATCGAATGAGCGGCACTGAGGTTGCTGATCGAGTAATGCTGAGCGTAAAAATAACGGCCCCCAGTTTGCGCCACGTAAAATACCGCCGCCACAATCTGAGCTAATACCTAGCATTACCGCTTTATGCGGCGAATTGGGTAACTCGTTAAGCGACTCACGCCATAATGGGCCAATGTTTTCGGTTTGCCCATAAAGCTTGTTTCTTAATGCAGCTTTGCGCTCTTTTGCAGTGTTAACTGTATATACACCATCACCTGGTGCGCACAAACAATGCTCAATTTTGCTTTTAAATTCCTGAAATTCGGTGCTCATGGTAAACCCTTATAAATCTATATGTTTTGCGTGGTACTGATTAGTTATGCAAAATTGCTAATATTTAAATACTAACAATAACATTAGTACTGCTTGCTAAAAGCAAACTAACGTTAAATTAGCCTTGCTTCACTAATGTATATACCATCCAAAAAATAACAACTAACCATATGAATAAAAACAACTTAGTGTAAATGTGCCTGTTGTTTATGATAATTTACTGATTACTTTAGACGATCAATATAATGTCTGCCTATACAAGTCAACCGCCTCATTTTACGGGTAACTTTAATATATGCTTGAATATTCAATGTGGGTGAATAAATCAAAACAAATCAACACGGACATACGTCCTGTACTAAACAAACAATTATAGTAATGATGCTAAATTGATAGTAATTTTATAAAGGCTTAGTTATGGAAAAGGTATTTCACTTAGGGTTATGTATTGACGATCTTAAAGGTGCAAAACTGGCTATTGTTCCGGGCGATCCGGATCGTGCTGCACGTATTTCGCAATTTTTAGATAACCCAACTTGCCTGGCTAAAACGCGTGAATTTCATGTTTATTTAGGTGAGCTTAATGGCCATTCTGTGGTTATATGCTCTACCGGTATTGGCGGTCCATCGACGTCGATTGCCGTTGAAGAATTAGCCCAACTTGGCGTGCACAGCTTTTTGCGTATTGGTACTACTGGCGCAATTCAACCACACATTAACGAAGGCGATATTTTAATTAGCCAAGCCTCTGTGCGTTTAGATGGTGCAAGCCAGCATTTTGCGCCGCTTAGCTACCCTGCGGTATCTGACTTTTTTGCTACCCAAGCTATGGTTAAAGCCTGTGAAAACCTTAATATCGATTTTCATATTGGTATTACTGCATCAAGCGACACATTTTACCCAGGGCAAGAGCGTTACGATACACACTCTGGTTATGTGCCAAAGTCGTTACAAGGCAGCTGCGAAGAGTGGCAAAAATTGGGGGTGATGAACTACGAAATGGAATCGGCAACCTTATTTACTATGTGTGCGGCACTTGGTTTACAAGCAGCGTGCGTAGCCGGTGTATTAGTTAATCGTACTCGCCAAGAAATTCCTAATGTTGACCACGGCGAAATTGAAAGAAAATCAGTTGCGGTAGTATTAGAAGCCGCTAAAGTACTGCTCGCTAAGTAACAGTACTTTTTAGTGTGTCAGTTTGCCAAGTTACTCACTTAATGGCGCACTAATTAGCTCAAGTGGTGGCAAGTTTACAAAGCTTGCTAACACTGCTTGAGCCACTCCTGCTTGGTTTTCATGACCAGCGGTTTCTAACAGTGTTATTCCCTTTACGGTATGTTGATCAAAACTCAAACCAGCTAAAAACAACTGACTTAATGCACTTTGCAATGGCGATAAGCTAGGGCTGTATGCAGCGTTTTCTGCGTAACTGCCATAAAAGTCACCGTTGTTAAACGTAGTGATTTTTACTGCGCTGTAGTTTTGGCTATACGGTACATAAGCTGCTAACGCATAGGCTGCCAGCTGTTGCTCTACTTCTGTATTATTAAATGAGCGAGCCTGCGGGGCTGGATTAAATAAGCTGTACTGATTGCCTAAATCGGTGGGGCCAAACGAATGCGGTAACAAGTCTGCAAGTTTAAATTGCTGCTCGGGCAGTAAAATATCAAATTCACGCGCATCAGCTAATTCGTTCATAAATTGGCGGCAATAACCACAAGGTGCGTCACTAATCGCTATTTTTAGTATTTTTTTCGCGCCATTTAACCAAGCATTATTAATTGCAGACTGCTCTGCGTGCACCACTAAACTAAGTGCTTGGCGGTTAAACTCGGCATTAGCACCAAAGTAAAAATTAACCTCGCCGCTTTCATCAAGTGCTTTAACGATTGCACCTACATGAAAGTTCGATATGGGTGCTACCGCAAACTCAGACGCTAAAGGCACTAAACCTTGTAATAAGGCGTCGTTTGTTACATTAAGTTGCGCGCATAGTTGGTTAATATTATTTGCGTTTAAAATACCGCGCTGGGTTTTTAATTGGCTACGTAAAGCCTGTGTTTGCGCTACGCTTAAAGAGATGTGGGTATTACTTAGTGCGGTGTTTGCTTGTACTAAAAAGGTTGCAGAAGCCATAATATAATTTTTTTATTCAATGGCTAAGTAGTTTAAAAGGTTAGCGCATAAAATGCCAGCGCATATGCATAAAATAAGGGGTTACGGCGCTGCGCAATCCCCTTATTTTTATTTAGCCATTAACCAGTATTGCGCATACCTGCTGCTATGCCGGTCATGGTGATCATTAACGCGTTATCTATATCGCCTTCACTGCCGTTGTCGCTTGACCGCGCACGGCGAAGTAACTCTACCTGCAACACATTAAGCGGATCGGTATAAGGGTTACGCAGCGCAATTGACTCTTTGATCCATGGCTGATCGGCCAATAAGCTTTTTTGCGGGCTAAGCGACTGTACTAAACTAATCGCTTCAGCGAGCTCTTTGCGCAAGGTAACACCAAGTGGTTTGTACATATCTTCCACCAGCGCGTTATCGTAATGCTCACTTAACCAGCTGTCGGCCTTACTAAATACCATTTCGAGCATTTCTAGGCGCGATCTAAAAAATGGCCATTGTAAGCTCATTTCTTGCAAGGTTTCAACGCCGTATTTTGCCAAGGCCGCTTGTAATCCTGTTAATGCGCCTAACCACGCAGGTAACATTAAACGATTTTGGCTCCATGCAAAAATCCATGGTATTGCCCGCAAACTTTCGACCCCACCTGTAGGGTTTCGTTTTGCAGGGCGCGAGCCAAGCGGCAGTTTAGAAAGCTCAAGCTCTGGGGTTGCCATTCTAAAATAAGGTACAAAGTCTTCATCGTGGCGTACCACGTTACGATAATGCTCACACGACTCTTCGCTGATCAAAGCCATTACTTCGCGCCATTGTGGTTTAGGCTCTGGCGGTGGTAATAAATTACTTTGCAGTACAGCGCCGGCGTAAATATTTAAGCTTTGTAGCGCAACATCGGGTAAACCAAATTTAAAGCGGATCATCTCGCCTTGCTCAGTTACTCGCAAACCACCTTTTAATGACCCCGGTGGTTGTGAATGTAGGGCTTGTGCAGCAGGTGCGCCACCTCGCCCTACCGTACCGCCACGGCCATGAAATAACACCAGCTCTATGCCGCGTTTGTCGGCCAATTGCACTAGCTTATCCATTGCTTCGTACTGCGCCCAACCAGCTGCCATCATACCGGCGTCTTTTGCTGAGTCTGAGTAACCTATCATGACGTTTTGGGTATTGTTAATTTGGCCTCTGTACCAGTCATTATCCAACAAAGTAGTAATAACATTGTGGCCATCATTTAAATCATCTAAGGTTTCAAATAACGGCGCAACCGGTAATTTAAAGCTACAACCACTTTCTTTTAACAGCAATTGTACCGCTAAAATATCGGAGGCTGTGCGCGCCATCGAAATAATATATAAGCCAAATGTTTGCTCGTCTTGCTGTGCAATCACGTCAAAGGTGTCGAGTACTTCTTGTACCTCTGGGCTTGGCTGCCAACGCTTAGGTATTAGCGGCCTGCGCGAGTTAAGCTCAGTGAGTAAAAAGGCTTGTTTGTCTTGCTCTTGCCATTGGTTGTAATCGCCCAAACCTAAGTAACGCGTAAGCTCTGAAAACACATCACCATGGCGCGATGAATCTTGGCGTACATCTAATTTAGCTAACCGCAAACCAAAACTATTAATACGATGTAATACATCCAGTAATAGGCCATCAGCAACTACTTTCATATTGCATTTTAATAGCGAGCGATAGCACACCTCAATTGGATGTTTTATTTGGTTTATATCGGTAATTAAGTCTTGGGCTTCGCTGCGCTGATTTTTTATTTTTGCCCCTAAATGCATTACGGTTTCTAACACTTGGTTTTTAAGTGTTTTAATCACGCAGCGATAAGGTTCAAATTCTTGCCCCGCAAGGGCTATCAGCTCATCACTAGCATCAGACATCGACAGCTCTGTACTTAGCGTTTCTAAATCGCGGCCATATAAGTCCAGTGCCATCCAACGACCATGATCAAGCACCTCTTTGGTTACTTGTGCGGTTACATAAGGGTTACCGTCACGATCTCCGCCCATCCACGAGGTAAACTCTATTGGGCTGTAGTTTGTTGGTAACTCTAAGCTTAAATGCTCTTTTACATGCTTGCTAAACTCACGTAAAAAACGCGGCACTGCATGCCACAAGCTATTTTCAATCACCGCGTAGCCCCATTTTGCTTCATCAACAGGGGTGGGTCGCGAGCGACGAATATCGTCGGTGTGCCATGCTTGGCTAATTAACTGCGCAATACGATTTAAAATAGCCTCGCGCTCTTGTGCTAAGTTATCAGTTCGCTCCAATGAAGCTAAGCAATCACTTAACTCAACGTGCTTATTAATAATTGTGCGGCGTGTTACTTCTGTAGGGTGCGCGGTTAGCACCAAGTTTATGTGGAGTTTTGAGAGTGTGTCGGCCAAATGATTGTGATTAAGTTGGCCATTATTTGCTTTTGTTGCTAACGTTTTTAATGTTTGAGTGAGAGGATTTAGCTGGCAAAAACCAACATCATTAAAACGCGAAACGGTATGAAACTGCTCGGCAACATTGGCAAGGTTTAAAAAATGATTAAATGAACGGGCAACCGGTAACAGCTCTTCATCGCTGAGCGCATGTAATACTTTTATTAGTGTTTTACGGTCGTTTTCGTTGCCACTGCGAGATGACTTTGATAAAGCCCTTATTTCTTCTACTTTATCTAAAATTGCTTGGCCTTGGGCATCTTTAATTGTTTGCCCTAATAATTGGCCTAGTAAATTTACATTGCCTCGCAAGGCGGCATATTGTTCACTCATTTCTCAGTCTCCTTTGTTTCATGGAGCACTATTAATATCACTATGCGCGGTTATTTAATAGATCCATTTGCAATGGCGTGTCGTAAAAAAGCATATGTAAAATAATTACAAAGCAATAACATGATCATTTTTTACGATGCTAACTGCCCATTGTGTAACGCCGAAATGCAACATTTAAAGCGTGCTGACATTAATAATAAAATAATATTAGAGGACCTTAATGCCACTGACTTTAATACGCGTTTTCCTAATGTAGATAAAAGTATAGCTATGGCGTTATTACACGCAAGAATGCCATCTGGAATAATGATCTATGGCCTTGATGTAACCTACCAAGCATGGAAAACAGTAGGTAAATATCCTTGGTTGAAGATTATTCGCTTGCCCATAATTCGTTTTTTTGCCGATTGCGCATACACTTTTTTTGCTAAGTATCGCCAGCCTATAAGTCGTTTTTTAATGCCAAACTCACAGTGTAAAAATAATCAATGTAAAACCAAAAGTGCAGGTGATAAATGAAAACTATTGTTTTATTTGGCGCAAGTAGCGCAATTGCACAAGCTTATATAGCGTATTTAAATAACCAAGTAACCCAGTACCATATTGTTTGCGTAAGCGCGGGCTCGCGCAATGCACAGTACAATAACCTAAATAATATAACGCAACTGCAAAGCGATTATTCAAAGCAAAGCTTAAACAATGTTACCACTACACTACAAAAACAGCAGGCTGATTTACATCAGGTAATTATTTTTAATGGCCTTTTACATAATCAGCAACACATGCCAGAAAAAAAACTAGAGGACATTAACAGCGATTATTTTAATCAACTATTGCAAGTTAATGCGCTTACACCCCTGCTATGCCTGCAAAGTGTATTACCATTATTAACACCTAAAACCCACTGCACTATTACCGCATTAAGCGCCCGGGTTGGCAGCATAAACGACAATAAACTTGGCGGCTGGTATACCTATCGCGCATCAAAAGCGGCGCTTAATATGTTATTTAAAACTGCTGCCGTAGAGCTGGCAAGGCGCGCTAAAAACACTAAGCTCATTTTATTTCATCCCGGTACTACCGACACTGAGCTGTCTAAGCCTTTTCAAAAAAATGTACCGCCAAACAAGCTTTTTACTCCTGCGTTTGTAGCGCAGCAATTATTTGAACTGACTAACAACAACCCTAATTTAGAACTTAACGGTGAACCCGCCTACCTAGATTGGCAAGGCACTGCTATTTCATGGTAGGTATTTCATGGTAGGTATTTCATGGTAAGTACTTCATAGTAAGGATTTTTTAATGCATTTTACTAAAGCGCGCATTGCAGCACTTGAAAAACACACGCGTACCCACTTTATAAACTCGTTGTCGGGCTTTAAAAGCGCTAACTTAATTGGCACTCAAGACAGCCAAGGCAATACTAACTTATCGATTGTTAGCTCTGTTATTCATTTAGGCGCGCACCCGCCATTAATTGGTATGATAATACGCCCCCATAGCGTTCCCCGTCACACTTTCGAAAATATTTTAGCAACCAGTGTTTATACTATTAATCATGTTAATAGTGCTATTTATCAGCAAGCACATCAAACCTCGGCGCGTTATGATAAAAACGAATCAGAGTTTGCTGCCACCGGTTTAACCCCTGAGTATTTAAATGAATTTAGTGCCCCATTTGTACAACAAAGCCGCTTAAAATATGCGGTAAAATACATTGAACATCAGCATTTAGCAGTCAATGGTACTGAGCTTGTGATTGGCGAAATAATGGACGTATATTTAGATGAAGCGGCACTGCAAAGCGATGGCTTTTTAGACTTACAGGCCATAGATACGGTAGCCATAAGCGGGCTCGATAGCTACCACAGCACTAACAAACTAATGCGCCTGCCTTATGCTAAAAAGTAACCAGGCTGCAAATACATTATTTGTAGCTTTTAATACACTGTAGAGTAATCATGATTGATAAACTGCAATTAATCCCAATATACTCATTATATTCGCTTTACCGCTTTGCCCTAAGGGAAAATAATGAAAACGCTTAAAATTGATATTGTATCGGATGTAATGTGCCCATGGTGCATTATTGGTTATAAAAACCTTGAAAAAGCACTCAGTGAATTACACGGTGAAATAAACGCAGAAATTAGCTGGAAACCGTTTGAGCTTAACCCAAATATGCCGCCTGAAGGCCAAGATCTAAATGAACATTTAACGCAAAAGTACGGCTTAACACCAGAGCAAAGCAAAGATAACCGCCAACGTTTAATAGACGCCGGAAAAGACGCCGACTTCACGTTTAACTTTGACGATAAGCGAATGATAATAAATAGCTTCGATTGCCATCGTTTATTAGCATGGGCTGCCACTTCAAATAAGCAGACCGAGCTAAAACTGGCTTTATTTAAAGCCCACTTTTCTGACTTAGTGAATTTAAACGAGCAACCCGCTTTGCTTGATATTGTTGCAAGTGTTGGCCTTGATACAGACCGTGCTCAAGAAATTTTAGCCGGTGGTGAGTTTTTTCAAGAAGTACGCAGCCAGCAAAGTGACATACAGCAAATGGGTATTACCACAGTGCCTACTTTTATCATAAATGAGCAATACGCCCTTACCGGCGGACAACCTAGCGCTGCATTTGTGCAAGCCTTTAAGCAAATAACTGAAGAAGAAGCACAGCAAAACGCTGAGTAATTAAACTCTGAATTAAAGAATTTAAAAAGGCTGCAATGTGCAGCCTTTTCTTTTCTTTTAATTTAATTTAATTTAAAGTATTAAGCCTGTTAAACTGCATTTAATACATGCATTTAATACATGCACTTAATACATGCACTTAATACATGCACTTAAAGAATATTAAGTACGGTAAAGCACTTTGATCACATGCCAGCCAAATTTAGTTTTAACTAAATGCGGCTCTAAAATAGCGCCATTAAACGCAGTTTTGTCGAACTGTGGCACCATTTGTCCACGTCTAAATTCACCTAAATCGCCACCTTTTTTACCCGACGGACACGACGAATACTTTTTAGCTAAGGTTTGAAATTTTGCACCTTTACCTAATTGCGTAATAATATCTTCTGCAATTTCTTTATGTTTTACCAGTATATGCAGTGCATGCGCTGTATTTGCCATGTGAAAGCCTTGTAATATCGGTTAAATTTAAACGCCGCGATTTTAGCACAGCTAGTTAAATCAGGCAGCTACTATAGTGCTTCATTAATGTGTTGAGTGCGCTGAAAAAAAACCAGCATCGCTTTAGCCTAAAATTATATTTAATCACTAGCGTTATTAGTGCTGTACTGGCTTTTTTTGTAATTTGCGCTGTAATGTACGTCTATGCATATTGAGCTGCCTTGCGGTGCTCGACACATTACCATTATTACTGTGTAGCACTTGCTGAATATGCTCCCACTCTAAACGCTCTGGCGACATAACTGTGGTTGCAATATCTAAGGTTATTGCTGTATCGCGCTCTTGGTTAAGTGCTTTTAGTAAGGTTGCCATATCAACAGGTTTGGTAAGGTAATCGTTGGCTCCTAAGCGCATTGCTTCAACTGCGGTGGCAATACTGGCAAAGCCCGTGAGTAATACAATATGCGCGTGTGTGAGCAAGCTGCGCAGTGGTTTTATTAACGCTAAGCCATTGTCGTTACCTAACTTCATATCTAACAAAATAGTAGCGGGCAAAAACCGCCTTGCACTAAGGAGTGCCTCACTTTGGTTATGTGCTATTTCGCAGTTAAAACCGTATTTAGTTAGCCGCCTTGCCAAGGTACTAGCAAGGTTTATATCATCTTCAATAATTAATATTTTCATCAGTTTGCTCGCTAAAAACAGTTGCTAATTTAACTTTGGCAATTGCACCACACTGGTGGTGGTTATACAAAGTTAGCGAGCCATTTAAACGCTCAAAGGTCACATTAGAAAGCAGCACAGCCAGCCCCATACCATGGTCGCTGGGCATTAATTGCCCACCTAAACTGCTGAGCTGGGTTGCTGAAAAGCCATTCCCAAAGTCGCGAATAAGCAAGTAAACATACTCGCCGCAGTGCTCCTCTTGTTGCCAAGTAAGCTCAAGCACATTTTGGCTTTGTTGCTGATTAGCGGTGGCTGCATTTTGGAGTAAATTTAAAATAGCAGGTAACAACATAGCATCACTGTTTAATATGGCGGTATTAATGCCACCCGTTTGGTTTTTTATAATCCACTTTATTTGTTGATCGGGATATTGCAGCAATAGCGTATCGGTAATTTGCTGTTGTAATTGCGCCGTTGTAATGTGTTGTTGGGTGTTATTAAGGCGCAGCGCAGCTGAGAGCTTTCTAAAACTATCTAATTGTGTAGCGCATTGTTGTAGTGGAGTTTGCATTTGTTGCACTACAAGGTTATTTGGATGATCCTCTAATAACTCTTCAAATAGTAACTGTAAGTTAGCAATTGGTGTAGCAAGCTGATGCGTTATTTGCGCTGCTGCGCCATCCAGCGTTACTAACTGTTCACTGCGTAATTGTTGTTCGCGCACTTGAGCAATAGTGCGTTCGCGCTCTTTTAAGGCGCGGTTCATTGCACCAATCACTAACGCTATTACACTGGCACTCAAAACAAAGTTAATCCACATGCTAATAAAATGGCCGCTCATGTTCATTTGGTGCATGTTATGTTCGGGCATTTTTATCAGTAATACACTATACGCCGCAATGGCTAATACCGCGATATAAGCAAGCCCTTTGCCACTTAGCGTTACCGCTGCAATCATTATTGGCAGCAATAATAACGACACAAATGCATTGGTTGCGCCACCACTGAGTGATAACAAAATAGTTAAAAACAATACGTCGGCGGTTAATTGCATCAGCATGCCCAGCGGTTTTGCTTGGCTTACATTACGATAAGCCAGCACACTCATTAACTGAAACCCCGCTTCTAGAGCGATCACTAACAGTAAGGGCGTTAATGCTATTTGATGATCTAATAAAAAGTACACTATAAGCACAGCAATAAGCTGCACAGCTATGGCACCACTGCGTAACATTAAAAGGCGGCTAATAGCCGGATCGGTGCGAATTAACAAAACACATGTTACCTATTGAATTTTAAGAAAAGCTATTTTAATACTTATGCAATACTTAGTCATCATTCATCGACATTGTAACTAGGTACAAAGTGAAGTATTAAAAGGCCACGGCACTAGGGTTAATAATTATTAAGCTCAATATTTATTGAGCCCATATTAACCCCAGTGCCTTAACAGCAAGTGTGGCTATTGCTTATAAATTAGCCCTGCTTTCATTACAAACTGCACATTTTTAAGCTCTGCAATATTTTTTAGCGGCGAGGCATTAACATTAGGGCGTGTTGATCTTTGTGGTATGAAAAACAAACAGCATGAAGATAAGGTATAATTGAATTCGCCAG
>NZ_NRGZ01000003.1:0-117750 GCF_002332205.1 Pseudoalteromonas sp. JB197
GTGTTGAGAGCTTGTATCTTTGTATGTACGTAACATATTTTTGGTGTTGAGAGCTTGTATCTTTGTATGTACGTAACATATTTTTGGTGTTGAGAGCTTGTATCTTTGTATGTACGTAACATATTTTTGGTGTTGAGGGTTATATCTTTGCATGTACGTGACATATTCTTGGTGTTTTATTTATTTGTAGGGCTATATTCGTCGTATTTTATGGGAAGTTATTAAAAATAGGTCTATGTGAGCATATTTTATATGAGCTACATTACATATTTTTGGTGTGTACTCTTAATAACACCAAAAATATGTAATATGCTTTTTAATATGGAATATCTAAATTATCTATAGTCAGTTTATTCGCAATATCAATTTCTTCTTTGCTGGATGCTTGTTCTGCGCGGTTATTACGCCTTTCAATCAAGGTTGTAGCTATTTTATTAGATAGCTCCTCATTACCAGTGTAATTGTATGCAGAAAGTAACAGTTTAAGTTCTGCAGTTGATAATTTTTTACCATTGCCTTCAGACTTTAATTGCTGCCTTTTAAGCTCTAGCTTTTTAATAGTTGCAATAGCATCGCGTTCATTAAATTCCTCAATATTGCCTTTTGTTATCCAACTCATAAGGAATTTGATAGCTATGATTTTGTTGCCTTGTTTTTTTAATTCGTAGCCAACTTCACCATTAGCACTTTCATAAAATAATAGCTCTTTATTTGTTGTCGGATTGGCCTTGAGAATATCAATGCTGCTTCTAATGCATCTCTGCATAAAAACCCCATTATTTTTAAAAGATAATTTATCTGATTTTAAATTCCCTTTTTCATCATATAGACCAAATAAACCTTTTAGTTCATCAAGCTTAATCAAGTGCATTTCGTAGCCGGGCTCTTTAAACCTACTAAGTATTTCATAGAGTCGCTTTGCGTATTCCTGTTTTATGCATAAAAAGCTTGTGGTATTGATCAGCGCAAATCCTTGCTTATACTCTATAAACTCAGACTTCAGAAGATCATTAGGTATCATTGTAAATGTGCGGTTTTTATAGCTTATATTTTTAAATATTGGTTTATAGTCAAATTCAATTTCACCATTACCATCTTCAGTTTTTATACCAACGCTATATCGTGATAGCCGCATAGCTACAGGGTTAAGGTATGTCGCTATATGTTTTGGCGCTATATTGAGCCAATTGGAGAGCTGAGATGCTGAAAACTCGTATTTAGGGGTTGTTCCAACCCAATCACTTTCTTTCATAGTTGCAATCATGAGTGCAAATATATCTGCTTCACGGGCAGATAAATCTTGGCGACTAAATACTATCTGATGGCTCTTTTTTATGTGTTTAGGAAGAGAATCCCTTGAAACTACTTTCTTTTTCTCATCGATGCTCATTTCTTCTTCCAATGTCGAGACTGTATTTGCTAGTTGATGACATATTCTTGGTGTTTTTACTAGATTACACATATTAGACATTAAAATATACTCTCTAATTAGCTTATATTTCGATGATGAGGGGAGCTTGTATTTCAATAGTCATTTTTTAAAATAACGATAAAAATATTCCTCAAGTTGTATTTTACCTACAATCCCTATTTGCCAACACCTACGGCTTCTTTTTTGGTAATTATTCAATGTGAATAACTCAAATTATAAAACTAAAACAAAAAATCAAATACCTCTAAAATACATGGACAACTCAAAAAACAAGGGATACACTTGTTTTAAATAAAAAGGGATTCATCTATGACCATTGAAAAGACTACTCACATTTTTCAAGATTTAAAGGAAGGCGCTGATCGCTATATAAAAAGACGCAATCAGAGGCTTTTAGTAAATCATCGTAAGGAGCTTAGAAGTTTTACGCGAGCTGAAGCATCTATATATTTAGATATTGATGTAAAAACTTTAGATAGGTATTGCGCTTCACTGGGTATTGACCCACGTAGACACGAAGATGCACAGTGGTCAATTGACATCGAAGAAATTTATAAAGTAAGAGATTCGCTCTCTGTTGAATTACGTAAAGAACCTAAGTTCAAACGTAGTGATAAGCAGAAAGCACAGATTATAGTGATTCAGAATCAAAAAGGTGGTGTTGGTAAAACAGTGTCAAGTGCAACAATAGGTTCAGGACTAGCTACTGAGTTTCATCAAGAGTATCGCGTAGGCCTTATTGATATGGATGGACAAGCTACACTATCAATGTATTACGCCCCTGAATCAGCACAAGAAGGTTGTTTATCTGTAGGCGATCTGATCATGGGAAACTATGAATTAGACGAAAATGAAACTAAAAAAGAAGCTATTTCAAGTGCCTTTTTACCTACTACAATTCCAAACCTCCGTATTTTACCTGCCTCACAATCAGATCGTGGTATTGAGGGGTGGTTTCATGAAGGCGTATTTAATAAGTCTCTAAGTTCGCCCTACTCTATTTTGAGTAAGATTTTAAATGAAGTTGAAGATGAATTCGATATTATCATAATAGATACCCCTCCATCATTAGGCTATGCAACGTATAACGCTTACTACGCCGCAACCAGTGTACTTTTCCCACTATCAATTACAGAAAATGACATAGATGCAACGTGTTCTTATTTTTCATATATACCGCAAGTCTGGGGATTATTGAATAATGCGAAGCATCAGGGGTATGACTTCATGAAAATACTTATTACAAATCATAAAGACAGTTCAACAACAACGGAGTTACTCAATAGCCTTAATGATAGCTTTTCACCTTATTTATACTCTAAAGAATTTAAAAATGGTGAAGCTGTAAGGCAGGCATCATCTTTATTATCAACGGTGTTTGATATGTCTAAAAGTGAGTACCCAAAAAGTAAAATGTCATACCAAGTGGCACAGCAAAATGCTTATGAAGTAACAAGTCAACTACAGCGCGATATTGTAAATGTATGGCGTAAGCAAGAGCAGGAGCAGGAGTAAAATCATGGCTAGAAAACGTGGAATAAGATCACCACTTGGCAATGCAGTCGGAGCGCAAGATGCAATCGAGTCAGGACAGAAAAGTAATATAGAGTCGCTTGCAAAGCAATTAAAAGCAGAGATCACTGGTTCTAAATTATCACTAATGGATGTATTACAAACCCATCTAGGGATAAGTAATGTTGGAGAGAGTGTATCCTGGAAGTTAAAATCAGGAAAAATAGCGCAATTTGTTCCTATTACATTAAGTTATCAGCAAGTTAAAGAGCTTACTTCGGTCACATTTGAAGTGAATGGTCGAGATCAATCTGGTCTAACCAAAGAATCTCTTCAAGATCTAGACTCATTATGTATACAACAATATTACCCAGCTATAGGCCGAAGAGTTAATGGCGTAATTGATCTGCTAGATGGCTCCAGGCGTAGAGCTAGGTTTTTGCTTGAAGCAGGTAAAATTAACTCATTTAAAATATTAGTCACAGATGACGATATTAGCTCTGGTGACGCTAAAGCATTAGCTAAGCAGCTGCAAGTTAGTAAAGAGCACAACTTACGTGAAATTGGTATGCGTTGTCAGTTAGAAAGTCAGCTTTATGAAAAAAAATATAATAAAAAACTCACGCAATCTGAATTAGCTGAAGAAATGGGCTTAAGCCAAGCCAAGGTAAGTAAGGCGCTAACTGCTGCCTCTATCGATAGTGCTATTATTGAGCTGTTTCCGGATATTTCTTTATTGTCACACTCAGACTACAAAGTATTAAATACAGTACAAAAAACGTTAGGTGAAAACGTAAATGAATTTATAAAGGATATAGAAAGCAATATAATTAATATCAATAGTGAATTAGTTCAAGACGATTATAAAGAAGCTATATTAAAAATAGTTACAGACGCTATTAAAACATACAAACCTAAGCCAACCGAGCAGGCTATCGTTACTCCACTTGCAAATTTTAGCAAAAAGAATACCTATGCACGTAAGCGCGTTAAAGGTAGAAAATTCGCTTATGAGTTTTCACAGCTAACAAAAGAAGTACAAGATACTTTAGACCAGGCTATTGCTAAAGTGTTGCAAGACTCGCTTTAATAATAAAGGTATTCAGTCATAGCTAATTTATGAGTGAATACCTTTTAGGTTCCTCAACGGAGATTTTGTTTTAAGTTATTGTTTTTAAGGTTTTTAGTGTTTTTTATTTGTAGTTATTCAGGCTGAATAAATCAACTGTATCTAGCCTGACTCACGCTCATATATCTGCTGGGTTGATATTAAAAAGTTAAAACTAAACTAAAGTATGAAACCAAGATAATAAAGTTTAGAGTTTTCTGGGCTAGTTTTTCGGCCGCTATGTGTCATGAGCAGTCATAGCGATGGCACGTAGCGAGTTTTAACTGTCCGTTATGTAACCATAACGGTCATTAAAGACTTATAATAAATAGCAGTACCAATTGTAAAACATTTTCAAATATGAGGTTCGGCACTCGCTACTTTACTTCTAAACAAATTTCGCCAAGCATTAGGTGTTGTATCAAATCGCTGCTTAAAGTGTTTACGAAATATTTGTTCTGAGCTAAACCCTGCCTGTTCTGATATATGGGTAATAGACAGGGCCGTTGACTCAAGTAACTCTTGGCTACGATTTAGACGCAAATTATTCAGCCATAGTTTGAAACTTATTCCTTGGTTAGCTTTAAAATAGCGACTAAAGCTTCGAATACTCATAGCACAATATGAAGGTAAGCGCGTAATTAACCCCACATACCAATGTTAATGGTACCTATGCATAATTACCTCAGCATATTAACCTGAGATAATTATGAAAAAACAACAAAAAATAAAGTACTGGAAAGACATTTTTGAGCAGCAAGAATCTAGCGCGTTAACTACCATTCAATTTTGTCGTGATAACAACATTAACCCATCCACTTTCTATGCTTGGCGTAAACGCCTTGCTAGCGAAATACCACCGGCTAAAAAGCAACAGGTGATCCCCTTTGTTATTCATGAGCAAGCCTTTACACAACCCTCAATGATTAAGCTCACCACACTAAACGGCTACCAATTAGATTTCGAGTCGACATTAGCGCACCAAGCACTAGCCAAATTATTGAGCGTACTGTGAAACCTTGCACCCACCAAGTTTACTTGGTCACGGGGGTCACTGACATGTGAAAATCAATCAATGGCCTGAGTATTATTGTCAGCGATACCCTATCACTCGATCCTTTAAGCCAAGCATGGTTCGTTTTTTGTAATAAACAACGCGATAAATTAAAAATTTTATTTTGGGATACCAACGGTTTTTGGCTTTATTATCGTCGTTTAGAGCAAGGGCGATTTCAATGGCCCAAAGAGACTAATGAACACACGGCTATGGGGATTGAGCAACGCCAATTACAATGGTTACTATCGGGGCTACCAGTCAGTAATCAAACTCGGCACCTGGCTTTATCGGGGTTATCGGTGATGTAAATTAACCAGATCGTTTTTTTTACTTGAACGATCTTTCCCCTGTGTCATGCTATCAACATGCCAGACACTATTCTCATCACCGAACTCCAAAATCAGCTTGCACTTATGCAGGCTAAGCTTGACGCTTTACAAGAAGATAAGGTTGAAATGCAAGCGCGGATTGACCACTTGCTTGCTGAGCTTAAGTTAAGTAAATCGCAAAAATACGGCAAGAAAAGTGAAAAAGCCCCGCGAGGTACCTTCAACGAAGCTGAGCAGCATAAATCCACAGAGCCGCCTAAACATCATAAAAAAGGTAAGCAAACATTAGCGGCGCATTTTGAGCGCGAAGAAGTTGAGCACAGGTTAATGGTACTTGATTGCCCATGCTGTGGTGAACAACTGCACCATTGCGGTAGTGAAGATTATTCCGGCGAAAGTGAGTGTCATTAAGCACAAGCAATTTAAATATGCTTGCAGACATTGCGAGCACGAACAACTGACCAGTAAAATAATCACCGCGCCTAAACCCAAGCAGCCTATTCCTGGCAGCATTGCGAGTCCAGAAGCGTTAGCGGCGGTTGTTACGGGCAAATACTGTGATGCCTTACCGCTTTATCGTTTAGTTGACATACTGGGTCGCTGGGTCGTGGCGGTCTTGAGCTATCTCGCGGAACGTTAGCTAATTGGTGCATTAAAGCGGGTCTGCTTATCAAGCCATTAGTAGCAGCTATGCAGCGCCACTTGCTTGGTGAGCATAGCTTGTGTGCTGATGAAACCCGTACACAAGTGTTAGATGAAGGTGAAAACCCTAGCAGCAATTCTTACATGTGGGTTTATCGCAGCAATGAAGCCAGCGATGAGCCTGTGGTTATTTACGACTATCAGGCGGGTCGCAGCCGCGCTTGCGCAGAAGAATTTCTCGCGGGTTATCAAGGGTATTTACAATGCGATGGTTATAGTGTTTATGACGGTATTGAAGGCATTATTCCTGTGGGCTGTTGGGCACACGCTAGACGTAAATATGACGAAGCTTTAAAAGCAGAATCAAAAAACAAAGGTCGTGCTCATAAAGCCATTAGCTTTATCAGCCAATTATATAAACTGGAAACCCACGCTAAAAAAAAAGTTATCTCCTCAAGCGCGGTATCAACTGCGTCAAGAAAAAGCCTTACCGATATTATTACAATTCAAAGCATGGCTTGATGAAGCCAGTGATAAAGTCACTGCGGGAAGTTATATTGGCAAAGCGATAAAATACAATCTCAACCAGTGGCATAAACTTATTAGATACGTTGAAGATTGCCATTTAGGCATTGATAATAATATTACCGAGCGAGATATCCGGCCGTTTACTACCGGTAGAAAAAACTGGTTATTCTCAAAATCGGTTAATGGTGCTCAGGCCAGCGCGATACTTTATAGTATTGTGATGACCTGCCGCGCCAATGACATCAACACTTATTACTACTTTCTGCATTTATTTAAAACGTTGCCGAGCAGAGATGTGGGTGATGATGACTTTACCGACTTAATGCCGTGGAATGTGCAGCTAGACTTTGATTATAGCTAAGCGCACTGCTTAAATGCGCGCTTACTTATCGTCTCCTGAGACTGTAAAGCTTACAGTTCCGAATCCAACCTCAGCGGCTCGTATGATCTTCTTAGCCATTTGAATACTCCTAAATTTATAGTTCACGCAAATAATACACTTCAGTTTTTAAAGCAGAAAATTTTAGGGAAACCCAAAATCATACTTGTAAAGTTTCAATCAGCATGTTTCGCATACAAGAAATATAAAGGCTCAAAAGTGACATGAAAATGACATAAAACTACACACATCTAAAATTAACTTTCAACTCAATCACTCGGAGCTAAAAAGTGATACAAAAAGGCCTGAAAATGGTAAGCCAATACGTAGCAGCATGCACACGGCAGTAAAGGGTCTAAAAGTGACATTAATCGGTCGGTTTTCGGTAAATACGCAGAATTGTTTGCATTAAAGCTGGCAGTACCTAGTCTGGTGATTGAAAGTAATTGATGTACTAAATTGAAGTGTGGGGAAGCGTTTTAATTTCAGCTTACTCAAACTTATTAAGTATTACACTTATCAATAGCTCTAATTAATAAGTGGGCCTTTATGAAAGTGCCCCTAATAGGACGTTCGATAAACACAGCTAAAAAATAAACTGCCCCCAATTAATGGGGCGTATAATTCACGCCCAAATAGGTGCTTGTTATCCTAATACTTAAGCACATCCAGCCCCTTAACTCCGCTACAAATCTAAAGCTCACATGAAACACATTATACAAAGCTGCCCCCAATTAATGGGGCGAATAAACTTTCCCGCCCCTTTAGGGGCGCTATTTTAGAACACACTTAATTAAAATTGAAAACTGCCCCCAATTAATTGGTTCTAAATTAAATTAGCGCCCCTATAGGGGCGTTTTAGATTACTAATCTAATATCCCGTAGTTACGTTCAAAACAACAAAACATTAACTAAGAAAATCTCCCCTATTAATTGGGGGCAGTTTGGCGGTACTCACCTATAAGGGGCAGTTTTCACAAAGCGCCCCCAATTAGATTTTTGGGCATATTAAAAACTCACCGGTAGGTGGTAGAAAGTTACAACATGCATTTTGACCCTCTGTATTTTTTCAATCTTTGAAGCTCGTGAGTGAAAATAGAAAAATTGTAGATACAAGAGGCCTAATCAATGAATAACGACGTTTTGGAAATTATTGAATATTTAACTTCTAAAAAGGATGAGCTAGCTTCACAACTTGAATCACTGGTTGATGAATACTGGGTTACATGGCGAGATACCAATAGGAACATTATATCTCAAAGCGGCAATCCAGACTCAGTTGCCCGCGTAGGCGCAGTGGCTCCAAGTATTCGTGTATACGCTACCAAGGCACATGATCGAATAATTTTAAGATGGCGAATTTACGAAAACAGCTGGGCGCGCCTCAATGCGGCCAAGCAAGATAAGCAGACCCTTCGTTATGCTAAAGAAATTAAGCGCAATAAAGATGGCACCACCAGCCGTTTCAAATTAACTAAAGAAGCAGTGAGCTGGGAAGTAGAACAGATTGATAGGTTTCTAAGTGAAGCAGAACCAGTAATAACCTTGATTAATAGCATTCACCAAAGCTTAAAGCTGTTAAATAAATTAAATACTAAAGCAACAACGGAGTTATAAAATGACGAATAAAACACAAAAAGCAAAATCGTTAACACCTGAAATAAAGACTCAAGCCCAACAAAGAGCAGTTACTAAGCATTCAGGTAGAATGAAAACCATCACTACCACTATCAAGTACAAGACTGATCACACTCATTCTTTTTTAAATCAACCACCAGCGTAAAGGGCAGCCTTGGCGAAACTCTACTAGCTCACAAATTTAAAGTGCATGGTAATCGTGAATACATAAACATCAACCTTAAAGACCTAGCTCAAGCGAGCGATTCTAATAAATCCAATATAAACGGTGTTCGCATAAGCAAGCTAATCCAAGATTTAAAAATAAATTACAGTAACGAAGTTCAGATTATAGATATTAAGACATTCACTATAAAAGCTCACATACAAGATGTGTCAACTAAAGAGGTGTTCAAGTGAGTAGCAAGTACAACAGAACTGATGGGCGATATGTTGAGTTTTTATCATTTGAGCCGAAAAACTCCGTCCTTTAGCTCTTTCTAGTTAAAACAATGTAAGGTTTTAGCGCAACGCGCTAACAATAGAGCTTGAACCTTACAAAAGCACTGTGTATCTTGTAAGGTATGAAAGAGATAGCGGTTAAACAACGGTTCTACCCAACACCTGAGCAAGTAACCTTACTTGAACAGACGTTTGGCTGTACGCGTTTTGTTTACAACTCTATTCTTCGTTGGCGTACTGATGCTTACTACAATGAGCAAATCAAGATTAACTACAGCAAAGCATCAAGCTATCTAACTGAACTCAAGAAAAACCCTGAGTTCCCTTGGCTTAATGATGTTTCTAGCGTTCCTTTGCAGCAAGCAATCAGAAACCAACAAACTGCTTTTAAGAACTTCTTTGAGGGTCGAGCTAAATACCCAACTTTCAAAAAGAAGCGCTCGAAACAAAGCGCACAACTAACCAAAGCAGCATTCAGATATACTGATTGTCAACAACAACCGAAAAGTGATCCACTCCACCATTTGAATAATGATCCACTATTTATTAAGGTTTTCCATTAACCCTGCTTGTTTCTTTTCTTTGATTCTATAACTTTCTCCCTTAATTTGAACAATGTGTGGTGTAAAATTCTATCTAACATCGCTGATGTTAACGCTGTATCATTCGCAAAAATGCTTCCCCATTGTCCAAATGGGAGATTACTTGTGAGTATTATTGCTCCTTTTTCATAACGCTTTGCAATGACGTCAAATAATAACTTGGATTCTTGAGCACTAAACGGTAAATAACCTATTTCATCAATTATTAGTAGCCTGGGTGCCAACACTGACCGCTGCATCACTTGTTTATACTTATCTTGTCGTTGAGCGGTGGTTAATTGTAATATTAAATCAGACGCGCTAATAAAGCGGGTTTTCAAGCCTGCTTGCACTGCCTTGTAACCTAGCGCACTAGCAATATGTGTTTTGCCTACACCAGATGGCCCGAGCAGAACAATGTTTTCTTTTCGTTCAATAAACGAGAGTGTGGCAAGCTCGTTAACCTGTTTTTTGGGCACACCAGTGGCAAACGTAAAGTCAAACTCCTCGAGCGATTTTAATGACGGAAACCCAGCCATACGTGTAAACATAACCTGTTTACGTTGATGCCGGTGCTTCTGCTCGCTTTGCAGTATGCGCTCTAGAAACTGTAAATAATCCCATTCTTCTTTTGCTGCTTGCTGTGCTAGCGCTGTCGCGTTCGTTTCAACACCAGCGAGTTGAAGCTCCTCTGTTAGCTCATGCAAACGTGCTAATTGTAAGTTCATAAAGCCTCCGAAAACTGCGCGTAAATGTTTAAATCATGATGTAACGGTTGAGTTTCAAAGGACATATCAAATAAAGGCATGCTCACTTCTGCCGGCTGTGGTGGTGCAACAGGTTGGAGCGGGGGTAAAGATTGCAGGTATGTTTGCTCTTCTTTTAATCTATCTGCGGGTTTTACTTTTATTGTGTCGTGAATGCGCTGGTTAGCAACCGTATTTAACCAGTTAATGACTTCAACATTGGCAGTTTCAACGTCCAAAGTAAGTTCAAGGGCAGATAATTTAGTGGCCAATGGCTGATAAAAGTTATCGCGCACATAGCGTACCATTCGCTCTACTTTACCTTTTGTTTGCGGGCGGTAGGGTTTACATAGCTTTGGAATGAACCCCATTTCTTTACTAAATTGGTAAAAGTGCTGATTAAAGCGGTGCTTACCCTCACCGTAAGCATCACGCTCTATTACAACGGTTTTCATATTGTCATACCATATTTGCTGTGGAATGCCTTGAAAATACTCAAAGGCTTGGCGATGACATGCTTCGAGCGTTTCATAGCGCATGTTGTCAGTAATCGCGACAAACAATGCACGGCTATAGCCTAAAACAGCGACAAAGGCATGCAGAGGTGACTTTCCTCCGCGCATTTGACCCCAATCAACTTGCATTTGTTTACCTGCTTCTGTTTCAAAGCGAATAATGGGTTGGGGTTCAACGCTACCTCGATATTGATGCAGGTATTGACGTAGTAACGATATTTCTCCGGTATAGCCTTGCTCTTTAATTTCTCTCAGCAAAACAACGGCTGATAAGTGTATTGGAGCAGCTTTAGCTAACCGAGAATGCAAATACGGTTTAAAGGCCTCTAATTTTGAAATACCCGTTTTACGAGTAGCATAATGCGGCTCGTCAAAATCACCTTGAAGGTATTTTTTAACGGTGTTACGCGATATGCCTAACTGTTTAGCAATGGCTCGTTGAGACATGCCTTGCATGGCTAAGACTTTTATTTTCATGAACTCTTCTTTTGAAATCATGGTGCTTACCGAAAAGCACCAGTGTTAAGTTAACTGGATCAGATTTCAATTGTTGAAGTGGATCATTTTTGCATTGCTGGTAACACTGATGGTCAGTTGTTCATGGCTAAATCTAAGCAACCTATAAATGTTCGTTGGTCGCGAGAGCTGCCTAGCGAACCAACCACCATTACAATTAGCAAAGACAGTGCGGGTCGCTACTTTGTATCTTGTCTGTGTCGCTTCGAGCCAAAACCACTATCGATTAGTAAAAATACAGTCGGTATTGATTTAGGTTTGACTGACCTTGTTATTGCCTCCAACGGTTTCAAGTCTGGAAATCCCCGTCACACCAAGCGTTACGCTAGTAAACTAGCTAAGACTCAACGTGTGCTATCGAAGAAGAAGAAAGGTTCTTCTAACTTCCACAAAGCCAGAAAGAAAGTCGCTCGCGTTCAAGCAAAGATTGCTGATTGTCGTCACGACTTCACCCACAAACTGACTTCCCAATTGATAAACGATAATCAAGTGATTAGCTGTGAAAGTCTGAGCGTAAAAAACATGGTCAAGAATCGAAAACTTGCTAAAGCAATTAGCGATGCCAACTGGGGCGAGTTCGTGCGCCAACTTACCTACAAAGCTGAGTGGTACGGTCGAACTGTAGTTAAGATTGATAAGTGGTATCCAAGCTCTAAACGCTGTAATTGCTGCGGTTACGTTGTCGATCCCTTGCCGTTACATATCCGCAAATGGTCGTGTCCTCAATGCTCTAGCGAGCTAGACCGCGACATAAATGCGGCACTGAATATTAAAGCTGTCGGGCAGACAGTGTTAGCCTGTGGAGCGTAAATAAGACTTTAGATTCTTTTGAATTTAAAGCGATACGCTATGAAACAGGAATCCCCCTCCTTTCCCGACTTGTCGGGCGCGAAGCGAGGTGGGGGAGGATGTCAATTAGTTGCTGAATGACTCTATTGATAGTCAGGTTGTTGAACAACGTGGGTTAGAGATATTTTTGGAGCCTGTAACGGGTTCTGTGTAACTACCCGTTTTTAGACTTTAAATATGTTTACTGAGGTGTTCCTCAAATTCAATGATAAAACGACTCATTGCATTACGCCAGTCTCGAATTGGCATCGTCCATTTTTTCGATGCCTCTTTTATTGCCAAATAAATCATTTTTCTTGCAGAATCGTCATTTGGAAACAGCTTACGGTTTTTAATCGCTCGGCGAATAACGCTGTTGAGTGATTCAATGGCATTCGTTGTTTAAATGGCTTTTCGTACCACTACACAGCACCGTATTTACGCACGTAAAATTAAGAAATCTTTTTAAACAGCATCATAGCCGACTAAGATATCTGTCATCATAATCATTAAAGCAGAGTAACTTGCTCCCGTAACATACCAAGCTTCTGGATCAACAACATGAATATGCTTATTTTTCCAGGCTTTCGTTTTACGTAGTAATGGGTTATCTAAATTCTGATAACTTATTGTTGATTTACCCTCCATAACGGCCGTTCTATCAATGACGTAAATAATGTCAGGATCATATTTATAAATAAACTCATGGGAAATAGGTTGTCCATGGGAACCCGCTTCAACGGAAGGGCTTGCAGACTTCATACCTAGTGCACTATAAATAAATCCATAGCGTGATTGTGGGCCAAAAAACCGTAATGCACCATTGTTGTGCAGGATTATCATTGCAGTTTCAGAACGGTTTTCAATTTTCGTTCGTGTGCTTTGTATTTTGACTTCTAATTTATCAACAACCTGATTCGCTCTAACTTGTTTGTTAAAGATCTTCCCCACAGAGAGTATATGCTCTTCAATTTTTTTAATTTGGTCATCACTACTTTGCATATAGTTAACCTCTGAATACAAGGTCGGTGCTAATTTAGAGAGTGCTTGGTAATGGTTTGCTTGTAATGATGAAATTAAGATTAAATCAGGTTTGAGTGCATAGATTCGCTCTAAGTTAGGCTGCACAATTGCGCCTAAATCTTGAATGTCCGGGTCTTTTTCAAAATTAGCTAAAAAATGAGGAACAAAGTCTTTTGGCATACCTGCTATTGGGATATGTAATTGCGCTAAAGTATCAACTTCATTCATATCTAAAGCAATAACCTTTTTAGGTATCGAATTAATTACGCTCGTTCCTAAACTATGGGTAATTTTAATTGCTTCAAATTGGCGGTCTTGCTCTATAACCTGCTTATTGTTTTCAGTAACTGGATCACATCCACTGAGAATTATAAATAATATTAATAAAAGTAATTGATTTATTTGTAGGGTCATCGACTTTGCTCTGTTGTTAAATTAAAGTAATTACAAATAGTCCCTGTTTTGCTCTGCAAAACCTCTATATTAAGTTCATATAAGTCGCGTAAATTATCTTCAGTAATAACATGATTTATAGAGCCACAGCTGTGAATTTTGCCGTTTTTCATGGCGACTAAATGATCTGAATAGTTCGCTGCAAAATTAATATCATGTACGACTAAAACTATTGTTCGTTGTTGTTCGTCACATAGCCGCCTTAATGCGTTCATAATGTGCGCGCCATGTTTCATATCTAAATTATTGAGTGGTTCATCAAGTAATAAATACGGTGTTTGTTGGGCAATTGTCATCGCTAAAAAGGCCATTTGCCGCTGCCCACCACTTAACTCATCTATATAGGCATTTCTAAGAGAAGTTAAAGATAGAAAATCCAATGCTTCATCGATAACCCGTTCATCTAGTTTCGTAAGCGCACCTCGGTTATGAGGAAACCGACCAAACGCGACAAGTTCTCGTACCTTTATTTTCAAATCAAAATGGGGCGTTTGCCTCAATGTTGCGACTTGCAACGCATACTGGCGTAAAGGTGTTGTGCAAATATTTTTATTATTTAGCTCTATACCTCCCGATGTTTGTGCTAACAGTCGGCCTATCGTCATTAATAGAGTGCTTTTCCCAGCACCATTTGGACCAATCAAGGAACTCACTTTATGTACAGGAAAATCAATATTAATATCATTCAGTACGACTTTATCTTGATACGTTTTATATAAATTTTTTACTGAGATCATAAAGAACTCCGAGGACGAATAATAATGACAAAAAAGTAAATAGCGCAGATCAAATTAACTAAAATACTGACCGTGATACGATAATTAAAAATATGTTCTACCAGTAATTGGGCGACTAAAAAGGATGTGATAGCGATAACTGCCCCCATGAATAAAATTCTTAAATGACGGGCTTTTTTTGCACAGGAATAGGCTAAATTTGCTACAAATACGCCCATAAAAGCAGTAGGGCCTAAAAGGCTTGTTGAAATCGCAACTAAAACTGCAATTAGAGCTAAATTTAATTTTAAAAAGTGTCGAAAATCAATGCCTAATGAGATTGCTTGCTCACGACCTAAAGACAAAATATCAAAATATTTATGTTGCTTTACTAAAGCAATACATACTAGGACTGTTAAGCCAGCTGCGATGCTCAACTGAGTAATATCCACACGATTAAAAGTGGCCTCGCTATAGCTTTGAAAAATTGCAAACTCACCAGGACTGACACTAAATTGAATCAACTGGGTAAAACTACTCAACACAATTGTTACTACCAACCCAACTAAAAGTAAGTGGAACACTTGCTTACGGGTACTTTTAAGCAGCCAATGTTGTAATATAAATGAGTAAGTTATCATCACCAAAATTGATAAAAAAAAGTTTATATTTTTACTTACAACGATTTGACTCGCAGCCCCTAAAACTAAAATAAGTGATGATTGAAATAACAAGTAAATCGCTTCGTACCCCATTACTGCAGGAGTAATAATCCGGTTTTCTGTGATTGTCTGAAAACAAATCGCCGCAAAAGCAACGCAAACACCGCCGACAATAATAGCTCCTAAGCGTATTAAACGATTCGGGATCACATATTGAAAATCAAAACCTGAATCCCAAAATAAAAAAAGCATCAACAAAGTGAAAATACAGGCGTACACACTGATATTAAGAGGCTTCATTGCTGTTTTACTTTCTTTAAAATTAATAGAAACAGTAAACCACCTATACACCCTGAAGTTAGGCCGATAGGTATTTCAAAAGGATAAATTATTAAGCGCCCGATAATGTCACATATGATCAAAAATAAAGCACCGAATAATGCAGATAAAGGCAGTGTTTTTTGGATATTATCGCCATAACGTATAGCAACTAAGTTAGGAATAACAAGGCCAACAAAAGGCAAACTTCCGACCGTTACCATAATGGTCGCAACACATAAAGAAACGATGAATAATGCGATACTCATCATTACAAAATAATTAAGTCCTAAGCTAGTGGCAACACTTTCACCCATGCCTATAATACTAAAACGCTGTGCAAAAACGTAAGCAATAATGACTATCGGTAAAATGAAATAGAGTACTTCATAGTTGCCTTGAATCACTTTAGAAAAATCCCCTAACAACCAAGCCTGCATGTTTTGCATTAAATTATTTTGATAAGCGTAGAAATTAGCGATAGCGCTTAGGACACTGCCATACATCAAACCTATTACAGGTACTAATATAGTGCTTTTTATACGTATTTGACGTAAAAAAAGCACAAAAACCGAGCTGGTTAATAAACAAAAGAGTAAAGCGCTTAGCGCTTTTCCTTGTATACCAAACTCCGGCCACTGAATAACGGCAATAAGTACGCCAAGCTTAGCTGCATCTAACCCGCCTGTTGTGGCAGGTTCCGCAAATTTGTTTTGTACTACTTGCTGTAAAATCACACCACATACGGCCAATCCAGCACCGGCTAGAATTAAAGAAAACAACCGAGGAATACGGCTTGTTAGAACTGTAAACCAAGCATCTTGAGAGCCATTGGTAAGTGCTTGTAATGGAACTTCTGCAACCCCTAAAAAAAGCGAGCTGAAAGCAAATATTAGAGTAATTAATATTAAAAAGAGTAACTGTGATTTAACTGTCATATTTTGTCTTTTAACTGTCACTACTCAACTGGTTACATTGGTCGTGATATTATTTAGCAGCGTCTAACCTTAGTGCTATACCATCTAAAATTAAGTCGCGTTTATTTACCCACCATTGCAACGAACCTGCTTGCATAATGGCTACCATGGCATTGATTGGCTCTGCGCGCTTAGGGTGCAAGTCTGCTTGTTGCTGCCACAACGTAATTAAACGCTCTTTACGCAACAGACCGTTTGCTTCAACTATATCGGTTGACCACCACCCTAAAAAACTATCGCACACCATATCGACCAGTAGATCAACACTCACCACAGCGTCATTAAGGGAGAACCCTTTTTGCTGGAGTCGAATCACAGATTCCGAAAAAGCATGAATGCCTTCAATAGGTGTTACTTTAGCTTGTTGCACTACTTGCGCTAATCCTGGGTGTTGCGCATAAAGTTGCCACAGTGAGTCAGTCAGAATTATAAGTTCTTCACGCCAACTCACATCTGCAGGGGCTTGCCATTGCAAATCCTTTACTGCAATTTCCGCGGCTAACTGAATCACATCATCACGGCTTTTAACATGGTGATACAGTGATGAACGGTCTACTTTTAGCTTCTTCGCAACTCCCATTAAGGTCGCGTCTTGTATACCCATATCAAGCGCTGCTCGTGCAATAATTTCTCGCGAAATTCGATTCGGTCGGCCACGCTGCGCCGTTTTATTATTTGCTTCGTTCATAGATCACTCCTTCATAAAATAAAAAACAGTTTAACGAGGATGCGCTATACAAAAAATGTTTTATTTAAAAACAGTAACAAAGTAATAATAAAAACGAAGGAACTCGCAACTTAAAAATTCATTCTGACACCAATACCCAGCTCTCGTGGTTCAAGTAAATAAGCAGATTCGCTTTGGGTACTTCGGTCAGAAAATTTTGCTAATGGGGCATGTTTATCTAACGCATTTCGGGCATAAATAAACCCTTCGGTCATTTCACTGAACTGATAAGAAGCATTCATGTTCAAAACGGTGTAACCGCTAACTCGTAATTCAGGCTCATTGGTGTCTGATGAATAATAAGAGTCGCTGTAGCGCATATTAATATCCAGTAGTAGCTCATCGGTTATTTTGTAATTTGTGCCTAAATTAAACATATAACCAGGCGCTTTACTGAATTCATTACCAACAAAGGATTCTCCTCTGAAGTCTTCAAATTCACTGATCTCAGTCTCTAATAAACCGATCCCTCCATACAATGACACGCTTTCGCTTGGTGCATACATTGCGTTTAATTCCACACCATAACTACTCGCTTCATCCGCATTAACTATAATAGTGCCAAATGGGCGACCGTCGAGGTAATCAGTGACAGCTCGCTGAGAGTCTTTAAATTGTGTATAAAATACATTGGCATCGATTGTTAGCTTTTTATTAAATAGCTTTGCACGAGTGAATATTTCATAATTCCAAGCGTACTCTTCATCAAAGGTATAATACTCACCGGCACGAAAGTTTAAGCCTGTTCCTCCAGGTATATACCCTTTATTAACCAAAGCCCCGACATTAATAGTGTCATTAATCTTATAAGTTAACGATAATTTAGGCAGTAAAGTGTCAAACGTTTTTTCATAAACATAATATTGATCAGGAGCATAAGTGGCCATACCTTCATGGCTAATAGTATCTTTTTGATAGCGTAATCCGGTGGTCAACTCCCACTTAGCCGTAAAGTGCCAAGCTAACTCACCATAAGCCGCAATACTTTCATGCTCTAGATCCGCGTCCGCTTGACCAAAAGTATTATTCAATATGTTATTTGTTTTATCTTTCCAATAAAAAAGCCCAGCCACTGCTTGGTATTTATTTTGCTCATCTTTGATATTTAGGGTCAATTCATCTGATAGATTCTTATTTGTTCGTATTGCTATACCCGCATAAGGCTCAGCGAAGTTATAATCGTAGTCACCTTCTGAATATTGAGCTTGATTAGACAATGTGATGCCATTATCAAATTCATATTCTAAATCCCATAACCCAACGTTACTGCTACTTACTTGATTATCTTGATACAAAGATGAGTTTTCTAAATTACCGTATGGTGCTGTAACAATTTCATTTCGAGGGCGTTTAACTTCGTTATACGCATAAGTCAACATACTTGATAAACCATCAAAAGCACTTGGCTGCCATAATAACTTGGCACGTAAATCTTTATTTTTAAAGTCTAAATCAAAGTCATGAGCAGTAAACTCAGGGTTTGTGTAAGTGACAAACGTATCCCTTGAGCTATAATCAACCGCTATTCTAGCAGCAAAATCATCACCTAACGGCCCCGATGCAAGAGCTGAAATACGTACTTTATTTTGACTTCCAACTAAACTTTGTAACGCAAATTCAGGTGTAAATGTCGGGGTATTTGTTTTAATAACAACAGCACCGGCAATACTATTGGCGCCTTGAGAGGTGGTTTGTGGTCCACGAAATACCTCAACAGAAGTTACATCCCATAAACCTGCGGCCCCTAGTCCAAGTTCACTTGAAGTTAAATATCTGCCATCAACACTAATTGTTGCACTTGGTACAGGCTTAGATAAATAAGCATTACCATTACTTACAGGCCCCTTGGTGTCAGTACCACGAATGATTGGCGCATCAGTATTACTTGCAAAAGTAATGTTTGCTGTACCTCGTAATATTTCTGATATGGTGGCTTGATCTGCATTCTTTTTAATGTCATCTGCAGTAATAAGTCGTACTGAATTAGCAGTTTCTTTTAAAGTACGCTCAAGCTTTTGACCATAAATAATCACTTTTTCAACACCTTTATTCTCTGCTTCATCATCGTTCGGCATGCTTATTTGTGCAGCAGCACTCCATGAAAAAGATGAGTTTGTTAGAAAAATTAAGCACAAAGCTGATATTATCTGTGAGTAAGTAAACTTATTACTGCGCATTTCTTAACTATCCATTATGTTATTGATAATAATTTTCATTTAGATTACTATCTCCTAAATTATTTATCAACACTTTGTTGATAAATAATTCGAACTTATTTTTTTCGGTTTAAATATCTTATTAAACCAATACTCATTAGCGTTATTTTTAGCGAAAGGTCTGTCATATGTTGTTTAACTTAAAAAAAAGCAATCAGCTTTCTTCGATACTAGCTCCTTCCTTACCCATGCTATTGTTTGGTGCGTTATGTGCCGTATTAGCAGGAGTTTTAGGCTTGCTTGCTATTTGGTGTATTATTCAATTGATTGGCGGAAAAGACTCTGCATATTGGTTAATTTTTGCCAGTTTGTGTTGGTGTGTAAGCGCCCTTTTATTTGCATTATCAGCTTGGATTTCTCATTTTTCAGAAGCGCAATTTTCAGAAAAATTAAGACACAAAGTAGCCTCTCATCTTACAAGACTACCGGCACATCAACTCGCTAATTATAAAAGTGATAACCTAAAACGGCTTTTAGGTGACGATATTACTGCAATGCATCATTTGATAGCTCACTTACCTACTGAAGTAGCAAATTTATTGATTTTACCTTGCCTAACGGTTGCTTTTTTACTCGTAGAGACACGATTAATCGCGTTAGTCGTATTATTACCAGGGCTCATAGCTGCAATATGTTATTTAGTAATTATTCCAAAACTGACAGCGAAACAACAAACTGAACGCTTTGATGTTATGGCTGAAATAACCACGTCACTGAATGAATACAGCAACGGTGTTACAACATATAGAACATATATAACGAACTCAGGCCCGCTAAATCAATTCAAGCATGCCACAAATCACTTTATAAAAAATATCAGCTCTCGTATAAAACGCGTATCTGGTGTTGTGGCTTTTGCAACTTCCATGCTACAAGCGGTTGCAACGTTTACAATTGCATATTCAGTCGGTAGAAATTGGCCAATAGAAGAGCTCGCTTCATTATTGTTTTTTAGCTTAGCAATTGTCACTCCAGCATTAAAGTTAGGTCATGGCTTAGATTATGTCCGCGCAGGAAAGGCCGCAGCAAAACGTATTGAAGATTTCTTACAAACACCTGTAATCCCTTTTGGCCAAAAGACAAATTTAGTGACTGGAAGTGGTTCTTTAATCGTTGAACAGTTGAGTTTACAGATCACGGCGCAATTGATGACACAACGCATTAATTTTGTTGTATCAAGTGGCACTTTGTTGGCCATTAGCGGGGTAAGTGGTATTGGTAAGTCGAGTTTATTACGCGCCCTTTCGGGGTTTGAGCCCTCATATAAAGGAAGAATATTATATCAAGGAGAAGACTGCTCTTCATTAAGCGAGCAAGCATGGTCACGTTTAGCACTGTTATTACCACAACAATTACCTGTGCTTGACGCCAGTGTAAAAGAAAACCTCGCATTAACTCAGCCCAATACAACAGACGAACACTATAATAATGCGTTAGAACAAGCGCAATTACCTATCTCATTATCACACAGTGCTAGCTTACTCTCTGGTGGTGAAAAGCAACGCCTACATTTAGCACGTGTATTTTTAAGCAAAGCTAAAGTTATTTTATTAGATGAACCAACCAGCGCATTAGATGAAAAAACAGCAATGCGCTGTATTAAGCAATTAAAAAGCTACGCGCAAACCCAACAAAAAATCATCATCATGGTCACTCACGATCATACTCTTGCGGCGCAAGCCAACGAACATCTTTACATGACAAAAGACACCCTATGCGGAGAAAAGCTATGAGTTTATACGCTGTGTTGAAAGATCACGCATTTAAAAAACTAATTCCCGTTTCACTCGGTTGGTGCGCTGTCGCTCTACTGGAATCATTGAGTTATATCGCTATCGCCTGCGCAATCTTAAAACAGTGGCCAAGTGAACTCATCATAATTCTTGGTATACTAACTGTAATTTCGACATCAATGGTCACAAATGCCGGATTTCATACTGGCGCCAAGCTTGCTGGTTCGATTTATAATATAGTTTCAACTATCCTAAGTCGTATTAAAGTAACTTGGTTTACAACTCACAATAGATCACAGTTATTGAAGCTCAACACCCAGCATATACCAGGTTTTATGAGTATTCCCGCGCATCAACTGCAAAATTTTATTCATGCCCCATTAGTACCTATTATTATTACGATTGCTCTATTTTCAATTGTTAATTATCAAGTAGGTTTATTGTTTGCAAGTTTGCTCTGTTTGTCATTATTTTTACAGTATCGTGCTCAGCAAGCTTTAGCAAAAACAGATCAGCAAAGAAATCAAACCGAAGTCGAAGCCACACATGCGGCACTTGAGTTAGTTGAACACCTTGAATTACTACGATCTGCAGGAGGGTGTAAAAATGCAACAGCAAGAGTAGAGCAAGCATGGTCTGCTCAAAGTATTGCGCTATTTAAAACAAATACAGCAGCTGCGCTGGCAACATTTTACTCTGCTATTGCCGCGATATTACCGTGTCTCGGTGCATTATTATTTTTATATTTAACCAGTGTTAAACAACACGAGCTTTATTTCGTCGTCATGCTTTTAGCACTTCGCGCGACCTTCCCAATAGAAGCACTAGCCCTAGCTGCGCTCAGTGTGAACGATCAATATGCTGCATATAAAAATTACCGCGAGATTTTAGCCGCGCCAACATTGCCAGAGCTTGATTCAACACAACAAGTATTAGTCGAAAACTATACGGTCTCGATAGAGGATATTAGTTATCCGCCTATTTTTAATGATTTTTCATGCATTATAAATCAAGGAACGCGGGTTTTAATCAATGGTGCTAGCGGTAAAGGCAAAACCACATTATTGCATTTACTAATGCGTTTTGATGATCCTAAGCACGGTGATGTTAAAATCGGCACAACATCGCTAACAACAATACCACTGTCACAGCGAGCAAGTTTTTTTGCTTATGTACCCCAAGTCCCCGTCATTTTTAGTGGCACAATTGCGAGTAATATTCGAATTAGCAAACCCGATGCAAGTGATCAAGAAGTAGAAAAAATCGCACGGGCAATGATGTTAGGTAATTTACTTGACCGTTCACCATTAGGGATCAATCAAACTGTCGGCGAATATGGAGCAGCGCTTTCTGGCGGTGAACGACAACGTCTGGCACTCTCTCAAGCTATTATCAAAAATGCACCTATTGTTATTCTTGACGAAGCAACATCAGCACTAGACTCTCAAACAGAGGCATCTATTATAAAACAATTACAAGAACTAAAATGCACTTTATTAGTTGTCACCCATAACTCAGGCGATATTTGGAAACCAGAACAAATAATTCATTTGTGATAAAAGTTGAGTCGCATTGTTGGTTGGCTGAATTATTGGCTTAATATATTTTGAAGGCTATATTCACCCGTTAGTTAAATTAGAAAATTATACGCTTCAATCGTTACCCCACCAAAGGAGCCGATAACTTCTGATGCCACTTTATCAGAGCGTATTTTTCTTTGTGATTTAGCATCAAAATCCGTTAAGGCTTTAAGTTTAAGATCGTTACTTTGAATTATGATTATAGGCATTGGTGCTGTTACTGTTTTTATTCCAGCATCAAAGCGTATATTTGCTGCCGGTTGTACGCGAACCTGCCGGCGTATCCTAAGCTGCTCCCCAGGAGTTTGTTTAATTCTATTGATCAATTGCTCAAGAGGTACGCGGTATTCAGGCCCCGATCTATCAAATTCCTCTTCAATTTTAAGTAAAAGGTCTTTTTTAACCGGCTTTGATAGCGAGTCCTTTCTTTGCCAGGCAAAGCGAATTGATTGAATGTTTTGCTCTGAATAACACCGAATATGCCTATATAGGTGCATGGTCATAATACCAGGGCACTCTGCGCGAAGCGCTTCAAACCGGTCTTGCCTTGTTTCATACGTTTGAATGATATGGTTTTCGATATCCGTTTTTGCCGCGTTTATTTTATCCACCAGCTCAGGGATAGTAATGCTTGTTGGGTTTTGGGCAGGGGAGAGCCAAATAACGCCGACAGTGCGCCGCGCTGATTTTTGTGAATAGCCTGGTTGTATGTAAAGGTCTTGGTAGCAGGAAGCCGCGAGTTCAACAGCCTTATGTCCGGTATGTTCTTCTGCTGCAATATATTTAACCGGTTCACTTTCCATTCCCTTTGAGGTGCAGGGTAGTGGGTAGGCAAGGGCGGCCAATGGTTGCGTATGTGTGAGGATTGTATTGAGAGAACGGATATTGTTTTTCAGCTCATCAAATCGATCAGTAATAAAATGCATAGTATGGTTCATTATTTGTTGTGAAAGCACAGAGTACAGTTAATAGCCTAAGACTAGACCATCATGCAATATAATGGAAGTTAACGGGGTTCTAGGGATTTTCCCCTCTAAAGTAACATAAATCGCCATACTCACCATATTTAAAGGCATACAAAGGTGGGTTACTTCTCCAAAGTATGGCAAATTATGAGGTTAACAACCCCTTAAACTTAATTTAATTCCTATGGCTATAAAAAACGAACTATCAATTCTTACCAAAGCTGAGCAGCTTGATCTATATTCTCCGCCGCTATTATCACTTGAACAACAACGATTGTATTTTACGCCAAACGAGATCGAGTTAACAGAGTTGAAAAGTATTCGCCTAAGGAACCACCGATGCTATTTCATTGCGTTATTAGGGTATTTTAAGTCTAAGCCTGTGATTCTTTCACCTAGCTTTAACCTCATCTTTGACGATATGCAGTTTATTTCAACGCAAGTTCAAGGAGGCAAAGGGATCAGGCCTTTCAGCATTAATAAGATGCAGCGTGACCGTATATATCAAAGAATACTGAGGTTATTAAACTATCAGAAATGGGACGAAAGTCTGCACTTTGCGCCGCTGTACGAACATCTTGTTATGGTCGGCAAAGCTTGGCTTGAGCCTCGTTATCTATTCGATGCAGCCGCTGAATATCTAGCAACGCATAGAATTGCCATCCCTAAATATACTGTCTTACAAAAGCTTATCAGTCGTGTTATCCAACAGGTCAAGAAGGCGTTAAATAATAAGCTTCGTATTCATGTTTCATCTGAACTACACGGATTTCTAAATACTATTATCGATGACAAAGATGGGCTCTCCTTAAGCCAGCTTCGAGCCGGTGCAAAAAGCGTTATGGTGACAGAGCTAAAAAAAGAACTGACGGTGTATCATCAGTTACAGCCTTATACAAGACAGATTGATAATGCTGTTAAGGGCTTAGCCTTATCGTCTAAAAACCAACAACACTTCGGTGAAATGGTGGATTATTATGGCAGTAAACTAAAACGCTTTAAGCGTCCACAGCAACACCTATGGTTGCTGTGTTTTCTGACTCAACGCATACGGCAAAGCCTAGAGCGATTGGCTGATGGGTTTATTCATCATATCCGTAAACAACAAGAAGCTGCGCATGCGTTTGCCCAACAGGCAGTGTTTGACTCATGGAGGTCAGCTGCAGACAATGTCACCAAAGCCGCAGAATTACTGCATCTGTTTGTTGATGACAGTATCGACGATAATCAACCATTTGCAACGGTTAGGCAACAAGCATTAAGTGTAATGAATAACCAAGATATAGAAACGCTATGCCTGTACTTAAAAAAGCAAAAACGCACGGTAGAAGAATATCAATGGCAATATTATGATGATCAAAACGGGTTAATTGAGCAGTTATTAAGGCCCGTGTTTCTATGTCTTGAATGCCAAGCAGGTAAAGGCTCAGAAGCATTAGTGACCCAGCTCAAAACCACAAAAACAGAACTATTAGCAGGTAATACATTGCAAACAATGGATAGTACACTTATCCAACAAAAACATCGTCCATGGTTAATTAACAAGGATGTTGTTCATCCACAGCGATACGAATGGTTGCTTTACCGTCAACTGGCTTCTCGGCTTAATGGTCGAATTTACTTATCAAACGTCACTAAATATCGTGCGCTAGAAGACGACTTAATTGCATCGTCAATACAGCCTGATCTATTGGCATCATCAACATTGGAAAAGCTAAAGCAGCCGATTCAGAAGCTACTGCAAGTAAAACAAATACGCTTAACAACATCCCTAGAAGATGTTGCTCGTCACATTGATAATGGTGATAACCGCAATGTGATCATGAAGAGCCGAAGTGGCACACGATGGCGACTGCCAGTTAAAGGCTCCCAATCACTTGTCAACAACCCTTTCTTTAAACAAATGATCCCCGTCAGTATTGCTGATGTGTTGCGTTATGTTGAACAAGAAACCAACTTTATGCAATGCTTCGCACACGTGCTGCCAATACAAAAACAAGTAGGCGCCAATCAGGATGATTTATTGGCTATTCTAATTGCGAATGCGACACATCGCGGCGTATATGGGATGGCACAAATATCTGATCGCAGTTATGAGCATCTAAGCACTATACAAGCTAATTATATTAGGCCTGAAACCTTGCAAGAGGCTAGTGATATCATCAATAACGCAGTAGCGGCACTCCCTATTTTCCGCCACTATCACATCCAAGAAGACGTCCTGCACGCCAGTACCGATGGGCAAAAATTTGAAACTCACCTTGAGACTTTTAAAACTCGCTACTCCTCGAAATACTTCGGCACCAACAAAGGTATTACGGCCATGACGTTAGTTGCCAATCATAGTGCGTTAAATGCCCGTATCATAGGATCTAATGAGCATGAGTCCCATTATATTTACGACTTACTACAATCTAATACTAGTGATCTTAAGCCAGATGTCCTCTCAACCGACACCCATGGTGTTAATCATGTTAATTATGCCTTATTGGATTTATGCGGTTATAGTTTTGCGCCTAGGTATGCTCAGTTCACCAGTGTGATCAATGACCTATTTAACGTAACTGAAAGCGACGACGGAAACACGCATCTGGCGCTGAAAAAGCCGATAAAAATGAATGTGATTGAAGAAGGCTGGCAGGATATTCAGCGTATTGTGTTATCCCTTCAAGAAAAACGCACAACACAGGCATTGCTAGTACGCAAATTATCTGGTTATCCATCTAGACACCCTATATTACAAGCATTAACGGAATATAATAGGCTCATCAAAGCCCAATATTTACTTGATTATATTGATGATGCAAGTCTGCGCCAATATGTTCAACGAGCACTGAACCGAGGCGAAGCCTGGCATTTCCTCAGGCGAGCTATTGCATCGGTCAATCGTGACCAGTTCCGTGGAAAAAACGAATCAGAAATAGTCGTCTGGAACGAGTGTGCCCGTTTGACGGCAAATGCTATTATCTACTTTAACTCGATGATCCTAAGTCATCTATTACTGCACTTTGAAGAAGTTGGTGACGAGGAAAAAGCAGCAATAACTCGACAAGTATCACCCGTTGCATGGCAGAACATTAATCTGAGCGGCACTTATCAGTTCGCTAGTAACCGCAAACTACCTGATTTACAGGAAATAACTAGGCCTATTGTTGAAAATGAAGTCTAAAATGAAAGGTAACCCAGCTCCACAAGCCATTAACTGCGAGGGTTGTGGCGATTTATGTTACTTTAGAGGGGAAAATCCCTAGAACCCCTTAACCATGTAGTTCTTTTAATATTAACTTTTGTGGTACTGCTTTGGCTGGCCCCGCCCTGAGATTAGGATGAGAAAGAGAGAGAAAAAGAGAGAAAAAATAGAAAAGGCAATGAAGTTGGCCGAGAAGGAGCTCGGGGTTAAGGGTTTGTTTATTACAAACCCTTATTTTGCATGATGGTCTAGTATGCTTATTGGTGTAGGTCATAGCTATTGCGTAAATATTCTATACTTTTTCAATTCATTATTACTAAGTATTTTCATTGAGTCTAAGTGGCTGATATCTTTAACTTCAGATAAATAATCTAAATGTTTTTGCTTGTCTGGTGTGTCAGCGATATTTAGAGCCTCCTCAAAGTCTACTGGTTCTTCTGTAAATGTATCTACGATACTCCAATCTAGCCATAATAATGAGAACGTAGCTTTACCAGTGCGAGCAAAGCTATGACCCGCAAACCTTAGGTCAACGCCTTGCTGTATGCGTGTTTTACTAGACAATAAAAGCATGTTGCAAGCGCTCCCGCAGATTCCGCCTCTTGTCGTTGTTTTATCTAAACCGATCTTGTAATAGTCTGCCATGCAAGTTGCAAGTTCACGTTCGGAAATTAGCCTAGACATTCTCAATGCATCGCTTACTTCTCCGCCACCAGAATTTAAGCAAACCGTATCGACTTCAGGGTGTTTATTTATAAATTCAATAAAATCGTCTGCACTCTGCTTATTTATATCCCCCACAAACAACGCCACATTTTCTAAACACTCACCTTCGATCTTACAAGCGTCAACTATTGATGTGCGGGCAAATTTTTCCAATGTAGCTGGGTGCGTTAAATATTGTTCAAACGTTTCGATTTTATGTTTCTTTTGGTAGTTACCGATTGATTTTACAGTTACAAATGGCAATAGTATTGTAAATATGCATACTGTCAGTGTCGCTATTCCTATATACGTCAAACTTGTTTTTATAGTCATTTTTGACTTATCTCCCTAATTATTGTGCGGCCATTCCCGCCATAAAGCCTAATACTCACACTGCTAGTTATTTAAATAGCGGTACATTTTCTTCTATCCATTTAAAATGAGCCGGATAGCGGCATTTTTCTATAAACTTCCCACCATTTCTCATACGGTTATACCCCTTTTATTAATATAGGCTAAAGTGATTATCCATCATTTCTAAGGTTAATAGGAGGTGTCTATTAGCTCATTTAGGGCAAATGTAGTGAAATTTAAAACCTTACTTCACTTTTAAAAGCATTACTGGCTTCTTCTTATTAACTCATTTTGACGCAATATAGCCAAGGTATCCGAAGGTGTGACTTGCCACGCGCCCGACAATCTGCGTAAAGTAAAAACACCTAATTCAAGTCTATCTTCGGGTGATAAAAAGTGATGTAAGTGTCGGCCAGCGACTGAGATAGTGACAGCAGCCCCCTGTGAACCATTATTATAAACTGCCATCCCTTTGTTTTTATTCTCGCCATGAAATGAAGCTTTTACTTCGCTTTTCAAGCCAAACAACACGCCGCACAACCCGGTTAACTCGCTTTTAGTCAGCTGTATTATTGTTTTATTTGCCCAGTCTGGTGATTCACCAGGGGAGTTAATGGTGGTCATTTCAATACTTAACGTCTGCAAGCCAAGCCGACTAGATGTGTACTGAACGTTCATAGCTGTGCGCTTTAATGGATCTGGATGCCTATCAGCATAAAATGTAAGTGTTTCACCAAAGTTGTTCTGTTGTGACATTCTTCCCCCTAAATATCTAAGCGTTTACTTGCTGCTCTTAGGCGTTCATCACCCCTAAAGTCATATTTTTGCGTTGTTGCTAAGCTTGCATGGCCCATTGCATCTTTAACTGTAATTAGATCTTCGCCGTTCTCTAGCATTGACGAAGCGAATGTCCTTCTTAGGTCATGCGGGGCACACTTTTCTATACCGGCCTCGACAGATCTACTATTTAAAATATGGTAAATTGCCTGGCTAGTCATGCGCTCTGAGGTAACATCATCGTATCTGCGAATACGACTAAATAGCGGCCCTGGAATATCACTTCTCACTTCCTCAACCCAGCTTTCAAGCCTTTGAAATGCGCCATCTGGCAAGTATGCCATGCGCTCTTTATTACCTTTACCTAGCACTTTTAGCGAGCGGTTATGCCGGTTATAATGAGCAAAATCAAGGGATACAACTTCAGCTCTTCGTAATCCGCACCCGACTAAAACAGATAAAATAGCGCTATCTCTAACCCCAATAGCAGACTTATCACTTTCACATGTGAAAAATAATTTCTTCACTTCAGCAGGGGCCAGGGCTCTACCTTTGGGTATCCTTGACCCTCTAACCGATTTAACTAACTTGATATGTTGGTAAGTGTCAGTGCTAATAAGCTTAAGTGTCCACGCCTCTACGGCTACACCTTTTATTGCCGCCAAGTAATTATTTATGGTGGCCGGTGCTTTTCCCGCATCAGTGAGCATGGTCAAAACTGCCTGTACATGGTGCCGCTCAAGCATACCCCAAGGACAGGTTCTTAAATCATGGTAACCCATCATTTTAGCGATGTTGTTTAAAAACGACCTCATGGCTAGCCGGCTACTTTCAGCCCTTAAGCCCATTAAGTATGAAACTGCAGGGTTTTTTTCAATACCATTTACACCAGTGCCCGCAGCCTCCGCACTTAACACTTCAAAAGTACGCTCTGCAGGGAGAAATGTGACTTCGGTATTTTCATCTTTGTTTTGTTCGTGCATTTTTTGATGCCTCAAAGTAACTTTGTGCTTTTGCTCCATACTAAGTTTAAGTTTGTGTGTTTAGAACAACCCCAAATAATGAAGTACGGACATATTATTTGTGTTTATTTTACTCAGTATCACCGGCTAAATTACAGCTTCTAATTTTAAATTCTGATGGTGTTGACTCGATATTTATTATATCACAGGCTCTACTTTCTAAAAGGGTCATTTTAATAAGTAGGTGCTAGTGGGTTATCTATTTTTTATACCGAATCGAATGTATTTTTGGCTATTGTTTTTCCACAGCTTAAATAGTACTATTTATAGTATAAATAGTACTAGGGTATATGTATGAGAGTTTTAGTTACTGGCGGCATGGGTTACATAGGTAGCCACACATGTATTGCATTACATGACGCAGGTATTACACCTGTTATTTATGATAACTTGTCTAATGCAAGTGCGCAGGTACTTGACCAACTCGAAAAGATTACGGGTACTCGGTTTGAGTTTATTTTGGGCGACATACAAGACGAGCAACAGTTTAAGCTCGCTCTAAAACATACTAAAGCCGAAGCTGTATTTCACTTTGCGGCTTTAAAAGCCGTTGGCGAATCTACCGAGCAACCACTGCGCTATTATCAAAATAATGTGTCGGGCACATTAAGTATGTTACAAAGCATGCAAGAAGCCGATGTTAACCACATTATATTTAGCTCATCGGCCACTGTGTACGGCGAGCCAGATTACCTCCCTATTGACGAAAAGCACCCTATACGCGCTACTAACCCATATGGTTGGACTAAAGTCATGGTTGAGCAAGCTATGCAAGACGTATGTAATGCCAATAGTCAATTTATGGGCATAGCGCTGCGTTACTTTAACCCTGTAGGTGCGCACCCAAGTGGTTTATTAGGTGAAAGCCCCAATGGTATTCCTAATAACTTAATGCCATTTATTGCTCAAACAGCGGTAGGTAAACGCGAGGTGGTTAATATTTTTGGTGACGACTACGACACCGAAGATGGCACAGGCATGCGCGACTATATTCATGTTTTAGATTTAGCTAAAGGCCATGTAGCGGCATTTATGCAGCATAAAACAGATACCGCTTTTCATGCTTACAACCTAGGCACAGGCCAAAGTTATTCAGTGCTTGATATGATTAAGGCATTTAGTGCATCAGCCAATAAAGATATTCCGTATAAGAGTGCACCGCGCCGAGCAGGCGATATTGCCTGCAACTACGCCGATGCCACAAAAGCGAAAAATACACTTAACTGGCACGCAGAACTAACACTTAGCGATATGACCAACGATACATGGCGCTGGCAAACTAATTACCCTCGTGGGTTGGAGAGTTAACATGGCTTTATTAGAAAGTACTCACAGACGTAAAAACCCACTAACGGGTCGTTGGGTGTTAGTGTCACCGCATCGTAATAACCGCCCATGGTTAGGCGCAACAGAAGCTGTAAATGAAAGCGCACTGCCTAAGCACGATGAAAGCTGCCCACTTTGCCCAGGTAACACCCGTGCAAATGGCGACAGCAATCCAGATTACGAATACACGCATGTATTTAGCAATGATTTTGGCGCACTGACACCTAATGCCAGCGACCAATCTCAAAGCTTAGAGTCAGACAGCGATTTATTTATTGCCGATGAAGCAAGCGGCGAATGCCGTGTAATTTGCTTTTCGCCAGAGCATAACAAAACATTACCTGAGCTAGAGCTCGACGCCCTGTATGAAGTAGTAAAAACCTGGAAAGAAAACTACACTGAACTTGCACAGCACTATGAATGTGTACACGTTTTTGAAAACAAAGGGGAAATCATGGGGTGCTCGCAACCTCATCCACACGGCCAAATATGGGCTCATTCGCACTCATCTACCGAAATAGAAGCAGAAGATACACAGCAACTTGCCTATTATAAAAAGCATGGCAGCGCAATGCTTGCCGATTACGCGCAAAAAGAACAAGCAGATCAAACACGTGTTGTATTTGAAAACGCACACTGGCTTGTTGTTGTCCCGTTTTGGGCTGCTTGGCCGTTTGAAACAATACTATTAACTAAAGATAATATTCAAAATTTTAGCCAGCTAAACGATATACAAATAAATACACTCGCACAAGCACTTAAAGTATTAACCACTAAATACGACAACGTATTTAATTGTAGCTTCCCGTATTCTATGGGATGGCACAATGCACCGGCTAATCGTGGCTCAGATGAGCAACATTGGCGCTTGCACGCCCATTTTTATCCGCCGCTACTTCGCTCAGCTACCGTGAAAAAACACATGGTTGGCTACGAAATGCTAGCCGAAAGTCAGCGCGACTTAAGCGCAGAAACCGCCGCTTCTATTTTACAAGCAGCCAGTACCACACACTATAAAAATACAGCAGGACACACAAATGAAGCTTAACGAATTCCAACAACAATTTTTGTCACTGTATGACGTGCCTGCTCAAGGTATTGCAGCCGCTCCAGGGCGTGTAAACCTAATTGGTGAATTTACCGACTACAACGACGGTTTTGTTTTACCGTGCTCGTTAGAGTTTCGTACTCAAGTTATGTTTAAAGAGCGCGACGATAACATTATCACTGTGCATTCTTTAAATTACCCAGGCGAAAAAGACAGCTTTAGTGTTGATGAAGCAATCAGCGAAGGACAATCGCAATGGGGTAACTATATTCGTGCAGTATCATTTGTATTAAAGCGTGCGGGCCATACTTTACGCGGCGCCGATTTACTTATCGACAGTAACTTACCGCAAGGCAGTGGCTTGTCGTCATCGGCTGCGCTAGAAGTTGCTGTTGGTGGTATGTTTAACCATATTGCACAACTTGGTTTAAGCGAAGAAAAAATAGCATTACTAGGCCAAGAAGCCGAAAACGACTTTATGCATTGCCAATCGGGCATTATGGATCAGCTTATTTCGGCAAAAGGCGAAAACGGCCATGCTCTTTTAATTGACTGTGAAAACCTAGCAACCGAGTCTGTAAAAGTTCCAGATGACTTAAATATTGTTATTGTTAACTCTAACTACCCTCGTAAATTGGTAGATAGCGAATACAACCAACGTCGTGTTGACTGTGAGCAAGCAGCTGCAAAAATGAATGTAGCAACACTTCGTAAAGCAACCATGGCCACGCTTGAAGCAACAAAAGACGCATTGAGTGAAAACGAATACAAGCGTGCACACCATGTAATTAGCGAAAATGACCGTGTAATTGCAGCAACTAAAGCGCTGCAAAATAACGACATTGACGCGCTACGTGAGCTAATGGCTGCATCGCACCAGTCGCTTAAGCATTACTTTGAAGTAACCGTACCAGCGACCGATGGCCTAGTAGAAATTTGTAAAGAAGCCATGGGCGATCGCGGTGCAGTACGTATGACCGGAGGCGGCTTTGGTGGTGCTATTGTATGTTTATGTCGTGATGCAGAAGTGCCACTAATTAAAGCAGCGGTTGAGCAGCATTACTTTGAACGCTTTAACTTAAATGCCGACATTTACGTATGTTCAGCGGGTTCAGGGTTACAAATTACGTCTTTTTAAATAAAGTTAAGGAATAAGCATGGCAAAGGTTAATTGGGGAATTATTGGGTGTGGCAATATTGCTCACACCTTTGCTAAAAGCATTGCGCATTGCGCTGATGCTCAGCTTATTGGCGCAGCATCGACTAGCGAGCAGCGCGCAAAAGAGTTTTCAACACCGTACAATATTAAAGGTTATAAGTGCTATCAAGCTCTTATGCAATGCCAAAATATTGATGCTATTTATATAGCTAATACGCATGAGCAACATTTTAAAACGATAGCGCAGTGCTTAACACACAATAAGCATGTACTAAGCGAAAAACCAATTACTGTTAATGCTCAGCAATTGGAAAGCCTCACCGAGCTTGCAAAGCAGAAAAATTGCTTTTTAATGGAAGGCGTTTGGATGCGTTTTTTACCGGCAATAGTAAAATTACAGCAACTCCTAAGCGAAGATATTATTGGTAATGTACATAGCGTGAATGCGAACTTTAGCTTACCTGGCAGCTTTGCAAGCACGCATCGTTTAATGAACCCTACAACAGCGGGTGGCGCCCTGCTAGATTTAGGTATTTACCCTATTTCTATTGCTGATGTGGTATTTAATAAAGCCCCAGAACAAATCAAATCTTTTGTACACAAAAGCATAACCGGTGTTGATGAGCGAAGCACTGCTATAGTTGATTACGGTAACGGACAGTTTGCATCTCTTGCTAGTGCACTCCAACAAAGCGGCCCAACTGAGGCATGTATTAATGGTGAGCTTGGCTTCATTCGCATTCCTGAATTTGTAGGCGCTCAATCTATAGAACTCCATATATATGGCCAAGACTCGCAACACTTTGAATACGGCTTTAGTGATGATGAAAACTTTAAGTTTGAAATTGCACATGTTACGCAGTGTATATTACAAAAACAGACGCAAAGCACCGTGTTACCACTAAGTACTAGCTTACGAGTTATAAACATAATGGATACCTTACGGGCACAATGGCAACTGAAATATAACTACGCTATTGAGTCGGCTGAACTGACAAAATAAAAACACACAACAAGGACACACAATGACACACGCACTCAAAGCGCTTTCAAAAGCTATATTACTCGCTACGTGCAGTTTATCTGCCAGTGTAACCTTTGCTGAGTCTAATAAACCAGAGCAACTATATCCTCCAATCACTAGCGAAGTACTCCCAGAGCTTGCAGCCAAAGGTAGCTATAATGTAGGAGTGCAAACACTTGATTTAGTTAACCCTGAGCAATTTGACCCAGCTACACAAGGTCAAAATGATCGTCCTCTAAAAGTCGAGGTATGGTATCCGGCTGCAAATACAGCACAAACGCCGCTTACCAGCTACACCGATCAAACTCGCTCAGGTAAAAAATTTACTCTGCAAGCCGATGCTATGCGCGATGTAGCCATTAATAATAAAGAGCATTACCCTGTTATTGTACTTTCTCACGGCTATACTGGCTATCGCACCATTATGTACTACCTTGGTGAGCATTTAGCCTCGAATGGCTACATTGTTGTAGCAATTGATCATACCGACTCAACCAATGCTGATGTTGATTTTAAAAACGCACCATTTTCGGGCTTTTTTAGCACGCTCATAAATCGCTCGCGCGATCAGCAATTTGTTATTAATTACTTTAACGAGCAAAAAAACTTTGCAAGCAAGCAAGTAGATAGCAAAAACGCTGGCGTAATTGGTTACTCAATGGGTGGCTATGGCGCGGTAAATACCATTGGTGGTTGTTATGCTTTTAATGAGCAAACTACGGCTATGTTTACGGGTATGAAAGACCCAGCTCAAATTAAAAAAGTACAACAATTACTAAACAGCTGTGCTGGTGGGCAATACCAAAATCCAAAAGTAGACCCACGTATAAAAGCGATGGTGGCCTTTGCGCCTTGGGGCGGACAGCACGATATATTTGATACCAAAGCGATGGGAAATATTAAAGTACCTTCGCTTTATATATCCGGTAGTTTAGATGATATATCAGGGTATGAAGGTATTAAAAGTCTTTATAACCAAACGGGCAGCGAAAATAAGTACATGCTTACTTACAAAAATGCACGCCATAATATTGCACCGCACCCAGCTCCAGCTATTGCACAAAGTAGTAGTGAGTTAGATATAGGTCATTACTACGAGTCATCGTGGTCTATGCGCACGCTAAACGAAATCAATAAACACTTTGTACTTGCTATGATGGATTGCCACGTAAAAGGTATCGCCAGCGAATGTAAATACTTAGATTTACCACAAAGCGGCGACCAAGCTGTTGTTGATGGCAAGCCACTGCCACAGTGGCGTGGGTTTGATAATCGTTTTTCTACCGGTATGGACTGGCAACAAACAAGTCCTCACAGTAAGTAGTGAAAATTCAAAGCTGCTTTTTGTTTAAATAGTCGTGTTCACACTTAAAAATCCTCTAAAGTAAAACAGCTTTTATATAAGAAACTTATCTATAAAAACAAGCATATTTTACTTTTATACAAATATTTTAAGAAAAACCATTGCCATTAGCTAGCGTTAAAGGCAATCTAGTTATATATAAGATAAATAATATTAATAATTATGTCTAAATACATACTATCGATTGATCAAGGCACCACAAGCTCTCGGGCCATTTTGTTTACAAAGGATGCTGACGTTTTTGGTACAGCACAACAAGGGTTTTCTCAGCACTTTCCAAAAAATGGTTGGGTAGAGCACGACCCTTACGATATTTGGCAAACAGTGCTTAGTACTAGCCGTGAAGTGTTAACTAAAAACAATGTGAAGCCTGAAGAAGTTATTGCCATTGGTATAACTAATCAACGCGAAACTACCTTGGTGTGGAATAAAAAAACAGGAAAAGCTATTTACAATGCAATTGTTTGGCAAGATCGCCGCACCAGTGATTACTGCGAAAGCTTAAGTACAAATGATTTTTGCCAAACTATAAGCGACAAAACAGGCTTGATACTCGACCCGTACTTTTCCGCCACTAAAATCCGTTGGATTTTAGATAACGTGGAAGGTGCTCGCGAACAAGCGCTTGCCGGCGAGCTTGCTTTTGGGACAGTTGATACTTATTTACTTTGGCACCTAACCGGTGGGAAAGAACACCGTACTGATGCAACGAATGCATCGCGCACCATGTTATTTAATATCCATACTCAACAGTGGGATCCAGAATTACTCGATTTATTTGAGGTTCCAGAATCCATGCTGCCAGAAGTGATGGACTCAGCAGATGAATTTGGTTCAACGAGTGATAATATTTTTGGTTCGCCAATCCGTATCTGTGGTATTGCAGGTGACCAACAAGCCGCACTTGTAGGTCATGCATGCTTCGAACAAGGAATGGCAAAAAGCACCTATGGTACAGGTTGCTTTCTCATGCTTAATACCGGTGAAAAAGCACTTACTTCTGAAAATCGTTTGTTAACCACTGTTGCATATCGCTTAAATGGCAAATCAACTTATGCTATTGAAGGCAGTATTTTTATGGCTGGCGCAACCATGCAGTGGATTGTTGAAGGCTTGAAACTACTAAGCCATGCTGGTGAAAGTGAGTCGATAGTAAAAGATGTACCACTGGATCATGGCGTATTCCTAGTTCCTTCATTCACAGGGCTTGGCGCTCCGTATTGGGATCCTAATGCGCGTGGCGCTATTTTAGGCCTCACACGTGACTCAGGTATTAGCACCATCGTTGCCGCAGCGTTGCAATCGGTAGGTTATCAAACTAAAGATTTACAAAAGGCGATGGAGCGTGATGGTTTGCGCCCAAGTGTACTGCGTGTTGATGGTGGTATGGTTAAAAATAATTGGGCAATGGCGTTTTTATCAAATATTTTAGGTGCGACAGTTGAGCGTCCTACAGTAAGCGAAACAACTTCTCTAGGTGTCGCTTACTTAGCAGGTCTTCAAGCAGGGGTTTACGAGTCAACAGAGCAATTATCTAAAATGTGGACATGTGATCACCGTTTCGAACCAACAATGAGCGTCGACGAACGTAACGAGCTATATGCAAAATGGCAGCACTGTGTTGCTCAAGTTTGCTTAACTAATGATAGTTGTGACCAGTAAATTCAATGTTTTCATATGATTAATAGAAGGTGAGCGGTGAAATTAGCAGATAATGAATATGACTTACTCGTCATCGGTGGTGGCGTAAACGGCACAGGCATAGCAGCTGATGCTGCAGGAAGAGGGCTTAAAGTACTTTTGTGCGAACAGTCTGATTTAGCTTCTGCAACATCTTCAAATAGTTCCAAGCTGATCCATGGTGGACTGCGCTACCTAGAGCATTACGAATTTAGATTAGTAAAAGAAGCGCTAGCTGAGCGTGAAGTACTTCTAAAAAATGCTCCCCACATTATGTGGCCACTTACTTTTAGATTACCACATCAGAAACATCTGCGCCCAGCTTGGATGATTCGGATTGGTCTGTTTATGTACGATAACTTGGCTAAACGGGTTACCTTGCCTGCGTCTAAAAGTATAAAATTTGGCGAACATAGTGTATTAGAGCCTACAATCACTAAAGGCTTTGAATATGCGGATGGGTGGGTTGATGACTCTCGTTTAGTCATTTTAAATGCATTAGCCGCTCAAGAAAGAGGCGCTGTTATTGCCACACAAACAAAATGCGTGAAAGCGCACCGCGAGCAAGGCACATGGCAAGTAACCCTAGAACAGCAAGAGACTAAACAGCACTATGATATTTCAGTTAGAGGTATTGTAAATGCTGCAGGCCCTTGGGTTGCTAAATTGTTTGATGAAACACTTGAAGAAAAATCGCCACAAAATATTCGCCTTGTAAAGGGCAGTCATATTGTTGTACCGCGTATTCATGATGAATCACATGCTTATATTTTACAAAATAAAGATAATCGCATTGTGTTTGTGTTGCCATTTGAGGATGATTATTCTCTAATTGGTACTACCGATGTTGAATATAATGGTGCTGCACAGGATGTAAAAATAAGTGACGAAGAAATCGATTATCTTATCGATATTACTAATAACTACTTTAAAAAGCTTATTAAACGTGAAGATATAGTACATACCTTTTCTGGGGTAAGGCCATTACTTGATGACGAGTCGGTTAATGCACAGGCTGTTACTCGGGACTATAAATTAGAACTTTCAAGTGACGGTCAGCGCACGCCGTTACTGAGTGTATTTGGCGGTAAAATTACCACTTATCGAAAACTTGCAGAAGCAGCAATTAATAAGCTTGAAAGCTTTTATCCGCAAATAGGCAAACCATGGACGAAACATAATGTTTTGCCCGGTGGTGATTTTAGCTCTGTAAAAACACTTAAAAAACAATTAAAATCAAGCTATAAGTGGTTACCAGAGGTACTCTTAAATCGTTTGATACGTACTTATGGTACGCGTGCTGTAAATGTTTTAGGTGGCACAAAGCAGTTGAGTGATTTAGGTCAAAACTTCGGTCATAATTTATATGCGGCAGAAGTGGATTATCTATTGAATTATGAATGGGCTAATAGTACAAGCGACATATTGTGGCGACGCACAAAGCTAGGACTACGTTTCAATCCTGAACAAATTACTACACTTAATCACTATATTGAGTACAGCAAGTCAGCTAAAAGTGCTTAATAACATGCAGTCATATAGCCCCTCATAATAGAGGGGCTATTCTTTCATCTCTAAATTAAATAAATAATTAAAGCCACTAAGCGTCGCTGCTTTAACATCAACCCCAATACTCTTAACACCGATTTGCTTCAGTGCTGTAATAAAACATTTATTAAGTTGCTCTGTACCAATAACTACTACTTGCGTATCACTTAATAATTGCCATTCGCTAGCATGGCGAGATGCTCTTACATCGCTGCCAATTAAGACGCCCGATAAATATGCTTTTGCTTGTACTGGAGTTAAATCCTTTGAAAGTTGACGAGTACGCACACTAAAAATACCATGCGCCAAGTTCCCGTTATCACTACCTAAAGTAAGCTCACAACCTTGTTCAAATGATTCCCAGTCAAACTCTCCTTTTGCGCAATCGTTAGGAATTAAAACACTTTGATTACATAATAAATCGTATAATTCACCGGTCATTGCTGTTTTAAAGCATATTATTTCACCGCGGTCTAATAACACCCACTTTGTATGGGTACCCGGCAAACAAAGTAGCACTTTAACATGCTGGTATTCGGGGTTTTCTTTTAAAAACCCCAAAATTTGAAGTTCTTCACCACGCATTACGTCAAATAAATTATTTTTTAGCATGCACTTTGTACCAGGTAACGCCTTTATAGTAAGTCCCGCATAACTAAAACTCACTGCTAAATTAAGTAACTCTTCAGGGTTAATTGGACACTCTAAATAAGGCGTTACATGCCAGCCAATATTCGAGGTGATCTGCCCTGAAATATAAATAGGTAAACTGCCATACTCTTGCTCCCAGTCACCAACTGTATCAACTAAGGTTTGCCCAAAGTGTTGGCTAGCTTTTACTACGCCGGGTCCGTCGCGTTGCGCTAATAACTTAAATGTTGATTGCGTTTGTACTTCACATAAATAAGCACGTAAATGGCTCGTTCCCCAGTCAACAGCAATAAAAGATGGTGAAGCAGTCAAGTTTTAAAGCCTCCCGCCGTCAATTTTAATACTTTGCCCGGTGATCATACTACTTTCATCTGCAGCTAAAAATAGTGCTAAATTTGCAACATCCTCAGGTGTAACTAATTTTTTTAATGCCATAGCTGCCATCCATTTTACTTGTTCTTCCTCAGTAAACCAGCTTGCTAGTTGCCGCTTTGTGGCGACCCAACCAGGTAAAATAGCGTTTACTCGAATACCAAATTCACCATAATCTCGAGCTAATGCTTTAGTCATTCCTATGATACCCGCTTTAGCGGTTACATAGCCTGCCATTTGGGGTTGCCCCATAATAGCGTTAATAGAGCTAAAATTTATTATGCTACCTGAGTTCTCTTTTTGCATAAAAGACATTGCGACTTGAGAGGCAAAAAAGGCTGGATTTAAATTTATTTGTAAGCATTGTTCCCAATCATTAACCGTAACTTCTTCACTTGCTTGGCGACGATCGTTTGCTACGTTATTAACTAGTACATTAATATTACCAAGAACTAAACTCGCATCAACTAGTGACTTTTGCAGAGCATATGAGTCTGTTACATCGACTTGTCTATACCATAAATTAGCCTCTGGGAGGCTGTTAATAAGCACTCGTGCGGAGTCATCATCTATATCTATAAATGCCACTTTAGCATCCTGCTTAGCAAACGATTCAACCATTGCCTTTCCGATGCCTGAAGCACCGCCAGTAATAAAGATAACTTTACCTCTAAGGCTATGATATTGGGCTAAGGTGTTCAAATTAGATTCTCCATACAGTGTATATTCACTCCTATTTAACACCATAATAAATCTATAATGAACCAAGCAGAGCTTTTATCACTGTGTTAAACATTTACTAATAAAAGTTTATAGCATATCTATACGTACATTAATATGATATATGCTATATAATAAAGTAATATCTCAACTCGGAATCCTGCGTAATGAAAAGCCAACCTCGTCAAAATTTAACGCAACAACTCGCTCACGATCTAGGGTTTGCTATTGTGCGTGGTATTTACCCTATAAATGAAGGGCTGCCTTCTGAAGCTGACTTATGTATTAAATACGATGTAAGCCGCAGCGCAACTCGAGAAGCGGTAAAAATGCTCTCAGCTAAAGGGTTAATATCTTCTCGTCCTAAACAAGGTATTCGTGTTCTACCTGAAAGTAGCTGGAATATGTTTGATACTGATGTATTACGCTGGATTCTAAGCAGTAACCCGTCACTTTCATTGTTAAAAGAATTCACCCAAGTACGTGTAGCGCTTGAACCACAGGCTGCAGCCCTTGCAGCTATAAGTGCCACAGCTGAGCAACTCGCAGAAATTGATAATGCATTAGCGCGTATGGCAGATGCTGACAAAGGATTGGATGATACGCTGGAAGCAGATATTGCTTTTCATACTAGTATATTAGTTGCCAGTAATAATCGATTTTTTGTACAGTTAACTGAGTTTATCAGTACAGCTTTACGCGTAAGCATTCGTTATACAAATCATATAAAAGGCGTGCCTGGTGCTGATGTAGCAAAACATGCAGATATTTTAAATACCATTAAATCACGCAACCCTGAACGAGCTAAAAAAGCAGTAGAAACAATTTTAGAAGAAGCCCTTGAATTAATTGAATCTAGATTAGTTTAATATTTTGAAGGCTTTAAAAAGGGAGCTTACTTGCTCCCTTTTGCTACTTTTTCTTTAAACTTTAAATTTTATTAAGTTCAAAAACAAGTGATGTTTGTGGAAATGATATTGGCATTTGTAGACCAAATTGCATTAACGCTTCACCTGTGAATTTCTGTCCATTTACCGCAGCAATAGAAGATGGACGATACTCTTCAAATTTAACAGGCCATACTAAGCTAAGTGTGTACTGCGCATCAGCATCTAGGCCAACAAAGCGAAGCTTATTAGGCGCTGTACGCGGTGTTTCGCGCACGCTGTTATAAGCAAATAATGCTTTTGATTTTCGCTCATCGATTAAACCAAAGTTAATTGATAAATCGTCGCTATCAAGGCGGTATAAATCTGCAGCATGAATAAAGTCACGATGCTCTTTATGTAGAGAAATAGCTGCTTTAAGTGCGCTGTATTCGTGATCAGTTAATTCACGTGGGTCCATTTCAATGCCCATATGACCAAACATTGATACAGCAGCACGCATTTCAATACTTACGTTACGCCCTGTAATGTGACAATCCCGAGGACCTACATGAGCCCCCATTACCGACGATGGGAAGAAGAACGAACAACCACGCTGAATTTCAAGGCGATCAAGCGCATCGTTAGAATCTGACGTCCATACACGGTCTGTATGTGCAAGTACGCCGTAATCTACACGGGCACCACCTGATGAACAGCTTTCTATTTCAAGCCCAGGATGCGCGGCTTTAATACGGTCAATTAAACGATAAAGTGCAAGTGTTTGTTGATGCACCGCAGGTTTTCCTGAAAAGTTACCTGCATGGTTAATATCACGGTTCATATCCCACTTAATATACTTTATCGCTGGGTACTCAACTAAGATATCGTGGATTGCTGTGTATAAGTACTCAATAACTTCTGTACGAGTTAAATCAAGCACGAATTGATTTCTGAAGCTTAATTGCTCATTATTTTCTGAGCCTAACACCCAATCAGGGTGAGCACGGTAAAGGTCACTATCTGGGTTTACCATTTCAGGCTCAAACCAAAGGCCAAACTCCATACCTAAGCCATTTACATGCTCGATTATTGGCAACAAGCCATCAGGATACACATCATAGTCTACAGTCCAATCACCAAGTCCTGCATTGTCGTCATGACGCCCTTTAAACCAACCATCATCAAGTACAAAGCGCTCAACACCTAATGGAGCAACTTTGTCAGCTAACTCTTTAAGAGTATCTACATCATGGGTGAAGTAAATTCCTTCCCATGTATTATAATGCACCGGACGTGCTTTCTCACGTTGTGCTTGAGTAAGTAGATTTGCTTTAACAAAACGGTGAAAATTACGAGAAAGCGCGCTAAACCCCTTGTTTGAGAATGAGCTATAAATATTAGGGCTTTGGTAAGTTTCGCCTTTAGAAAGAGTAAGTTCACCAGGTAATAGCAATTCACCCATTTGTACGTAACGGCGCCCTTCGGGTAATAACTCTGCACGCAATTTATTATTACCACTCCAACCTAAGTGGAAACCATAACACTCGCCATGCTGCTCTCCTGCGCCTTCACTATGTACTAATAAACCAGGAAATACGTCGTGTGATGTTTTACCCTTACGATTTTCACGTACAAAACTACCTAGTGTTAAATCAACTGATTGGCGTTGAAACTCATTCGCCCAACGACCCTCGAAGCTTACAATTTTATTTATGCTATCTGGTAACGGAAATGTTGGTGCAGCACAGAAGTTAACGTTTAATGGCAAATCGCCTAAATTAGTTAGTACAGTATGCGCGCTCAATACATCGGTATCATTATCGAGCGTAATACTGTGCAGTAATTCAATACCACGTAATGTATCTACACTTAAAAACTCAATTGTTGAATTTAAAGGCTGGCGAACTTCTTTAAGCTGTGGACCAACTGACCAAGCAATAGAATCATTTATTAACTCAAGCCCTGGTGCACCAGTAAAACCTTCACCTAATAATGGTGAAAGGGAAATGGGTGCTTCTTCAACTACAGCACATTTCACTTCTTGGCGGGTAGCAAGTTGAGCTAACATAGTTTCTGTAGTTTGCTCTGATAATTTTTTACCAAAGTATAGTAACGAAGGTGTTTTTCTTTGACAGTCGAAAATTACAGTGCAATTTGCACTGTCTAATCGATAAAATAATTTAGTGTCAGCCATGATTCTCCTATCCTTTTATCCATTGTGTGAGTTGTAAATATAATGAAGGTATATTAGTTATATCCTGAGTTTATATGCCTATCGTTGCTCAAGGCATAATCTATCAGATGGGAATAATTAATAATAGTATATATCATACAAATAAATTGTTAATAGACTATTGCACCTAAATCACAAACTTTCCTGTACTTAATAAGGCTTCTAAAAGTAAAAATCGGCCAGAGCACCCCCTTGACCGATTTGTCAGCTTTAACAATTGGTAATTTATTTTTGCTCTTGAGCAGATCCAATAACTTCAATTGCAGGTGACTTACCAGCCCATTGAGCTGTTAAGCCAAATACAACCTTATTTACAATCAATGCAAAAGCTACGCATACAATTAAGGTAATAGGCATTACATGAATATAATGCAAATCAGTATGTAATGGTGAGTTTTTAAAGGTCAGCATACCGTACATAGTAACTCCTAAGATTACAGCTGCAATACCTGCTCGCGCATCAACATTTTTAAATAGCAAGCCCACAACAAAAATAGAAAATATAGGCATGCTTAGCAGGCCATTCAATTGTTGCAGTAAATTAATGATGCTATCGGCCTGTTGATAAATAGGCACAAGTACAAGCGTTAAGCTTGTTAGTAGCAATGTTACATAACCACTTAGCTTTACAACACTTGGTTCTTTATTAAAATATGCTTCGTGAATATCACACACATATAATGCCGTAGATGAGTTTATTAAACTGTTATAAGTTGAAAGCACTGCTGCAGCCATTGCTGCGGCAAACACACCTGTTAACCATGTAGGTATTACATCGCCCACAATTCGACCATAAGCGGCGTCGCCAATATCACCATAAAGCTTAAACGAAATAATACCCGGTAATACCACGATTGCTGGGACGATTAAAAAGCGAATCCCCGCAGCTGCAAATATACCTTTTTGCGCTTCTTTAACATTAGGCGCTGCCATTGCTCGCTGCGTAATTGTTTGGTTAGTACCCCAGTAAAACATTTGAATGAAGATCATGCCGGTTAAAAGTGTTGGCCACGGAATAGGTGAATCAGCATCGCCAATTAATGTTAAACGTTCTTCTGGAATACCGCTAAAATCATAATCAATTGCATTAAGTGCTAAAAACACCACTAAAACAGCCATACCGAGTACAAGTATACCGTTGTAGGTATCCGATACAGCAACTGCACGCAGGCCACCAAAAAAGGCATAAACAGCACCAATAATGGCAAAGGCTGTCGCAATATACATTAACGGAATATCCACTTTAAACATGGTTTGCATAAATAGCGCACCAGAGTAGATTACCGCTGGCATATAAATAAGTGCATTACCTAAAAAGAACAACCCACCAATAACAGCGCGAATATGCTTGTTGTTATAGCGCTTTTCCAATAACTCTGTCGTGGTAGTACAATTGTATTTGTAATAAACTGGAATAAACACTTTAGCTAAAATAATTAAGCCAATAATTGCTGCTAATTCCCACCAAACTAGTAACGCCATTTGGTTACCATTCATACCTACAAGCTGATCGGTACTTAGATTAGTTAATGTGATCGAACCTGCAACAAAAATCCAAGTAAGGCCACCGCCCGCTAAAAAATACTCTTTGGTTTGGCTTTGTCCGTTATTGCGATTTTGACCTCGACATTTCCAATAAGTAAGGCCACCAATTAATGCGGTGACAAAAACAAAAACCACTAACTGTAAAATGTTATCTGACATGTGTGTGTCTCTTATATGTGTGTGAAAACAGACACGCTAAAATGCGTGCGCATCTCGACTTAGCTCTAATTTAATTTGCTTTAAAGGCTTGAGTTCTGGATGCTGATTATGAATTTTTACTAAGGCGTTAAGCTGAAAAAGTGAAATTAACATGCTATTTAACACATTTAAGTAACCTTGCTTATGTAAGTTAACAATAGTGTCATGATCAAGTGCTTGAAGCTTATCTTCGTCAACGGTACTCAAGCCTTGAATAGTTTGAGGGTCGCCTTGTTCGAACTGCAAAATAATATCAATATCCTTTATAAGCCCTAAACGCACTAACTCTTGTGTAAATTTATAAGTGAGATAATCGTTTTTTAAATCAGCTTCGAGTAGTTTTTTCTGCGCGCTTAAAAATAAACTTGGGGTTCCTTTATTATCAAATAACGCTTCACCTTGCTCTATATTTACTACTGAGCTTTCTTCATCTATAGCAACAAAGTAATCACTACTATTAGCATCGTGTGTTAATAAATAAAGTGGATATGATTGCATACACATTGGTGTATAAAGTGCGTGCCATTTTGTGTTATTTACTAATAAATTTTTATTAGCATTAAAACTGGTTAGGGCTGAAATTGTATAGCTACCATTTTGTGCATTACGTGCAAAAAACACAGGAAGATCGCACGTTACTTTAGCTACTTCTGTTGCTCTTAAATTAAGTAAATGCTTGGTTGATGCATAAATTGCCGCAGCATTAGGGTTAACTTTTAATGCTTGATGTTCTGTGTTTGATAATTTTTTAATTGCCATCTTCACACATCCTTAAATTGAGTTAGCTGCCAACCACTGGTTTATGTAAGCACGGTGTGGCGGCAAAGTTTGCAACATCTGCTGTGTTAATTGAGTGTTACGTTCAATTATTTGTTTTGCTTGCGTATGTTGTGTATATAAATACGCTTGCTTAGTAAAGTCGGGCTTAAAACCCATACCATACAAAACATATTGATAACTAGCAGCAGGGAATAACTCTAATGAACCATGGAAATCTTGAATAAGTGGACCGCGCCCTCCCCAAACCAACAGGTCTTCTTGTAAGCTTTGTGGAATAGTTTCAGGTTTAACATGTGCTTGCCAATAAGGTTCTGGACGCTTAGACAGCATGTAATGCAGTTTTAAAAAATCGATAATACGCTGCCAACGGTAATCCATCTGTTCGTTAAAGCGTTTAGCTATAATAGGCATGACCTGTGTATCAGTTGGCATGTGTTCTGCTACGAAGCGAGCTGAAATCTCTACTAACATAATTGCGGTTGCTTCAAGTGGCTCTACAAATCCTGCCGACATACCAATAGCAACACAGTTTTTATGCCAAAACTTCTCACGATACCCTGATTCAAAGCTTATTTTGCGAGCGGTTAAGCCCTTCGCTGCATCGCCTAAATAGTTCCGTAAGTTTTCCTCAGCTTCGTCATCCGATAAAAATTTGCTTGAATATACGTGACCTACACCACGGCGGTCTGTTAAGCCTATATCCCAAATCCAACCTGCATTTTGAGCGGTAGCAATAGTATGACTAGCAATGGATTGATCATCTTCACCGTAAGGGACTTTCATAGCAAGTGCACTGTCGTTAAACAATACATGGTCTATTTTTTTAAATGGTACGTTAAGCGTTTGACCTAACAACAGCGATGAAAAACCAGTGCAATCTATGTATAAATCGGCGTTTATAGTATGAGTACTATCTTTCAGAGTAAGCTCGTTTATCTCTCCACTATTATCAAGCTTTACTTTATCAACTGTGCCAATAATATGCTCAACACCTAGGTTATTTTTACAGTGCTGCTTTAATAAATCAGCAAAGGCACCTGCATCGAAATGATAAGCATAGTTACAATCACCTTGATATTCACCTTGTGTAATACTGCGTGGTGCTAGGTTTTCTTCACAAATATCATGTTGGAAGTTAGTTTGTTGTGCATAGTTTTCAACGTTATCTAAGTAAGGAGCTAAATCTATACGTCCGTAACCTAGTGGTACAGTAAATGGATGGTAATAGAAGTCGTTATTGCCATGGGTCCAATTTACAAACTTCCCGCCTTGTTTAAAAGTGGCATTACAGGCTTTAAAAACATCAACTTCACGCAAACCTATTTGCTGAAGTGTATTTTTCATCGTGGGCCAAGTACCTTCACCTACGCCAATAGTTGGAATATCTGAGGATTCAACCAACATCACTTTTAAGCCATCACCATTTTGACTTTGGTGATGTGATGCTATAATTGCAGCACTTAGCCATCCGGCTGTACCGCCACCAATTACCGCGACTGTTTTTATTGTTTTATTCATAATGAACTGCTCTTTGAACGCTTTCTAGTAACGTCTATACAGCAAATGCCCTAACGGGCATTTGCTGTATAGACGTAATTTCTTAGGGTTGGGCGCTATGGCTAAGCCAAACTTATTGGCATTAGCACATGTAGCACTCTAATAAAATAATCAGAGGCAAAGTACTTGCCTCTATTATTAGTTAAAACGACCCTCGAATACCAAACGCGTATCGCGAACCATTATCTTCTATAGAATAAATTTGATTAGCAAAACGACCTGTTTGTACTAACTCTTCTTCAGTAATGTTGATCCCTTCTGCAAAAATAGTAAAGTTCTCGTTGATATCATAGCTTGCGCTAATATCCCATTGCCCGTAGGTTTCAACATTCACAGGTTCGCCATTAAATCCATTATCAACTAAGCGTAAGAAACCTTCACGGTTGTTAAATGCAACTCGCGCTTGCCAGTTATCTTGCTCATAAAACAACACCAAATTTTGTGAATCGCCTAACCCTTCAAGTGCGAATGTTTGTGTAGTGTCAGCACCAACGCTAATATCGCTATTAACTACGGTCGCATTAGCTATAAAGCCAAAGCCACTTTCAAACATATGAGTTACACCAAGTTCGTAACCTGTTACTTTCGCTGACTCACCATTTTGAGGTCGAGTGGTAGTGTATACTTCTGAACTACCATTTAGCTCATCATCGATTTGCCCTGTACATGTAGTACATGCAAAGCCAGGACCTGTTCTGTCAGCCATTTCATAAGTTTCAGAACCTGTTAATGTGACTATGAAATCATCAACTTCTTTACTAAACACTGCAAAACTAAATAAGTTTGCATCGTTATAATACCACTCATAAGAGATATCCCAGTTTTCTGATTGGAATGGTTTGAGTGCAGGGTTACCACCATTGGCTGTTAAGTTTTGACGGCGTGGCTCATTAAATGTTGTAGCAGGAGATAACTGCGACATGGTTGGGCGTGTTATACTATCGTATGCAGCAAAGCGTAGTATCATATTTTCTTGTAGTTCAAGCTTCACATTGAGAGATGGTAGTAAGTTTGAGTAACTAGTTCCTTGTTCAATATTTGTCGCTGGACCAAATACGTTAGCAAACAATGTTGCATCAGGAGTTGGTACTACATCACTGATAAAACTTTGTACTGCTGCGACATCAATGTCAGTTTCAGAATAACGTGCACCTAAGTTAACAGTTACAGGCATATCAGCTAGGTCAAAACCAAGTGTAAAGTCCATGTATAAGCTAGTGATATCTTCGTTGATTGTATAACGGTTATTTTGTAGCGTTGGCTCAATAGGAAAACCTTGTTCAGCTAAATAACTAACCATCTTATCGCCGTCATAGCTATAAAATGTATCAATTAAACCTGGGAAGTAATTACTAGCAGAGTAGGCTTCAAAATCAATAGCATCAAGTGGTGCTGGAACTGTATACCCACTAAAATGACCTTGATTTCCATAAATTTGGAAACTCGACTTTTCACGCTCTTGACGGTAAGCACCAAAATTAATTCTTTCAACAGGACCTTTATCGGGCACATATTCGAAGTCAGCCTTTACTTCAGTAATTTCATCTTCGTCTGTAAATTGATCACCCTTTACGTTGATATGAAGGCGTGCAAGACTAGGATCTGGTAATGCCCCGTTTTCGAAACCATCATGTTGGACTGTTGGTATACTACCTGTACCATCAAAGTTATAGCTATTAATAATACCTACGACGTTAGTGCGATCTTTACCGGCACGGTCGTTTTCAGCCGTTGAACGAGAAACATCAAATTTTGCTTTTAATGAATCGTTTACTTGCCAATCAACGTTAATACCAAATGCTTTATTAGTTACATCGCGTGAATTACTTGTTTTTGATACAAAGTCACTTGCAGGGTCACCACTAGGTGCGCCTAAACCAACTTCTTGAGTAAAGGTCAAAAGCGTGCCTGTTTTTGGATCGATAGTTGCGCTACCAACGCGATCAGGTTCAAACCACGATGCTAAACTTCGTACCGTTGAATCGACTTCAAATTTAGAAATCATACCATCAACAGTGATTGTGACATCCTCCGACGGCGCATATTGAAGTACTAAGCTTGCGTTCGTACGTTCACGATCTTGCTCATCAACTATTTGGTCCCAGTTGCGTGGAATGTATGCATTGTCAAACAATACGCCATCTTGTGGATTAGATATTGTTTGGCCGCCGCGCCAACCTGCTGTTAGTATTTGATTATTCTGAAGCTTACGTTGTTGGTTAGTGATAGCAAAAAGAACACCTAGCTTGTCATCATTAAACGTATTACTTATCAAAAATGATGCTGACGGTGAGACTTCTTCAGAAAGGCTTTCGTACATACCTTTAACTGAACCTAAAACATGCAAACCACCAAAGTCAAAAGGGCGAGCTGTAGTTACGTTAACAGTGCCACCAATACCGCCTTCCTGAAGTATTGCTGTGTTACTTTTATAAATATCAGCACCGGTGATTTGATCCGCAGCTAATACATCAAAATTAAACTCACGGCCTGCACTGTCTGTTGCAATTTGACGGCCATTAACAAGTACAGTATTAAATTGTGGACCAAAACCACGGATAGTTACCGCTTGTCCTTCACCACCACTCCGGTCAATTGCTACACCTGTAATACGTTGCAGAGATTCTGCTACGTTTAAATCAGGGAATTTACCAAGATCTTCTGCTTTAATTCCATCGGTTACCACATTAGATGCTTTTTTATCCAACATCGATGAACGCAAACTACTACGAATACCTGTTACTGCGATAACTTCAACATCTTTATTCGCGACTGTAGGTGTGTCGTTTTCAACACCTTGAGCCGCAACAGTTCCGCTTGCCAATATACCTGTGATAGCAATACTGAGTGCGGTTTTCTTGTTGAACGATAACTTATTGTTAATTACCATTTTTAAAAAACTCCTGATTGTGTGTAGTCATTTTATTGTCGTGTGGTCTGAATTGCTTCAAATAGTATTTATACTATAAATACTTTAAATTGACTTAAAGCGCAACCTTTCACTTAACTTTGAGTAACTTTTAACTCATTTAAATTAACATTATTCAGTGTGTTTTTATGAAAATGCATAAATGATAACTTGTTCATACGTTTCACCTGGCAATAAATTTGCTTTAGGAAAACCCTTTTTATTTGGTGCATCAGGCCAGTTTTGCGCCTCTAAACACAATGCCTGGCGCGCTTTAAAAGGTAAGTCAACAAAGTTAGCAGTGTAAAGCTGCATACCTGGCTGAGTACTAAAAAGCGTTAAATTAATATTAGTAAGAGTGGATGTTAAGCTAGCCATTAACTTGAGGCTATTATCATCTTCATATACATAGCAATGGTCGATTCCAGAAGCTATGTCTAACTGCGGATGACTTTGTTCAAGTGCGCTACCCACCAGTTTAGATTGAGTGAAATCAAAGCAGCTTTTAGCAACAGGAATAGGCTCACTGATTGGAATATTGTTTTCATCAATAGGTAAAAAGTGCGTGGCATTTACTTGTAATAAATGATTTTCAATAGTGTCGCTACCTTCAAGGTTGAAGTAACAATGATTAGTAAAATTGACTAGAGTTTCTTTATTACTGACGGCTTTAAAACTCAAGACTAATTGACCATTGTTTGCGGTAATGGTTTGCCAAACTTGCAGCTGACCAGGAAACCCTTCCTCGCCATCTGCAGAGCAATAATAAAGCTCTACTTCATTAGCACTTTGCTTGCTCACTTCCCAAAGCACTTTATTAAAACCCTTTATGCCACCGTGCAAACTATTTGGACCATTGTTTTTTGCTAACTTATATTGTGTACCTGATAAATTAAAGCACCCCCCTTCAATCCGATTTGCATACCGGCCAATAGTGGCACCTAAATAAAAAGGGTTTTCAACATAGTATTGGAGATCATCTACACTAAGCGTAACCTCCTGTTTTTTAAATTTAATACTTTTTACTATTGCGCCGAATGGTATTATTTCTGCAATTAAGTTCTCACCATCACTAAGCTGGATACTCTGTAAAGAATTTCTTTCTTTAGCAATCAAAATACTTTCCTTTTAATTAAATTACTGAATAAACATAATCTACTTACTATGAATTTATGATAAGTAAACAGGTTAAGTTGTAATCCCCCCAGTAAGTGTAAGCGAGTAATTATAATTTTTTTGCTCTAATAAATACTCTTTATGGGTACTTGGACTCCACGAATCATCGCCACCTACACCCATATGTTGATGATCAATATGTACATGAATGCAATCATCAGCAATTAGTTCGTTAGTGTGTTTAGCTTGCGTTAGCATATTTTGCGAATACTCACTGGCGGCAAACAAAAACGCGCCAGTCACGATTAAGTTATTAATGCTCAGTAATTGGCAATCGCTACGCAGACCGTTATCAGTTGGGAATATATACGGTGTATATAGCTCATTTAAGCTCAAGCTGTAATAACCAAAACGTGCAGCGGATTTACGATCTGGGTAGTTTTCAAAAGGACCTAACCCTAGCCAGTTTACTTTTGTATCGCTTTGCTTGTTAATCGTTGTACTTAACCCTATTCGCGGCATTGGTGGTAGGGTGTCGTTTAAGTTCACATCAACATTTAAGCTAATAGTACCTGTATTATTGAGCGTATATAGCCACTGTGTTTGTGCTTGTAGCACGCCATTAAATTCGTAATTAAATACACAAGTAATACGGACATCAACGCTTGATTGCACAGCATTGATTGAGCTACATGTGCGCTGCCATTGCCCTATACCTGCGCGCGACCAGCGTGCTTCCCATGCATTAGGGTCTAGGTTGTCCACTTCGCTTACACCAATGTCGTTATCAAGTGGGGCACGATAAAAGTTATCAACCAGTGGGCTACTAATAACTTGTGTATCGTCTTGTAACCACTGCTCTATAAGTCCTGATTGTTGATTAAAAACAAGTTTAAATGTATTGTTTTCAATACTTAGGTGGGAGTCGGTTTCATTAACACTTATAACGCTTTTCTCTGTAGCTGATGCAAATGATTTACTGTTTAAATTATTACTATTTATAAGCTTAAACTGTTCTGAATCCATAACGTGATTAGCGTTTGCAAAGTGTGAGTCGTTAATTAGTGCTACATCTAAATTAAGGTAATATTGCGCACCATGCTCAAACGCTGTTTTAGTTTTAATGGTTAAAGTGTGCGTACTTTGCGGAGCAATATTAAGTGCCATTTCGCCTTGCTCAACACACACGCCATTTTGTATTAATTGCCAAACGAGTTTTTCGTTATCGGTGTGCCTAAATACGTAATCGCTAAATACATCAATGCTGTATTGGTTTTGGTTTTGATTTTGATTTTGATTTTGCTCGCGCAGTGTAAATTGTAAATGTTGCTGGCTGTATTTAGCTTCAAATAGGCTAGGATGCGGTGTACGATCCGGGAACAATAAGCCGTTTATACAAAACTGGCGGTCGTTTAGTTCATCACCAAAGTCGCCGCCGTAAGCCCAATAATGCTTGCCGTTCTCGTCAATTTTAGATAAACCTTGATCTACCCAATCCCAAATAAAGCCGCCTTGCAGCCGTGGGTATTCTCTAAATGCCTGCCAGTAATCGTCAAAGCTACCTAAGCTATTACCCATAGCATGGGCGTACTCACATAAAATAAGTGGACGAGTTTCACCCGGTAAGCTCAGCCATTTTTTAATTGAATACTTAGGTACCGCATCGTCTTTAATATCGGTATCTACACGGGAGTACATTGGGCAAATAATATCGGTAGCTGTCGTGTTTGCACCGCCGCCCTCGTATTGCACTGGGCGAGAAGGGTCAAAGCTTTTTGACCAGCCATACATAGCATCATGATTTGCGCCGTGCCCGCATTCGTTTCCAAGTGACCAAATAATAATTGAGGCGTGGTTTTTATCGCGCTCAACCATTTGCGTATAACGCGACATAAATGCACCTGCCCATAGCGGATCGCTTGCTAAACGCCCCATAGGAAACATGCCATGGGTTTCTATATTCGCTTCATCAACCACGTATAAACCTAGCTCGTCACATAGCTCGTAAAAAAGTGGATGGTTAGGGTAATGAGCTGTACGTACGGCATTAAAGTTATTTTGCTTCATCAGCTTAATATCTTCAATCATATCGGCAGTGCTAACAGCATGGCCGTTTTCTGGGTGATGTTCGTGTCGGTTAACACCCCGTATAAGTAACGGTTTGCCATTTACACACAGCTGCCCGTTAAGCATTTCTACTTTTCTAAAACCAATGTTATAGGCTTCAACGTCGACTGTATTGCCTTGTTCATCAAGCAGGCTTACTACGCAACGATATAAGTACGGCGTTTCGGCGGTCCACTTTTTAGGGCTTCGTATTGCTATTGTTTGAAATACGACATCGCTCCACCCCCCTTTTTCATCAACACGTTTATTGTTAGTGCTTTGAATTTTCGGCTCGCACAGTGATGTTTTACCATCAAAAATCTGTACTGCTACTTGGTAGTTATTTGGCGCATTTATCGCAGTTTTTATATGTAGCGTTGCATCGCGATAGCAAGCGTCTAAATCGGGGGTTATAAACACATCGCGTATTTGGCTTTGCGGTTTTGTAAGTAAGTTAACATCGCGAAAAATACCGCTTAGCCACCACATATCCTGATCTTCTAAATAACTGCCATCACTCCAACGAATAACCATAACGGCAATACGGTTAGTACCGACAACTAAAAGCTCACTTAAATCAAATTCGCTCGGTAAGCGGCTATCTTGTGAATACCCCACCCACTGCCCGTTACACCAAAGATGAAAAGCCGAGTTAACGCCTTCAAAAATTATATGGTTACGCTGCGTTAACTGCTCAGGTGTGATTGTAAATTCAGTGCGGTAACAACCAGTAGGGTTATCGCTTGGTACAAATGGCGGGTTTACTGCAAATGGGTATTTAATATTACAGTAAATGGGTTTATCAAAGCCGTGTAGTTGCCAGTTAGAAGGCACAGTAATACTTTGCCAGTCGCCGCTTAGCTCTTTACTTATCTTCTCATACAATAACGACTCATCGACCGCTTCGGGCTTATCAAATAATTTAAAATCCCACTGCCCGTTTAAACTTTTCTTCTGCGACTGTGTATTTTCACGGGCGTCTTCAATTGTTTTAAAGCCGTTAAGTGGGCTATGTGCTTTTACTTGATTAACTTGTACTGTAATTGGATTTTCCCAATCGCGACGATTAATTATGTGCTGTAAAGAGGTCATGTTTATTCCTGTTGCATAAGCGGGCAATTATAATGCGCTAAATATAGCTAAAAATAATCACAGGGGTTATGCTTAAAGCTCTCATTTATTTATCCAAAGCTATCATTGTATTATGCGCTACAACATTAAAGATATACTCGATATTGGCCCGCACTGCACAGAGCGCTTTATAGATTCACAAACGCTCGCACAAATGCCAAACCTAGAAATAGCGCTAGCAGGTTGTTCAAACCTATTGGGGCGTTATTGCGTGGCACGTACAGCCCCCTTAGAACATACGCTTTTTTATACGCTTGCGGGGCAAGGTAAATTAACCACACAAAATGAGCAGTACACGCTTAATGCCAATACACTTATTGTGTTACCAGCTAAGCAAAGCTTTGAAGTTAAAATAGATGGGGAACATTGGGATGTGATTTGGTTAAACCTTGCAAACACCAAACGTTGGAAGCATTTAAACCTTGCGCAAGCATTGGTATTAACCGATCAAAAGCTTGAGTCGTTGCATCTTGCTATGGAGCTTTTATACAGCGAACCCAACGCTAACTTACGCAAAAGCGTAACGCCTGTTTTAAGTCATTATTTAAATACTACATTACAAAACAACTCTCAGGGGGCGGCGCATAATCGTTTAATTGGTTTATTTGAAGAGGTAGATAAGCGTTTACAGTTTGGTTGGACAATAAAGAAAATGTGCGAGTATGCACATTACTCACCGCCGCATTTACATCGTTTATGTCTAGCTCAATTTGGTAAAAGCCCCATACAACAGCTTATTTATTTACGAATAGAGCGGGCTAAAAACTTATTATTAAATACCCGCTGGCCTATTGCACATATTGCCGTTTACGTGGGGTATCCAAATATATTTAATTTCTCTAAACGGTTTAAAAAATCAGTGGGTATAGCGCCTAGTGAATTCAGGAAAATTGATACTTTCTTGGAGTAAGCTTGAAAGCTAATTAGGTAAGCAACTACGACAAGCGAATTTTAATCTCAGACTTCCCCCTACTTCAAAGTGATGAAGTGTGTACAGACAGCTTAGCTATAATCGAAGTCTAGCTAAGCCCTCCCACGGCATTAGATCTGTAAAATAATCATCGTTATCATGGTGCATGACTATATTTCTACTTACTTACAGCACCTAGCTGATATTCTCATGACTTTGGTCACCGATTCTCATCAGCTTAGAGTTGGAATTTAGAAGAAGAATGACAGCTTTGAGCGATAAACGGATATTGAAGAGTTAAACTTATTTTTGTTTTGATTTGACTCTTAATCTGTCCCATAACATTGTAAAACGGCATATTAATGGAGTTATTAAGGTATGTAATATATGCCATTTTGGTACGTTAAACCACCAAAATGGTGTTCAATAAGGTGTTAAATGTAAAAAACGTAAGTATGGGTGAATGGTCGTTACTTTAGTTTCGAAAAGTGAAAAGATATAAAAAATTTCACTTCAGGAGAAAAGTATTACCATGATTAATATGCCTAACAAATTAATTGAAGCTTCCTATTATGTGCCGAACAAATTAACTAATGCTTCCTATAATATGCCACTCAGCGCCATGCGCTTGAGAACATTAGCATTGTCGAAATTAGAGCCTCTAAGTTATTTGTCTGGCATCTCCAACCCAGTAACAATTTTTGCAAGTGAGTGGCAAGAAGTTTTTATTAATTCGGAGAATCCATACAGATACATGAAAAGGGCTGCCTCTGCCTTCTCCAAGGCTATGGTTCAGTTCGAAGGTAAAAAAGAACCTATAAAGTTTTTGGATAACGTGGTATATGAATCTGGAAAGGGGCGGGTAAAACTGTACTTCAACCCAGAGTTTTTAGTATCGTGCCTTTAACACTTAACAAATTGAAGCGTTAGTGGACTTCTCTAGTTTGCTAGGCACCAAATTAGTTACATTGTAACTTCTAATTAGTCGATAAATCAGTTAACTTTTAGGAAATCTATGTCAGGCAATGAATCTGAGGTTAGATATAAAGACTCTAAAACTGTGGCCAAATTTTATTGACCACTTGTTATCACATTCAATATTTGATGGTTCTAACCCAGTTCAATCACAATCTATGATTGGAATATCTGACCAGCGAGTTGTGTAATGGGGCGATAAAAAAGCCCGTTTCATGTTCCATGATTTTGTGAGCTTTTCACTTCCTAAAGATAAAGTGCCGACCCCATAACGTTTATTTATAGCATCTAAACACGCCATTACTTCTGGGTTATCTTTACTTACAGAAAACATATCCGCTTGTTGAAATAACTCACTTTCTAATTCTATTGCGCCAATACCGCAGCGATAAAAGCGCGTGTTAGCCTTAAAAATATCATCAATAACACCTGAAACAGCATTGGCTATAACACTGGTATCTGATGTAGGTATAGGGAAATCATAGAGCAACGATTTTTTATAATACACGTCTTCGTGTGGCGAGCTTGCAGCGAATATAACGAGTCGTTTTGCTAATGATTGCTGTTTCCTTAGTTTGCGGCCAACAATCGCTGCATGTGTTACGAGGGCTGATTTTAATGTATTTAAGTCACTTACTCTTTCCCCAAAACTTCTCGTTGAGTAGATTTCTTTTTTATTCTGTTTTACTTCATTCCAACTTAAACAGGCGATGCCGTTAAGCTCACTTACGGTCCTCTCAACAACAACGCTAAACATGCGTCGCATTGCTTTAGGGTTCTGGTTTGCTAAATCCCATGCACTTTTAATCCCCATGACCTTAAGTTTTCTACCGAGTCGAGAGCCAATACCCCAGACATCGGTAACATCCATACGCATAAGGACTTCCTGGCGTGAGATATCATCATTAATAACAGCAACCCCGTTATAACCAGAGAGTTTTTTTGCCGCATGATTGGCTGCTTTAGCTAGCGTAGGCGTAATGCCAAAGCCTACACCAACAGGCAATCCTGTCTCACGCCATACAGCTCGTCGTATTGTGTGTCCGTAATCAGCCCAGTCATTAATGATTTTAGAAAAACCAGTAAAGCGTAAAAATGACTCATCAATACTATAAACATAATGGTCATCGCAAAAACGATTAATAACCGTCATCATTCTCTCACTCAAATCAGCGTAAAGTTCATAATTTGAAGAGCGTACGATGACATTATGCTGCTCTAAATAGGGTTTAATTTTGAAGTAAGGTTCAAATTTCGGGATATTGAGCTTTCTAGCAATAGGACATATGGCACAAATACATCCATCGTTATTTGTCAGAACAACAACGGGTTTAAAGCGAATGGATGGGTCAAATACCTTCTCCGCACTGGCATAAAATGCCACTGCATCTACGAGGGCAAACATCGATTTACCTCAGCTTTATTTCTGTGTAGGCGGATGCTCGCAGTAACGACGCCTTCGAGCTTAAAGTCATCATCATTAGAGATATAAACAGACTTATAATCTTTAGAGGCAGAGATAAGTAAGCGTTTCGATTTATCTATGATTTTACAAACAAACGAACCGTTGTAACTTGCAACAATAATATCGCCGGTACTTACATCCTCAGCTCTATCAATGACTAATAAGTCACCATCGAATATTCCTACTTCTTGCATGGATTGCCCAGAAGCTATACCAATAAAAGTAGCATTCGGGTGTTTAATGATTAGTTCATCGATTGAAATACCGAGCTCTACATATTCTGCGACAGGAGATTCAAAGCCGGTAATGCCTGCTTCTATAAAAATTGGAATAACGAACATACACACCTCAAGCACTGTTTATATATACAGTGTAATTTAAGGTTCAAATTATGCCAAGGTTCTTTTTGTGAAGACGATAGTTTAATTAGATCTGGTATAAGCATGTTTTAGACTTAAAGATTAAAAACCCCTTTAATAACAATTAGTAAAATTACCATCGGTTTGTTAAAATTTCACAAAGGAATTATGAGCTTACTCAAAGCTTATTTTAATTACGGAATAATTTACTGATGACTTTAGTTAAAAACACTATTGTATCTTTTCTGATACTTAGCTTTATTACTGGCTGTTCAGCCTCTAGACACGCCATCATTTCCGGTGACTCTGAATTAACAGATGCTCAAGTGTGTCGAAATTACCTTAATGATAAAGATATCCTCGCTAAAAATTATACCGCCGAAAATACTGATGAAGCGAACTATATCTACGCGCTTAATAGAGAAGTTAAATATAGAGCACTCACTCAGTACAAATGTGAGATATTAGCCGCGCAAGACAGAAAAGAAATCGCTCAAGGCGTTGTTGCAGCTGTCGTTGCGGTAGGTGTCGTTGTTTTAGCTGTTGCGGCAGCAGGAGCTGGCGGGTCAAATAACTATTCTTCTGGTTATGCATGGGACCAGTTTTATGATGGTAACTACAACTTAGTCTGGCGCTGTCGAGATAAGTCTACGGGCCAATTTGCAAATAACAGCGCTTGCTCTGGACAGTATCAAAATGATAATACATGGACTGGGAAGTAGCTTTCCCAATTAATTTTAAAAGCACAATATCTTAGTTCTAAAAATTAAAATTATCAGTAACCACAAATGAGAACTAGCTTATTAACTCATTTATTATATGTGACATATTTAAACTGAAATAGGTACCTAGAATCATAATGAAAGCATCCACAATTTCACTGTTAGCAACACTTATTTTCTCTGCTGCCTCTTCAGCAAATCAAGAAATCGACTCATTTAGCAAAGCTAAACGACTGTTAGAAAAACAAGTTTATAACAACCACCGCGTTACACTTTATTGTGGTGCGACATTTGACGCTAGTAAAAAAGTAACCGCACCGGAGGGCTTTTCTACAACAAAGTACGTCAAACGAGCTAAAAAAATTGAATGGGAACATGTCGTTCCGGCAGAAAACTTTGGTCGTACTTTTAGCGAATGGCGAGATGGACATAAGCAGTGTGTAAATAGTGTGAGGAAGTCATTTAAGGGTCGAAGATGTGCAGAAAAAGTAAATACAGAATACCGTTTTATGCAAGCTGATATGTTCAACCTCTATCCGGCCATTGGTGCCGTGAATGCGCTGAGAAGTAATCATAACTTTACTATGCTTCCAGCGGCTCAAAGCGATTTTGGACGTTGTGCGATGAAGATTGACGACAGCAAAGCTGAGCCACCTGAAATGGCTAGAGGTCAAATTGCGCGTACTTATCTGTATATGGAGAACACCTATAAACGATACAGCATGAGTAAAGCACAAAGCCAGCTAATGAATGCGTGGGATAAAATGTATCCTGTAGATGCTTGGGAATGTACTAGAGCAGAAAAAATTTCAAAGCTACAAAAGAATCAAAATGATGTAGTAAAAAGTCGCTGTGAGAGTAGAGGTCTTTAAACATATCATCTTAATCATGATTTATGAAAGCTTAGAATTAATAATCAATCAAGTGATTTTTAACGTGAAACTCTCAGCTTTTATTAGTTAGTTTTTAATTCAGAATGAGCAGCTTTGAGCGATAACCGGTCATTGAGATTAGCTAAATATAATAGTTAATTGATTGGTCAAACTGCTCTTTACTCATATATTCATGAAAATGAGCTGCTCGCGCATATTGATCTATTTAACTTTACTCAAAAATTTTAGAAAACTTAGTGATAGTAATACCTTAGGTTATTTGTTAAAACTATATAAAGCAGAAAAATGAGCGTTAAGTCGGCAGAAATATGCGCGATAAGCGGACTATAAAATGTTAGTTTTATATTTGAGTTATTCAGAATTAAAGGTGTCAACTAGTTGAAAAATGTACTTATACTTATGGTTGTTGGATTGTATCTGGTAGCTTGTGGCTTTTTCATTGGTGTTACAGATAGAGCGGCTATGTTTGACGGGGTCAAATGGACTGATGTTGGTACTTTAGTTGTTACATCTCTTGGTTTTATTTTTGGTTTCTATACCTACTTTCAATGGTTAAATAACAAGCGAAAGGAGGATTCATATTTAGTCGCCAAAAGATACATCGCTGCTATAGATGAAATAGAAGAAAACTTACATGAGTTGCGATTTCATTATGATCATATATGTCCTACACCAGGATTGATGGTTGAGGATAAAGATGTATCAATCAAACGTATTGAGCATCTTAATATTGTTTGGGGCAACCTATATCAAGCACGGCGAAACCTTTATAAATCTAATAGAGAGCTATCATTCTGGAATGTTTGTCTAGCTAAAGAGGCTGTAGAAGACTACAACTATTTGAATAAGTCACTGGACAATATTAGTGTGATATCTTCAGTTTTGAACAATCAATTATTCCATTTTGTAAGCAGTAGACAAAATATGGATGGAGTGATTCGAGAGAAGCAAAGGTTTGACGAGTTACATGATTCAGTTCATAAAATCATTCAACATCGCGTTGATTGTGGCTTTAAGTCAATGTTTACCTTCGAAATATAAATGTAACGAAAAAAACGTTCAAGAGTAACTCCAAACGTGTGCTAGTTTTGCTGCGCTCACAATATGGCACACGGTTGTCACACTTTAACGTGGAGTTGAGGCTGCAGAATTACTTTTTTTAAGGAAAACAGCCTGTTTTATGTGTTCCAAATGCATTACCTAATGCTCTAAAAAGGCTTAGAGTGAATTGTAGGAGCTATTTTTTAATTGAATTTGACTGTTGGAGTTATTCTACAGTCTAGTTAGGCAATAAACCAATGGAAGTTTGATGCTCAATAGTAGGTTTTTCGATAAAGATAGAAGTGTTCAAGAGCGGTGGTTTCGAATGAAATTCCACAGAAATTTTGGGCTGCAGATAAAAGCTGTTTTCTTGTGGCGACTTTACCGTAAATTGGAAAAAGAATTTAAAGCAAAAGATAAAGTTATAAACGGAGCTATAGAAATCACAGTGAAAGAATGCAAGAAGGTCAATGAGGAGCTGTTTCCTGCGACAAAGCAGTTTCTAAATATTGGCCTGTATTTCTTGCTTGCTGAGAGAGATATCCAAGCTTTAAAAGCTGATGCTTTCGCTCATCCTAATGAGACAAAAAGGAATATTGCGTTACGTGCACTGCTTTTAACCATTTATGAGTGGGATATGGGAAAAGTTACTGGACGGCGAATGCAGTTTATATACGAATCGACAGGATTGTCTGATTCTTCAAGGAGTATGGTTGTTGATGCCCTAAAAAAATTAAAGAAAGCAAGAAAAGCAATTGAAAATGAAATTTCTGAGGCAAGGCACAACACTATTGCCCATAGAGAGGCCGACGCTCTACATCAGTACGAAATTATCTCAGAGCTGAAAATCATGGATTTTTCCATAGCTTTGACTGGTTTGTACGAAGCATCAGATATGCTGTTGAAGTCTTTGGTAAAAGCGATGCTTGAAATTGGTACGACGGAAAACCTGTTTAATCAGGTGAATTATCGAAAAAAATAGCCTAACAAGCTGCTGCCGACGAGCGGCAGAGTGCAGAGTTACTAATGTCCGCAATTGGCACTGAGCCGAACTTCGGCAAAGAGCGAGAAGCAGACGGTCGAGTAAACTCGTTTTTGGACAGAAACAATTCAGTAACCTTACTAAATTAGCAAATCAATAAATTATCTTAAGTATGACAAACTCGTTTAATGAAGTGTTCAATCTGAGTGGTGCGAGTTACTTGGCTGCGTGTTAGATAATTTAGACTTATCATACTTAACGGATTGAAAGTGATACTGTTCGCTCTGACAAGTTAGCACTACTGACAGATCAACCATTAATTAAATCATAATCTTATGGGTTGGGTTTACCCACAACGCCCCCATATAATTAATGCTTAATACTGAGTAATTTATCGTGGAGGTTGCAGTGGCTGATATTCAGAAAGCATTTATAGATTATCATGATCAAATAAAACTAGGCACATATGATGAAAATAAGGCGTTGCGCGATAAGCGAGACTTACTGATAAATGGGCTTAAAGAGTCTTTACGTGACGAGAAGATTCCTAATACCGAAAAGAAACTGACCTTTTCTAAGATCGATCAAGGCTCTTACTCGATGCATACAGGAGTCAAACCTCTTGATGATGACTATGATATCGATGTTGGGGTGATCTTTGACATCAATACTGATGACTATGATTCAAAAAAATTGAAGAAACTTGTTCGAGATAAACTCGATAAACAAAATAATAGAAACGTTTCATATAACCGACCTTGTATTAGCGTCAACTATGCCGCAGGCTATCATGTTGATATACCTGTATATGCCAAAAATGGCGGAAATATACATATTGCATGGGGCAAAGAAACGTCCTCAGAACACGTCTGGTATGAGTCAGACCCAGAAGGTTTAAAGCAATGGGTCAAGGACGTTTCTAACGATGGTGAGCAAAGAGCACAATTCAGACGCTGTGTGCGATACCTTAAGCGCTGGAAAAACAAAAATTTCACATCTAACGGCAATACTGCTCCCCCTTCAATTGGATTAACAATCCAAGCAAAAACTTCTTTTGTTTACAAAAAAGAAGACGACCTATCTTGCCTTATAGGCATAGCAAAGAGTATTCGTGATAGCTTTACTTTATCGTTTAGTGTTGATGATATGAAGTTTTATAAAGTCGTGGATGTGCCACTACCAGTTGCGCCAGGCAAAAACGTTTACTATAAGATGACTAAAAAGCAACTTGATAACTACTATAACAAAGTTGATGAACTAGTCGAAGCGTTGGAGGCCGCTCAAGAAGAAGAGAGTCTCTCGGAGAGTAGTACAATTTTAAACAAGGTATTTGGCGACTTCCCTGTGATAAGCGACGCTGTTAAATCGAATAAGCAGCCCTACTTGCCTACAGGCATGAGTGCATGACCCCAGAAATAATAGCTGGCTTGATTGAAAGCATCACATTCAATCAGCTTATTTCGAAACAGCAAGTCGATGAAAGAACCTTTGACTTTGAACTACAAGGGCGATCCATTAAATGGAACGTCCGCCTGTACTTCTACCTAACATTCCCATTTAGCTTACCTCTTGCGCAAATCCTCAATGAAGAATACATAGGCAAAATGCCACATGTGAATTCGAAAGGAACTTTATGTGTTGAAGAGGGAGATTCGATACTAGTTGATTATCATTCACCAAGTGAGATTATCGAAACGTTCTTATGCCAAACTTTAAAAACTCTAGAACGCTCCTCTTTGCGGGTATTTAAAGGTGAATTGTATGATGAACTAGAAGGCTTTATACATGGCGCAGATACCATTAACTCCTTCTACAGAGCAGGTAGCTCGGTAGAAAAGTTAGTTCTACGTATAGCACCATCAAGCAACCTATTAGCTCCTTCCGACATAAATCCTATAGCTTTAGCCAAAAGCACAAGCGATATACCTTGCGGGTTCAGCAACACCCAAGCACTAAATAAACACCAATTAGTGAATATCGTTCACATTCCCCTAAGTGCTCCAGTTGTTCCGTCTACAACAAGCGAATCAGCGTCCCGTTTCATTTCAGAGTTAAAACAGCAGATATCAGAAGAAAACTCAAAAATACTTATAAAGCTGTTGGGACAAAATTCTAAGAAACAACGCCAATTTTTTGTTTTGGTAAGTATGCCAAGAAGCTCTAGAGAGAGAAGTGAGTTTATCTGTCAGTTCAAAGCTAAAGCACCAGCGCTACACCCAATTCTCACTGATAGTACAGATTGGCAACTGAAGTTTTTCCTTTTGAATAGGCATAACAAAGAATACCTACTCGAAAGAGGCGGAGCCAATTTAAGCATAAACAACAAAACAGTAGCAGTGGTAGGGTGTGGCTCTGTAGGTAGTGAAATTGCTATGTTAATAGCCAAATCAGGTGTAGGGGCTATTAAACTGATCGATGACGATTTACTTGATGCAGACAATATCTATAGGCATAGCCTTGGTGGTCGCTACTTAAACTTCAGTCCTTCTGTCAAGGATAGAAAAGTGCGAAAGATATCTAAGGTGAGAGCATTAGCAAAAGAAATTAGGGTAAATATTCCCCATATTCACGTTGAAGCTTGCCAGTATTCACTTTCAGCTCACAACGTAAAAAGCGTAATGAAAGGGGTAGATATTGTTATTGTAGCTATTGGAAATCCATCCATCAGTCTATTACTCAATCGCAGCTTGAAAGAGCATCAATTCAACAATGTTATTTATTGCTGGAATGAGCCCGATGGTTACGGTGGGCACTCTGTTGCTCTAAATTTAGATCAAGTTTGTCTTGAGTGTGTTTTATACAAAAAAAGTAGTCCGAGCACTTCTATAAATTTAGTTGAGTTCGGACAAGCTATATCCAAAAACTTAACAGGTTGCGCGGGTGTTTTTACACCATTCTCTTACTTAGATTCAACTAAAACCGCCTCAGCAGCAGCTCAGCAAGCTATTACTTTTTTAACTTCGGGTAAAATGGAACCAAAAGTAACATCATGGAAAGGTATTGATAAAGGCACCTTACAAACAACTAATAGATTTAAAAGTATGGCATTGATGGAAGAAATAAGTTTATCAAAAAACGATGAGTGTATATGTTGTGACAGTAATAACTGAGAATTGGTTAATTGAGTCAGATGAATATGGGAATATAGTAATTGACTCAGAAGTAATTAATACCCTGATTAGTTACAGGCAACTAGGTAAGCATGATTGTGAGGCAGGAGGAGCACTTATGGGCTGTCTACGGGGAAACAATGAAATTGAGGTAAATGACTTAACGTTACCTCAACCAAGTGATAAAAGAACTAGGTACTCATTTTTTCGCTCGAATGCTCATAACAAAATTTTAAATGGAAAATGGAAAGCTAGTAATGGGGAGGCGTACCTAGTTGGCCTTTGGCATACACACCCTGAACCAACGCCTGAGTACTCTAATGAGGATAAGAAAGATTGGCATAAAGTCTTAAAACAAGGTCAATATGAAGGCCAGTCGTTAATTTTTATTATCGTTGGGCACAAAGACATTCGACTCTGGATAAGCAACAACAAAAATTATAAAATAACACTTCTAGGAGAGTATTCTCTTAAAAATAGTGTTCATAAAGGGTAGTGGCAGAATGATTATATGAAATATTATTTCAATAAAGTTTTTAATTGGTATTTTAAACCAAAGACTTTAGAAAACCGACTTTGGAAGTTAGCTCTGCTTCTTCTATCAACAGGAATCTGTGGTGGGCTATATAGTGCAATTAATGTGACTTGGAAGTACTCTGACACACAGAGTATAAGTACAGGGTATTCTACGCAAGATTCAGTAACCGCCATGATTACATACTCAGCTTTTTTAATAGGTATTATATCAGCTTTTCTGGCATCTTATTTAGGTTTTAAACGTGAGCGACGAAATCCAAATATATTCATTGAGCACATAGGCCTTAGATATCCCAAAAATCAAAGTTTAACCGAAGCAGCAAAAAAGAAAACAGGGCTAGGAAGTAGTCTATACATAGACATATCAAATTATTATAATCAGGGGCTATTAGTTTCAAATAAACAGGCTTTAGACTATTCCCTTGCTTGTTTCAAAAACACGTTCTCGAATTTGATGCGAAATGCAGATACAACCAATGTCACATTGCACTATGGTGGTACACCATCTGTTCCTATTGGTTTCGTACTTGGACACTCTATAGGTAATACTTCTAAAGTTTCTTTATGGGATTTTGATCGCGATAAATCAGAGTGGTATGCCCTTGAAGACACCCCATCAGACTTGAATGTTCCAATTATAAATTGGGAGGATTATAAGAAAACAGAAGATGTTTGTTTACTAATGGGAATTTCTTTTGAAGTTTCTCATCAACAAGTTGGTAGTTTATTAAATGGAAGAGGTATTGTATCCGTAAGTATGCCTGAAGTTAAGTATGACAGTATGTCTAGCCTTGATAAAATCGAGGGGTTTCAGCAGAAGTTTAGAGAGATTTTGAAAACATTTAATACTGATGGAGTTAAGCGAGTTCATATATTTTGTGCCGCGCAGTCATCATTTAATTTCGCAATGGGACGACAAGTTGAGCGCAACCATCCAGAATGCATAGTTTATGAATACGTCAATAACTCAGATCAAACTACTCAATATCCCTGGGGCGTTTTATTTAACGTTCAAGGACAAGAACCTTCTATTATCGAAACATAGAGCGGTAATAGTGAGGGCTGATAAATTTTTATATCGCAAAACCGGATGAACAAAATGCAAAAGCCCCATTATTCTAACTAATAATGGGGCAGAAACGAGTTACGGCTGATAGTCGGCTTATGGCACGTAGCGGCCGAAAAAACTAGTCCAAAAAGTTATCAGCCTTACAGTCTCATTTTTATACTTTGTTGTGTAATTTCAATCCACGTTGCCCTGCTACACTAAGATACAGTTTTCGTAAACTCACTCCAAATACGTTTGAAATTCATAAATACAACATTTTCTTATACGTCCCTAACAAACCGCTCACGGTTTACGAAAAACACCTCATTCCTTTAAAACCCTGCGATAAACGTATCAACAAAGTGTTTAAATTTATCCGTTATTACAGGCAGCATTTTTCTGCGCTGTAAAAGGCTGGGTTTGGTTTCTAGTACATCAGCAAAGTCATCCCTTAATGGCATTTCGTCACTTAGCTCATAACGCGTTACTAGCTTTTCTAAGCGTTCTTGGTTTAGCTTTTGCTCGTGGGCAAACTTCTCAAGCTCTAGGCGCTTTTCTTTCTCCCAATAAAGCTCAAACTCTTCATCAACGTCAGCACTGGCAGGTATACCTTGTAAGTGCTCATCCATAAACTTATCTATAAGTGCTTTTTTACTTAATAAGGTTGGGTCGGTGGCTATCAGGTTTGCTATTACTTGACGTTTACGGGCTTTTTCGTCGCCGCTTTCTTCGCCGTGTAACTCTCGTAATAACTGCAAAATATAGGTTACATTTACTATATCACTGTGTAGTAGCTCTAGTTCAAAATCAACGTCATCTAAAACCGATACTTTCTCTTTACTTGAGTTCTCACGTAGCTGCCTGCCAAGGTCGGCATACTTACTCGTATAATCCTGAAACTCTTGCTCGCCCATCGCGGTAGAGTCCATATCAAAGTCAGCAAAGTTGCTTAACATGTTCTTTAAGCGCATAAGCTCACGAAACTGCCTCACAAACAACGCCTGAGCTTCTTCATCAGGTAAAGTATCAACTGAGTCAACGGTAGGCGTAATTGCTATTAGCGCACCATAGGCGTCGTTAAAATCGGCTAGCAGCTCATTATACGAAGGGGTTTCTATATATTCTTTAGGCTGCTTGTTTGAAAACAGTGTAAAAGCAATGTCAGCAGCTTTTTTAAGGTTTCTAAAACACACTATATTACCGTGCGATTTAGTTTCACCCAATAATCGGTTGGTGCGCGAGAAGGCCTGCACCAAACCATGATATTTAAGGTTTTTATCAACGTACAACGTATTGAGTTTTGGGGCATCAAAGCCTGTTAAAAACATATTCACCACCAGCAATATATCAATCTCTTTGGCTTTAACACGCTTAGATATATTTTTGTAGTAGTCATCAAATAACTTGCCATCTTTAGTGGAGTAGCTTGTACCAAACATAGCATTGTAGTCGTTAATGAATGAGTCTAACTTATCGCGGCTATGTAGCTTAACGGCTTGCCCTTCATTTAAATACTTAACAGAGGTTTCTTTAATCCTTGGTGCATCACTATTACCTAGTTCGTATTCTTCCTCTTCATTAGCCTCATAGCTAAATATGGTGGCAATTTTAAGATTATGTTTTCCCTGTGCCTTTTTCGCTGCAAATAGCTCATAGTATTGAATAAGCTCAGCCACACTTGAAACACAAAACATAGCGTTAAACTCACGACTATGCGTTTTACGATTATGCTGGGAAATAATGTAATCGGTTATTTTATCTAAGCGCGCAGGAGAGGTTAAAAGCTCTTTGGTGTCGATGTCTTCAACTTCAATGTCTAGGTTGTTGTTAGAGCCATCTTTGTATTGGTAACGCCCAACATACTCAATAGCAAACTTAAGCACGTTAGCGTCGCGTATCGCATCCACAATTACATACGGGTGTAGGCATTCACCAAACAAATCTTTAGTGGTGCGCTTAACTGAATTTTTAGCAACGGCATTGTCGGCAAATATAGGCGTACCCGTAAAACCAAACAACTGCGCGTTATTAAAAAATTCGGTAATGTTTTTATGCGTATCGCCAAATTGACTGCGGTGGCACTCGTCAAATATAAACACAATGCGCTTATCCTGCAGGCTTTGCATTTCTTTTAAGTAGCGCTGTTTAGTCACCACGTTATTAAGCTTTTGTAGTGTAGTTACCACCAGCTTAGTATTACGGTTTTGGTTAACTTTTCTGCCTTTCATAGGCTTATCTAACAGCTGGTGGAACAACATACTTGTGTTGTCAGTGCTGTCTACAGAGCCCTTTACAAACGCATTAAACTCAAGCGCTGTTTGGTAGTCTAGGTCTTTACGGTCAACTACAAACACAACTTTATCAACCTCACTCAGAGAGGTCATAATCTGTGCGGCTTTAAACGAGGTTAATGTTTTACCTGAGCCCGTTGTATGCCAAATATAGCCATTATCAGTTGTGGTTTTAACTTGCTCTACAATCGCCTCAACTGCATAAAACTGGTACGGCCTAAGCACCATTAAGTACTTACCTGTTTCATTAAGCACAATGTACTTAGTGAGCATATGCGTTAGGTGGGAAGGCGTTAAAAACGCTTCGGCAAAGTCATGCAACTGGCTTATTTTATTGTTTTCGCTATCAGTCCAGTCAAAGGTTTGCTTAGCCGACATTTCACTGTTGTTAGAAAAGTACTGGCTATTAACCCCATTCGACATTACAAACAGCTGCACATAGTTAAACAAACCATGGTTGGCATGAAACGAATGCTTTTGATAACGCTTAATCTGGTTAAACGCTTCTTTTAGTTCAATACCACGGCGCTTTAGCTCTATTTGTACCAGCGGCAAGCCATTAACCAATAGCGTTACATCGTATCGGTTAGTGTACGTGCCCTTTATCGTTATTTGTTGCGCTACCTGGAAGCTGTTTTGCTTCGGCTCATCAAACAACAAGGTTAAGTGCCTGCTATCGCCGTTATCAAGTGCTACATCAAGCTGGTCGCGCAATATTTTGGCTTTAGCAAATATATTCCCTTTACCAAGCTTACCTAGTATTTGTGTAAACTCAGTATCACTCAGCTTACAGTTATTCACTTTTTCTAGCTGGTGTTTAAGGTTAGCCTCAAGAGCGGCGTTGTCCTTTAAAACTACGCGCGTAAAGCCTTGCTCGCTAAGCTGTGCAATTAAGTCATCTTCTAATTGTTGTTCACTTTGGTAAGTCATTATATCTACAATTCCTTGGTACTAGCCTTATGCAATACATTCATAGCTTGTTGCTAATCTTTGTGTAACTTATAACCCTGCTCAGGGTGATTCGGTATTGTTGGGTAGGCCAAAAATAATACCTGCTCTTTAACCATCTCACGTAAGTAATGCTTTCTCAATGTATCAGTATTCATGTTAAGCAACTGCGCTATATCGCTAAGCCTTAAGCAATTAGGAGCCGACTTAGTACATAAATCAATTATCGCTTTTTGTACATCAGGCTTTTGTTTACGTCCTGAATTTTTGGCAATAGACGATGCTATTTCTTTGAGTTCAAGCCAAAGGTTAGAAGCACTTAAATCGAACTCCGGCACTGGCGGATTGAGCTCCGGCACTAACTCCGGCACTGGCGGGTTAAGCTCCGGCATTGGCTCTGTTAAGTCCGGCACTTCATTAATTGTTTTACTACCAATCAAGGGCAACGCTGCCTGACTAGGTGATAATACAAAGCTAATGTTCCTACCAGCCTCATTGTCTGGCGTTGGCACTTCTATCCCTTTTAAATGATATATCTTGCCTCGGTGCTGGCCTGCCGACTCCAAGTACCCTGCATTAACTAACTGGCTTAACGCAAGTGTCACTTCTCTCGTATGCTCTGAAGTGAGCGAACAAATACGCTCGTGGTTAAACCATGACTCAGTGATAGCGGTCATTAAAATGGTGCGTTTTAGCTCGCTTAGTTTGTTATAACCTTCACCATACGTTTCAATTAGGCGTTGGTGTAACTCTGGCGATACCATGTTTACCATACGCAGCTCTAATAAGGTTTGGTTTAACTCGTCTTTTTCGTATAGATGTGGGGGCTGCCAGTTTTGCGCTTTACAATTACTGTATATTTTAGGAATACCCGAGCCTGCTTTTTCGCTCAAACCAATATTTAAAAACATTTGATGAATAGCGGGATTACGGCACTGGCTATTACCGCCTGCTTTAGCTTCATGTACAGGCACTCGCATAAGCCCTGCATTTCTAAAGCCGATAAAGTCAGGGTGTTTTTCAATTAAAATATTACTTTCGGTACTAAAGTCTGCATGTGCGAGTGTATTAACAAGTGCTTCACGAATAGCCTCATGCGCTGGGGTTGTATCTTGCCGTTGCCCGCCATCGGTTAGGTTAAAGCCTACTTTTAAATCTACCGTGAGCTTACGATACACCTTACGATAAAAATCAAAAGCATTACCCGACCAAGAACCATCGGTATAAATTCGGTCTATCCAGCGGTGTGTACTGTCGTCTTTTTCTTGATAATCGAGTGCAAAACTTGGTAGTGCGTCTTGAATTGCATCCCACTTACCAAACATTACCAGGCCTGCAAGGGTTAAGCCTGCTTTGCCTGTTACGCGGTCTTTTTGCCAGCCACGTATTGAGCGCAAAAACTCTTGGTCGCTCAATTCTAAAAAGGGGTGTTGCGGTTTAGCGTCAACAAACATTTGCCTGTAAATGCGCAAGCTTTCGGGGTCTATATCGTCTAGGGTAAAGTGCTCTAAAATGCGGTTATCACGCACTTCCTCTTGCTCTGCCAGCATTTTATTTACTGTCGGTGGCAAACACTTTTGGTCGGCCTCATAACGGCGCTGATAGGTCCCATTAAGTGGGTTTGCATTTATAAATACAGGGCGGCTTTGACGCGGAGCGCGTGGCACAGTAATCGCAATAACCGATTTGCCTTCAAGTGTTTCAACGCGCACATCGCTTTCGCTGAGCAAATTAATACTCACTTTATTGGGGTTATTAACAATATCCCAAATATTCTTAATTAGCGGCGCTGGGTTTGTTATACCCTCAACTGTAAACGTGCCTTTTTTTTCTTTAATGCCCAATAAAATTAAGCCACCACGAGTATTGGCAAACGCGCTATAAGTTTCCCACATATCATTAGGCACTGCACCATGGCCATCGCGGCCACTCGCCTGCTTACACTCAACCTCTACGCTCTCTTGCAAAGTTTGAATATCAATAATATTCGCTATTGGATTGTCATTAATTTTATTAGTCATTATTTCTCACACAAACATTTGCTGTAGTAAGCCTTTTTTAAATAGCTTAGTTTGTTCAATCTGCTCATTAACAGCGCTTGTTTTTTTATCTATCGATTGTAAGAACTGCGCTATTTTTTGCTGTTCCTTTAAAGCCGGTATATTTAATTTAATATCTTTAATATCATCTTGAGCAATAGTAGTCATAGTGCTTTGCTTACCTCGAGAAACTAATGTTTTACGTGGAGTGTAACTTCTGAGGTAATATGCAAGAAAAAGAGGATCAACAAGCTTCTTATTAGGGCTTATTTTCATTAAATGTCCATCAAAAGTTATATCTTCTTTCTCAGATAAATTAACATTACTAAAAGCAATTCCTGTGGGAACGATTGATGATCGAGTGAAAAATATATCTCCGTATTTCACTTTGTTTTTTTCGAATAGTTTTGGCTCCAGATCCAAAAGAGTCAATTCAGAATATTCAATTGAATCACCTTTATACATATCTTTAACATTAATCAATCGGAAGCCTTTTCCTACCTTTTTAGGGTCATTAAAAACTCCATTAGAAATACCTGATTCAGAAAGCATAGCTAATTCATGTGTATTCCACTCAGGAAAAGCGTTTCCATCATCGTCTTTAAAATGGATTTTTTGGCTAAAAATTTGTTGCATTACGCCTTTTTTATAGTCTTTTAATAAGCGATGCTTTTCAGTTAACTGGCTGATTTTTGTATCTACAGAAGCAAGGAAGTTTGCTATTTTTTGTTGTTCATCAATTGAGTCAGGAATAAAGACGTCCATTTCTGTGAGCATATCTCTTCGAACCGAATCTACAGAGTTTTTCGCGCTTAGCCTGATAACTCTTTTATAAAAGTTCTTACAGAATAAAAAATATAAGTACTTACCGAAAACACCTTTGAAGTTATCTAAACAATAAACTCTTTGGTGATAATCAAACCTTCCATTAACGTAGTGATAATTTTTACCAACTCCCACACCATCACCAGAAGTTAAAATAGCTTCAGTATTTTTAGAAAAAGAGTTGATACTTTTAACGCTATCAGAACGAACATAAAAAGGGTACTTTCCACTATCTACAGCGTCTTTTGTATCTTTTCCTCCTGTCGATATATCTGCCAAAGCCCCTAAATAAGCGTGGGCATAATTAACTGAAGAGTTAAAGTGTAAAGGAGGTTTATCTATAATATTCAGCATTTTAAAACTCCAAAAGGCGCTCTAACTCCTAACTCATCACAAAAACCTGCAATTGTTTTGTCCGTTTCAAGCATCGCTTTATCATTTGCTATAAGTTGTTTTGCAATTTCATTTAAATCCACAAGTTCTTCATCTTCAAAGGTGTCTACGTAACGCGGAATATTGAGGTTGTAGTCGTTCTCTGCTAAATCAGCTTGCGTGGCAGTAAAAGCATATTTATCAATAAAATCGCGTTTGCTTACGGCATCTAAAATGCGTTGTAAATCTTCCTCACGCATTACGTTGTTGTTAGTGCCTTTTTCAAAGTGATTACTGGCATCTATAAATAATACGTTGTCGTCGGCTTTACGGTGTTTATTTAGCACCAATACACAGGTAGGAATTGACGTGCCAAAAAATATATTAGCAGGTAAGCCTATTACCATATCAAGGTAGTTTTTTTCTTTAATAAGGTGTTTACGTATATGCCCTTCGGCAGCACCACGAAACAACACGCCATGCGGTAACACCACTGCCATTGTTCCATTGTCGTCAAGCTGGTGGATCATGTGTTGTACAAAAGCAAAGTCGGCTTTGCCTTTTGGTGCAAGCTTACCGTAGTCGGCAAATCGCTCGTTATTCATGTGTAGTGGGTTGGCAGACCAGTCCGCCGAAAATGGCGGGTTAGCTACTACGGCGCTAAAGCGTTGTTCAAAGTGCGCGGGAACTTCTAGCGTGTCGTCGTTTTGAATATCGAACTTAGTGTAATGCACATCGTGCATAATCATGTTCATACGGGCTAGGTTGTAAGTACTTGGGTTTTGCTCTTGTCCGTAAAACTTTAAATCGGGGTTATTAGCTTCTTTTGCAACACGTAACAACAATGAGCCAGAACCACAGGTAGGATCGTAAACCGATTTAATGTGCGGGTTATTTAAGGTTACTAATTTTGCTAGTAACTTAGATACCATTTGCGGAGTATAAAACTCACCTGCTTTTTTACCCGCGCCACTAGCAAACATACCAATAAGGTATTCGTAAGCATCGCCAAGTATGTCTATTTCGCTACTTTCTAGGTGAAAGTCGATGTTATCAAGGTGCTCTAATACTTTGGCTATTAACTTATTACGCGTATCCGGTGTTTTACCTAGCTTGTTAGAGGTTAGGTCTAGGTCATCAAACAAACCGTTAAAGTCATCAGCGCTGTCTACGCCCATAGTACTTTGTTCAATATGGTTAAGTACGTTGGTTACATCGTCTAAAATAAACTTATCGTTAGCACCGCGCTCAGCCAATACATGAAACAGCTCTGCTGGTTTTAAAAAGTAGCCAAGCTTATCAAGTGTCTCTTCTTTTACAGCTTCTAAGTACTCTTGCCCCTTTGCTGTAGTTTCGTCAATTTTAGCAAATACAATACCGTCTTCACTTAGTAGCTGATCAGCATAGGTATTGAGCTTATCTGACAGGTATTTATAAAAAATAAGCCCAAGTATGTAATCACGAAAGTCATCAGCCGACATATTGCCACGCAAGCTGTTAGCAATATTCCAAAGCTGCTTTTTTAATTCTTGTTGGTGTTGTTGAACCATTAATCTAATCTCTTAATTAGTTGTGTAGAGCTTCTACATACGCACTGCACGTGCGTGTTAATCTTCTAAAAAGTAATCGCTATCGAGCGCTTTTACTTCAAATACTTGTTTGGTGCTAACGCCTAAGTTATGGGTAAGCATTAGCTCTGTAAGCTGTTTACCGTCCACCAGTACAATACGCTTTTCAATCATACCTACGTATTCAAGTGCGTCTTTACTAAAGCTGCTGGTAGTGATGAATACGCCTTTTTTGCACGGTGCATATCTAGCGCACCTGCAAAGGCTTGTATATCTGGCCTACCTACGGTTTTGTTGGTGTAGCGTTTTGTTGGTGTAGCGTTTGGCTTGCAAGTATATCATTTCGAGGCCGAGTTTATCTTCTTTGATCACCCCATCAATACCACCGTCTTGAGTATATTGTGTGGCTTGCCCTGCATCTTTGCGAGAGCCACCGTACCCCATGGCTAGCATTAAATCGACTACAAGGTTTTCAAAGAAGGCTGGGGAGGCTGACAGCACGGCCTGTAGTATTTCGTCGCTTAAGTTAGTGTTGAGTGTATCTACCGCTGCTTCTATAAGCTCTTCGGGTGTTACTAAGCTAGTGGTGTTTTCGTCTAGTGAGTCGCTAGTATCTTTAGTACGGGTTTTAAAATCTAAAAACTCAGGATATTGGCTTAAATACTGGTTATTGATTTGTTCACCTGTTGCTAACGCAGATAAACCTTTGCTCGTAATGGTACAAAAGGCTCTTTTAGGTTGCTCAATTAACCCTGCTTTAACTAAGTATGTTTTAGCCCATTGCAAGCGATGGTAGGCATAGGTTTGTTTACCATTAGGTATACGTAGCTTAAGCTGCTCTACTGATAAACCGAGGTTTTGATAAACGCTTGCTTCAATGTCTTTAAGCTTGACGGTTTTACCGTTAGCTAAGCACTGCAGTAATGGAGTCATGAATGATTGGTAATCTGATAACGACATACTATTCCCTGCCAAGCCGTATTAGTTAATAACTAAACAGCTAATCCTTTTGTTTTATTAGTTGAGATAATATACACATTAAGATTAAGGGGCAAAGATTATGTAATGATCATGTGTCTCATATCAACACAGTTGATGTTGGGTAGTAAGAAGAACTAAGAACGCACAGTTACAAACGCCTCCTCGTGCGTTTATGATTGTAATATCGGAGTTTTCACTATTTTTCTTAAACCGATGCACTAAACCTATAGGGTTTTTCGGTCTATTTACCTCAGTTGCTCACAGGTGATTTTTGTATTTTATGAAATAAGTTGTGATATTAGACTGTTTTTTATCCATTTGACGTATGTTCTGATGTATCAATCCTTGTTCACCATTGTCAATCACTCAAACCGATGCAGCAAACCTATATACCCTGCTTTAAACCGATGCAACAAACCTATAGTTATAAAACAATGGCTTAGGTTTATTTTGTGCTTTAAGCTCTGCTTCTCTTAGGCTTGAAAGAGAGTTTATCTGGGATTTCTTCGGAAAACCGATGCAGTAAACCTCTAGTTATAGATCAATGACTTAGGTTGGAATTTGATTTATTTCCCTGTATTTAGGTGTTTTCAGGGGGTTATTCCGGCTCTATCTGGGAAAACCGATGCAACCAACTATAGGGTTTAGGTGGTGGGCCGTAGGTAGCGCTTTTAAAAACTAGTTAAAGCGCTATCTATCCTGACATCACAAAAGCTGGCCAAAGAAGTCACCAGCCCGCAACTTACTTCTTCGTAATCTAAGTTTGATTGGGGTAAAGGTTTTTATCGCTAGTTTGTGCCAGCATTGAGCAACCCTCTTTTGACATCCTCCCCCACCTCGCTAAGCGCCTGAACAAGTTCAGGAAAGGAGGGGGATTCCGATTAGTTTAAAACCATCGGGGCCTTATGATCACTCATAAGGCAAGTTCCTGCTTCAACAAGCTGACTAATGTCAATCTCTCCACAGGCTAGAACGCGATGACCTCGCGCTAAAATATTTAATGCGCCAACATGATCCGCATTATCTTGATAACCGCACTTCGCACATTCAAACTTAGACTGCGTTAATCGGTTATCTTTTGATTGATGACCACACGCTGGACACGTTTGACTGGTATGTTTCGGATCAACAAAAATAACCTGACCGCCGAGCCAATCCTGCTTATATTTCAGCATCTCTTTAAACATTCCCCATCCTTGATTGAGAATGACGCGGTTTAAGCCAGATTTTTGTTTCACCATTTTTCCATGCTGCTCACTGTTGCCTTTGCTGTTTTTCGTCATATTTCTAATTTTAAGATCTTCTAGCACGATGATTGCGTGGCTTTTGCTCAACTGTGTTGAGATCTTATGTAATTTGTCATGACGAATATTGGCAACTTTCGTATGAAATGTTGTGATCTTTGCTTTTAATTTTTTCCAGTTACTTGAAAATTTCACTTTTCTAGCAAGTTGCTTCTGTAATCGTTTGATCCTGATTGTCTGTTTACTGGTATCTATCGGCTCCACAAAACTGCCATCAGAAAAGGTAATTAGGCGTTTCACGCCTAAATCTCCGCCAATTATGGCGTTTGATGGGTGCTTAGGTGGTGCTACTTCTTGTTCAACTTGGATTGAAACAAACCAGTGCTTTCCTTTTTGTGAAACAGTGACGTTTTTAGCTTTTCCTAAAATAGCTTGGCTTTTTCTAACATTAACCCAACCGATTTTAGGTAAAAAAATACGTTTCCCATTCTTGTCGATTTTAAAGCCTTGTGGAAAACTAAAGCTATTCACCTCTCCTTTTTTCTTAAAAGTAGGCACCCGTTTGAGTGGTTGGTTTTTATCGAATGCGTCTTTAAAGGCGCGTTCAAGCTGTTTTAATGTTTGTTGGATAGTTTGTGCGGGCGATAGTGTTAAAAAGCCATACTCCTCGCTTTTTTTCCAAAGTTTGGAAAAGAAATCCAACTCTTGGTAGTAGCAAATTTTTTGTTCATTCTGTAACTTAAATAAGTTAATCGCTAAGGCTTTATTCCACAAGAATCGACAATTTCCCGCATATTGCGCCATTTTAGCGTTAATATCGGGTGTTGTTTTTAAACGAAATTTATAAGCTTTGCGAATAATCATACTGTTATTATATACAGTCAATCAAAAAGGAACAACCCACTTAGTCGCTTCGCGACTATTGCCTTATATCACCGACCTAAAGGAACGGTGTTTTACGGCAAAAAGTTGATAAAAAGTTTTCTTATTAGGGATTTCACATCCGTACCGATTTGATAATTGTACTATCGAAACGCCCTTCTTTGTTGACGACTTGCTTTCAAGTATTTCGTTAGTAAACAAAACCTCTCATCTGCAGAACTTCTATCATTAAATGGGGAAAATACTCTGCCTCATTACTTAGAATAAACCCCATGGAACTTTCCAATCACTTCCCAAATAACTATCTATCTGGGATTGTGATGCATATTTCCACGAAGGCAGCTTATACATAACTATTACAGGGGATTGATAAGAGAATTCCCTGTATTTCTGGGATTGTGATGCGTATTTCCACAAAAATAGCTCATACATAGCTATTACAGAGGATTGATAGGAGCATTCCCTATTTATCTGGGATTGTGATACATATCTCCACAAAAATAGCTTATACATAGCTATTGCAGGGATAAATTGTAACCGTCTAGCGAACCACACCTCGCATCGTTAATCTGACTATTTGAAAATACCTGCTCAACGATAAATTTGGAGCAGGTGATGAAAACATACAGAACAGCGGCACAGTGGTTAGAGCTACTTCAGAAGCGCAGTAATTTTAAAGGTACTAATATTGAATTCTGCCAACACCATAATGTCGCTATTACCACTTATTATAAACAGCGCGCCCTACTTGTTAAGCAGTCAAACCCAAACTTACCGCAGCAATCACTTAATGCCACTTCATCACGTTTTATTCAGGTAAATAAAACCACCACTGAATTCTGCGCGCAAACTCATCCAAATGTGCTTCAGTTTGATATCCGCACAGGCCAGTTAATGTTTCCTGCCAATTTAGCAACGACCGATATCGTTTCCATCATTAAAGGGCTAACGGCATGAAGATGTTTGTTGATGTACCCACCGTTTATTTATGTGCCGATGTGGTCGATTTTCGTAAATCGATTAATGGACTAGCCGCCTTAGTGGAAGCTGAACTTGAACTACCTGTACTCAGTGGCGCACTATTTGTCTTTTGTAATAAAGGCCGCGACAAACTCAAGCTGCTGTACTGGGATAACACAGGATTTGCCCTGTGGTATAAGCGTTTAGATAAGCATAAGTTCAAATGGCCTAAACTCATGTCACCCACCATGACATTAACCGAGCAACAATTACACTGGTTATTGTCGGGTTATGATGTGATTGGCCACAGCAAAATTGATATTGCAGGTAAGCAAGTGCTTTAATATTTGCGATCGATTGATGATCATCAAAGTTAGCTCAGTTAGCACTGGAAAGCCTTTTGTTATGCCTTAAAATAGGCCTCATGAAAAATGAACTCGCCCTTAAACAGCGTATTGCTGAACTTGAAAAACTGTTAGCGCAGAAGGATGCACAAATCGCAGCCTTGGAAGAGCGCTGGCGTTTAGCCCAACAAAAACAATTCGGCAAAAGTGCTGAAGGCTTTGTAGGGCAAGGCGAGTTATTCAATGAAGTGGAAGAGATTATTGAAGCCGCTGAGGCTGAGCAACAATCCATTAGTTATACCCGTAAAAAGCCGGTGCGTAAGCCACTGCCAAAAGACTTACCCCGTGAGCAGGTTATTCACGATATTGAAGATAAATTGTGTCATTGCTGTGGCGGTGAGCTACATAAAATGGGTGAAGACAAGTCAGAAAAGCTTGAGTTTATCCCCGCTCAAATCAAAGTAATTGAGCACATTCGTCCTAAGTACGCTTGCCGTCACTGTGATAAATCCTCGACTCATACACCGATAAAGCAAGCCTCAATGCCTGCCATGCCTATCAACAAAGGCATGGCAACGAGCAGTTTGCTCAGTCAGCTTATCACCAGTAAATACCAATATGGGTTACCGCTTTATCGCCAGGAAGCGATGTTCAAACAATACGGTATTGAGCTCAGTCGCCAAACCATGAGTAGTTGGATAGACAAATCCGCCACACTCTTCGTGCCACTCGTTGAGCGGCTTAAAGCCGAACTGCTAAAGCAGCCCACGTTGTTTGCCGATGAAACGCCATTAAAAGTGGTGAAATCAGATAAAGTGAACAGCTACATGTGGGTGTATTGCTCAGGTAGGGATTCACCAGACCCGAATAATCCTATCCCTAATATCGTGCTTTACGACTTCCACAATAGTCGCGCTGCCGCGTGCGTGGTCAATTACCTTGATGGATATCAAGGGTATTTACACGTGGATGGTTATCAAGCTTATGAAAAAACACAGGCAACCTTAACTGGCTGTTGGGCGCATGCTCGTCGTAAATTTATCGACGCGAAAAAGCTACAAGGGAAAAATAAAACCGGCAAAGCCGATGTGGTATTGAGCCTTATCCAAAAACTGTACGCTGTTGAGTCACGCGTTAAAGAAAAAAGTGCGGATGATAAATACACGACAAGACAACAAGTCAGTGTGCCAATACTGGACAAGCTCAAAGCATGGCTTGAGCAAAACCAACCGAATTTAGTAGGTAATACCAAACTGATAGAGGCGGCTAATTACCTGGCTAATCAATGGCACAAACTCATTCGTTATGTTGATGATGGCAGACTGAGTATTGATAATAATCGTGCAGAGCGAGCGGTAAAACCATTTGTGATAGGCCGAAAGAATTGGTTATTTAGCCAAACGGCAAATGGGGCTCATGCAAGCGCCACACTTTACAGCATTGTGGAAACCGCAAAGGTAAATGGCTTAGTGCCATTTGATTACATCATGGCTTGCCTTAATGAGCTGTGCCAGACAGCACCTGATATCGACAGCCTGTTACCATGGAATGTTAAAAAGTAAGTGTAGATGCCCAGACGCTTACATTCCTGGCGCTGGATAAGGATCAGAAAAACCGCGAAATCCCGCAAGCGTACCAAAATAATGATCGAATGAACGATTTTCTTGCATCAAAATAACTACGTGCTCAATGTCTTTGATGGTGCCGCTACGTACTTGAGCAGGGATAGCCATTGCACGAGCAATTGAAGGGAAAGTTGCCATCACACTGGCAGCTCCGACTGTACTTAAAAAGTAAGCGCGTAATTAGATGACTGATTTGATTAATGAGCACTTGCTTTGGAAAGCATGTTTAAAACTACTACACCACTGACTATGAGCCCCATACCTACAAAACCCCATGCATCAAGCTTTTGACCATGAAGCAGCCAGGCAATCGCTGTAATTATGACTACGCCGAGACCAGACCAGACTGCATAAGCAACACCTACAGGGATGGACTTCAGAACCAGTATTAGGCGACAATTAGCTTGGCCGAGTCGCGACAATTAGGTTGACCGGTTTTGGTACACTTCAGATATATCAAATTCAACAGAGAAAGATATGTCTGGAAAACCCATAACCAAGCAACAGGTTAATTTATATATGTCTTATCGTAAGGATCATAAACAAACAACAGCCGCAGCTCAGTCTGGTATGTCAGAGCGTACGGCTCGGCGCATCGACTCAGGTCAACATTCAACAGAAAATACCCCCAGAATCTATCGAACACGCAAAGACCCATTTGATGGTGCGTTTGAAGAACATCTAGTGCCATTACTCAAAGCAGATCCTAAGCTTCAACCTATAACGTTATTAGATCAGCTCGATACCCTCATGCCAGGTAAGTTTGGTCACAACCATTTACGTACGTTACAGCGTCGAGTCAAAAAGTGGTTAGCAACTGAAGGGCCAGAGCAAGAAGTTATCTTTCGTCAAAAGTACATGCCCGGATTTATGGGAATATCTGATTATACTTGGATGAACAAACTTGAAATATCCATTGCAGGCCAAGTATTCTCTCATAAGCTCTTTCATTACAAATTAGTGTTTAGTGGCTGGACATATGTTCAACTTGTCTTTTGTGGTGAAAGCTTCGAATCACTTTCTACTGGTTTACAAAATGCATTTTGGCGTAGTGGTGGTGTACCACAAACACACCGAACCGATAGCTTAAGTGCTGCATTTAATAACCACTATGAACAGGAAACGTTAACTGAACGTTATCAAAAGCTATGTGCTCACTATAGCGTCGTTGCGACGCGTAACAATAAAGGTGTGGCTCACGAAAATGGGGCGATTGAAGTAGCGCATAGTCATTTAAAACGAAAAGTAGATCAGCAGTTACGATTACGTGGCAGTCGAGATTTCGCGACAATTACCGAGTACCAATCGTTTCTTGATGTAATTGTCGCCAAAATTAATCGCCAATGCAAAACTCGATTTGATGAAGAACGAAAACATTTAAATGATTTGCCTAAACGTCGCACCAACGACTTCTGCGAGCAATACGTTAAAGTCACATCAAGCAGTACCATCAGTGTTAAACGCGTGACGTATACCGTACCTTCCAGACTGATTGGTTATCGATTACTGGTACACATTTATGATACCCGGCTGGATTTATTTCTTGGTCATGAAAAGACGTTATTCCTAACCAGAGTCTATGCTCAAGGACATCTAAGATCACGCGCAGTAGATTATAAACATGTGATCCACTCACTGGCGAAAAAGCCTAATGCGTTTAAATACTCGCAGTTACGAGAAGACTTGATCCCAGAAGGTGATTTCAGTTTATTGTGGCAGCAGTTAACATCTGAGCATGTCAGCGATAAAGACTGTCGTTATATGGTTGAGCTATTGTTACTCGCTCATAATTATAATTGCGAGCAGGCTCTTGGTCGTTATGTCTTGAAAAACCACGAGCAAGGTAAGCGTATAACCATTGATATGTGCCGTAAATTGTTTGGTCCTAGCACGGTCGTCATACCAAATATTGTCAGTCATCAACACAAAATAAGTGATTACGATAGTTTACTTGGAGGGTTACATGGCTAATGTTCAAAGCTTACCAATATTACTCAAAGAGCTGCGCTTAAGTGCGATAGCCAAAGAATGGGAGGCTCTTGCCCAAAAGGCTGTTTCACAGGAGTGGGAGCCAGAGTTATTCCTTGCCGAGCTATGTGAGCTTGAAGCTAATCATCGTCATGAAAGTCGATTAAAACGGTTACTTAAAGAAAGTAAATTACCCGTAGGTAAGCAGCTTCATCAATATAACTTTGACGAAGTAGAAGGAGTTACGTCACTGCAAATCAAACAAAAAGTTAGTCAGATTGATTGGCTTAGACAGGGCCATAATATCTTATTGTTTGGCGCTAGTGGTTTAGGGAAAACTCACTTAGCTTGCGCTATTGGCTACTCATTACTTGAAAAAGCAGTGCGCGTTAAATTCAGTACTAGTACGGCTATTGTTCAAGAACTTCAACGCGCGAAAGAAACGCTGGGTTTAAATGATGCCCTAAGAAAACTTGATAAATATGAGCTATTGATTTTGGACGATATCGGCTACGTGAAAAAGACTGATAGTGAGAGTCAGGTATTGTTTGAATTGATTGCTCATCGATATGAACGAGGTAGTTTGTTGATCACATCCAATCAAGCCTTCAGTGAATGGGATAACATATTCGGTGACAACATGATGACAGTTGCCGCTATAGACAGACTTGTTCACCATAGTAATATCTATCAAATACAAGGTGAAAGTTACCGTAAAAAACAAGCAATGAAACTAAACTCAAATACCGGCCAAGTTAATTGACGCCGACCGGACAAGTTAGTTGACGTCTAATAAACCAGTGAAAGAAAATAAAATGCGATGCCATAGCCGATTATTACGACGGCGGATGGGGCAAACTTAGTAAATCCCTCACTAGATTTTAATGCGGATGTTGCGATTACTTCGCCAACTATTGCAATAGCAAGAAAAAGCCAGCCTTTCATGATATATCTCCTAATGTTTATAGGACTTATTGTAAACTATTAAAAATAATAATGTCAGGCTTGAAGTGCTAGTTTAGTTGTGAGGAGCATCTATGCGCTTAGTGGTATCTAACGTCTTAGTATTTATACGTTACGTTGTTTGTATCGTATAAATACCTTGTTGAACGAAGTATGCTCCTCATCCAACATTTTTATTGGTATGCATAATGCTATAGGTATTCTCTTTTTTTAGGGAAGTTGTTGATTGCAGATTTATTCGACACCCTTTTACTACTAGACAGGTTAGTTACTGTTTATTAATTACATTTCTACGCTTTTTTATATCGTTTCTGCCTGCTTATTGTCTACTGTCATCCTTTGTATTTATTTTGGGCAGCACCACATCTAAGCTGATTCAGTGTTACACCAACTTAGTTAACGAGTTGCTTTTAACTGTTCGACTTACTATTCATCACTATCCATTTTCCTGCTCTGACCCATAGGCAGTCTTGGCTGAATTCAATATCAACAACCCGTAAATTCAGTAATTCACTAATTCACTAATTCACTAATTCTGAGCCCGCACCCATAGCAAATACAAAGCATAACTTTTTTTGTACAGATACCGTATTTAAAAACAGGCGATGAACCTCATCTCGTGTTAGTAATATTGGTATTTTGTGTGCCTTTTTAGGCAGTACGATATCAACGCTGAATGCGCGCTTACGGCGCAAACAAGAACCTATAACCAACTGAATTTAATATATAAAAAATAAATCGTATTAACTATAGAGAATTATCAGCTTTAAATAATTGATACGAAGCCCTACTCCCTACGTTACTGGCTTAACCAGTAACGCTTAATTATTGTGTTACAAACGTAAAAAATATAACCATATTAATTAAGTAAAGAAATTAAACACATCAAATTTTTGATAAATGTCCGCTTTATATAATTGATATAAGCCTCTATTCCGACATAGAAACACCTTTGATTTACATCGATTTGATTGCTTATTTTCAAAACTTTTGACATCCTCCCCCACCTCGCTTCGCGCCCGACAAGTCGGGAAAGGAGGGGGATTCCTGTTTCATAGCGTATCGCTTTAAATTCAAAAGAATCTAAAGTCTTATTTACGCTCCACAGGCTAACACTGTCTGCCCGACAGCTTTAATATTCAGTGCCGCATTTATGTCGCGGTCTAGCTCGCTAGAGCATTGAGGACACGACCATTTGCGGATATGTAACGGCAAGGGATCGACAACGTAACCGCAGCAATTACAGCGTTTAGAGCTTGGATACCACTTATCAATCTTAACTACAGTTCGACCGTACCACTCAGCTTTGTAGGTAAGTTGGCGCACGAACTCGCCCCAGTTGGCATCGCTAATTGCTTTAGCAAGTTTTCGATTCTTGACCATGTTTTTTACGCTCAGACTTTCACAGCTAATCACTTGATTATCGTTTATCAATTGGGAAGTCAGTTTGTGGGTGAAGTCGTGACGACAATCAGCAATCTTTGCTTGAACGCGAGCGACTTTCTTTCTGGCTTTGTGGAAGTTAGAAGAACCTTTCTTCTTCTTCGATAGCACACGTTGAGTCTTAGCTAGTTTACTAGCGTAACGCTTGGTGTGACGGGGATTTCCAGACTTGAAACCGTTGGAGGCAATAACAAGGTCAGTCAAACCTAAATCAATACCGACTGTATTTTTACTAATCGATAGTGGTTTTGGCTCGAAGCGACACAGACAAGATACAAAGTAGCGACCCGCACTGTCTTTGCTAATTGTAATGGTGGTTGGTTCGCTAGGCAGCTCTCGCGACCAACGAACATTTATAGGTTGCTTAGATTTAGCCATGAACAACTGACCATCAGTATATCTGAATGCTGCTTTGGTTAGTTGTGCGCTTTGTTTCGAGCGCTTCTTTTTGAAAGTTGGGTATTTAGCTCGACCCTCAAAGAAGTTCTTAAAAGCAGTTTGTTGGTTTCTGATTGCTTGCTGCAAAGGAACGCTAGAAACATCATTAAGCCAAGGGAACTCAGGGTTTTTCTTGAGTTCAGTTAGATAGCTTGATGCTTTGCTGTAGTTAATCTTGATTTGCTCATTGTAGTAAGCATCAGTACGCCAACGAAGAATAGAGTTGTAAACAAAACGCGTACAGCCAAACGTCTGTTCAAGTAAGGTTACTTGCTCAGGTGTTGGGTAGAACCGTTGTTTAACCGCTATCTCTTTCATGCCTTACAAGATACACAGTGTTTTTGTAAGATTCAAGCTCTATTGTTAGCGCGTTGCGCTAAAACCTTACATCCCCGACCTAAAGGACGGAGTTTTTCGGCTCAAATGATAAAAATGCCTTACAGGGCTATATTGCCCTGCAAGGCATAAATTAAAAACGTAAGCTTTGCCAGTAGTAGCCCTTAGGGCTCTTTTGCCCTATGAGGCAAATTTCTTTGATTCTGAAGTATTATAAGATAATTAGTGTGCTTCATCCTGATAAGCTCAGAAAATAAAACCAAATCCGTTGGCTAAACACTTTAGATCGTTGAATAAGTCGTTAATACGAGACTAAGGAGTGTGCTCCCAAGTCATTAATTGATTTTGCACCAGTCAACGTCATGGCGACTTTCATTTCATTGGTATACAAATCAAGTAAATGCTCAACCCCTTTCTGACCGTTTGTAGCTAAGGCGTATATATAAGAGCGCCCAAGCATCGCTGCATCTGCACCTAAAGCCAGCATTCTTACTACATCGAGTCCATTTCGAATCCCTGAATCTACTAGAATTTTGATATCTCCTTTCACTGCATCAGCTATTTTAGGTAATGCTTTTACAGAGGAAAGTACACCATCAAGTTGTCGACCACCATGATTTGAAACTACAATGCCATCAGCTCCGAATCGTACGGCATCTTTTGCATCTTCTTCGTCTAAAATGCCTTTGATGATCATTGGACCATCCCAAAAATCTCTGATCCACTCTAGGTCTTTCCAACTAATTGAGGGATCAAAGTTGCTTCCAAGCCAGCCAATATAATCAACTAATGAGGTTTTCTCATTACGATATGCAGAAATATTGCCAAGATCATGCGGCTTTCCCAGTAGACCAACATCCAACGCCCAACGAGGGTGTGTCATCGCTTGTAAAATTCTTCTTGAAGCTGCGAATGGGCCGCTCATTCCAGAATGCATATCTCTGTATCGTGCCCCTGGAACCGGCATATCAACCGTAAACACCAGCGTTTTTACGCCTGCCGCCTTCGCTCTTTCAAGCGCATTTTTCATGAAACCGCGGTCTTTTAAAACATATAACTGAAACCACATAGCGCGATCAATATTAGGCGTAACCTCTTCAATTGGGCACACTGATACGGTAGACATCGTAAAAGGAATTCCTTTATTTTCTGCGGCCTTAGCAGCTTGCACTTCTCCTCGTCTAGCATACATACCTGTTAAGCCCACTGGCGCTAAAATTAAAGGCAAACTTAATTTTTCGCCAAATAGCTCAGTACTCAAATCTAACTCTGACATGTCTTTTAAAATACGTTGCCTTAAAGCAATATCCGACAAGTCTTGTACATTTCTATTTAAAGTATGTTCTTTGTAAGACCCCCCATCAATATAGTGAAATAGAAATGGCGGTAATTTAGCTTTAGCGGCTTTGCGATAATCTGTAGAGGCTGAAATAATCATTTTATATCCAAAAAAACTGTAATTATTATAAATTGATTACAATTTACGTCAGTTATTATTAGCTGTATACCAGCAATAATAAAAAACACTATTTCTTATATCGAGCTAATAATAAAACAATACTGTTACCGCAGCTCCTACTGTGCGTTATTGTCTCTTTTATACCTTTAACGCGCGCAACCAATAGTTTTTCCTAGGTTATTCAGTCGATTTATATTAATTAATGTGAACTTTGGTAGATATCCTTGCCCTGAATATAAGAAAGCTGAGTAAAGATATGTAAATTAAATAGCGATAAAAACTGGAAGGTTTATTTTCAATAATTAAGTACAATTCTTTGAGGTCATTATGTCAGTTCAAGCTACTATTGCGATAAACCGCTTTGGTTTGGGAGCAAAACCCTCAGAGCTCACTGCTGCTAATAAAGATCCTAAGCAATAGCTTATTAGTCAATTGCATCTTAAACCTGCTATTCACTTTGACTCAAATGTAGCTCACTCAAGTGAAATCATGCAAAAGTTGGCTGAATTACGTGAGCAAAAGAAATCGGATAAAAATAATCTCAAAAGTGATAATCCCTCTGAGACACCGCAAACCAAAGCACCAAAAGTAAGTTATCACCGACAAACTCACCTACAACTGAGTATTGATACGCTTGAACATGCTATTAGCTCAGAGCATAGTTTGAATTGGCGATTATTAGACTTTTTCTCTAATCATTTTAGTGTTAGTAGCGCAGGTCCTGTGATGACCGCATTAGCGTCAATGCTAGAGCGTGAAGCCATTGCTCCCAACTTATTGGGACAATTTGATGACTTGCTTATTAGTGTTATACAACACCCTGCCATGTTAATTTATTTAAACAACGAGAAATCATTTGGACCTAACTCAAAGGTTGCTAAAAAGAGTGGCCGAGGTTTAAATGAAAACTTAACGCGTGAAATTTTAGAACTCCATACATTGGGAGTAAATAGTGGCTACAGCCAAAAAGATGTAATTGAATTAGCTAAAGGAATTACAGGTTGGAGCGTAGCTAACTCACTTAAAGATAAAGCGCAGGGCTTTAAATATCGTCGCTCAGGACATGAACCAGGAATTCGTACTCTATTAGATAAAACGTATTCACAAAAAGATATTGAGCAAGGCGAAAGCATGCTTCGCGATTTAGCCATGTACCCAGCAACAGCTCACCATATTAGCTATAAGTTAGCTCATCATTTTATCAGTGATGATCCTCCTGCAAGTCTAGTAAATAAAATGGCTGCTCGTTGGCAGGCCACAAATGGTAATATCAAAGAAGTCATGACCACATTGATCAACGCTGATGAAGCATGGCACGCAGAGAAGCTAAAATTTAAAACCCCTCGTGAATTTATAATTTCATCGCTTAGAGCGCTGGATTTAAAAACCAATAATCGACAGCTATATTCATCGCTTGTAACACTGGGTCAGCAACCATTTAAAGCAGGGTCTCCGGCAGGTTACAGTGATAAGCAAGATGATTGGGATGGCGCTAGTGCTTTAATTTCAAGGGTTAACTGGGCATCAACAGTTGCAGCTAGAGCCAAAAATGCACAGGTTGAAGCCATCATAAAAAATAGTTTTTCTGAGTCTATAAGTCAATTGAGCTATGAAACCATATCTAGAGCGGAAAGTCGCAAGCAAGCCCTTACATTGTTTTTAATGAGCCCAGAGTTTTTAAGGAGATAATGATGGAACGTCGAGACTTTATTAAAGCGTTAAGCGCAAGTTTAGTGGTTTTTCAAACTCCTTTATTAGCTATGGATTTAAAAACAAGTAAGCCAATTAAAACACAGCCGTCAAAACTTGTATGGGTCATGTTACGAGGGGCTATGGACTCTCTAAATACTGTCGTACCGGCATTTGCCCCTCACTTACTCAAGCAACGACCAAAGCTCGCAAGTAGTATCAAGGATCAACTACTCCCGCTTGATAATGGTTATGGTTTTCACCCTGCACTAGTGAACCTACATCAATGGTATAAATGTAAGCAGCTAACACCCATAGTTGCAGTTTCATCAGGTTATAAAGAACGATCTCATTTTGATGGTCAAGATTATTTAGAAAGTGGTTTACCTAAAATTGATCATGATTCAGGCTGGCTAGCAAGGGCTATAACTCAAAGAAATGTCAATGCGATTGCTCTTGCACGTTCAACCCCCCTTAGCTTACGCAACACCCCACAAGCGAATACATGGTACCCGAGTAGATTGAAAGATGCTGATAGTGATGTGTATCAATTATTACTGAGTATGTATGCAGATGACAAATTACTGCTTGCAGACTTCAGTAGTTTGTTTTACCTGGACAAAACGTGATGATGTAAGGCACTGCGTGTGCACTGGCAAGGTGGAATTAGGCTGGTCTTTTGCCAGTAAAGCACGTTGTTTATAATAAGTCGTAATAGCGACATTATGGTGTTGGCAGAATTCAATATTAGTACCACTAAACGTACTGCGTTGCAGCAAAAGCTGCTGCCACTGTGCGCTTGTTCTGTAAGTTTTCATCACCTGCTCCGAATTTATCATTGAGCAGGTATTTTTAGATAATCAGAACATCGATGCTAGGTGTGGTTCGCTAGACGCTTACGATAAATTGGAGCATTCCCTATTTATCTGGGATTGTGATGCATATTTCCACAAAAATAACTTATACATAGATCATATGGTTCCCAACTCATTGAAATAGGTTTCATGGAAAAATTATAAAGCCATTACGACAGAAGAAGAGACATTGCTAGAGTTGGAACGGTTTGCAGAGAAATGGGACAATCAAAATACGTTATTTAATTACCCTGAGGCGATACGAAAAGCCATTTAAACAACGAATGCCATTGAATCACTCAAAAGCGTTATTCGCCGAGCGATTAAAAACCGTAAGCTATTTCCAAATGACGACTCTGCAAGAAAAATGATTTATTCAGGAATAAAAGAGGCATCAAAAAAATGGACGGATACCAATACGAGACTGGCGGTTTTATCATTGAATTTGAGGAAAACCTCAGTAAACATATTTAAAATCTAAAAACGGGCAGTTACACAGAATCCGTTACAGACTCATAACTTTCCAATAAAAAATACCACTTGCTCTAAGGTAAGTGGCATTAAAATCACTCTACACTTTTTAAATAGTATCGATTTATGCTAACTAGTCGCTCTCACATTCTCTCCACTCATCAAATAAGCTTGATTGGTTAGCTGTGCGCCATGTTTCATATACAAAAGTGATCTCAGGAATTTCTTTAATTCTGAATGAAAAATGAAATCCTTCTGATGCCTCTTTGTTTCCAACACACGTTACCGCAGGTAATACAGTTTTAAACTCAACTGACTCACCTTTGCCAATAACTTGCCCTTGCATTAAGTTTTCAAAGCGAGGTGTTAAGCTTTCTAAATCACCATTGATATGACTAACATGTAGATTTTCGATGGTGTAATCTGCATCTGTTGCAGTTAATGACCACCTTACATAACCTTCTTCAAGGAAAGGCTTAGAGCTTGCATAAAAGTCATTAGCAAATGGAGGGATATTTTCATATGGTAATGGCTGCCATAAGCTTTCATTATTGTCATTTAAACTGCGTAAACGAACACCTTTAGCCTCAGCTATTGGGTCAACTTTTACTACAAAATCGTACTGTGGAGCATCATCAATTAAGTCTGTTGCAGAGTATCTGAATGTGTACGTTCCTGGTTTAGTAAATACTTGACCTCGGGTGTTAGAGCAATCGGCCTCACTTGGGCTACTGGTAAACTCGCCGCCTTCAGGTGTACTGATCAGCTCTTCATGCGTGAATACTTCATCACCATCGGCATCAATTGTCACCGGGCGATGCAATAACGACATACATGTTAGAATTTGATAATAGTCTTCACCCGGCCTTAAACGCCCCCAGTTACGTGCCCATACTACTGAGCGTATCTCTGGTGTTGTGTTGGTTAATTTAGCTAAACCATCATCTTGCGCATATGTTTTGGCAAATAAGCCACGGTCATCTTCTACAATCAAACGTGCAGTGTAAGAACCTGGCACATCGGTGATCACTTTTGCACGGCGATACTCTTGGCTCTCTGGCTCGATCACGGCTTCAATTGTGGCGTTACTGCCATCGGGTTTATCTGTTAGCTCCCAGTGAAAGGTAATTGGGTCATCATTAGGATCGCTACTTGAAGCATCAAATACTAACGCATCACCAACCAATACTGATTTTGATTGTGCATTAACGCCACTTGTTGAAGGTTGGCCGTTAACGTTACCTACTTTTGCTTCCATCGTGGCATCAAGTGACATTTGATTTTCACCGTCAGAAATCACCATTCGAACTAAATAAGTACCTGCTATATCTAACTTTTGGATTTTTTTACCCATCGGTTTCCAAGAGCCTATATCAACAAGCTCAGCTAAACTACCTTCAGGTTTTTCAACAAGTGTCGCGTCGATAATTTGCAGCGCTTCACCTTCTGGATCATAACCAGTAAAGTTAAACTCGGCGCGAAGACCAACTTCTTGTTCACCAATACTGTAAGACGGATAATAACCAGTTGCTGATAACTCACCAATAGGTGCCGCATTGGTTGTCGCTTCAGGGTTTTTATTGACTGTGACGATTATTTCTTTTTCTTCACTTTTTCGCGTGCCATCAAATACAAATAGCATGACTTTATAATTTGCTACAGCTTGTGGAGTAAAACGCACTTTGGCGGTTGTTGCACCGTCAAGTTTTGGCAAGGGTACATTATCAGGCTCCGTTGGGCTATAACCCCATTGCCAGCGATATTGCAGTTGCTCACCTTCTGGATCAATACTCGATGAGGCATCAAGTACGGCTTCTTCACCTAAAATAATAGTAATATCATCTGCTTTAGCAACTGGTGGTGCATTACCCTCTGCCACACTAACCGTAACATTAACGGGTTCACTGGCAATGCCATTATAAGTCACTATAAATTGCAGTTTGTAATCACCGGCTAAATCAACAAATAAAGTACTTTGACTTTGATCTGCATTGTTTAAATATCCCGTACTATCTATTGGCTTTTCAATAAGCTCCCATTGGTATTCTAATGAGCCGGTTTCACCAGTCGGTGTTACGCTTTGACTACCATCAAGACCAATGCTATCAGTGCCCAAGTTTACACTATAAATTGACTCAGTAATTGCAATTGGATACGGGCTGGTTGCAGTGAGCGTAAAACGAACAGCTTCGCTGTTTTTGGTGCCATCGTTTACGATTAAGCTCACTACATATACACCGGGGAAATCAGCTGTAAATTCAGTTATTGCACTGTCTGCACTGGTAATATCTGAGTTACTTGCAGCTGGTCGCTCAATAAGCTGCCACGTGTAAGTTAAGCTAGTACCTTCGGTATGGGTACTTGTATCAGCATTGAGTGTTACTTGTACCGCGCCAGCTTCTAATGAAAATATTTGTTCCGTGGGCGATTGTAACTCAATGACAGCAATTGGCTTTTGCTGCGGGACTTGTACTTCGGTGTCGGCTTTTTTATCACTACTGCCGCCACAGGCCGACATAGTGAGCGAAAGCCCGATGATAGCGATTACGCCAAATATTTTTTTCATGCTTTTATTCTCCTGTCTGATAGGTGTTATCAGTTAAAATTGTAAGGTTAAGCTCAGTCGTGCTGTTCTTCCTGGTGCAGGTACTAAACCCAAGCTCAAGGCATCGAGGTAATAACGATCGGTGACATTGTCTACGGTGAAATCGAGTGTCGTATCATCGTTAAATTTATAACTGGCATAGATATCCAGCAGGTTATAACTGTGCCAAAGGACGGGTTCATTAAACCCTGTTGGAGCGTTGTAACGAGGGATTGAGTTACGTTGCCCCATGAAAGTGCCTCTTAGTCCCGCTTCTAACCGCTGTTCAAATAAACGCACACCAAGGTGAGCACTTGCATGCCAATTTGGCGGGATCATGTTGTTTATATAACTCTCAGGTAGGCCCCAATCATTACAGTAGTAACGTACGTAACTCCCTACATTGCACACTTCAATATGGGTGTAATGCGTACCGCTTAATTCTACAAGCCAGTATTTTGTGTCGTAGCTAAAATTAAGTTCCCAGCCATTTAGATCAAGACTGTCGATATTTCGCATTCGGAAGAAGTCAAAGCCACCTTGCTTTTGCTCCCATGCATTTGGCTGGGTGCGGGTTAAGTAGTCCTCAACGTGGTTTTGGAAATACGCGAGCTTGAAACCCACTTTATAATCATTGGCCAGTAATGAGTCGTTTAAATAATTTAGGCCAACTTCTTGATTAGTTGCATGTTCAGGTTCTAAAGGGATATCTAATACAGGGCTTACAGACCAGCCTGAGGTGCTTTCAAATAAACTCGGCATGCGCAATGCTTCGCTATGGCGAAGGTAAAACTGTAATCCTTTAAATGCTTGCCATTTTATAGCGACTAACGGCGCAGTACCTGAATGACTATTTTCATATTGCACTTCTAAGCAACCACCTGCATCGTCAGATATGCAGGCGGGATCATTCGTGTTTATAGCAAGAGGATTGTTGTCTTTAGAAGAAAAATGAGTAAAACGTAAACCTGCTTCTAGTGACCATGCTGATGCAAATTGCCAATCTATTGCACTAAAAGCGCTGAACTCTTTACGCCACCCGCTGCGCGAACCCACATAAAAACCTTCGGTTTCAGGGGTGTTAGTGTCCATGTTTTCATACTGTCCAGCAAAGCCATAACTTAGTTCTAATTCGCCTGCTGAGTAAAACATCATGCTATTACTTATATCAGTTCCAAAGCGTTGATAGTCATCACTGCGAGCGACATTATCAACAATATCTACTGAGCCAACACCTGGGGTATTTAACTGAGTAAGTGCATCGGTATGCCAAATATTGGCTTTAAAATCAGCCCAGTCATATTTAATTGGCTGCCAACGGTATCGCAATGTGTAAGTTTGATTGGTTACTTCGCTATCAAGCCATTGTCTTGCCTGACCAAAAGAACGTATTTGTGAAGGCATCATTTCGCCATACGCGCTGTTATAACGTATATAGCTCATTTCTAGACTTTGATCATCGGGCAGCAGTACATTACTTTTTAACAGCCAAGATTCACTCGAAAAGTTAGTATTGGGGATACGCTCATTAGCACGAAAACGTGACGCGCCTTGCATTGATACTTGCGTTTCAGTGTACCAAGCAAGTTTGTCTGGCTCGCCGTAAATGACCTCTGGTGCAGGGCCATTACTGCCTGCATAGTAGTTACCTTGCTCTCTTTTTGCATAGGCGCCAATAAGGTCGCCCCATTCAAAATGTTTAGCTGCTGCAAAACTACCGGCATAACTCCTAAATTCAAATAAGCTTGGTCTATCCATGCCTTCATCAGGTGCAAAGCGCTCTGGCATTAAATATTGATCACTACAGTAGCTCGAAAACCGACATTCGGAGCGGTACGCATTACGTGCTAAATAATAACCCGCATAAGTCCCAGGATCGGGTGCATTTGAGCTATTTCCAATGGCGCTAACACGCAATCGATAGCCCGTTAACTCGCCTTCTTTTACAATATCATCGGCGTTTAATGTGCTTACACTCACTAAGCCACCAGTCGCGCCGGTGCCATCAGCACTCATTACCGGGCCTTTACTAATTTTAAGTGATCCAATTAAGTCAGGGTCAATGTAGCTACGACTTGACACCCCAGAGTAACCGCGATAAACCGTGGTTTCTTGGCGGCTGCCGTCGATCACCACAGGTACTCTACCTTGTCCTTGCATACCTCTAATATTTATATCGAGACCACCAGAGTTGCGGTTTTCACTGATCAATACACCCGGCGTGCCCTGAAAAATATCGCCAACACTGGTTCCTCTAAAACGTTGAATATCTTGCTGAGTGATCAAGTTTACTGAGGCAGCTTCGGTGTAGGTTTGATCTTTTAGATCAACGTTACGGCTTTGCACATTAATAGTATTTAGGGTTATTAAATCTTGTTGATTTTTTTCTTGTACTAACCATGCACGACTACTAATTGGTAAGGCCTGTAAGTCAGTATTTTGTAATAGCGTCAACAATGCTGATTCAGTGCTGTATTGACCTAACATTGCAGTAACTGAAAAACCACGTACAGTCCGCTCTTCAAATGACAGCGTTACACCGGCTTGGCGCGAAAATAATCTAAGTACATCCCCTAGTTCGCCCCCGGGTAGATCAAAATTGATCATTTTTATTTGTGATGTCGCTGTTGCTTGTTCAGCTAAACTTGCAGTGGGTGTGATAACCAACAAACAAGTTACAACGGATAATAAGTGTAGTGCAGCGCGGGGCATGAATGATTTCCTATTTCTTTAATGCATACTTATATGACGCATGAAAATAGAAACCCCGTAAGGTTAAATGATAATTATTTTATATTTTTATATAACTCTATTGAACTGGGTAACTAATTGAATAATTAAGGCCGTATTTCAGCCCACCAACGAGTCATGTAATGCACTTTGGCGCGAGCAGTGCGAGCAAGAGTTGTTAAAATGAGGTTAGTATCATTTAATTGAAACACCCCAGATACTAAATAATCATCTAAATTTGGCGCACATTTTACAAACCCACGGTGATAACGTGATAACTCCGCTAAAAAGTGCTTTATGGGCATGTTCCGCACAGAAAGAAGCCCTTCGGTCCAACTACTGTAATCAAATATATGATTATCTAACTGCTGCACTGAATTTGAGGTTATTTTATAAAGCGCTCCTGCATTCATTACTTGGTTAGTGAGGAAAGTATTTGGCTGCTGTACAACAATACTGCCCTGCATAACTTTAACTAGTGCATGGTCATCTTCATGACGCACAAAAAACTGTTTACTATCACTTATTAGCACTCCATGATTAAGTTTTATTTGGATCGGCTGTGTGCTAACTGAGCCGGTGTATTGCATTTCTCCACGCGTTAAATGAATGTGTTTATTGTAGTTGTTAAAATTAAGCTCAACGGTACTACCACTATTAAGCCAAAGCTGACTGTTATCGGCTAACGTAAAAAGTTCACGTTGATTAGTGGTTGCATAATCTGCGTTAAGGTATTGCCAAGCGCCTTGTTTATCAGCTAACCAACTAACACTTGCTAAACTAAGTGTGGTACCTGCTATTTTCTTTAATGCTTGGCGGCGGCTCATGCTCTGTATGTCACGATCTGTTTTTTGTAACGTTGAATGAACGATGCTGGCGCTTTTTTTTGTCGCGCCTGAAAATGTTGATTCTAATAACTCAATCCGCTGCCATGCCAGTTCGTGCATAGGATCAGCTAAGCGCCAACGTTGGTACTCATCAAGATCTTTAGATTGTGCGTTGCCTGACTCGAAACAAATACACCAAGCAATCGCTTGTTGCACAATTTGATCAGGTAACGGCGTGTGTTTTGCTTTTTGCACAACAGTGGTATCCATCTATTACTTTTAATCCGAATAAGTGAGGGTATAACACTCAAACATGGCTTTCGCGATGTACTTTTCAATAGATGATAAGCTTACATCGAGTTGTTTTGCCACTTCTTTATAGCTGAGCCCATCTAGTCTAACCATTAAGAATGCTGTTTTTTCAATTGGCCTTAAACCACTTAATAACCGGTCTATTTGTTCTAATAGCCTCAATAACTGAAATTGCTCTTCCGGTGAGAAATAGGCTGTTTCTGGCATGCTTTCTAAAAAATCTACATAGTTCTTTTCTAAAATCTTGCGCCGTATGTCATCGGTTACTAAGTTACCAGCAACTTTTGTAAGCCATGCTCTTGGGCTACGTATTTCGCTGTATAAAGAAGTTTTATTTAATAAACGTATAAACGTATCTTGAGCAAGATCTTGTGCACTATCAGTGTCAGTGCTATAGGTACGACGCGCAATCCAGCGAACAAGCCACTCATGGTGTTCCTGATAAAGCGTATTAAACCCTGCTGAATTAGCGGTATTTCTGGTCAAAATTTTGGTCTTCCTGTAGCATATCAGCCAACACTATAAATGATTTTCATTCTCATTCAACAGTTAGTTATAATGTTCAGTAAAGTTTAATTAAAATAATTTTGTTATTAATTGATGAAAACCGATTCTCGTTCGGCATCTAGTTATATAACTAATAAAGTAACCCATCAGATGCATACTTTAATATTGCTTGTTGCTAATACACAGCTGAGTTTGTGGGCCATATTAAAAAAGATAAGGAATCAAAATGTTTACAAAAGCTATATTGTTATTATCCCTGCTAAGTATTGGAATTGTACAATTGTCTATGACAATACACGCCGCTGAGGTACCTCTGTCAATAGTAACAAGTGAGATAGTAGCTACTTCATCAGTCGTCGAACAACCATCTATTACACCATCTAGTGATGAGGCCATTAACGTAACTAATGTAGAGCATAAACTTGGTGAAGCCACTTTTGAAACACATGACCTATCTCCTTGGGGAATGTACAAAGCCGCTGATATTGTAGTGAAAAGTGTAATTATAGGGCTGCTTATTGCATCATTAATATCATGGGCTATCTGTATATTTAAATCTATACAGCTAAATATTGCCAAACGGCACAGTAAAAAATTACTTACACATTTACTCCAAAGCACAAGCTTTTCAGAGGCGAGCCATGATTTAACACAACAAAAAAGCGAAGCGCTAATATTTTTAACGGCAACTCAACATGAGTTACATCTTAGTGCTGCAGGGCCGACTACAGACGAAGCATTAAAAGAGCGCTTAGTAGCTCGTTTAGAACGCGTACAAGCATCCATATCTGCAAATGTGAATCTAGGCACTGGTGTACTGGCAACTATTGGGTCTGTAGCACCATTTGTTGGTTTGTTTGGTACTGTTTGGGGCATTATGAACAGCTTTATTGGCATTGCTAAAACACAAACAACGAACCTTGCCGTAGTCGCACCAGGTATTGCCGAAGCACTACTTGCAACCGCTTTGGGTTTAGTTGCAGCAATTCCAGCTGTTGTTATGTATAACCATTTTTCTCGTTCGATTGGCAGTTATAAAGCTATGTTGACTGACATTCTTACTGCCACCATGATACTAATTAGTCGTGATCTTGATAGAAAAAACCCTCAAGCAAAGCCTTTAGCTATCTTACTTAATGATGATAAAAGCCCTGTTAACATCGTATCTAAAGAGTCTTAAATAATGACATTTACTACTAAAAATACCGATAACGATAGTTTAGATGAACAGCATGAAATTAACGTTACCCCTTTTATTGATGTGATGTTGGTATTACTGATTATTTTTATGGTCGCAGCCCCCCTTGCTACAGTGAGCGTGCCCGTTAAACTTCCTGCAGTTGCAGCCCCAGCGCATCCAGAGAATGACGATCCTACCTATCTAACGTTACAAGAAGACTTAACCTTAATATTTGGTGAGGGCGATGTCATTCAACAACAAAATTTGGCTCAAGAACTAAAGCAGTATGGAATTGAAATTGAGCAACGTATTTTATTGCGTGCTGATAGCAAAGTTGAATATGGGCAGTTTATGGTATTAATGAATCAATTAACCAAAGCAGGCTACTCAAAAGTGGCGCTAGTGGGCTTAAAACACGAAACGGACGTTGCCCAGTGAGTATGTTTATAGGCACCACTGAGAAAGCTTCTCGCTTAGTATCATGGCAAGTAATTATCGCTATTTTAGGGGCTGTTATTTTACACTTTGCTATTGCAGGTTATTTTTTATTACCAAAAGAACATAATAACAATGTGCCTATCCAAGCATCCCCACAGGTCTTTGAGGTAAGCATTGTTGCTGCACCAAAGTCTGAACAATTAGCGCTACCTGTTGGGCCAAAGCAACAAGAATCAACGCCAATGAAACAGCAGCGCAGTGAACCTGAGGCTACAAAAATAGAGCCTTTAGTAAAGCCAATTATAGAAAGTAAGTCTGACTTTACCATTAAAGACAAACTAATTAAGCCTGCGCCAAGTAAACCATTAAAAAGAACCACTGAGAAAAAAATAGACGTTGTGCCGAAGTCACAACCTAATAGCACAACGGCAACGGGGGCGAGTGAACAATACGTAGATCAAACGAGTGCACCTGCTGCGTTACCAGTAAAAGAAGCCAAAGTGGCATCTGGCCCTGTAAAAGGTGCTTTGAGTGAACATGAAAGTTCGGCTAAACAACTTTGGCAAAGTGCGTTACAGCTACATTTAGAAAGGAAAAAACGTTACCCACGAATGGCTAAATTACGGGGTCAACAAGGTATTCCGTGGGTAAGCTTTACCATGGACAGAGAGGGGAATGTACTGGATGTCACCCTATTTAAGCCCAGTGGAATAGCTACATTAGATCAAGAGGTCATCGAATTAGTTAGACGTGCAGAGCCTTTGCCTGCACCTCCTAACACAGTAACAGGGGACCCAATTAGCATGGCCGTTCCTGTTGCGTTTTTTATTCATTAACAGTGATATCGCTGTGTTTATATAACCATTACTAATTACATGATAAATAGTTAATACTAAAGGATAGACCATGATTGAAGAGTTACACGTTAACGAAGAAGCTAAAATACTCACTCTGGCCCAAAGGCTAAAGCTCGACACCACAACCACACATGACAGCTTAGATAAGATGATTATGACAAAACGACCTTTTACAGACTTAGGCCGTTACGCTTTATTTTTAGCGGTACAGTATCGTTTTCATTTAGCCATAGCGCCTCTCTATTGTGATCCTAAGCTGCTATGTTTATTTACGGATTTACCTGAACGAGCGCGTCTTAGTTATCTTAAAAAAGATTATTTAGATTTAAATGCCGATATTAATGATATGAAAGCCGAGAATAATTTGCCAAACATTGACTACCCAGCTTCTCTTGGTTGGCTTTATGTATCTGAAGGATCTAACTTAGGTGCCGAGTATTTATTAAAAGCAGCAAAACGTATTGGCCTATCAGAAGAGTTTGGTGCCACTCATTTGGCTCCAGCAGCGATTGGTCGCGGACAGTCATGGAAAGTATTTACAACCGCTTTAAATGCTATTGAGCTCACGTATGAACAGCAAAGCCTTGTCATTGATGGTGCCCGGGATGCTTTTAGCCTAGTACGTAGTACCGTTGATAGTGTATTTGAATAACGAGTAGTGTAACTATTTGTATGAGCTGGCAAAAACGAAATGGTAAATTATGAAATTCATAAATAAAACTAGCCCGCAAATAATTGCTGGTAACTTAAAAAAAATAACATACTTGGTAAGTGGATTTTTATTAACCGGAGTAGGCATAATAGGTTTATTTTTACCTATTATGCCTACAACTGTTTTTTTGATTGGTGCAGTTTTTTGTTTTAGCCGCTCATCAAAGCGTTTTGAGTACCTGCTACTTAATCATCCTCGTTTTGGGAAAACTCTCACCAATTGGCAAACGCATGGCACTATTTCTAAACCAGTAAAGATAATCGCAAGTCTCGGCATGTCCGTTGGCTATATTTTGTTTTATTTAGGGGGGCAACCCTCTTTATTGCTGGCTAGTGTTGTGGCACTATTTTTAATGATATGTGCATATTATGTAATTTCACGCCCTTTACCGTAATATAAAATATAATTTTTTTGGGAAGCATCAATGCCTATTAATGGCGCTGTTCCATTTCTGTTTTGATAATAAAAATTTTCAAGATTAATCAATAATTAAAAAGTTCGTTAAAAACGTCCTCAAACTGTTCGCCATTATTCAATCTTTCTAGGCCACTATACATGCTCTTTGGGTCCATCGGCTCGACAGCGATTAGCGATGCTTGGTAATACTTTACGTCGGTGTTGGGGAAGTCACTAAGGTAAAACACCGACTTAATCTTAGTTACGTCATCATTTGTCACATCAATGTTTTCTAATAAAAAAGGCTTTCGGTAATCTGCCTTGATTCCTGTACCTTCAATGAACCAAGCTGGTAGCTGAGTTAGTTCGACAAACAGATTTGTTCTGTGCCTTACTTCGGCATGAACAAGCTCATGGGCTATTACGTCAGTATTTAGTCCCTTTGGACCCAGAAATATACACTCTCCAAAGAACCCAGAACTTTGCATACCTGTGGGGTTAAATCCGAATTTGGCATATTTAGTTTCGGCTGTTGCAATGATTCTAGGACTGGAGGTAGGAACGCCATAGATATCTGAAACTCTTTGTATTGCATCTTGTAAAGCATGTGATAGCTCAATTTGCTGTAGGTTGTCGATGCTTTGATCAACATAAAAGTTTGGCGACACTTCATTAAAGTGGTAGATCCCTATCAGTTCGCAAGCAATAGCGTCTTTTTTAAAGTACCCAAATGAAGCTATGAAAAACGTAATAAAAAAAACGGTAAATATCTTAAGTATCTTCATTAAAATTCCAACTATTTATAGTGCCAGAACTATCCAGCTATCGTCTTGTTGTGACTGATCCATTTGCCTAAACCAAGCAACGTAATTATCGAGGTAATCAGTTCCAACGCCATTAAACTGTCTAAGCCATTGTTTCCAGCGCATCATCCAATTGTTCAGTGTTTGTATGTGATAAATTCCATCTATAACTCTCTGATTATCCACAGCTATAAGCCGTTTATGATCAAGTTCAAAAGGCAGGTTTTTAACGATAGTTTGATAAGATAAGTTGCCGTCAGTACACAAGACACTCTCTGGCGTTAATACTGGAGCTAGCGACCTCTCCAACTCTTCTCTGGTGTTCCTTTGCAAGACAAAATGAGTGACAGGGACTTTGCGTATATCATTGCTTTTAACTCCACGCTTACGTGCTGGCCTATCCAGTTGACGCTTCCCCTTAAACGACTCATTGATAAAAGTCTCATCAGCTTCAATAATGCCGTGAAGCTCTGAAGGCTTGCTTTGTCTTGGCTTGGATAATAACTGATGCCGCCATCGCCAAGCGGTTTTAACGTTAATGCCCAACTCACTTGCAGCCTCTCTGATCTTTGCTGTAAACCACATACCTTCAGAATACTGATGCCACTTATCTTGCTTTTTCATACCAGATAGTGGTGTACCAGTGAGCGAATTGAATGTTCGAGAGCAAACTTTACACATGTATCTTTGTTGGCCTCGCGCAGTAGTGCCGTATTTAGTGAACTCGTGACTTCCACAATGAGCACACTCAGCAACACCTTCCTCATGGACAGCAATAGCTTTGCCAGCATGATTCGAAGAAATCATATCCTCAATATGCTGTCGGAGCCTTTTCAACTGAACAAAAGTTAGCTCTTCTAAAGTAGATTGAAGATTGGCAAACTGAATATTATTCATAAGTGCTCCTATACATAATCTGATTTAATCAGTATAGCAGACCAACACAGAAATGGATCAGCGCCCTATTAATTGAGTGACTGGAGGTACAACAGTAATTACTACAATAACAACTAATAATCATTAAATCAAAACCTAACTTCTGCATTAATATAAACACGACCTATGATAGTTGGATAGATAATTTTATGACCAGATACAATATTAACACTCAACTTAGACCAAGGTTTTAATGTAGATTTTTAGGCTTTTCCTTAATATATATCCAACGTTTAAAATAGTAAGTAATTTCTATCGGCAAAATTTCACTAAGATGATGTAGGGTTTTATCTATATTCGTTATTGAAAAAATACCTGTTACTTTATATTTAGCAAGCTCTGGCGCCACATTGATAACACCACGGTGGTATCTAGCGAGTTCGATTATAAAATCAGTTAATTTACTGTTGGTTGCTTGTATTTTATGCTCCAGCCATAATGCTCGACTAGTCGATAATTGCTGGATCGGCATAGTCCCCTTAGTATTAAAAGCAGCTTGCTGCATCGCTTTTAATTGCACAAACTGTATGCTTCTCATTGGCCGTAACTCCACAACTCCCTCATACACGCTCACTATGGTTTCTTGCTCACGTTGATTTACTATAAAATAAGTTCCAATTGGTACCACTTTGCCATCACGCGTCGTTACATAAAAAGGTTTTATGTCCTGTGCACTAGAAATCATAATTTCACCTTTCAACAAATACAACCTACGTTCTGATTGTTCAAAGTCAACATAGACACTTGTATCTGTATTCATTGACATTACTGTTCCATCGCTTAGAGTAACTGTTTTTATTTCACCTACGGCAGTAACATATTCACGCCTGCCAGGGTGCCCTGCCAAGCCAGAAAAAATTAAACTCAGATTCCCTAAAGTAAAAAGTCCTAATAAAAGTAGATGTCGACGCGACAATCCTTTTTCCTGACTTATTAATACTTTCCGACTAAGCTCAGATTGCGGGACTTTATGAAATTTTTCTTGTAATAACTCCAGTTGTTGCCATGCTAAAGCATGCTCAGGTTTTTCTTCATACCAAGTCTGAAAAGCAATTTCATCTTGTTGATTAACATCGTCAGCCCATAATCTTGCCATCCATATCGCAGCCTGTTGAATAGTATTTGAAGAAATTTTTTCCATAGTCAAGACTGCATCTCAATATTAACTATTAAACAACTTTGCAAAGCTTTAGCAATGTACTTTTCTACCGATGATACTGACACCTTTAATTTTGCTGCAATTTGTTTATAGCTCATATTTTCGAGTTGACGCATAAGTAATGCTTGGCGTACTTTTTCCGGAAGTTGCCGTAGAAGCATATCAATCTCATTTAATGCCTCAACCATAATAAGATGAGACTCTGGAGATTCAGACGAAGTAAGTGGATCATTCGCTATTAGTTCTAAGTAAGCCGCTTCAATATTGCGTCTTCGGTACAAATCGATGACTAACCCTTTTGCGATATGAGTTAAATAGCGACGGGAATCTTTTATATCTGGTAATGATGCTTTTGTTAGAATACGCAAATAAGTATCTTGTACTAAATCAGCAGTTACTTCTAAGCATCCTAATCGACGTTGAATATAAATGGACAGCCAATTATTGTGTTTTCTATACATATCATCAACGCACGCGATATTAGCAGGATTGATCACCATCACTTAGTATTACTCCAAACAACCTAATGGTAATGATAATACATTTCATTCGCAATTAGTTCAAGAGTTGTACCTATTCATAATTGTAGACGGACAAAATAGTTGGAAACTGGGACTTTGTCATATTAATAAATTCTACAAAGTCCACAACACATTTATCCTTTAACTCTCCATCCCCAATTCTATTCGCAGAAAGGTGTTGAGTTGTTGTTGGCGCAATAGAAGCCGTAGTAACAGCATCTTCTTCTTTACATCCATAGGGAAGGCTGGCGATTAGGATGTTCTTTCTAACAAGCGAAAGTTTTTAGTTAGTTTCTTTTGCAAGATAAACACAATAATTGGAAACCCTGATGCGGCTATTGCACATATCATAAGCAATCTGTCCAGGTTCTGTAGCGTCATGTCGTCGTTGGGTATCAGCAGAGGAGAAAGAAAGAATGCAATGGTTGTTACCAGATACATAATTGAAGTTTGCAATGAAACGAACCCAGCTCGTTGCTTATCATCAGGGAACTGAATCGCAATAGTCGAAGATGAGACCAAGCGACTGTACGATGCACCGAGAAATAAGATGATGAACAGTGTCGCATTCTGATAGTTCATGGCGAGGATTAACAAACTCAGCATAAAAACTGCGGTTGAACCTATAGCCAAAAGCGGAGTGGAATAATGTGAGATTAATGAGCCAGTTATCTTTGTAGATAGGTAACCTGCGATACCTCCCGTGAAGAACAACCAGGGCAACAAGTTTTGCGGCACGCCTAACTGCTGCGTCATTAATGGCACTAAAATGGGAATAATCAGCATCGGACTGAACTGTACCAGTGCATTACTTGAGGCAAATAGTAAAGTGTCAGCATCGAGAGACAGTCTGTTCTTAGTCTCTGAGTGGACAGAATCTTTGGGAATGATAAATACGATCAATGGCAACGCCAACAGACAAAATGCACAAATTAACCCCAAGGCGACATGCCAGCCATAATGTGTGCACAAGAACAATATCATGGGCATTCCTACAATGCTTACCACCGAAAATGATGCAATCACCGTTGCCAGCATTTTGCCACGCAAGTTGATCGGAGTGCAGTTAATCAATAAGCTGATACTTGCCCCCATCGTCGTCCCTCCAACCAACCCTGCGCAGAATCGTAGTATCAGAAGGACACCAAAATTGGTAGTGAGCGTAATCAGAAGTGTCAGCGTGCCTAGTAACGCCATATTTATGATTAAAAAACGCTTTTTATTAAACCGGTCTAACCAATAAAAAGCAAAAACTCCGGAAAGGACTGCACCGAATGTATAAACACCGGATACATAGCCTGAGAATGATACAGGAACTGAGAAATCCCCTGCCATAAAAGTAAAAATAGGGTTGAACACCATGTACTCTAGTGCATTCGTAAACTGGATGAATGATGTTACAACCGCTATTTGAATTAGGGCTCTATATTTAAATTTATGTTTAGCTAGTGGCATCATCGGCGACCTATAGATTAAAGATGCATACAGCTTAACCGCTATCAATATTGAGCACTAGTAGGTACAATTAGCACTCTCTATTATCAATACTGGGATAATATATGCATACTGCTCTAGATTTCAGAACCTTAAAAATTTTCATTGCGGTGGTGGAAAAGGAAAGTTTTGTCGGAGCATCTAAAGCCCTTAAAATGCCCACATCAAACGTAAGTCGCTGTATTTCTCAGTTAGAAAAAAAACTGAATCTTCAGCTTATTGAGCGCAGTACCCGACACATGAAATTGACTCAGTTAGGCCAACTACTCTATGCGCGATCAAAGCCATTACTGGAGTTGTTGGAACAAACAGAAGTCGAGTTAACGTCACGGCAAGTTCAAATTAAAGGTCCATTACGTATCTGTATTCCAAACGAAATTGGACCTGCAACACTGGGGACTATTATTGCCAATTTTGCCAATCAGTACCCAGATATAGAGCTTAGCTGTATCACGAATTTGTCGGGCCTCGAATCACTACGAGAAGATTTAGATCTAGCCATTATCATTACCCGTGGACAGATGGATGACAGTGATTATATAGCCCGTAACCTAGCCACTATCCCCTGTACCATCGTTGCTGCCCCCTCGGTTATTAAACGTTGGGGCACACCCACTCATATTGACCAATTTAAAAAATTACCCTGTATTACGACGGTAAGTGCACTAAAAGGTGTCCCTTGGCAATTCGTCAATATAAAGGGGGGATTCGAGACAATCACGGTGAATGGAAACTATCGTGTCAACAGCGGTGAGATGGCCTTGCATGCTGCAATTTCTGGTGTTGGCTTTGCTATTTTATCTAGAGAAGCCTGCCAGTCCAGTATTACTGACGGACGTTTAATAGAGGTTGAGTTTGAGCAACCAGCGGCTCCATTACATTTATGCGCGCTTTATTCAAATCGTCGTTATTTGCCCACAAATACAAGAGTTTTTGTCGATTTTATACAACAGGAATTAGGCAACTGACCACTTAATCTAGCAAAAACAAGTTATGCACTTACAATTTGAATCTAGGCTTGAATTAAAAGTAATGAAACCTTAAAGTAGCGCTTAATTAATTTTTCTGCTTGTGACAAGCGTTAAAGCTCAAAATATTTTTTCGAACTTTAAACTCACCGTATTTTTATCGTAACTGTATAACCAATCAACATTACTGTTTACTGTTATATGATTTAAGGTAAAAACTGGTGTCATGCTAAATACGGCTAGACTTGGCATGCTTACAATCAGTGTGTAATTTTGTTCAAGATCTTTACGCTTATGTGCCAATAAAGCACTATACTGCTCATATTTACGCGCCCTGAGTGATGCAAATAATGTTGCCTCTGCCCCGTTACCCCAGCGCTTATTGACACCAAATCTACTCGAAAATAATTGGTAAGCATGTACCTGTTCACTGTTATTCTTTTTACTGTAATCTAGACCACCAAATAGTAACCATTGTTCATTAAGCTGATACCAAAGGGTATTGTAATTTGCCAATTGTGTACCGGATTGATAACTATAGTGCTGAGGTTGATAAGATTGCTGCTCAATTTCAAGTTCAAGTTTTATATTTAGTTTTTTTGAAAGGTTTTTTAGCCAATCAAGCTTAATACCCGCAGCACTGTAAAGTGTGCTATTACCTAATGCATTGTATTTAAATTGCCCAGATGCTGAAAATTGTTCATAAGCCGTTTGATAGCTATAACCTAAGCTAGCAATCACAGTGTGCTCATTATATTCACTGTTATTTAAATAATTACTGCCATAAGCAAGGCCTCGAAAACTCAACCCGTGGTGACCAGAAAACGTAAATCGTTTACTAATATTTGCATCAAAGTCAACGCCCTCTCCCGATATTTCAGGCGGGGTTTTACGCTCGATTAAACACTCTTCAGTCGGTAGCCAAAGCAAACACGTATAACTTTGTGATGATTGATTTAAGTTATCACTAAGACTTGGCCCTAACGAAAAAGACCCTCGCCAAGCTTGACGATAGTTAAGCGCATCAATAAAACTGTTTACAGTGTGACGAACACCGTCAACCTTAGGGTTGTCATTTGGTAACTGCTCAGCAATATGCTCAAACAATATAAGCGCATCAGTATTTTTATTGTTATCAAACAACACCCGCGCCAACTCTAATTGACTAGGTAAAAAATCTTGTTGTTGAGCCAACACAACCAAATGTTGCTGCTCAGCTTCGTTTAAACGTCCAGCAGATCGAGCAATCGCACCTTGCGCATAATGAACTAGCATCACATCGTAATTTTCTAATGCCACATAACGAGATAACAAATTTTGTGCAGCTGGCCATTGCTTATGCTGAATTAAAAAATAGACTGCTTGGCCCAACTCATGAACATTGTTATTAACTTGGATTTGTTGCCCATTAATTGTAAAAGAGGAAGGTTTAGCTGAATCACGCGCCGCATCGGCAACGATTGAATGCTCATTTTGTTTTATATTTTGCTCTATACGTTGCTGTAAATGTAATCGCGTTTCAGTCGATGCAGATAAGAAAGGGGAGTTTAACACTAACATTAGTACCCATAATTGTATTACTGTTCGGTAGTAATGATTTTTATTTTGATGGCTCATAATAATACTCAAAAGCGTCAATTAAAGGGGCTAAATATTAGCCCCAACTAAATAATTGCGATTACTTTTTAGCTCCACCAAACGCAGTATCTAATTGACGGTTTGCAAAAGTGGCAATACCTGCAAGTGATGCTGCATCAGCACCAAAGAAATGGCCTTCGCTATTACCAAATACCACACCATTGGCAAGCGCCGTTCCTGAAAAAGCTGCCGTAGATGTCACGATATCTGCATCAATGCTCACTGAAAGCGCTGAATTAGCCAAGCTACCAGTTAACTTTTGTGTACCAAAATTAGCCGTAAAATCCCCGGTTAACTGATTACTACCGCTAAATTTATTAACCCCTTTAATGGCATAACTAGCCGTGCCGCTTACTGGTACTGTCGTGTTGGTACTATTGCCAACATAATATACTGCGCGGTCGTTGCCATTACCGTTAAAATCTTGTGACCATTCACCAAACCAAACATCACTAGTACCCACTTTTGCAAAATTAAATGCGCCAATACCACCATGACCCATGCTTAAAGAGTGAATACCGTTAGTTGGTTGAGCATAAGCTGATAATGCCTGAAAATCGACTTTCTGTTGAGTAGAGCCCATTGCTGCGATGCCAATACCAGCTCGCCCTGCTACATGAGGACCACCATTAACGTAAGCGTCTAGCGAACCACACCTAGCATCGATGTTCTGATTATCTAAAAATACCTGCTCAATGATAAATTCGGAGCAGGTGATGAAAACTTACAGAACAAGCGCACAGTGGCAGCAGCTTTTGCTGCAACGCAGTACGTTTAGTGGTACTAATATTGAATTCTGCCAACACCATAATGTCGCTATTACGACTTATTATAAACAACGTGCTTTACTGGCAAAAGACCAGCCTAATTCCACCTTGCCAGTGCACACGCAGTGCCTTACATCATCACGTTTTGTCCAGGTAAAACAAACTACTGAAGTCTGCGCGCAAACTCGTCAAAATACGCTGCAGTTTGATACGCTAACCGGCCAACTCACGTTTCCTATCGATTTAGCGACGGCCGATATCGTTGCCATTATTAAAGGGCTAACGGTATGAGGATGTTCGTTGATGTACCCACCGTCTATTTATGTGTCGATGCCGTTGATTTTCGAAAATCAATTAATGGTCTGGCGGCGTTGGTGGAAGCAGAGCTTGAACTACCCGTGCTCAGTGGTGCGCTATTTGTGTTTTGTAATAAAGGCCGTGACAAACTCAAACTGCTTTACTGGGATAACACCGGTTTTGCACTGTGGTATAAGCGATTAGATAAGCATAAGTTCAAATGGCCCAAACTCATGTCACCCACCATGACCTTAAGCGAGCAGCAATTACACTGGTTATTATCGGGTTATGATGTGATTGGACACAGTAAAATTGATGTCGCAGGTAAGAAAATGCTTTAATATTTGCGATCGATTGATGATCATCAAAGTGAGTTCAGTTAGCACTGCAAAGCCTTTGAGGATGCCTTAAAATAGGCGTCATGAAAAATGAACTCGCCCTTAAACAGCGCATTGCTGAACTTGAAAAACTGTTAGCGCAGAAGGATGCCCAGATTGCGGCATTGGAAGAGCGCTGGAGCTTGGCCCAACAAAAACAATTCGGCAAAAGTGCTGAAGGCTTTGCCGGGCAAGGCGAGTTATTCAATGAAGTGGAAGAAATTGTTGAGGAAGTTGAGGCAGAGCAACAATCCATTAGCTATACCCGTAAAAAGCCGGTGCGTAAGCCACTGCCAAAAGACTTACCTCGTGAGCAGGTTATTCACGACATCATCGACAAAACCTGTGATTGCTGTGGCGGTGAGCTACATAGAATGGGTGAAGATAAGTCAGAAAAGCTTGAGTTCATACCCGCTAAAATCAAAGTGATTGAGCATATTAGGCCTAAATACGCCTGCCGTCACTGTGATAAATCCTCAACTCAGACACAGATTAAACAAGCCTCAATGCCTGCCATGCCCATCAACAAAGGCATTGCAACCAGCAGTTTGCTCAGTCAGCTTATCACCAGTAAATACCAATACGGGTTACCGCTGTATCGCCAGGAAGCGATGTTTAAGCAATACGGTATTGAACTCAGTCGACAGACCATGAGCAGCTGGATAGACAAATCAGCCACACTCTTCGCGCCATTAGTTGAACGGCTTAAAGCCGAGCTGTTAAGGCAACCCACGCTGTTTGCCGATGAAACGCCATTAAAGGTGGTGAAATCGGACAAAGTAAACAGTTACATGTGGGTGTATTGCTCGGGTCGAGATTCACCAGACCCGAATAATCCCATCCCTAATATCGTACTTTACGACTTCCACAATAGTCGCGCGGCCGCCTGCGTGGTCAATTATCTTGATGGATATCAAGGGTACTTGCACGTGGATGGCTATCAAGCCTATGCCAGAACAGAGGCAACCTTAATCGGCTGCTGGGCGCATGCTCGTCGTAAATTTATCGACGCGAAAAAGCTACAAGGTAAAAACAAAACCGGCAAAGTGGATGTGGTATTGAGCCTTATCCAAAAACTGTACGGCGTTGAGTCACGCATCAAAGATAAAAGTGTGGATGACAAATATACGGCAAGACAAGAGGTTAGCCTGCCTATTCTTAGCAAGCTAAAAATATGGCTTGAGCAGGATCAGCCAAATTTAGTGGGGAACAGCAAACTGATAGAGGCAGCTAATTACCTGGCAAATCAATGGCACAAGCTCATACGCTATGTTGATGATGGCCGACTTAGCATCGATAATAATAGAGCAGAACGCGCGGTAAAACCGTTTGTGATAGGCCGAAAGAATTGGTTATTTAGCCAAACGGCTAACGGTGCCCATGCTAGTGCCACCCTTTACAGCATTGTGGAAACCGCCAAGATAAATGGTCTAATCCCATTTAATTACATCTGTGCTTGCCTTGATGAACTGTGCCAGCCTGAGCCCGATATCGACAGCTTGTTACCCTGGAATTTTAAAACATAGGTGTAGTTCGCTAGACGCTCACCCATTAACCGTAGACTCTCCTACTTCAATATTGGTATTGTCATTTTGAGTACCTACGTAGTTTGCATGAGCAGCAAAGCTAAAAGTGGTTGTGAGTACTGCGAGTGTTGCGAATAACTTGTTCATTTTTCAGTTCCTTTTAAATAAAAATCAATGAAATAAAAAGCACAACTAAGGTGCTTTCATTAACTACACCGAACGAAAAACAAAAACCCACAAAAAATAATAACTATTTAGTTTGTGGGTTTATTTTTTAAGCTAATCAACTAAGTTAATTCAATAAATTAAAAGCTCATTTGTAGTTTTAACTTCACAGTTCTACCAGGAGCTGGAACACTCGAACGAACCAGTGGATCAATATAATAAAGATCGGTTAAATTCGTGGCTATCAACTCAACGTTGAGGCGCTCACTCCAGCTATACTTTGCATATGCGTCAAAAGTCAGCGCTTTATCTCGTTCAAGATCTTCTTCACTTTTACTTGCTGATAGATAAACACTTCGTAATCCGGTTTCTAGGGAATTTTCGAAATAACGACCACCAAGGCTCAAATTAACCGAGTCATTAGGAATAGCTTGATCGCTTAAGTAACCACCTGCAAAACCAGCATGTACACAATTCGGAACTGAGCCCTCGACAGGGTCCTGAGTAATTGCAAGGCTTTCATCACAGACTTCATTCTTAGTCATATGAGATAAACTTAAATCAGCAAAAAACGAACCATTGTCATAGCGACCTTGAAACTCAAACCCTTGCAATGTTTGCTTATCAATATTGTAAAAGCGTAGTAAATTACCTGAGCGTTCTATGACATCTTTTGTTTTATGATGAAAGTAGGTTAATTTAATATCCCCTTGCTCAAAGTTATGTACAAACGCAGTTTCATAATTATAGGTATGCTCTGGTTTAATACCTGTGTAAGGGTTGTTATTAGCCGAGAAGCCTAAGGTACTTTCGAACATACTCGGGAAGCGGATACCCTCGGTATAACGTATGTACACTCGACTATGTTCATTTAATAAGTAGGTTGCAGCAAGTGCTGGAGCCCAGTGGTTCCCCTTTTTTTTACCGCCATCAATTTGCTTATCGTACTCATTTACAGGCCCACCCGCTTGGCGACAACTGCCTTCTATATAATTAGCTACGTTATTCAATTCCCCGTTAACACATATATTATTCTCTCTGCGGTATTTACCCTCACCATTATGTAACCATGGATCTAAGACCGCTTTGTGTTTTTTTCTACGATCACTCTCTCTAAAATCAAGAAAACTCTCCAATCCTGCAGGATTATCAACAAAGAAGCTTGAATCACCAAACTGCTCTCTCTCTTGCTCTCTTATTTCTTGGTGTTCAGCTTCTGTGTAAGCTGTTTTATATTCTAAATATACACCTTCAGCGGCAGAGTGTTCTTTCGTAAAGCGCTCGTCTCCAGCCGAAATACGGCTTGATAAAAAGTCATCTATCGCCCAATAACTTTTATAACTTGCACCTGCTGAAAGTATCAGCGACTCACTAGGCATCCATTTAAAATTAAACTGTCCTTCAAGCTCTTCTCGTCTACCCTCGCGTGGCCAGTGCTTCCAACCATCGACTGTACCCCGGTATTCATCTTCTGAGCGAATTTTATGATATTGATAACGCGCTGACATAGTTAGCTCCAACTCATCGGATAACATCATTTGGTTACTTACATCAAAGCCAAAACGGTTCTCACGGTTACTGGCAACTGCTGTATTACGTATTATTGGACTTGCATCAGGATCCGCTAACTCCCATATTGCATTAGCGTAATTTGGGAACCCGCCAGCAGAATTAGTATTGCTAATAGTATGGGTGCTCCATAGGTTTGAAGTGACGTTAATAAACTTACTTTTCGGGTTCCACTGATATTTTATGTTATAGGCTTGTGCTTCAACTTTACTAAGAGGCCATTGCGCCATTTCACCATTTTCACCTATGTCACCAGCTCGACTTGCCATAATTTCACCATATTGCGCATTAGTGACACGTGCACCTAAGTTTAATTGCTGGTTTTCACTAATTTTAAATTCACCTTTGAGTAAGAAAGATTCCAACTCACTCGATGTATTTGGCACTTCATAACCTGGTCGTTGACGGTGCGCTAGAGAACGCGGATTCATTTTAGTAATATTGAACTCTTGATCATTAGGGTTATTGTAAAACTCTGATTTTTTGGTGCCACTAAAGTAGTTGCCCTTATTACGATATGCATAGGCGGCGAGTAATTCATAGTTATCTTGGCGCGTAGCTAGCGCTAAACGATAAGCGTAATCTTCACCTGACAAAGGGTTATTTTCTTTATTACCACTCATCTCTTGCCATAATGAAGGATCTCCATATGCAAAATTAGGTGACATTTGCGGGAAACCTTCTACATCCCTGTAATCCTGCCCTGTGAATAAAGTGGGCAGCTTAGGATCAACGGCATTATTACTGCTCTCTATGACAAGCCCCCCGCCGCTGCTTTCCCCTTCAAGCAGTACGTCGCTAGCACTAATAGTACTAACTTGCACCCCACCACCAACAGAAGTATGTGTATTCGGAGTTAAAGAGGGACCTTTTATTGCTTTAATACTGCCAATTAAATTTGAATCAACGTAATTTCGATTTGAAACCCCTCTATAACCACGCCACACAGTAATTGCTTGCTCAGTACCGTCTATTGATAATGGCACTCGCCCAGGTCCTTGCACTCCGCGAATACTGGGGTCAACACCACCACCATTTCGTGCATCACCGCTGTAAATATTGAGCATACCTTTGAATAAATCAGCAGCATCTTTGCCCTTATATCGTTCTATTTCATCTATTGATGTATATACCGTAGATATATCGTCATCATAAATTGCATGCTTACCAGCTTCATCACGAGTGACACCATTGTTATCTCCTGTTGCTACATTAATTGTATTTAAAATTATTTTATTCTCATCTACTTTTGCTAAAATTCTATATGAACCATCTGCTTGTATTAAACTATAAAGTCCACTATTAGAGAGCAAAATACTCAAAGCTTGCTCAGCGCTATAATTACCTTTAAGTAAAGGGCTTTGTTTTTTATGTGTTAAACGAGCATCTAAATGGAACTCTATACCTGCAGTTATCGCGAGCTGATTTAAACTATTATTAAGTTTACCCGCGGGAATATTAAATGTATGTGTAATTGGACTAGCCGCATGTGACAATATCGGCATTGCTAAACTAGTAACCCCAAGATGAACACTGAGTAATAAGGTGAGTATTTTAGGGCTATGTAAGAATTGCATATCGACTTCCTTTCTTTTAGTTATCAGTTAAGCGATATACCGAATGAAATTGTATTTTCCTCAATAAATAATTTATTTAAAAAAGACTATGTTAGAAGTTTTTATCCAATTTTTATCGAATCCTTCCGAGAAAACCCATTGATCGACGCGAAGCGGCGTCGATGGGATGAATCGGAATAACTAGCCCTGATTTTGAATGTATTTTCGAATTGTATCAGCAGAAGCATTTCCAACTGAGCAAACAAAATACCCGTCAGACCAAAAGATTTTCTCAATCCAGAATTGCTTTTTCAACCACTTAAATCTCGACCATAGGCTTTGTGTCGTTGATTGTTTAATTCTACGAACATAACTCGCAACACAAATGGTCGGGGAAATCGTAAGCAATATGTGTATATGATCTTTGTCTACCTCGATCTCTTCAATATTAAATTCTGAGCGCTCTGCAATTTCAGAAATTTTTGTTTTACAAATTCACCTAAGTTACCTTGTAGCAATTGCCTTCTATATTTCACAACTAAGATTAAATGTAACGCTATTAGATATTTGCAGTGTGATTTAGTTTCATATTCTATCTTGACAACCCTTTCATACACAGTAGTCTATACAGTGTATGAAAAAGACGCTTAGATACAATTACAGACTGAATCCTACACCAGAACAAGAAGCTAAACTCATAGAGTTTGGCGCGACTGCGCGTGGTATTTGGAACTTATTACTGTCTGAAAATATGCGTCGATATGAGTTCGATAAAACATTCTTGTTCTACAATGATATGGCCTCGCTTCTTAAGGAAATAAAGCCTTTTGAAGAGTTTACGTGGATTAAGTCTTTTGACTCGGCAGCAGCTCAGCAAGTTGCTCGCGACTTAGAAACAGCGTTAAAGAACGCAATCTCGAAAGGCCGTTTGCAGCGCTTTCCAAAGCATAAAATCTCATACAAAAAGAAAAAACTTCACAACGATTCATTTCGAGCGGTAAACAATTCTAATTGCATCCGTATTGAAGATGGCACTATCAGTATTCCAAAAGTTGGTAAAGTGCCTATCATTTTACATCGCGAACTGGCTAGCAAAATCAAAACGGTAACTGTTCAGTTTCGCCACGGTAAATGGGAATGCAGTATTACTCAAGAAGTGGAGTGCAAAACAGCGCTTCGCGTTTTAAAAACAATCACAGGTTTTGACATTAACTCAAAGCAAACGGTAGTTGGCTCGAACGGCTACGTGGCCGACAATCCAAAGTTTTTAAAGCAATCAAAAGCCAAATTAAATCAATTGCAACGTCAGCTTGCCCGCCGAAATAAAGGCTCAAATCGCTGGCACAAAACAAGACAACGCATCAATAAATTACACGGTAAGATCTCAAGGCAAAGGCTCGACTTTGCACACCAAATCTCACGACAGATAACCAATGAAAATGACATTTTAGTGTTTGAAGATTTAAACGTAAAAGCGATGCAAAAATTCAATGGCAGTATGGTAGCTGACAATGTGATGGCTCTGATAACTCAGCTTTCAAAATACAAGGCTGAGCTTGAAGGCAAGCTCTATCATGAAATTGGTCGATTTGAAAAATCGACTGGGATTTGCGCAGAATGCGGCCAGCACCATGTTTTAACATTGAACGATAGACATTTCATTTGTGTGGCTTGCGGAGCGCATCAAAATCGGGACCTTTCAGCGGCTAAAAGCATAGCGAACACAGGTGAGTTAGACTTAATAGCGGCTGGAATCGTCGCAAGGGTTAATCCCACTTCTCAGCGGAAAGCAGCTAATAAAATGAAAGTCTTCGAGCTATCGAAGTTTGCTGTTGGATCTGAGAAAAAAAGAAGCAGCCTAGCATTTATAAGCTAGACTGTAGAAGCCCATTGATCGACACGTGGTGGCGTCTGTGGGTAGTTCACAATGTATATCCGTCTATAGGTAACGTTCTGACTTAATGAAATCAACTGTCCAAGTTAATTGATGCTTGATAATATAGAGATCATGTATTTACCTACTCCAGAGTGTTTTTAAAGCTTAATCCCTTTTAATAGTAGCTTAATAGAGTAATTAGTCTTAATTGTTAACTATTTCACTAATGAGTTAGTAAAATATTGATCTAATTAACTCGTTAGATTCGACATTAACTTATTCACATATCCACAGTACCTATTAATTCTATTAAATCTATTAAAACTATAAGATCTATAAGATCTATAGGTGTCTGTAAGTTATTGTTATTAAAAGATAAAAACATGACAGCAGATCGTATTTTTGGTGTTTCGGATCATATATTTGGTGTTTTAGATCATATATTTGGTGTTTCGGATCATATATTTGGTGTTTAGATTACATATATTTGGTGTTTAGATTACATATATTTGGTGTTCTTTTTTAGAATAAGGTTCTGACGACATACACTATTTTTATAGTATATGTCTCATCGCTAGCATGCAAAATGATAGATTAAGCTCTTTTTTAATATATTTAACACAATTCTGAGGTTGAAAGTTTGTACTTGTGTATATGCGTAACATATTTTTAGTGTTGAGAGCTTGTATCTTTGTATGTACGTAACATATTTTTGGTGTTGAGAGCTTGTATCTTTGTATGTACGTAACATATTTTTGGTGTTGAGAGCTTGTATCTTTGTATGTACGTAACATATTTTTGGTGTTGAG
>NZ_NRGZ01000004.1:0-12622 GCF_002332205.1 Pseudoalteromonas sp. JB197
ACGGGGAGTTTGTACTGAGAAAACGTATTTAACATAAAAACCGGTATGGGCTATCAGAAAAGCAAGTTTAGCTAAAACCCCTCAAACTTCATTTGGTCATCTACTCGATAAGAGAATCTTAGCTTAGTTGCTTTACGCTGCTTCCTCTCGATGATTTCAACGCTTATATTCTTTATTTCAGTAGTGTCTTCAATGGTATCTATGCTTTGCTTGATAACACTACGATTAAACTCTTTAAACAACGGATAAGAATAAACTTTTACCTTATTCTTTATTGTGTAAAGCCCAAGCTCTTCCTTTAGTTCTTCAACAGTAATTTCAAAAAAACGGTCTTTCTTCTGACTTATTTTCTGCCTTATAAGTTGATATATGTTACTGGCATTTGTGTCTCTGAGTCGTGCGCTAGAGATAAGCACTTGAGTAGTGAAATTACCCTCTATCATGCAAATATACGGCTCCATTTGACGACTAAAGCTAATATCTACGTAACCGTCACCGTCCTCATAGTCACAGTATTCAGTGACGTTAAGCATGCGAACCCCTTTCCCGATAGGTTTCTTCCAAGGCCGATCTCCTTGGCGAGCTATAGGCGGTAAAAGCTGATCTTTTGGGATTCCTATTATCTGTTTCTGTAAATCCAACGTAGCGGATTTTAGTTGTTCGTAGGCTGTATTCATTTCCAGCTTAGCTATTTTAGCGTACTCACTAGCGTATATACGGAACACTTGGCCTTGTTTTACTATTTTTTTAGAGTCAAGTTGAGCTATGGCCATAAATAAAACGCGCCTAGATGATAAGGGCATCTTAGATAGTGTTTTGTTTATATCAGTTTTATGACGAACCTTTGTTTTACTCGATACGTTGTTTAATTTCATAGGTGTACTTTGTTTTTTTAATCACACACCTACTTTATAGGTGTGTTGCTTATCCTGTCAATATACACCCGTGTAAAAGAGAAGGATTTTTATCCACATGACTCGGTAGACGCACACCTTTAACTCGGTAGACGCACACCTTAACTCGGTAGACGCACACCTTTAACTCGGTAGACGCACACCTTTAACTCGGTAGACGCACACCTTTCAAATTTATTCTCTTTAATTTACAATGGCTTAAGCTGCCTCCTAAGTCTTTAAAGTCTTTTTAAGTTATACATAAAGTTTTTAAAGGTAAATTCAGCTGAAATTTGTGGATAACGCATTTCAAAAATTCACTTGATACCAACCCCTCTTAGGGGCCTTCCCCTCGCTTCCCCTCGCTTCGCTCGTACCGGCATACCCCAAGAACGCCTTCACTGCGCTCAGAATTGATTTTAAACGCTCGTTGAGCGCCAACCCAAAGCCTGAATCATTGGGGCAAACAAAATGCGTTAGCGTGGCTTACAGGCCGTGCATAATTGGTTTATCAGGGCACGAAGGAGCATCGGATCTGCTGTTCCTTTTGTGATCGCGTAGTTAAATTGATTTTATCGTTGAACTCTGTCGGGTTACCGCTCGTTCCTCGCTACGGCTTCGCCATGAAATATTTAAGCTTTGTAAGAGTGAGTAGCATTAGCTCCTATAACGAACTCTAAGAGCTTTCATCTTTCATTTGTGGATTTATCAGTGGATACCCTGATTTGCCCTCCTCGATGGCTGTCAGCTCGTTTTATGGTGGGTTACGGCTGTGTTTATCAAGCCTGCTTATTCAATAACTTTATCGAGTCCGTTCAAAAGTACCGTTCACATCACGCGTGTAACTTTCCCGTGTGCAATTCGTTATTAGCGCTTGCATGGCAAGGCCTCTAGGTTAATACGACAGTGTAACCTAGAGTGCCGCCGCACCTGTTTTTAATGTGAAATGGTAGATACACCGGCAATTATTTTAATAAATACTCACCTTTTGCTTATTCGTAAAAGTGCTATGCGTTAAATTATGATTAAGCGGAACTAAGGCGACAGGTTAATTTTTTCAGCGCCGCAGATAGTTAAAAAATTTTGTTAGTATCAAAGAAAGATAAAAAATGAAGGTAACCAGGCACGAGGCCTGGTTGAAAATCAACGATAGTAAAATGGCATGGATGCCACATTCTAACCGCCAATCTTTTACGGCAATTTAAGATTACACTGCGGTTGGGGCACTATCAATATTAATGAGCACGCCAGTGAAAATAGATATTCATTATAAAGTGAAAGCAGAAGGAAGGTTTTCTATTAATTTAATTTCCCTAATTGCTGTAGCCCAATTGGTTATAAGTTTAATAGGTTAATTGTTAGGTAGGGGGTATTGCAGGTCAAAGTGTGATACCCCATTATTTTAGCCGCTAAAATTAAAGTTTCACCGGTGAAACTCAATTGTTGGATGAAGGTCTTGTGTTTGATTTTCTGCTATCAGTTAACAAATATAAAAATTAATTATTTATCATTACATTTTCATTTTTTGACAATGCTAAAGACGTGAACTATAAATGCCTTTCAATTGATATTAAAAGGGAAATTAAATGACTTTAAAAACAACACTTCTTTCAACCATTCTTTTATCTACGTCTACCTTCTCAGGTTTCGCTTCAGCCGCTGACGTTGAAGCCGGTGTAGTTAAGCGTGTAGTGAAAATAGGTAATTCTTCATCATTAGCTTTGAATGCACCAGAAAGTAATAATATAAGAAAGGCATCATCAGTAGCACGAGCCGCCGCAAGTGGTGTTACTTATTTTGAAATTGGGATTGTATATTCAACAAATTATGGTCAAGAAATCATTCAAGAAACTCAAACTTCTACCGGAGATCATGGCGGGGCTACGTTAAATGTATATCTATGGCAATATGGTTACGGAAATCCAACCAACGCTACAATGAATGGTATTTCTAAAGCCGCAGGATATACTCAATATCGATGCGGCAGTGATTTGCATGTTTGTGCCTCTGGTGAAACCATAACAGGTTGGTTATATGGCTATGATTTTAGTGGCCAAGAATCAGGGCAATTTAATGTTGGTACGAACTCAACAGCATCCCCGTTTGGTTATTGGAGTGATTCAATTTATATAAATTAAAAGTTTAGCTAAATGGGAAGGGGTATCTTTTTCTTCCTCTTTAGCTAGATAAACTTTGTATTGTTTCTAAAATATTAAGCGCTCTTACTCTTAGTTGCGAGTCTCTTCCTGCCATTCCAAGTGACTGATCAAACTCCACTGATTTTTTTGCTAATGCTACGGTGTCATATTTTTCATTAGGGTCAAAGTTCATTTTAGGCGGTGCTCTAAGAGCCAAGCCTTCTTCAGGTGTTACTAACCCATTTAATTCCAAAGTGGAAGACATCTTAGATAATTCATTATAAGACATATTTTTAGGGTCATAGTGTTTGGCTATTTCTTGCAATTTACTCTCAGCATTAAGCCCTGCTTCACTAATTGTAATTTTGTCTGCCGTATTTTCATTTTTGACCGGAGTATTCGAGCTAGTTGTAGTATGAGGTGCATTACTTTGCGTTTGATAAATATGGCTTGCTTGGCTGTTACTGTTAATTAGCATGTTAATTCCTCCAGTGAATATGCTTTTTATGGGGTTATAGATAATAGAGCAAAAAACGAGCCAATAAAAAGGGGTAGTAATGCTGGCTTTAGTCTGGTTTTTACCATTGAGTGGGAATAATATTGCCGCTCTTTGAATCGTGGCGGCAAGGAAGGGGGGCTAACTTTTCTCTGATATTTAAAATAAAGCTTTCAAGTAGGCAATGTTAAAATGAAATATTGGGATTGAGATTGATACAAAAATAAGGGATATAAAAATTAATATCCATTTCAATTTTTTGAGTTCTTTTAGGTGATTGGCATTCTTAAGCGATTCATTTAGCCGCTGAATATTTAGTTCAACTTCGTGTACAGTTTCCTGTGTGGCCTGAACATATACCTGAAATGATGTATAAAAAATAATAATGTTATTATTTCTAAAACAAAACAGCAGTATTTTGAAGAGTATGAATACTTATTTTCTAATATTTCAAAAATAAATAACTCTAACTTTAAAAGATTATCTATTGTTGATGAATTTTGTAATCCGAACTGCTTGTATCAAGACGAAGGTGGAAGACCACTTTATTTTGACAGTATCACTTAACGTTAACAGGAAGTAAGTTAATAAGGGATAGCCTACTAAAATCAATAAGTGAATAAAAGTTCGGAGCGCCTATCGTATTAGGTGCTCCATTTCAAATCATCTAGATATTCGGGGGGTGGGGGTAAACTCTAAAAATGGGGGCGTTATAAAGTGTTTTTTGAATCTTTTTATTTATCTTTTATCAAACTAGGATGGTGCTTTTTAACGAATTTAAATAGCTCATCCTGATCTGTTTTAAGCTTATCTAATTTTAGTTTATAGCGCTGCATTGCTTTCCCAGCGTGAATTTTACTAAACTCTTCTTTTGATTTTAAATCCTCAGCTTCGGACTGCTTGGCTTTTGCTTCGTTTACGAAGGTTATTGCTTCTCTTTTTAATTTTTCAGCACTGCGCCTTTCGTTTTCAGCTTCAATTAATTTTTGTTGAGCCCTATTTTGTAGCCTCTCTGCTTCTGCAAATTCATCGTTGAGTGCGTTTTTCGCGGTTTCTTCTGCACTATTAGCCTGCTCTATTTTGTTTTGTAACTGTTTTTTATATTCATTTAAGTCATGTTCGTTTTTAGCTTCAAGAGATTTGATTTTATTACTTAATTCAATGTTTACAAGTCTGTGCCCACAGAAGAAAAACAAAAATATAAATGCTGTTCCACCAACTAATGCACCTGTAGCTAAGGCTAAGCTGTTATCCCATACGTTTTCCCAGCCTAACTTTGTATTGCTGGTACTTTTAAATGTAACCGTTAACTCGCCATCAGCACTTTCGGTGTAAGCGAATTTTTTTAGGCCTTTATAAAATTTCACATCACCACTAACCCTGCTCTCGTAGTAATTATCGAGAGATTGGTACCCAAAGTAACCGGCTAAACCTAAAGCAATAACAAGAGCGAAAAGGTATTTCATCGTAAGTAAACCTCTGTGATATCCGGTCTAAAATGCCCCATTTCTTGGCTAACAGTTTCTAGACGCGTAGTGTAATTTAATCTTTGATTTTGTAACTCGGACATACGTTCTTGAGCGTATGAGTGACGAACGCCATGTGCACCAGATGACCACCCAAGAGCACGATTTGATGCTGCAGAAAATGAGTTAGACCAGCGTTGGCCACCTGCAATATCATACTGAGAACGATAATTTATGCCTCTGTCGCTTACTGTGTTTGCTGTGTCCAGGCGTTTGCTTTCTAAGCGTTCTGAAAGTGAATGAGGTAAAACGACTTCTCGTACAAGACCGCCTTTCCCTTGTACGGTGTAACGTACTCCATCACGACCATTAAATTTACTTTCTAGTGCAGGTCTGTCTGATGGGGCTCGCTCTTCTATTCGTTGTAACGTCAATAATTCATGTGCACGTAGTCCAGCCGCATATGCAATTTCTGTTGCCAGTGCGTTACGTTCAGTTTGTGCTGAGGCTATGGCGTGTACTTGCTCTGGAGTATAAGAGCGGCTGGCTTCTATGGTTTCACGCTCAGATTTTATTGAAGAGTCTAGTTTGTTATTTTTGTCTAGTGTTTTTGTAATGTTGTGCATCATGCACTGTATTGCTTGGCGCTCCATATTTAATTGCGATTGACGAACTTTTTCAGCGCGGATGTTCAAGTATGAATTGGCGGTTTCTGGGGTCATTCCTCTTAATGAGTCACCTAGCCCATATTGCTGCATATTCTTCGCCACACTTTCCAGTGCACCGCGATAATTATCAACCGTTCTTATGGAGTCTAATATATTGTTACGTGTGAAGTCCTTGGTGACAGAAAATGCTTGCTGCTCAGGGGTTTTTACACTAAATCTTGCCATGAATATCTTTACTTTTTAACCAGCGATGAACAGTAGATTCCGCTACTACGAAGCGTTTTTTTTTGCTTAACCAACGTGTGATCTCTGCTATTGTCGAGCCCTTTTGGCGCAATCCTTCTATCTCAGCATGATACTTATCTAACCTTGATTTGCGCTGGCTATAGCTGCGCTTTCTGCGTAGCTCTGAATCTTTTTTTAACTCTGCAACTTCTTTATCTGGATCAAAATTGGTCATAATTTCTCTTTGTAAGTCTAACTGGAAAAGCTGTCGCTTAACTCAGCGGTAACTGAATACCTATTCGCCCCTGTTTTGCAATATCGTTTGCATAGGTTCGGACTGTTCTCACCTTAAAACGCATCAATTAAAGTTGATAAGACTTAAGCTTTACGAGCTTTAGAACGGATTTTCTCTTTTCTGAGAAGCGTATAGCCTCCAAATTTACTGTATGGGTTCAGTACTGAAACGGTTGTTTTCAGTCTCGGTTTGATTTGGTACTAACCGGTAAAGTACGGTGCTATAGGCACTACTCTTTAAGAGCTTCCTATATTACAAACAACAAAAAAAAAGTCAAAAATAAATCAATTTCACGCAATGCGTTTTAGATTTTGCGTGAAATTGCTGTATGGCTCTAACCCGCTGGGTTACAGCTCGTTTTACGAGTTGTACCCAGCGGGTTGGAGGTTTGCACAATTTTCAACTTTTTTACGCTGTTTTGGCGGGGGCTAACGCGCTGCGCTTGTTGGCTCACAAAAACGTTTAAAATCGCCCACAGGCGATTTTAATCCGTTTTTGGAGCTTGCACTGAATCTGAATGTGAACCGGGTAAAAACAAACGCTTTGTTGGGCACAAACGGGGAGTTTGTACTGAGAAAACGTATTTAACATAAAAACCGGTATGGGCTATCAGAAAAGCAAGTTTAGCTAAAACCCCTCAAACTTCATTTGGTCATCTACTCGATAAGAGAATCTTAGCTTAGTTGCTTTACGCTGCTTCCTCTCGATGATTTCAACGCTTATATTCTTTATTTCAGTAGTGTCTTCAATGGTATCTATGCTTTGCTTGATAACACTACGATTAAACTCTTTAAACAACGGATAAGAATAAACTTTTACCTTATTCTTTATTGTGTAAAGCCCAAGCTCTTCCTTTAGTTCTTCAACAGTAATTTCAAAAAAACGGTCTTTCTTCTGACTTATTTTCTGCCTTATAAGTTGATATATGTTACTGGCATTTGTGTCTCTGAGTCGTGCGCTAGAGATAAGCACTTGAGTAGTGAAATTACCCTCTATCATGCAAATATACGGCTCCATTTGACGACTAAAGCTAATATCTACGTAACCGTCACCGTCCTCATAGTCACAGTATTCAGTGACGTTAAGCATGCGAACCCCTTTCCCGATAGGTTTCTTCCAAGGCCGATCTCCTTGGCGAGCTATAGGCGGTAAAAGCTGATCTTTTGGGATTCCTATTATCTGTTTCTGTAAATCCAACGTAGCGGATTTTAGTTGTTCGTAGGCTGTATTCATTTCCAGCTTAGCTATTTTAGCGTACTCACTAGCGTATATACGGAACACTTGGCCTTGTTTTACTATTTTTTTAGAGTCAAGTTGAGCTATGGCCATAAATAAAACGCGCCTAGATGATAAGGGCATCTTAGATAGTGTTTTGTTTATATCAGTTTTATGACGAACCTTTGTTTTACTCGATACGTTGTTTAATTTCATAGGTGTACTTTGTTTTTTTAATCACACACCTACTTTATAGGTGTGTTGCTTATCCTGTCAATATACACCCGTGTAAAAGAGAAGGATTTTTATCCACATGACTCGGTAGACGCACACCTTTAACTCGGTAGACGCACACCTTAACTCGGTAGACGCACACCTTTAACTCGGTAGACGCACACCTTTAACTCGGTAGACGCACACCTTTCAAATTTATTCTCTTTAATTTACAATGGCTTAAGCTGCCTCCTAAGTCTTTAAAGTCTTTTTAAGTTATACATAAAGTTTTTAAAGGTAAATTCAGCTGAAATTTGTGGATAACGCATTTCAAAAATTCACTTGATACCAACCCCTCTTAGGGGCCTTCCCCTCGCTTCCCCTCGCTTCGCTCGTACCGGCATACCCCAAGAACGCCTTCACTGCGCTCAGAATTGATTTTAAACGCTCGTTGAGCGCCAACCCAAAGCCTGAATCATTGGGGCAAACAAAATGCGTTAGCGTGGCTTACAGGCCGTGCATAATTGGTTTATCAGGGCACGAAGGAGCATCGGATCTGCTGTTCCTTTTGTGATCGCGTAGTTAAATTGATTTTATCGTTGAACTCTGTCGGGTTACCGCTCGTTCCTCGCTACGGCTTCGCCATGAAATATTTAAGCTTTGTAAGAGTGAGTAGCATTAGCTCCTATAACGAACTCTAAGAGCTTTCATCTTTCATTTGTGGATTTATCAGTGGATACCCTGATTTGCCCTCCTCGATGGCTGTCAGCTCGTTTTATGGTGGGTTACGGCTGTGTTTATCAAGCCTGCTTATTCAATAACTTTATCGAGTCCGTTCAAAAGTACCGTTCACATCACGCGTGTAACTTTCCCGTGTGCAATTCGTTATTAGCGCTTGCATGGCAAGGCCTCTAGGTTAATACGACAGTGTAACCTAGAGTGCCGCCGCACCTGTTTTTAATGTGAAATGGTAGATACACCGGCAATTATTTTAATAAATACTCACCTTTTGCTTATTCGTAAAAGTGCTATGCGTTAAATTATGATTAAGCGGAACTAAGGCGACAGGTTAATTTTTTCAGCGCCGCAGATAGTTAAAAAATTTTGTTAGTATCAAAGAAAGATAAAAAATGAAGGTAACCAGGCACGAGGCCTGGTTGAAAATCAACGATAGTAAAATGGCATGGATGCCACATTCTAACCGCCAATCTTTTACGGCAATTTAAGATTACACTGCGGTTGGGGCACTATCAATATTAATGAGCACGCCAGTGAAAATAGATATTCATTATAAAGTGAAAGCAGAAGGAAGGTTTTCTATTAATTTAATTTCCCTAATTGCTGTAGCCCAATTGGTTATAAGTTTAATAGGTTAATTGTTAGGTAGGGGGTATTGCAGGTCAAAGTGTGATACCCCATTATTTTAGCCGCTAAAATTAAAGTTTCACCGGTGAAACTCAATTGTTGGATGAAGGTCTTGTGTTTGATTTTCTGCTATCAGTTAACAAATATAAAAATTAATTATTTATCATTACATTTTCATTTTTTGACAATGCTAAAGACGTGAACTATAAATGCCTTTCAATTGATATTAAAAGGGAAATTAAATGACTTTAAAAACAACACTTCTTTCAACCATTCTTTTATCTACGTCTACCTTCTCAGGTTTCGCTTCAGCCGCTGACGTTGAAGCCGGTGTAGTTAAGCGTGTAGTGAAAATAGGTAATTCTTCATCATTAGCTTTGAATGCACCAGAAAGTAATAATATAAGAAAGGCATCATCAGTAGCACGAGCCGCCGCAAGTGGTGTTACTTATTTTGAAATTGGGATTGTATATTCAACAAATTATGGTCAAGAAATCATTCAAGAAACTCAAACTTCTACCGGAGATCATGGCGGGGCTACGTTAAATGTATATCTATGGCAATATGGTTACGGAAATCCAACCAACGCTACAATGAATGGTATTTCTAAAGCCGCAGGATATACTCAATATCGATGCGGCAGTGATTTGCATGTTTGTGCCTCTGGTGAAACCATAACAGGTTGGTTATATGGCTATGATTTTAGTGGCCAAGAATCAGGGCAATTTAATGTTGGTACGAACTCAACAGCATCCCCGTTTGGTTATTGGAGTGATTCAATTTATATAAATTAAAAGTTTAGCTAAATGGGAAGGGGTATCTTTTTCTTCCTCTTTAGCTAGATAAACTTTGTATTGTTTCTAAAATATTAAGCGCTCTTACTCTTAGTTGCGAGTCTCTTCCTGCCATTCCAAGTGACTGATCAAACTCCACTGATTTTTTTGCTAATGCTACGGTGTCATATTTTTCATTAGGGTCAAAGTTCATTTTAGGCGGTGCTCTAAGAGCCAAGCCTTCTTCAGGTGTTACTAACCCATTTAATTCCAAAGTGGAAGACATCTTAGATAATTCATTATAAGACATATTTTTAGGGTCATAGTGTTTGGCTATTTCTTGCAATTTACTCTCAGCATTAAGCCCTGCTTCACTAATTGTAATTTTGTCTGCCGTATTTTCATTTTTGACCGGAGTATTCGAGCTAGTTGTAGTATGAGGTGCATTACTTTGCGTTTGATAAATATGGCTTGCTTGGCTGTTACTGTTAATTAGCATGTTAATTCCTCCAGTGAATATGCTTTTTATGGGGTTATAGATAATAGAGCAAAAAACGAGCCAATAAAAAGGGGTAGTAATGCTGGCTTTAGTCTGGTTTTTACCATTGAGTGGGAATAATATTGCCGCTCTTTGAATCGTGGCGGCAAGGAAGGGGGGCTAACTTTTCTCTGATATTTAAAATAAAGCTTTCAAGTAGGCAATGTTAAAATGAAATATTGGGATTGAGATTGATACAAAAATAAGGGATATAAAAATTAATATCCATTTCAATTTTTTGAGTTCTTTTAGGTGATTGGCATTCTTAAGCGATTCATTTAGCCGCTGAATATTTAGTTCAACTTCGTGTACAGTTTCCTGTGTGGCCTGAACATATACCTGAAATGATGTATAAAAAATAATAATGTTATTATTTCTAAAACAAAACAGCAGTATTTTGAAGAGTATGAATACTTATTTTCTAATATTTCAAAAATAAATAACTCTAACTTTAAAAGATTATCTATTGTTGATGAATTTTGTAATCCGAACTGCTTGTATCAAGACGAAGGTGGAAGACCACTTTATTTTGACAGTATCACTTAACGTTAACAGGAAGTAAGTTAATAAGGGATAGCCTACTAAAATCAATAAGTGAATAAAAGTTCGGAGCGCCTATCGTATTAGGTGCTCCATTTCAAATCATCTAGATATTCGGGGGGTGGGGGTAAACTCTAAAAATGGGGGCGTTATAAAGTGTTTTTTGAATCTTTTTATTTATCTTTTATCAAACTAGGATGGTGCTTTTTAACGAATTTAAATAGCTCATCCTGATCTGTTTTAAGCTTATCTAATTTTAGTTTATAGCGCTGCATTGCTTTCCCAGCGTGAATTTTACTAAACTCTTCTTTTGATTTTAAATCCTCAGCTTCGGACTGCTTGGCTTTTGCTTCGTTTACGAAGGTTATTGCTTCTCTTTTTAATTTTTCAGCACTGCGCCTTTCGTTTTCAGCTTCAATTAATTTTTGTTGAGCCCTATTTTGTAGCCTCTCTGCTTCTGCAAATTCATCGTTGAGTGCGTTTTTCGCGGTTTCTTCTGCACTATTAGCCTGCTCTATTTTGTTTTGTAACTGTTTTTTATATTCATTTAAGTCATGTTCGTTTTTAGCTTCAAGAGATTTGATTTTATTACTTAATTCAATGTTTACAAGTCTGTGCCCACAGAAGAAAAACAAAAATATAAATGCTGTTCCACCAACTAATGCACCTGTAGCTAAGGCTAAGCTGTTATCCCATACGTTTTCCCAGCCTAACTTTGTATTGCTGGTACTTTTAAATGTAACCGTTAACTCGCCATCAGCACTTTCGGTGTAAGCGAATTTTTTTAGGCCTTTATAAAATTTCACATCACCACTAACCCTGCTCTCGTAGTAATTATCGAGAGATTGGTACCCAAAGTAACCGGCTAAACCTAAAGCAATAACAAGAGCGAAAAGGTATTTCATCGTAAGTAAACCTCTGTGATATCCGGTCTAAAATGCCCCATTTCTTGGCTAACAGTTTCTAGACGCGTAGTGTAATTTAATCTTTGATTTTGTAACTCGGACATACGTTCTTGAGCGTATGAGTGACGAACGCCATGTGCACCAGATGACCACCCAAGAGCACGATTTGATGCTGCAGAAAATGAGTTAGACCAGCGTTGGCCACCTGCAATATCATACTGAGAACGATAATTTATGCCTCTGTCGCTTACTGTGTTTGCTGTGTCCAGGCGTTTGCTTTCTAAGCGTTCTGAAAGTGAATGAGGTAAAACGACTTCTCGTACAAGACCGCCTTTCCCTTGTACGGTGTAACGTACTCCATCACGACCATTAAATTTACTTTCTAGTGCAGGTCTGTCTGATGGGGCTCGCTCTTCTATTCGTTGTAACGTCAATAATTCATGTGCACGTAGTCCAGCCGCATATGCAATTTCTGTTGCCAGTGCGTTACGTTCAGTTTGTGCTGAGGCTATGGCGTGTACTTGCTCTGGAGTATAAGAGCGGCTGGCTTCTATGGTTTCACGCTCAGATTTTATTGAAGAGTCTAGTTTGTTATTTTTGTCTAGTGTTTTTGTAATGTTGTGCATCATGCACTGTATTGCTTGGCGCTCCATATTTAATTGCGATTGACGAACTTTTTCAGCGCGGATGTTCAAGTATGAATTGGCGGTTTCTGGGGTCATTCCTCTTAATGAGTCACCTAGCCCATATTGCTGCATATTCTTCGCCACACTTTCCAGTGCACCGCGATAATTATCAACCGTTCTTATGGAGTCTAATATATTGTTACGTGTGAAGTCCTTGGTGACAGAAAATGCTTGCTGCTCAGGGGTTTTTACACTAAATCTTGCCA
>NZ_NRGZ01000005.1:0-5215 GCF_002332205.1 Pseudoalteromonas sp. JB197
AAAATCAAATCTCTTGAAGCTAAAAACGAACATGACTTAAATGAATATAAAAAACAGTTACAAAACAAAATAGAGCAGGCTAATAGTGCAGAAGAAACCGCGAAAAACGCACTCAACGATGAATTTGCAGAAGCAGAGAGGCTACAAAATAGGGCTCAACAAAAATTAATTGAAGCTGAAAACGAAAGGCGCAGTGCTGAAAAATTAAAAAGAGAAGCAATAACCTTGGTGAACGAAGCAAAGGCCAAGCAATCCGAGGCGGAAGATTTAAAGGCAAAAGAAGAATTCAGTAAAATTCACGCCGGCAAAGCAATGCAGCGCTATAAACGACAAGTAGATGCGCTTAGAACAGATCAGGATGAACTATTTAAATTCGTTAAACAGCACCACCCTAGTTTGATAAAAGATGATAACTAAAACTTAGACTCACTCCAATATTTAGCCAAATAGTCGATAGTTTCCTGAGAAACATGATTAATTCCTTGAAAGATTATGTGCGCTTGTTTTTTCTCTTCTTTAGAAGGCCATTTTCCATATTGAACTTTAAAAATAACATGATGCCATCAGCTAAAAACTCTATGTTACTGTCGGAAGACAATAATGTTTGAAACTTTTTTGCCTTCCCAGTCCGCTCCTTTCGTGTCAATAGAAGGTATGTATGACAATAAAGATCAAAACTTAGATTCAATCAACGTGCCTATCCAAAGAAAAATTGTGACAACAAAGATTGAAACTCACTTTTGGACAAAAATGAGTTAGAGCTGAAGGACGGCTCTGTGCCAATTGCGGACGTTTGTAACGCCAGCCAGCATGCGCGGCTACGAAATGGAGGCGAAGCCGCAATGTAGTAGGCGTCGCCGTGCCTGGCCTTGTTAGCGACTCCATGGCACCGGGTTATCTCTCCAATCTAGGCCATCGCCCAGAGCATCCTCAGCGGATTTTAAAGCCTCGGAGTGACTACCACCTTGGCCATACATACCGCAATCCTGACACTCGCACAGATAGAAGGTGTCCTTGATTTTGTAGGTATTCAGTGCCTCCAACCCACACTGCGGACATTCATCAACCTGAACAAAAGACCGTTCTTTCTCTGCCTTCCAAGCATTAGCGAGCATCTGCGTGATTTCTGCGCTAGCTGCTGAACGTTTCCCCTCTGCCTCCCGAACTCTTTTGGCTCCTTCTGGGTCGAACTTTCCACCGACATAATTGCCAGGATTCTCTTCAGGAAAATCCTCGAAGTATTCAGACCATTCACCCATTTTTAACCCCTCCTGTGGGTTTGTTTACTGCTCGCTAACGCCCGCCTAACACGCAATGTGTTGGCGTGGCTTTTTGCGTTGTTTGCCAAAACCATGACAACTAATCATTGTCGGAGTTAAGGCGCTTGTTATATGTATCTGCGAATCTAAATAAGAATGACAAAGCAGACGCGTAGATTGTAAAGAAAATAAAAAATGCCACTGCCAAGCCTATTTGTGCAGCCCAATTACTTTTAGTAGACAATTCATAAATTAAGTATACGGAAATAGGCAATGAAAGAAGATAGTTATTACTCTTAGCAATAGCCTTTTCAAAAGTCGATATACATTTATCAGTCAGGTTTGGAGAAAAATAAAGGGCTAATGGGATGAGAAATAAGCCAGCGAAAAGTATATCTATTACAACTTCTTTCAATTTAGAAACTCCATATCTAAGTACATATAACGCCGCGATGTGCGGATTTTAAAAGTGGAGGCGAAGCCGGAGCTTCTAAAATTCCGTACCATCGCCTTGTTAGCTGGGGCCCCTAGCCGCACAACAAAAGGCAACCAAATTACATCCAGAAACCCCAAACTTCCTTCACACTTACTCTTAACACCCAACAATCATAAAAGACCTTTCCCAGTAAGAAGAAACTTGATTGCGTCACCAACCAATGCGAACCCAGCTATCGCAAGCAAAGCAGGCATAAGATAAGCACTAGCGCGCTCTACAACTAGATTTATACGCTTCAATAAAGATTGACTGCGCTCTCCATTCATCGCCACTAGAACAGGAACAATCACGAAAGGCAGAGCATAAAGCAAGTTGTAAGCAAACAGCACGATAACCGAATCAATAATCGTCAGGTCAGCCTTAAGAATTTGGTTGAGTGCAGCAAAATACGGCAAAGCAAAGGGGATGCCTACAAAGTTGATGATTGCTCCTAAACCGAATGCTTTTACCGGAGTGAGAACTCCATCCGGTTTAGCTTGTTCCTTTTTTGTTTTATTTTTTGGACGGAATGTAACCCACAATAAAAGGATTCCAAGTAGCAAGCTGATAATATAATCAACAAATTGCGGATTTGCTAAACGGTCGGTAATTCGCTCAAGTCCAAGCGCTAAGATAAAGCCTGCAATGAAGTAAGCAACAGCGTGCCCAATAAGAACTGCACTACTGTTTGAAACCGGGTGTTTTGTGCCTGCAGCATACACCATAAAGGCAAACAATACTGGGTTCATCACGTCTACAATCAGGATAGGTATCAGAATAGTCCAAATTTCAGTCACAATCTCTCACTCTTCTTCGGGTAGAAGTTAATATACAGCTAACAATTTAATAGTGCGCTCATCGCGCATATCTCTGCCGACTTAACGCTCACTTTTCTATATTATATAGTTTTAACAAATTACCTAAGGTATTACTATCACTAAGTTTTCTAAAACTTTTAAGTAAAGTTAAATGGAACAATATGCGCGCATCGCTCATTTTCATGAATATATGCGCAAAGAGTAGTTTAACCAATCAACTAACTCTTGTGTTTAGCCAACCTCAATGACCGGTTATCGCTAAAAGCTGCCCTTAGAGCATTTACGTTAACTCGTTTTGGGGCAAAAGCTTGTTAGAACAAAAGGCAGACTGCGACAAATAGCATCGAAAAGTTTCGAACTTTATTGTCATGGTTTTAGTATTTATTGTCGAGTTTCATACTTTAATGTCCTCCGACAGTTACTCAAAAGTAATCACCTCTCTGTAATATGTAATCAAACCCAAAAAGGGCTATTATCTGATAGGGCTTGTTTTCGCGATCGCTATTTTAAAATTTTTGCATATTTACTGACTGTGCTTGCTGATATTTTAAGATCCTCTGCGATTGCTGCATGCGCGTAACCTTGTGACTTCAAGTTACGTACAGCTTCCCAAAGCTCCCAATTTACTTTCACTGACCCAGCGGGTCTACCACCACCTTTGGATACCTTACCGCCTTTTGCGCCCTGCTTTGCTTGCCATTCACTAAAGCCAGCTGCGCTAAAGTTCTTATGCGTCCATCGCGCAACGCTCTTAGCTGTGGCTTTAATTTCACTCTGCGGTAGTGGCTCTTTAAACGTTTTTTTATTGTAGCCCTCAGCCCTGGTTAAACACGCTTCGAGCCAACGCTCGTATTCAGGCCACCCTTGCCTAATCGCTTTGTAAGCCCACGTACTGAGATAATCGAATAAGTTACAGTTACGCCCTAATCCGTAATCAGGAAGCCGTTTGCGGCCACTGTAGGCGCTCAAATCGACATAGTCAGCAAGCCAATCTAAATTATATAAGCATGGTTCCCATGTAGAGACTTGCCAGTGTGGATTTAAGGGGTTTTTACAAATAAGGCCTGCGTAACCTATATCGGCACCGAGTTTTTCTCTCAGGGCGCTTTCTACTGCTGCTGCGTAGCGAAGTGGAGCACTACGGCCATCGGGTGCCGTTCTGATAGACACCTCAAGGCCGTAAATCAAATGTGCATGCCCGTTATCACGGTTTGTTGCAACGATATTGGGTGCGGGCGCACCTGAATCGTACCAATCTAAGGATGCATTCGGTTTGTCTACGTCAAACACCAACCAGTATTTATGCGTCGGGCCATTCGCTTGGATGTAACGTGATTTGATCGCGTTCTGGGCACGCGCAATCGCTAAGCCGTTCGCGAACTCATCGGTATGGTACGGTTTTTTGGGTAAACGCTGCTCAAAAAGTGAAAGCTGTTGTGCGCTATTATTCAATTCTCACCGCGCTTATGGCGGTTTTGGCTTGTGAAGTATGATCCATGTGTTATTATTCTCTCTGAGATTATATAGTTTCGATTTTTCGGAATTATCTCGAACCCTGATATCGTAATTCTTCCGCCAAGATGATGTACGAATCGGGGTTTTGTTTTATTAGGGCTTAGGTTACGTCAAATAACTGAGCTGAGCAAGGCAGCTTGAAGTGCCTAAAAACATCTAAAAAAATGCCTTTCGATAAAAATACCACCTGAACCGGAAAAAGTATCACGATAGCCCATACCGGTTTTTATGTTAAATACGTTTTCTCAGTACAAACTCCCCGTTTGTGCCCAACAAAGCGTTTGTTTTTACCCGGTTCACACTCAGATTCAGTACCAGTACCAAAAAACGGCTAAACTCGTTTTCCGGTGCCTTTATAAATAATCTATTTCATCTTTTTAGACACAGGTTTTTTCATTCTTGTTTCAAGTGAAACAAAAATGAAAAACCTTAAATTTAACCTTTGAAATCAAGAACATAAACGCAATAACTACTGTTTATCAAAAAACGGTTAAACTCGTTTTCCAGCGTCTTTATACGCCTCTGATTTATCTCTTTTGCCTATCGCCACAACAAGGATAGACACTTTTTCATCGTGCACTTGGTATATTAACCGGTACCCAACTTGACGTAATTTAATCTTGTAGCAGTCTGGGAGTTCTCGTAGCCGGTTAGCTTCAACCCTTGGTTGTTCCAGTACTTCACCTAACTTCTTTTTAAACTGCTCACGCACGGTTGCGCCTAACTTACGCCATTCCTTAAGCGCACGGGGATCAAATTCTAACTCATAGGTCATCTAACGAGACCTTTACTCCGGCTTTTGGATCAGCTAAACGGGCTTGTGCCACAGCAATAAGCGCTTCATCTTCACTTGTTAGCAACACTGACTTGAACGGCAGTTTTTCTCTTTGTGCAACGTATTCCAGTGTTTGTCTCAATAACTCTGATGGCGTTATTCCTAATTTTTCTAACGCAGCGTAAGAACGCACTTTCAGATCATCATTCACACGAATATTTATAGTAGCCATAACGCACCTGTATTTACATTTGTATACACACATTGTATTCCACTGACACAACTTTGCAAGCTCCAAAAACGGATTAAAATCGCCTCTGGGCGATTTTAAACGTTTTTGTGAGCCAACAAGCGCAGCGCGTTAGCCCCCGCC
>NZ_NRGZ01000006.1:0-1265 GCF_002332205.1 Pseudoalteromonas sp. JB197
GTTTTTTATATTCATTTAAGTCATGTTCGTTTTTAGCTTCAAGAGATTTGATTTTTCTACTTAATTCAATGTTTACGAGTCTGTGCCCACAGAACAAAAACAAAAATATAAATGCTGTTCCACCAACTAATGTACCTGTAGCTAAGGCTAAGCTGTTATCCCATACGTTTTCCCAGCCTAATTTTGTATTGCTGGTACTTTTAAATGTAACCGTTAATTCGCCATCAGCACTTTCGGTGTAAGCGAATTTTTTTAGATTGGGATAAAATTTCACATCACCACTAACCCTACTTTCGTAGTAACTATCGAGAGATTGATACCCAAAATAACCGGCTAAACCTAAAGCAATAACAAGAGCGAAAAGGTATTTCATCGTAAGTAAACCTCTGTGATATCCGGTCTAAAATGCCCCATTTCTTGGCTAACAGTTTCTAGACGCGTAGTGTAATTTAATCTTTGATTTTGTAACTCGGACATACGTTCTTGAGCGTATGAGTGACGAACGCCATGTGCACCAGATGACCACCCAAGAGCACGATTTGATGCTGCAGAAAATGAGTTAGACCAGCGTTGGCCACCTGCAATATCATACTGAGAACGATAATTTATGCCTCTGTCGCTTACTGTGTTTGCTGTGTCCAGGCGTTTGCTTTCTAAGCGTTCTGAAAGTGAATGAGGTAAAACGACTTTTCGTACAAGACCGCCTTTTCCTTGTACGGTGTAACTCACTCCATCACGACCATTAAATTTACTTTCTAGTGCAGATCTGTTTGATGGGGCTCGCTCTTCTATACGTTGTAACGTCAATAATTCATGTGCTCGTAGTCCAGCTGCATATGCAATTTCTGTTGCCAGTGCGTTACGTTCATTTTGTGCGGAGGCTATGGCGTGCACTTGCTCTGGAGTATAAGAGCGGCTGGCTTCTATGGTTTCACGCTTTGATTTTATTGAAGAGTCTAGTTTGTTATTTTTGTCTAGTGTTTTTGTAATGTTGTGCATCATGCACTGTATTGCTTGGCGCTCCATATTTAATTGCGATTGACGAACTTCTTCAGCGCGGATATTCAAGTATGAATTGGCGGTTTCTGGAGTCAGGCCTCTTAATAAGTCACCCAGCCCATATTGCTGCATATTCTTCGCCACACTTTTTAGTGCCCCACGATAATTATCAACCGTTCTTATGGAGTCTAATATATTGTTACGTGTAAAATCCTTGGTGACAGAAAATGCTTGCTGCTCAGGGGTTTTTACACTAAATCTTGCCA
>NZ_NRGZ01000007.1:0-826 GCF_002332205.1 Pseudoalteromonas sp. JB197
TCCTTGGTGACAGAAAATGCTTGCTGCTCAGGGGTTTTTACACTAAATCTTGCCATGAATATCTTTACTTTTTAACCAGCGATGAACAGTAGATTCCGCTACTACGAAGCGTTTTTTTTTGCTTAACCAACGTGTGATCTCTGCTATTGTCGAGCCCTTTTGGCGCAATCCTTCTATCTCAGCATGATACTTATCTAACCTTGATTTGCGCTGGCTATAGCTGCGCTTTCTGCGTAGCTCTGAATCTTTTTTTAACTCTGCAACTTCTTTATCTGGATCAAAATTGGTCATAATTTCTCTTTGTAAGTCTAACTGGAAAAGCTGTCGCTTAACTCAGCGGTAACTGAATACCTATTCGCCCCTGTTTTGCAATATCGTTTGCATAGGTTCGGACTGTTCTCACCTTAAAACGCATCAATTAAAGTTGATAAGACTTAAGCTTTACGAGCTTTAGAACGGATTTTCTCTTTTCTGAGAAGCGTATAGCCTCCAAATTTACTGTATGGGTTCAGTACTGAAACGGTTGTTTTCAGTCTCGGTTTGATTTGGTACTAACCGGTAAAGTACGGTGCTATAGGCACTACTCTTTAAGAGCTTCCTATATTACAAACAACAAAAAAAAAGTCAAAAATAAATCAATTTCACGCAATGCGTTTTAGATTTTGCGTGAAATTGCTGTATGGCTCTAACCCGCTGGGTTACAGCTCGTTTTACGAGTTGTACCCAGCGGGTTGGAGGTTTGCACAATTTTCAACTTTTTTACGCTGTTTTGGCGGGGGCTAACGCGCTGCGCTTGTTGGCTCACAAAAACGTTTAAAATCGCCCA
>NZ_NRGZ01000008.1:0-695 GCF_002332205.1 Pseudoalteromonas sp. JB197
CTCGCGCAATGTTTTTTAAACCTTAAACCAGCGCGGCATAAAGCCCCGCCTACAATAAACACCCAAACCCGTGGGCGGGAGTTTACCTCGCGCAATGTTCTTTAATGTTAACCAGCGCGGCGTAAAGCCCCGCCTACAATAAACACCTAACCCGTGGGCGGGAGTTTACCTCGCGCAATGTTTTTTAAACCTTAAACTAGCGCGGCGTAAAGCCCCGCCTACAATAAACACCTAACCCGTGGGCGGGAGTTTACCTCGCGCAATGTTTTTTAAACCTTAAACTAGCGCGGCGTAAAGCCCCGCCTACAATAAACACCTAACCCGTGGGCGGGAGTTTACCTCGCGCAATGTTTTTTAAACCTTAAACTAGCGCGGCGTAAAGCCCCGCCTACAATAAACACCTAACCCGTGGGCGGGAGTTTACCTCGCGCAATGTTTTTTAAACCTTAAACTAGCGCGGCGTAAAGCCCCGCCTACAATAAACACCTAACCCGTGGGCGGGAGTTTACCTCGCGCAATGTTTTTTAAACCTTAAACTAGCGCGGCGTAAAGCCCCGCCTACAATAAACACCTAACCCGTGGGCGGGAGTTTACCTCGCGCAATGTTTTTTAAACCTTAAACTAGCGCGGCGTAAAGCCCCGCCTACAATAAACACCTAACCCGTGGGCGGGAGTTTACCTCGCGCAATGTTTTT
>NZ_NRGZ01000009.1:0-689 GCF_002332205.1 Pseudoalteromonas sp. JB197
AAGTCGTTTTACCTCATTCACTTTCAGAACGCTTAGAAAGCAAACGCCTGGACACAGCAAACACAGTAAGCGACAGAGGCATAAATTATCGTTCTCAGTATGATATTGCAGGTGGCCAACGCTGGTCTAACTCATTTTCTGCAGCATCAAATCGTGCTCTTGGGTGGTCATCTGGTGCACATGGCGTTCGTCACTCATACGCTCAAGAACGTATGTCCGAGTTACAAAATCAAAGATTAAATTACACTACGCGTCTAGAAACTGTTAGCCAAGAAATGGGGCATTTTAGACCGGATATCACAGAGGTTTACTTACGATGAAATACCTTTTCGCTCTTGTTATTGCTTTAGGTTTAGCCGGTTATTTTGGGTATCAATCTCTCGATAGTTACTACGAAAGTAGGGTTAGTGGTGATGTGAAATTTTATCCCAATCTAAAAAAATTCGCTTACACCGAAAGTGCTGATGGCGAATTAACGGTTACATTTAAAAGTACCAGCAATACAAAATTAGGCTGGGAAAACGTATGGGATAACAGCTTAGCCTTAGCTACAGGTACATTAGTTGGTGGAACAGCATTTATATTTTTGTTTTTGTTCTGTGGGCACAGACTCGTAAACATTGAATTAAGTAGAAAAATCAAATCTCTTGAAGCTAAAAACGAACATGACTTAAATGAATATAAAAAAC
>NZ_NRGZ01000010.1:0-653 GCF_002332205.1 Pseudoalteromonas sp. JB197
CCCGCCTACAATAAACACCCAAACCCGTGGGCGGGAGTTTACCTCGCGCAATGTTTTTTAAACCTTAAACTAGCGCGGCGTAAAGCCCCGCCTACAATAAACACCTAACCCGTGGGCGGGAGTTTACCTCGCGCAATGTTTTTTAAACCTTAAACTAGCGCGGCGTAAAGCCCCGCCTACAATAAACACCTAACCCGTGGGCGGGAGTTTACCTCGCGCAATGTTTTTTAAACCTTAAACTAGCGCGGCGTAAAGCCCCGCCTACAATAAACACCTAACCCGTGGGCGGGAGTTTACCTCGCGCAATGTTTTTTAAACCTTAAACTAGCGCGGCGTAAAGCCCCGCCTACAATAAACACCTAACCCGTGGGCGGGAGTTTACCTCGCGCAATGTTTTTTAAACCTTAAACTAGCGCGGCGTAAAGCCCCGCCTACAATAAACACCTAACCCGTGGGCGGGAGTTTACCTCGCGCAATGTTTTTTAAACCTTAAACTAGCGCGGCGTAAAGCCCCGCCTACAATAAACACCTAACCCGTGGGCGGGAGTTTACCTCGCGCAATGTTTTTTAAACCTTAAACTAGCGCGGCGTAAAGCCCCGCCTACAATAAACACCTAACCCGTGGGCGGGAGTTTACCTCGCGCAATGTTTTT
>NZ_NRGZ01000011.1:0-569 GCF_002332205.1 Pseudoalteromonas sp. JB197
TAAACTCCCGCCCACGGGTTAGGTGTTTATTGTAGGCGGGGCTTTATGCCGCGCTGGTTAATATTAAAAAACATTGCGTGAGGTAAACTCCCGCCCACGGGGTTGGGTGTTTATTGTAGGCGGGGCTTTATGCCGCGCTGGTTAATATTAAAAAACATTGCGTGAGGTAAACTCCCGCCCACGGGGTTGGGTGTTTATTGTAGGCGGGGCTTTATGCCGCGCTGGTTAATATTAAAAAACATTGCGTGAGGTAAACTCCCGCCCACGGGGTTGGGTGTTTATTGTAGGCGGGGCTTTATGCCGCGCTGGTTAATATTAAAAAACATTGCGTGAGGTAAACTCCCGCCCACGGGGTTGGGTGTTTATTGTAGGCGGGGCTTTATGCCGCGCTGGTTAATATTAAAAAACATTGCGTGAGGTAAACTCCCGCCCACGGGGTTGGGTGTTTATTGTAGGCGGGGCTTTATGCCGCGCTGGTTAACATTAAAAAACATTGCGTGAGGTAAACTCTCGTCTACGGGGAAGGATGTTTGTTGTAGGCGGGGCTTTATGCCGCGCTGGTTACAATT
>NZ_NRGZ01000012.1:0-565 GCF_002332205.1 Pseudoalteromonas sp. JB197
AATTGTAACCAGCGCGGCATAAAGCCCCGCCTACAACAAACATCCTTCCCCGTAGACGAGAGTTTACCTCACGCAATGTTTTTTAATGTTAACCAGCGCGGCATAAAGCCCCGCCTACAATAAACACCCAACCCCGTGGGCGGGAGTTTACCTCACGCAATGTTTTTTAATATTAACCAGCGCGGCATAAAGCCCCGCCTACAATAAACACCCAACCCCGTGGGCGGGAGTTTACCTCACGCAATGTTTTTTAATATTAACCAGCGCGGCATAAAGCCCCGCCTACAATAAACACCCAACCCCGTGGGCGGGAGTTTACCTCACGCAATGTTTTTTAATATTAACCAGCGCGGCATAAAGCCCCGCCTACAATAAACACCCAACCCCGTGGGCGGGAGTTTACCTCACGCAATGTTTTTTAATATTAACCAGCGCGGCATAAAGCCCCGCCTACAATAAACACCCAACCCCGTGGGCGGGAGTTTACCTCACGCAATGTTTTTTAATATTAACCAGCGCGGCATAAAGCCCCGCCTACAATAAACACCCAAACCCGTGGGCGGGA